>DATMPZ010000001.1:0-86483 GCA_035567335.1 Solirubrobacteraceae bacterium
ACAGCGAGGCCATCACGATCACGTCGGCGAGCACGATCGTCCAGCCGTTCACCCAGCCGAGCCCCGGGCCGAACGCGCGCGTCGTCCAGGCGAACGTTGTGCCCGCGTCGGGGTCTGCGCGGTTAAGGAACCTGTAGGCGATTGCGATCAGCAGCATCGGCACGAACGAGACGAGCAGCACCGCAGGGGCGTGCACGCCGACGCCCGTGACCGCGACGATGAAGCCCAGCGTCGCGGCCAGCGAGTAGGCGGGCGCCGTCGAGGCGACGCCGATCACGACGTTCGAGAGATAGCCGATCGCGTTCTTCTTCAAGCCCTTGTCCATGACCCCGGAGGGCCTGGGGGCGGAGGGTGCGGCGACGCTTGCACTGGCCATTGGAACTCCTCTCGGAAAAGGTCGTGACAAACGCTACGTCCTCGACCGGGGTGTGCCAATGGGCGCGATCCCCAAAACGTACGGTCGTAGTTGTACATCTCGTACAATGAACCAGGAGCTTATTGAACGGGCGATGCCTTGAGCTGGACATCCTGGCGGAGTACGGTTGTCCCGAGTGTCTAGCTAAATACACCGCGTCCGACAGGAGGGTGGTGCGCGATCATGGCGATCACACCGACGAGCACAGATCAGAGCGAGCAGGCTCCCGCGCGCAGCTCTCCGGCCGCGACTGTTCCAGGCGCCGGGAGCGAGCGCTCGAGCACGGAGCTGCAGCGGCTCGCCAAGCGCCACCTGTGGATGCACTTCACGCGCATGGGCGTCTACGAGGAAGGCGGCGAGGTTCCCGTGATCGTGCGCGGGGACGGCTGCTACGTGTATGACGAGCACGGCAAGCGCTACCTCGACGGGCTCTCGGCGCTGTACTGCGTGAACGTCGGCCACGGCCGCGCCGAGCTGGGGGAGGCGGCCGCGCGCCAGGCCGCCGAGCTCGGGTTCTACACCAACTGGAGCTACGCCCACCCCCGCTCGATCGAGCTGGCCGCGCGCATCGCCGCGCTCGCGCCGGGCGAGCTCAACCGCGTGTTCTTCACCTCCGGCGGCTCGGAGGCGGTGGAGTCGGCGTGGAAGCTCGCCAAGGCCTATCACGCCGCGCGGGGCGAGCCCACGCGCCGCAAGTTGATCTCGCGCAAGCTCGCCTATCACGGCACCTCGATGGGCGCGCTCACCGCGACCGGTCTGACCCCGCTGCGTGAGCCGTTCGAGCCGCTCACCCCGGGCGGCATACACGTGCCGAACACCAACTCCTACCGCTGGAGCGAGGACCGCGACCCGCTGTGGGCCGCGGATGCGATCGAGGAGGCGATCCTATTCGAGGGCGCCGCGACGGTCGCCGCGGTGATCCTCGAGCCGGTGCAGAACGGCGGCGGCTGCTTCGTGCCCCAGGACGGTTACTTCCAGCGCGTGCGCGAGATCTGCGACCGCCACGGGGTGCTTTTGATCTCCGACGAGGTGATCTGCGCGTGGGGGCGTCTCGGATGCATGTTCGGCTGCGAACGCTACGGCTACGCGCCCGACATGATCACCACCGCGAAGGGCATCACCTCGGCGTACGCGCCGCTGGGCGCGGTGATCGCCGCCGACCGCATCGCCGAGCCGTTCCTGCGCGGCACGGAGATCTTCAACCACGGATTCACGTTCGGCGGGCACCCGGTCGCGTGCGCGACGGCGCTGGCGAACATCGACGTGCTCGAGCGCGAGCAGCTGTGCGCGCACGTGCGCGCCAACGAGGCACGGTTCCGCGAGGTGCTCGAGAGCCTGCGCGATCTGCCGATCGTCGGCGACGTGCGCGGCGCCGGCTACTTCCACGCGATCGAGCTGGTCAAGGACAAGGACACCAGGGCGACGTTCGACCACGCGGAGGCCGAGCAGCTGCTGCGGGGGTTCCTCTCCGGCGAGCTGTACCGGCGCGGGCTGATCTGCCGCACCGACGACCGCGGCGACCCGATCGTGCAGCTCTCGCCGCCGCTGATCTCAGGCGAGGAGCAGTTCCTGGAGATCGAGTCGATCCTGCGCCCGGTGCTGAGCGAGGCCTCGGAATGGATGGCGCGGTGGCGCTCGCCGTCGAAAGCACGAGGGTGAGGTTATGGAGCTCACGGTCGAGAGCCTGATCGCCGAGCTGGGCCTGGAGCTATCCAGCGGGCAGGGCTCCGCCAAGGCGCACGTGCGCTGGGTGCACATCACCGAGCTGGTCGATCCCACCCCGTGGCTGAAGGGCGGTGAGCTGCTGCTCACCACCGGCATCCAGCTCACGGGCCCGAAAGTGCAGCACGAGTTGATCGAGCGGCTCGCCGAGCACGAGATCGCGGGCCTGGGATTCGGCACGGGATTCGCCCACAAGAAGCTGCCGGTCGCGCTCGTGAACGCCGCGCGCAAGCGCGGCTTCCCGGTGTTCGAGGTCCCCTACGAGCTGCCGTTCATCGCGATCACCGAGCGGGTGTTCGCGCAGCTGGTCGACGAACGGTACGAGATGCTGCAGCGCAGCATGGCGGGCGACGTGCTCGCCGAAGCGCTGACCGGCAACCTCTACCCCGAAGAGCTGCTGGGAAAGCTGCGCCCGTTCGGGATCGGCGAGCAGGCGGCCGTGCTGGCGTTTGCGATGTCCGATCCCGCCATCGGGGCGCCGCTGCTGGAGCGCGCGCTCCAGCGCGCCGGCGTGCACAGCCTGGTCGCGATTCGCGCGGGCCTGTTGTGCGCGGTGATCGACATCGACGGCGTCGAGCCCGATCCGGTCGAGCTCGCGGGGCGCGCTCGCACCGAGCTTGCGGCGCGGCTGGGGGATGTCCGCGCCGCCGCCAGCCGCCCGGCGGCGACGCACTCGCTGCGGCTGAGCTTCCACGAGGCGCGCTGTGCCCTGGAGGCCGCGCGGCTGCGCAACGGGGAGACAGGCGATGCGATCGCCTCCTACAGGGATCTCGGCGCTTTCCAGCTGCTGCTCTCGCTGCAGGACGACGACGCGCTGATGTCCTACTGCCGCGGGGTGCTCGGCCCGGTCGAGCAGGGTGAGGGCGAGTATGGCGACGAGCTGCTGCGCTCGCTGGACGTATTCATCGAGAACAACGGCCACTGGGAGCGGGCGGCGAGCGCGCTCTACTGCCATCGCCACACCCTGCGCTACCGGATCAGGCGCGTCGAGCAACTGACGGGGCGCGACTTCTCGCGCGCCCGCGACCGCATTGAGTTCTGGCTGGCGTTGCGCGGCCGGGAGCTCGCCCGATGATCCTGGGCACGCATGGCGGCGCTGGATCTGCGTCCTCACCGATTGAAGGTCACGGGACCTTCAATCGGGGGCACACAGCCCGAAGGGCTGGGTCACGCGTACGTGGTACGCCAAAGCGCTCCCTCGCGTCCTATTGCCCAGCTTGCCCTGCGAGCCCAGGATGGCTGCGATGAGGATCGGAGTTCCGACGGAGATAAAGCCGGACGAGTATCGCGTCGCGATCACGCCGGCGGGCGTGCGCGAGCTGAGTGTGCGCGGGCACGAGGTGCTCGTTCAGGCGGGCGCGGGCGAGGGCAGCGCGATGGACGATGCCCAGTTTGCCGCCCAGGGCGCGCAGATCGTGCCCGATGCCGAGACGGTGTTCGCGACGGCCGAGCTGGTGCTGAAGGTCAAGGAGCCTCAACAGGGCGAGGTCGAGATGCTGCGCGAGGGGCAGACGCTGTTCGCCTACCTGCACCTGGCGGCCGAGCCCGAGCTCGCACATGGGCTTATGGCTTCAGGCGCCACGTGCATCGCATACGAGACGGTCGAGGACTCCGCCGGGCGATTGCCTTTGCTGGCGCCGATGAGCGAGGTTGCGGGCAAGATCGCCACGCAGGCGGGCGCGTTCATGCTGGAGAAGCCGCTCGGGGGCCGGGGGATTCTGCTGGGCGGGGTTCCGGGTGTGGCGGCGGCGACCGTGCTCGTAATCGGCGGTGGCGTGGTGGGCATGAACGCGGCCTTCATCGCGATCGGGATGCAGGCCGACGTGTTCGTCTTCGATCGCTCGATCGATCGGCTGCGCGAGCTGGAAGTCGCGTTCGGCGGGCGCGCGTCGACCGTCTACTCCTCGACGCTGGCGATCGAGGAGATGTTGCCGAATGCGGATCTGGTGATCGGCGCCGTGCTCGTGCACGGCGGGCGCGCTCCGCACGTGATCAGTCGCGGGCAGCTGCGGCTGATGCGGCCCCATGCCGTGCTCGTGGACGTCTCGATCGATCAGGGCGGGTGCTTTGAGACCTCGCGTCCGACCACGCACTCAGACCCGACATACGAGGTCGCGGGTATCACCCACTACTGCGTCACGAACATGCCGGGCGCCGTGCCGATCACTTCGACGTACGCGCTGACGAACGCCACGCTGCCGTACGCGCTCGCGCTGGCCGAGCACGGTCCGGAGGGGGCCATGGCGGAAGACCCCGGCTTGGGCCTTGGATTGAATGTGCGGGCTGGTGAGATCACGCACCCGGCCGTGATCGAGGCTCTCGCTCAGCCTGTGCGAGGAGGCTGAGATGTCGATTTGTGGATACATTTGTGAATACCAGGGGAGGGAGTATGTTCCCATTTAAAACTTTGTGCACTATCGTATCGCGGTATATACATAGATTATACCTAAATCTGTATATGATACGTATATACCGGCATACCATGGTTCACAATGTCTTAAAAAGTTAATACACATACCTCCGCCACGAACTCTCCGCCACGAACTCTCCGCCACGAACTCTCCGCCCAACGACCTGACACACAGACGATGTTCACGCCCAGTACACATACCTCGCCTCTGCCATGACATCCTCGCCATCCACCACATTCACCCCGCCAATCGAGCCGCAGCTGCTGCACAACTTCATCGACGGGGAGCGTCTCGCCTCCAAAGGCGAGAGCGAGCCGATCCTCAATCCGGCCACCGGAGAGGAGCTGGCACGGGCGTCGAAGTCGACCGCCGAGGACGTCAACAGCGCGGTCCAGGCCGCGCGCGCGGCGTTCGCAAAATGGTCGACCACGACGCCCGCCCAGCGCTCACAGGCGCTGCTCGCGCTGGCTGATCTCATCGACGAGCACGCGCCGGAGATCGCCCGCCTGGAGGCGCTGAACGCGGGCAAGCCGATCGAGGCGGTCACCGGCGACGAGCTGCCGGTGATGGCCGACAACCTGCGCTTCTTCGCCGGCGCCGCACGCTGCCTGGAGGGCCGGGCGGCTGGTGAGTACATGGAGGGCCGCACCTCGTTCACGCGTCGCGAGGCGGTGGGGGTGATCGGGCAGATCACGCCGTGGAACTACCCGCTGATGATGGCGATCTGGAAGATCGGCCCGGCGCTCGCGGCCGGGAACACGATCGTGCTCAAGCCCGCCGAGACGACGCCGATCACGACCGTCAGGCTGGCCGAACTGGCGGCGGGCGTGCTGCCGGCGGGCGTGCTCAACGTCATCACCGGCCACGGCGAGCCGACCGGTCAGGCGCTGATCGGCCACCCCGAGGTGGACATGGTCTCGCTGACGGGCTCGGTGGATACGGGCAAGCACATCGCGCGCACCGCCGCCGACAGCCTCAAGCGCGTGCATCTGGAGCTGGGCGGCAAGGCGCCGGTGCTCGTGTTCGACGACGTCAGCCTGCAGAGCGCTCTGGAGACGATCGCGGGCACCGGCTACTACAACGCCGGTCAGGACTGCACCGCGGCGACGCGGGTGCTGGCCGGCGCGAAGGTCTATGACGACGTGGTCGCCGGCCTGGCCGAGCAGGCGCGGGGCCTCGTGATCGGCGACACGCTCGCGCCTGAGACGACGCTCGGGCCGGTCAACTCCTCGCGCCAGCGCGAGCGCGTGACGGGCTTTCTGGAGCGCAGGCCCCAGCGCGCGGAGATCGTCACGGGCGGCAGCGCCCCCGATCGACCGGGGTTCTACCTTGAGCCGACGGTCGTCGCGGGCCTGGAGCAGGAGGACGAGATGATCCAGCGCGAGATCTTCGGCCCGGTCATCACCGTGCAGCGGTTCTCCGACGAGGAGCAGGCGATCGCCTGGGCCAACAGCACGCGCTACGGGCTGGCCTCCTCGGTGTGGACCCGCGACGTGGGCCGCGCGCTGCGCGTCTCGCGCGCGCTGCGCTTCGGGTGCGTGTGGATCAACGACCACATCCCGCTCGTCTCCGAGATGCCCCACGGAGGGTTCAAGGAGTCCGGGTACGGCAAGGACCTGAGCGTGTACTCGCTCGAGGACTACACGGTCGTCAAGCATGTGATGGCCAGCTTGCAATAGGCAGGTCCCGGTCGGAAGCCTGCTACGGTCAGCCCACGGGCGGCGAAGTCGTCCGTGAGGTTCTTGTCTTTGTTGGCGCTCTCAGTGCGCGGATGGGGTCAGTCGAATCTCCATCTGCAGCGGCGGCCGAAGGTCGCCAGAAGGAGCAACACCAACATGCATCATGAAACGTTCGCCGACCTCGGCGTGTCCGAGGTCGTCACAAACGAGCTCGCCAAGCGCGGGATCGAGACGCCGTTCGCCGTCCAGAAGATGGTCATTCCCGACGTGCTCGCCGGGCACGACGTGCTGGCGCAGTCCCCGACCGGGTCGGGCAAGACGCTCGCGTTCGGCGTCCCGCTGGTCGAGCGCCTGAAGGGCGCCGACGGGCGCCAATCCGCGCTCGTGCTGGCGCCCACGCGCGAGCTGGCATCGCAGATCGTCGACGAACTGCGCGAAATCGCGCACTCCCGCGCGCTGTCGATCGCGGCCGTATACGGCGGCGCGGGGATCGTCAAGCAGGCGCGGATCGCCGCGCGCGCCCACATCCTCGTCGCCACGCCCGGACGGCTGCTCGACCTGATCGACCGCAAGGATGTGTCGCTGAGCCGCGTCAAGCTGCTCGTGCTCGACGAGGCCGATCGCATGCTCGACATGGGCTTCAAGCCAGTCGTCGATCGGATCGTCAAGATGTGCGCGCGCGAGCGCCAGACGCTGCTGTTCAGCGCGACGCTGCACGGTGAGGTCGGGCGCATCGCCAAGGCCTACACCTCCAACCCGCGCCGTCACGAGCACGCGCACTCGCAGGAGCGCAAGGGCGACGTCGAGCATCGCTTCGTCACGGTCTCCGACGAGGGCAAGGTCGCGCGACTGGTCTCCGAGCTGGACGGGTCAGAGCGCGGGCGCACGCTCGTGTTCGTGCGCACCAAGCGCGGCGCCGACCGGCTCGTCAAACGGCTGGCGAGCAACAGCGTGCGGGCCGTGGCGATGCACGGGGACAAGTCCCAGGGTCAGCGCGAACGCGCGCTCGCGAGCTTCGAGTCCGGGGCGGTGGACACGCTCGTCGCCACCGACGTCGCGGCGCGCGGGATCGACGTCGCCGGGATCACGCACGTCATCAACTACGACATCCCCGGCACGCGCGAGGACTACGTCCACCGCATCGGACGCACGGCCCGCGCGGGCGCCAGCGGCGTCGGCGTGACGCTCGTGACCCATGAGCAAGCCCGCGAACTGTCGTGCATGGTCAGCGACCTCGGCCTGCACCGCGAGCTGGAGCTGGGGGGTCTGCCCAGCGACTCCACACGCCCTCAGACGCCACGCCGCCAGAACCCGTCCCGGCGCGGATCTAGGCGTGGTGGGCGAGCACCTGGTAGATCGAGGTAAACCCCGTCCTGAACCCGTTGCGGGCCGCGCGCAGGTAGAGCCGCCAGACGCGCAGGCGCTCGCCGCCTGCGAGACGCTCGGCCTGCTCGCGGTTTGAGTCCAGACGATCGATCCAGGCGGACAGCGTGTCGATGTAGTCCTGGCGCAGACCCTCGACGTGGTCGGTCTCAAAGCCCGCGCGCTCGAGTGCCAGCTGGATGCGCGATAGGTGCAGGGGAGCCGCGTCGGGGAAGACGTAGCGCTCGGAGAACGGCCCCGCCTCGGCGTCGCCGTGACGCAGGCGCGCGATGCCATGGTTGAGCAGTCGCCCGCCTGGTTTGAGCAGACGCGCGAGCACGTGCGCGTACTCGTCGATGCGGTTGGAGCCCACGTGCTCGACCATGCCGATCGAGGCGATCGCGTCGAACCGCTCGCCGCCGGCGCCCCCCTTCAGGTCGCGATAGTCGCATATGCGAATCTCGACCCGATCCTCCAGCCCCGCCTCGGCCACGCGTCGGCGGGCGAGCTCGGCCTGGGCGGGGGAGAGCGTGACGCCGAGCGCCCGCACCCCATGCTCGCGGGCGGCGTGGATCACGAAGCTGCCCCAGCCGCAGCCGACATCGAGGATGCGCTCGCCCTCGCGCAGACCCAGCTTGGTGGCGACCAGCTCGCGCTTGGCTGCCTGCGCCTGCGCCAGCGTGGCGGCGCCGCGTGAGAACAGCGCGCAGCTGTAGGTCATCGAGTCGTCGAGAAACAGCGCGAAGAACTCGTTGGAGACGTCGTAGTGGTGGCGCACCGCGCGCTCGTCGCGCTCGCGGCTGTGGCGGCGCCCGCGCGGTCGCAACTCGCTGATGGGAATGCGCGGCGGTCGCGTCAACCCGCACGCACGCACGGCTGCCAGCGTCAGGCGCGCGCGGGTGACACGGTCGATCGGAGGCGCCTGGAAGGAGTCGAGCAGGCCGATCACCCGGTCGAGGTCGTCGGCTTCCAGCTCACCCGCCGCGTAGGCCCGTCCGAGGCCCAGCTGGCCGGGCGCGCGCAGCATGTGCGCGATCGCGGCGGGAGAGCGCACCGTCAGAACGGGACCTCCCGCGACGGTGGGCTCGAGCTGCGAGCCGTCCCAGAAGCGCAGCGCGAACGGGCGCGCGGGCAGCGTGCGCGCGAGCTCCCGGCGCAGAGGCTCAGGCTGGGCGAACACGGTCTGAGCGCCCGGCGCGATCACGGCATCTCGGATGTGCGGTGACGAAGCGCATCGCCGCTACGCAGCCTAGGGGTCGCGCTGGTAACTTGCATGCTCGCACCATGGATGACGAACATATCCCCGGCGGCGGTCCGGAGCACAGCCAGCCCGGGCCAGACGACATTCAACCCGCGTCGAACGAGACGCTCGATCGTGTGCTCACAGGGCTGATAACGGTCCTGCCGATCGTCGCGCTGTTCTTCGTCGGCTGGCAGCTGTGGGATGGGCTGCTGCACCCGTCCGACCTGGTCGTGTTCGTGGTCATGTACCTGCTGACCGGGCTCGGCGTGACCGTCGGATTTCATCGGCTGTTCACGCACCGCAGCTTCAAGACCTCGCCGGCGTTGCGCGGGGTGCTCGCGGCGATGGGGTCCGCCGCGATCGAGGGACCGGTCATCTCCTGGGTGGCCGATCACCGCAAGCATCACGCGTTCTCCGATCGCGAAGGAGACCCGCACAGCCCGCACGTGGACCACGGCGTCGGCTGGCGCGGCGCCCTGCGCGGGCTCGCGCACGCACACGTGGGCTGGCTGTTCATCCACACCCAGCGCGGCTCGCGCGAGCGTTACGCCCCCGACCTGATGGCCGATCCCGTCGTGTCGTTCGTCGATCGCACGTTCTTCCTGTGGACGCTTGCCGGGCTGGCGGCCGCATTCGGGCTCGGCTACGCGATCGGCGGCTCGCTGCGCGCCGGTCTCACCGGCCTGTTGTGGGGCGGCGCCGTGCGGATGCTCGTGCTGCACCACATGACCTACTCGATCAACTCGCTGTGCCACTTCTTCGGGCGTCGCGACTACGCGACCGAGGATCAGTCGCGCAACCTGCTGTGGCTGGCGCTGCCCACGCTCGGCGAGGCCTGGCACAATAATCATCATGCGTTTCCGACCTCCGCCAGCCACGGTCTCAGCTGGCGCCAGCCCGACATCTCAGCGCTCGTGATCCGCACGATGGCGCGTCTGGGGCTGTGCTGGGATGTGGTCACGGTGCCCGAGGAGCGGCGCCTGAACAAGCGCTATGTGGCCGCGTAAGTCGCCGTGCGAACGCAACGAGCAGTCGCCGAGCCGTCCTGTCGGCTAACGTCGCGGCCGTGAGCGGTCCATTTTCGTCCGATCCGGACGAGGAGATTGTCCCAGAGTCTGGGTCTGACACCGACCTGCTGACGCACTACGACATCCTGCGTCTGCGCGCGCCCAACCCCGGGCCCTACACGCTGTCGGGCACCAACACCTGGGTGGTGGGGCGCCGGCCGGCCTGGGTCGTCGATCCCGGTCCGCTGATCGAGTCCCACCTGGAGCGCGTGTGCGCGGCGATCGAGGGACGGGGCGGGCTCGGCGGGGTGGCGCTCACGCACGATCACGAGGACCACGCGGAATCCGTGCGGGAGGTGCTGGCGCGCTTTCCCGCTCCGCTCGCCGCCGGGCGCGGCGACGTCGACGTGAAGCTCGAGGAGGGCGTGCGCTTCGGCCCGTTCTACCCGGTGGCCACCTCGGGGCACGCCGTCGACCACTTCGCGCTGATCGCCGACGGCGCCTGCTTCACGGGCGACGCGGTGCTCGGCGAAGGCAGCGTGTTCATCGCTCCCCACCGCGCCTCGATGTCCCACTACATGCTCGCGCTGACACGGCTGCGGATGCGCGAAGACTTCAACGTGATCTGTCCCGGCCACGGACCGGTCGTGTGGGAGGCTCACGCCAAGCTCGAGGAGTACGTCAACCATCGCCTCGACCGCGAGCACGCGCTGATGTACGCGCTCGGCCAGGGCCTGCGCACCGAAGACGAGCTGCTCGACGCGGTCTGGGGGGACGTGTCGGAGTCGATGCGTCCGCTGGCCAGCGTCACGCTGGCGGCGCACCTGGACAAGCTCGACGACGAGCAGGTGCTGCCCCCGGGCGTGCAGCGTCCGACGTTCGAGAGCTTCGACTGGTGAGCCCGCCCGGCGTCGTTCCCGAAGCGGGCGCCGCGAAGACGCCCGCGGGCGTGACCTCGTCCGGCTCGCCGTTCCCGCCGATCGCCGACTACGGGTTCCTGTCGGACTGCCACACCGGCGCGCTCCTCGCCTCCGACGGCTCGATCGAGTGGATGTGCCTGCCGCACTTCGACTCGCCGTCGATCTTCGGCGCGCTGCTCGACCGCGGGGCCGGCAGCTGGCGGGTGGGTCCCTATGGGGTTTACGTCCCGGCGGGGCGGCGCTACATCCCGGGCACGAACATCATCGAGACGACCTGGATGACCCCGCAGGGCTGGATGCGGGTGATGGAGGCGCTGACGATCGGTGAGTGGCACGACAACAAGGAGGGCTCCAGCCACACACGCCCGCCGACCGACTATGACGCCGACCACCTGCTGGTCCGCGTGATCGAGTGCATCCAGGGCCAGGTGCAGGTCGAGATCGTGTGCGAGCCGATGCTCGACTACGGCTCCACCGTGGCGAAGTGGAGCTTCCTCGACACCGGCATCGAGGGCTCCTGCGCTGTGGATTGCAAGTCCGATGTCGCCGAGGAGCTGGATGCTTCCGGCGGTCACACGGCATTTCGTCTGTTCAGCGACATCCGCCTGGGCATCGAGGGCAACCGCACGCACGGTCGCCACACGATGAGCGAAGGCGAGAAGCGCTTCTGCGCGCTCTCCTGGACGGAGGAGCGGAGAGGGCCCCATACGGTCGCGCAGGCGGAGGCGCACATGGAGCGCACCAGCCACTTCTGGCGCACATGGCTGGCCGAAGGCACCTATCCCGACCACGCCTGGCGGCTTCACCTCGAGCGCTCGGCGCTGACGCTGAAGGGGCTGACCTTCATGCCCACCGGCGCGCTCGTAGCGGCGGCCACCACGTCGTTGCCGGAGACACCCCAGGGCGAGCGCAATTGGGACTACCGCTACTGCTGGATGCGCGACGCATCTTTCACCCTCTGGGGCCTGCACGCGCTCGGGCTGGACTGGGAGGCCGACGACTTCATTCAGTACGTCGCGGACCTCGAGCGCAACGAGGACGGTTCGCTGCAGATCATGTACGGGATAAGCGGTCAGAAGGACCTCACCGAGTCCATGCTCGACCACCTCAAGGGCTACGAGGGCGCGCGCCCGGTGCGGATCGGCAATGGCGCTTACAGCCAGCGTCAGAACGATGTGTTCGGGGCGGTGCTCGACTCGGTCTACCTGCACTCCAAGAAGCGCGACCACATCCCCGAGCGGCTGTGGCCGGTGCTGGTCGACCAGGTGCAGTGCGCGGCGCGGGTCTGGCGCGAGCCCGACCAGGGCATCTGGGAGGCGCGCGGCGAGCCCCGCCACTACGTCTCCTCGAAGCTGATGTGCTGGGTCGCGACGGACCGCGGCGCGCGGCTGGCCGAACGCCGCGGCGAGGAAGCACGGGCCGAGGAGTGGCAGGCGGTGGCCGACGAGATCCGCGAGGACATCCTCACGCGCGGCGTGGACAAGCGCGGGGTGTTCCGCCAGCACTACGACACCGACGCGCTCGACGCCTCCAACCTGCTGATTCCGCTCCTCCGCTTCCTGCCGCCCGACGACGAGCGCGTGTGCGCGACCGTCAACGCGATCAAAGACGAGCTGACCGAGAACGGGCTGGTGCTGCGCTACCGCACCGAGGAGACCGACGACGGCCTGAGCGGGGAGGAGGGCACCTTCCTGATCTGCTCGTTCTGGCTGGTCTCGGCGCTGTCGGAGATCGGCGCGCGCCGCGAGGCCGAGCACCTCTGCGAGCGGCTGCTGTCCTACGCCTCGCCGCTCGGCCTGTACGCCGAGGAGCTCGAGGCCTCCTCGGGTCGCCATCTCGGCAACTACCCCCAGGCCTTCACCCACCTTGCGCTGATCAACGCCGTGACGCACATCGTCGCCGCGCAGCAGGGGTAGAGCTTCAGTAGCCGGGATCGCCCGGCATCAGCACGCGGGCGGAGTCGCCCTCGACGATCACTCGCGGCAGCACCGGCTCGACCGTGAGATCGCGCGCGTGCGCGAGCACTGCGTCGGCGCCGGAGAACGGCACGAGCCGCTGGAGGTGGGCGATCGTCGGAAACACGAGCGCGATCTCACCGGCGGCGTGGGCGTCGAGCGCCGCTTGCGGTGAGAACCAGGCGTGCTCAACACACTCTTCACCGTCGACTCGCGGCTGCTGTCCGGGTGGCAGGGGAGCGAGGAAGAAGTGCGTGTCGAACCGGATCCTGACCTCGGCCGGGGTGATCCAGCGCGAGAACGCGACCAGCTCGCTCGGGCCGGCCAGCGCGATGCCGGCCTCCTCGCGCAGCTCGCGGATCGCGGCAGCGCGGTGGGCATCGTCGCGATCGCCGTCGTTTACGTCGACGGCCCCGCCGGGGAACACCCAGACGCCGCCCATGAACCTCGCCTCGGGCGTCCGCCGCACGAGCAGAACCTCGAGCGTGTCGGCCCCGCCACGCATCAGGATCACGGTCGCCGCCTGGCGCGGCCGGGTGGCGGGACCGGGGTTGTAGTCCTCGCCTGGAGCCGGTCGATCGTCGGGGAGGTCCGTCGGAGTGGGGTCGTCGGGGGCGCCGGAATCCATCGCCCGACCACCCTACTCGCCGGTGGAGATGGCCGGTAATGTTCCTGGCATGAATGCGACCAAGACCCTGCAACGCTGGATCTGCGAGTCCTGCGGCTACATCTACGACCCCGACGAGGGCGATCCGGACGGGGGCATTCCCGCGGGCACCGCCTTCGAGGACATTCCCGACACGTGGTTCTGCCCGGTGTGCGGAGCCCGCAAGCGCGACTTCACTCTCTACGAGGACTGACCTGAGCGATTGGTCGATGCTGCTGGCGCTCGACCGCGAGCGCGTGTGGCATCCCTACGGCGGCCTGCCCGCAGCGACGCCCGCGCCGCTGCCGGTCGTCTCCGCGCGGGGCGTGCGCCTGCGGCTGGCCGATGGGCGTGAGCTGATCGACGGGATGGCCTCGTGGTGGTGCGCGATCCACGGCTACCGCCATCCCGTGCTGGACGAGGCCGTGCGCGAGCAGCTGGGCCGGATGGCGCACGTGATGTTCGGCGGGCTCACGCACGAGCCGGCGATCCGTCTGGTGCAGCGTCTGACCCAGCTCGCGCCGGCCGGTCTGGAGCGCGTGTTCCTCGCCGACTCCGGGTCGGTGTCGGTCGAGGTCGCGATCAAGCTGGCGCTCCAGTACCAGCGCGCGCTCGGACACGCGAAGCGCACCCGCCTGCTGACCGTGCGCGGCGGCTATCACGGCGACACGTTCGGCGCGATGGCCGTGTGCGATCCGATCGGCGGGATGCACAGCCTGTTCGACGGCGTGCTCGCGAAGCACGTGTTTGCCGAGCGCCCGCCCGCCGGGTTCGACGCCGGACTGGACGAGCGCTGGGCCGCGCACGTGAGCGAGCTGATCGCCGCGCACGCGCACGAGTTGGCGGCGGTGATCGTGGAGCCCGTCGTGCAGGGCGCCGGCGGCATGTGGATGTACGCGCCGGAGTGCGTCGCGCTGCTGCGCCGGTTGTGCGACGCGCACGGCCTGTTGCTCGTGCTGGACGAGATCGCCACGGGGTTCGGGCGCACCGGCGCGCTGTTCGCGTGCGAACACGCGGGCGCGGCGTTCTCGCCGGACGTGATGTGCGTCGGCAAGGCGCTCACTGGCGGCTACATGACGCTCGCCGCCACGCTGTGCACGCCTCAGGTTGCCGAGACCGTCTCGGGCGGCGAGGGCGGCGGGCTGATGCACGGACCGACGTTCATGGCCAACCCACTCGCGTGCGCGGTCGCGCTGGCCTCGCTCGAGCTGCTCGCGGACGGAAGCTGGCGCGAGCGGGTAGCGGCGATCGAGCGAGGATTGCGTGCTGGGCTGGAGCCTGCGCGGGAGCTGGCGGGCGTCGTTGACGTGCGCGTGCTGGGCGCGATCGGCGTGGTGGCGCTCGATCGCGAGGTGGACATTCCCGCTGTGACGGCGCTCGCGGTTGAGCGGGGGGTGTGGCTGCGGCCGTTTCGCGACCTGATCTACACGATGCCGGCGTATGTGATCGGCGAGGATGATCTGGCGCGTGTGAGCGCGGCGGTGGTGGTGGCGGCTGAGCTAGGCTGAGTTGAGTAGTGTGGCAATTCTGTCCGGCGGTTAGCTACACTAGTATGCGGCTAGTGCGTTGATGCTCTGTGCATTTGCGCCTCCGAGGAGCCCGGGTGACCGGGCTCCCTCCGGTTAAGGAAGCCCCTGACGGTCGCCGAGGTCGTCTTCGCTGCGACCGCCAGGGCGCTCTGCTACCTCGTCAGCCGGTCGATGACCAGTATGGAGACCGATTAGGGAGACACTCGCTTCGCTCGCATCCCCGAATCGGCCAGCAGAGCGATGGCCAGTGCAGTCGATGTTCCAGTCATTTGCCCTCCTTTCTCCGGGGGTACGACCCCGGAACCCTCCGGACGGGAGGTGCACCTGCAGCGTCGTTCGACCAGCCATGCTCCGATGCTAAGCGTCGCTTGGGATGAAACTCTCGGGCGCGCACCAGCGCCGCCACGGGAGCGCGTCGCCGACCCGTCGGAGGTCGGTCGCGGAGGGGCTAGGTACACGACCCAGTCCCACGACCTCAATCTCGCCCAGCCGTGCGATCGTCTCGCGATTGGAGCGTTCAAGCTGGCCGGGTGTCTCGGGCCACGGCGTCAGGACCACCGCGCGCACATCCAGTCCGGCCGCGCGCGCCGACTCGATGCTCAGCAGCGTGTGGTTGATCGTGCCCAGCCCAGGCGCGGCGGCGATCACGACGGGCAGCCCAAGCGCGACGGCGAGATCGCGCACGGTGAACTCATCTGCGAGCGGCACAAGCATGCCTCCGACGCCCTCGACGATCAGCGCGCCATGCCCAATCGCCGCCCCCCGGGCGCGCGCTACCAGGTCTGCCGGGTAGATCGTCTCACCCGCGAGCGCGGCCGCAAGATGGGGAGAGACAGCCCGACCGTAGCGCAGCGGCGCGACCTCCTCGGGTGTCATGCCCGCGACGCTCGCGAGCAGCTCGTGGTCCGGCGGCCACCCACTCTCCGAGGGTTCGTCCAGGCCGGTCACGACGGGCTTGTGCGCATGCACGCGCACCCCGGCGGCGGACATCGCGGCGAGCAGCGCCGCGCTCAGGACGGTCTTGCCGACATCGGTGCCCGTGCCGGTGACGAACAGCCCTCGGGGACGCTGAGCTTCGGGATTCTGCGTCCTCAGTCGCTCATGTACCGAGTACACCGCGCTCCCTGCGTCTTGTGACTCCCTCCGCTCATCTCGTCCCCGAGGGGCGCTGAGGCTAGGCCGCGCGATGGATCACGACGTCGCGCTCGACGTCGCGCTCGCCGTCGAACGGAGCTCTGACCGGCGCAGGGCGCCCGGGCGGTGAGATCGAGGCAGCGACGGCCGGCCCCAGCGTCGAGACCTGCCGCTCCAGCTCGTCGAGCTCGACCGTGTCCCCCAGGGCCCGCGCCGCCCGCGAAGCGCTCGCCGTCAGGTCGAGCCCCAGCTCGCGCGCCGCCGCCCCGATCGTGTGGGCCGCGTCGCGCAGCTCCTGCGCCGTATGGCTGGCCATGACCGCCAGGCGCAGGCGCGACGTGCCCGGCGCGACGGTGGGCGGGCGGATCGCCTGGGCGAACACGCCTCGCGCGAGCGCCGCCTCGCACAGGCTCACCGCGTCGCGCTCGTCGCCGACGATCACGGGGACGATGTGCATCTCCACGTCCCGCGCCGGGATGCCCTGGGCGCTCAGCGCGCGGCGCAGCACGCGCGCGTTGGAGCGCAGCCGCTGCACGCGATGTGGGCGCTGTTCCAGCAGCTCGAGCGCCGCCAGCGCGCCCGCGACCGCGGGCGGCGGGGGAGCGGTGGAGAAGATCAGCGGACGCGCCGTGTTGATCAGGTAGCGGATCGTCTCGCGGCGCGCGCACGCGTAGGCGCCGTAGGAGCCGAGCGCCTTGCCGAGCGTGCCGATCACGATGTCGATCTCGCCCTCCAGCTCGGCCTGTGCGATCGCGCCCCGTCCGTCTGGGCCGAGCACGCCGGTGGCGTGCGCCTCGTCGACGATCGTGCGCGCGCCGTGCGCTCGCGCCAGCTTGACGAGCTCGGCCAGGGGGGCGACGTCGCCGTCCATCGAGAAAACCGAGTCGGTGACGATCAGCCGGCGGCCGGCGCCGCGGTGACGGCGGATCAGCCAGTCGAGATGATCCATGTCGCCGTGCCCGTACACGACCACCTCAGCGCGCGAGAGCCTGCACCCGTCGACGATCGAGGCGTGGTTGCGCTCGTCGGAGAAGACCGCGTCGCCCCGACCCGCCAGCGCGCCGATCGCGCCGGCGTTGGCGAGGTAGCCCGAGCCGAACAGCACGCAGTCCTCGCAGCGCTCGAACGCCGCCAGGCGTTGCTCGAGGCGGCGGTGGATCGTCATCGTGCCCGACACCAGCCGCGAAGCGCCCGCGCCCACGCCCCAGCGCATCGCCGCCTGCGCCGCCGCTTCGCGTACGCGCGGATGGTCGGCGAGGCCGAGATAGTTGTTCGAGCACAAGAGCAGCACGGGCTTGCCGTCGAGCAGCACGCGCGGCCCCTGTGGCCCGCTGACCATGCGCAGGCGCCGCTCGAGTCCGAGTCGCTCCAGCTCCTGCAAGCGCTGCTCGATCTCGTTCATCTGGGTCGCCCCGTTCACGACTCGCTCGCTCAGTCGCCCCAGCCCGCGGCGGCGGGAACGGGCTCGTCCTTCACCGGCCTGGGCGAGGCGGCGTGCGCCGGCACGCGGTTGGGCGCGCCATCGGGGCGAGGCGGCACCGATCGCTTGGCCTTGAATCGCAGCTGCGTCGAGGGGTCCCACAGGCGGACGTTGAGGGCGGGGGGGCCGTTCTCCGCGGTCGTGCCGTACCCGCCCGCGCCCGCCGGGGCCACCTGCGCGAGCAGCTCCTCCACGACGTCCGGCGTCTCGCCGTCCAGCCAGCCCGAGCGGTTGTCCGGTCGCGGATTCGAGCCATTGTCCGGCTGGCGCGCCACGTTCAGCCCGAGCTCCTCGAACATCGCCCGGTCCTGCTCGGGCTCGGAGCCGAGCGTCGTCAGGAAGTTGCCCATCATCACGCCGTTGAGCCCCGCCTTGACCGCGAGCGGCTGCAGCTCGCCGAGGTTCTCCACGCGCCCGCCGCACAGCCGAAACAGCGCCTCGGGCAGGATCAGGCGGAAGATCGCGATCCACTTGACCGCCTCCCACGGGTCGATCGGCTCGCGATCGCCGAACTTCGTCCCCGGCCTGGGATTAAGCAGGTTGATCGGCACGCTCGTCGGGTCGATTGCGGCCAGCTCGAAGGCCATCTCCACGCGCTGCTCACGACTCTCGCCGAGGTTGAGGATGCCTCCGACGCACGTCTCCAGGCCGGCTTCGCGCACGGCCTGGATCGTCCTGATCCGACCCTCGTAGCGCACGGTGCTGGAGACCTCGTCGTAATAGCTCTCGGCCGTCTCGACGTTGTGGTGCACGCGCTGGATACCCGCCTCGCGCAACGCTCGCGCGCGCGCCGCAGACATGTGGCCGATCGAGGCGCAGCGCTTGAGATTGGTCTGCTCGGCGACCAGCTTCGCGCCCTGCAGGATCTTCTCGAAGTCGCGCTTGGACAGCCCCTGTCCCTGCGTGACCATGCAGAACCGGTGGGCGCCCGCCGCCTCGGCGGCCTTGGCGTGCTCGAGGATCTGCTCGGGGCTCATCATCGCATGCATCGGCGTCTGCGCCTCGGCGAACCGCGACTGCGCGCAGAACCCGCAGTCCTCCGCGCATCCGCCCGACTTGGCGTTGACCAGCGAGCACATGTCGGTCGCGTCCTCGAACCGCTCCACCCGCGCTGTCCACGCCCGCTCGACGAGCGCCTCGATCTCGGCGTGGTCTTCGATCTCGCCGAGGCGCAGGGCCTCCTCGCGGGCGATCAGCGGCGGCATGTCCCCACGTTATGTCCCGCGGCGGACGGCACGATCCCGGGCTCGGTGTATGGGAGCGGCCTTTTATGGGTGAGCCATAGCCTATGTCCCTTTCGTCGATTGCCCTCGGCGCCGCTCACCGCAGCCGTCGGCATGGTTGGAGGCGTTTTGGGCGGTGCTCCGGAGCGTGCGCGCGGCGACTACTCGCCGCGCCACTCCGGCGCGCGTTTCTCGGCGAACGCCCGCATCCCCTCGCGCATGTCCGCCGAGGCGAACGATGCGCGACGCAGCTCGATCAGCTCCCGCTCGACGTCGGTGTCCAGCTGTCCCTCCGCTCGCAGCAGCGCGGCGATCGCGCGCTTGTTGCCGAGCTGGGCCAGGGGCGAGTTGCCCGCCAGCTCACCGGCCAGCTCCGCCGTCACGCCCTGGAGGGCGGACTCCGCCACGACGCGGTTGACCAGTCCCCAGTCGAGGGCCGTCGCGGCGTCGACGTATTGGCCGAGCAGGAACAGCTCGCGCGTGCGCGCGGCGCCGATCGCATCGATGAATCGTCGCAGCCCGGTGTGCGAGTACACGAGCCCGAGCTTCGCCGGCGGCATGCCCAGCTTGATGTCCTCTTGGGCGATCCGCAAATCGCACGTCAGCGCCAGCTCGAGCCCGCCGCCGATCGTGTGCCCTGGAAGCGCCGCCAGCGTCGGCCAGGGGAACGCCGCGAGCGCCTCGATCGCTGCGGTGAACGGGTGGGCCACCAGGCGCTCGAGGGCCTGTTCCTCGAACCTGCCCGCGGGGATCTCGCCGATGTCATACCCGGCCGAGAACATCCCGCCGGCGCCAGTCAGCACGAGGCAGCGGATCGCACCATCCGCAACGGCGTGCTCGGCGAGCGTCGCGGTGATCGCGTCGAGGATCGGATGGTCGAGCGCGTTGCGCTTCTGCGCGTTTGAGATCGTCAGTCGCAGGACTCCCCGGGCGGGCTCGTCGACGAGCAGCTTTCCCTGTGCGAGCTCACGCTGGCGGGCGGCGGCGGACACGCGTCTATTCCAGCACGACCAGCGTGTCGCCCTCGCTGACGGCCTGGCCCTCCTCGCAGCGGATCTCCGTCACGGTGCCCGCGTCTTCGGCCTCGACCGGCATCTCCATCTTCATCGACTCGAGGATCGCGACCGTGTCGCCCTCCTCGATCTCGTCTCCCAGCTCGCACTCGATCTTCCACACCGTGCCCGTTATGTGGGCCTCCACGTCAGTCACGCCACACCCCTCCTGGTTGCGGAGCCTCAGCGTCCCCCCGAGGCTCGATTTGCCGAGAATCGCGGCGGACAATAGCCTCTGGCGCCGACCCATCCATGAACCCCGACATCCTGATCGTGCTCGCCGCGCGAGACGAGGCCGACCGCATCGCCGCGACGCTCGCCGCGCTGGAGCGCGCCTTTCCCGGCGCTCCCGTGTGGGTGGCCGACGACGGCTCCACCGACGCCACCCCCGAGCGCGCGCGCGCCGCCGGCGCGAGGGTGGTGCGCAGCGAGCGCGGGACGCCGCGCCGGCACGGCGGGGTCGGCAAGGGCCAGGCGATGAGCGCGGGGGTGCGGGCGGCGCTGGCGAGCGTCGACTTTTTGGACGCCAACGCGCGCGCGCGCATCGGCGGCGATTTGGACGGCCTTTCTTCGCACTCTCCTACTGAGCCGATCGTCCTCCTCTGCGACGGCGACCTCGGCGACTGCGCGCGCGAGCTGAGCCCGCTCGTCGACGCGATCGAGCGCGGCGAGGCCGACCTGGCGGTCGCGGCCTTCTCCACACGCGTCGGCGGCGGCTTCGGGCTCGCGGTCGCCTTCGCGCGCTGGGCGATACGCCGTCGCTGCGGACTGTCCACGCGCGCGCCCATCTCCGGCCAGCGCGCTCTCCGCGCGAGCGTCCTGCGAGACACGTTGCCGTTCGCCCCCGGCTTCGGCATGGAGGTGGGCATGACGATCGACGCCGTCCGCGCAGGCCATCGCGTGGTGGAGATCGAGCTCGACCTCGCCCATCGCGCCACCGGGCGCACGCTCGCGGGATTTCTCCATCGCGCGCGCCAGCTGATCGACTTCATGCGGGCCTACATGAGCCGCGCGGGCGCGGGTCGGCAACCCACATAAATAACTTATAAGTTATAATGAGCAAATGCCAGACCCATCCTCACTGCTCAGAGGGGCGCGTCGTGAAGCCGGCCTCACCCAGGCGGAGCTCGCCCGCCGGCTGGGGATCAGCCAGGCGGCCGTGGCCAGGCTGGAGCGGCCGGGAGCTAACCCCACCTTTGCGACGCTCGAGGATGCGCTGCGCGAGGCAGGGCAGCAACTCGTGCTGATCACAGAGCCAGTACGCCCAGGCATCGACGAGACGCTGGTGTTCGAGCAGCTCAGGCTGAGCCCAGAGCAGAGACTCGCGCAGCTGGAAAGCATGTATGAGTGGGGGCGTGAGCTATCGCTCGCTGGAGCCCGATCCCGTGGCGAACTGGCCTGATTACCATCCTGCGGCGCTGGTGCACGCACTCGTCGAGGGTGGCGTCGACTTTGTGATCGTCGGCGGCGTGGCGGTCGTTCTGCAGTCGATGCCCCGCTTCACCAAGGATCTCGACATCTGCTACTCGACCGCACAAGACAACCTCGATGCGCTCGGCGACGTGCTGGTGGCATTGGAAGCCCGCCTGCGCGGCATCCCTGAGACGGTGCCGTTCCTACCGGATGGGCGCACCCTGCGCCAGACGCAGATCTTGTGCTTGACGACGTCCGCAGGTGACATCGACCTGCTGGTCAATCCGGATGGAGCGCCCCCGTACAGCACGTTGCGCCGCCGTGCCGAGATCATGGATCTGGGCGGTCACGGAGTCCGGATCGCCTCGATTGAGGATCTGCTCGCCATGAAGCGCGCCGTCGGCCGTCCGCTGGACGTGGTCGACATCGAATCGCTGGAAGCGGCCCGCCGGCGGTTGCGTCGCAGACCGAAGCGATAGCCGCCGTCAGTAGGCTCGCGCTGAGATGATCCTCGCCATCGACCAGGGCACCACGGGCACCACCTGTTTCGTCTACGACGAGCGCTTTGAGCCGATCGGGCGTGCGTATCGCGAGTTCGAGCAGCACTTTCCGAAGCCCGGCTGGGTCGAGCACGACCTCGCGGAGCTGTGGAGCGTGACGCAGGCCGTGGCCGGGGAGGCGCTCGCGGATGCCGCCGTTCGCCCGGGCGAGCTCGCCGCGGTGGCGATCGCCAACCAGCGCGAGACGATCTGCGCGTGGGATCCGTCCAGCGGGGAGCCCCTGCATCGCGCGCTCGTGTGGCAGGACCGCCGCACCGCGCCGCTGTGCGAGCGCCTGCGCGCCGAGGGGCACGAGCCGCTCATCCGCGCGCGCACCGGCCTCGTGCTCGACCCCTACTTCTCCGCGACGAAGATCGCCTGGTTGCTGGAGCACGTCCCCGGCCTGCGCGCTCGGGCGCGCGAGGGGCGCGCGGTGTTCGGGACGATCGACTCGTGGCTCGCGTTCAGGCTCACCGGCGAGCACGTGACCGACGCCTCCAACGCCTCGCGCACGCTGCTCTATGACATCTGCGCCGGCCGCTGGGACCCCGAGCTGCTCGACCTGTTCGGCGTCCCGGAGCGCGCGCTGCCCGAGGTCCGTCCCAGCGCGGGCGTGCTCGCACGGACGCTTCCCGACGCGCTGCACGGTCACGCCGTGCCGCTGGCGGGCGTCGCCGGCGACCAGCAGGCCGCGCTGTTCGGGCAGGCCTGCGTCGATCCGGGTCTCGGTAAGAACACGTACGGCACGGGCTCGTTCGTGCTGCTCAACACCGGCTTCGCCCCGCCCGAGCCTCCCCCCGGCCTGCTGGCGACCGTCGCCTGGAGGATCGGCGCCTCCACGACGTACGCGCTGGAGGCCTCGATCTTCGCCACCGGCGCGGCCGTGCAGTGGCTGCGCGACGGATTGCAGATCGTCGACTCGGCCGCCGACACGGAGTCCCTCGCCGCCTCGCTGCACGCCAACGACGGCGTCTACTTCGTCCCTGCTCTCACCGGTCTGGGCTCGCCCCACTGGGACCCGCACGCGCGCGGCACGATCGTCGGCCTCACGCGCGGCTCCACCCGCGCGCATCTGGCGCGCGCGACGCTCGAGGCGATCGCCTACCAGACACACGACGCGGTCCGCGCGATGGAGGACTCCTGCGGGCAGGCCCTGGCGGAGCTGCGCGCCGACGGCGGCGCCACCGCCAACGCCTGGCTGATGCAGTTCCAGGCCGACATCCTCGGCGTGCCCGTCGTGCTCGCGGGGACCTCCGAGACGACCGCGCTGGGCGCCGCCTACCTCGCGGGCGTCGGCGCCGGTGAGTGCACGATCTCCGATATCGCCGCCGCACGCAGCGAGCGTCGGCGCTACGAGCCGGGTATGTCCGCCGAGGAGCGTTCGCGGCTGCTCGGCGGATGGCACGAGGCGCTGGGGTGTGCGCGTAACTTTGGCGCCTCCGCGACGTAGTCCGCATTGATGAGCGATCTCGCACCGATGCGCGAACAGGTCTACGCCGACCCCCGGCCGAAGGAGTACTTCGACCAGTTCCATGAGCGCGCGCGCACGCGCGAACCCAACTGGGTGTACGAGCTCACGCGCCTGCTCACCTCGCTGTACGCCTACACGCTGCTGCGCGCGCGCTCGATCTCCTCCGAGAAGGTGCCCGGGCGCGGCGCCGTGATCCTCGCGCCCAACCACTTCTCGTTCATGGATCACTTCCTGATGGGCTGCTACATCCGCCGCAAGGTCCGCTTCATGGCCAAGTCGCAGCTGTTCTCGTTTCCGATGCGCTACATCTACAGCCCCGGCGGCGTGTTCCCCGTGCGCCGCGGCGCACGCGACGAGGAGACGTTCATCACCGCCGAGACGATCCTCGCCCGCGGCGGCGCGATCACGATGTACTGCGAGGGCGGGCGCTCGCGCACCGGTCGGATGGCCGAGCGGGCCAAGCCCGGCATCGGGCGCCTGGCGCTCGAGAGCGGCGCGCCGATCGTGCCGATCGCGATCCACGGCTCCTCGCGCATCCGCAACTGGAAGCGCCTGCGCTTTCCCCAGGTCACCATCCAGTACGGCGATGCATTGCGTTGGGAGCGCGTCGCCAACCCCACCCGCGACCAGCAGCAGGCGGTCGCCGACGCGATCCTCACCGAGATCCGCGCGCTGTACGCCGGGCTCGAGGAGCACGGTCGCAAGGGCGCTCTGGAGCGTGCTCGCGCCGAGCGCCGCTCGGGTCCTCGCGCGGGCCGCGTCGCCGTGCAGTAGCCGTGCCCGCCCGCGAGCTGCTCCGCGCCGGCCTGCTGGTGGAGGTCTCCCTGCTGGTGGTCGGCATGGACGGGCCGGCGGGCTCGTACGGGATCGCGGTGCGCGAAGCGTCGCAGGAGCTCGGCGCTCGCGTGGACCTGCATACGGTGGGCGATGGGGCGGCTGTCGATGAGACGGCGATGGACACAGCCGTCGCGAGCATCCTCGCCGAGAAGGGCGGTCTCGACGTGCTGGTCGTGGACGGCTCGGCTCTGTTCGCCGCCGGCGGCCTGGGCGCGTGTCTGGAGGGCGTCTGGGAGGCGACTCGCGCGGTTGCGGGCGGCGCGTTTCTCCCGGCCGCGCGGAGCGGGCGGATCGCCTATCTCGCGCCGGCGCCCGGCGCGGACCGATCGAAGATCGTCAAGCAGGCGGACGCTGCGCGGGCGGGACTGGAGAACCTGGCGCGCACACTGTCGGTCGAGTGGGCGCGCCATGGGATCACGGTGGTGACGATCGCCCTCGGCGACGGCACCGCCCCGGGCGAGGTGGCCGCGCTGGTCGCGTACCTGGCCTCGCCTGCCGGGGCGTACTTCTCCGGCTGTCAGCTGGACCTCAGGGGTGTCGTGTCGCGAGCTAGCCGCGATCCTGCTGCGCGGAGGGCTGCTCGGGATCGGGGCGGACGAGGACCGTATCCGCGACCGCGATGATCTCGTCCGCGGGCAGGTCGGCGCGCGCGGCGTGCTCGCGGATCGCCTCGGGACCGCTCGCCTGATAGACGCAGACGGTGCCCACCGAGCCTCCGTCCTCCTGCAGGACATAGCTGCGGATCCAGCGGATGTCGTCTGACATCTCCTCCTCGCCGACCTTTTTCGAGCGCTCGGCGGCGGCCTGCAGGTCCTCCGGGGAGCGCCAGCCGCTACGGCGAAGAATCACATACGTGTTCATGCGTGCCTCCTGGTTGGAACGTGCCGCTTCGACTGTAGGCGCTTTGGCTCGTTCTCGCAACAGTGGTTTTGCGCACCGCGCAAGCTGCCTCGAGGACAGCGTCGCGCGGCGCGCGAGGCATGGCTCAGCCGGTCATCCCGCCGAACAGCCCGCCGGTGATGTGCAGCGTCTGGCCGTGCACGTAATTGCTCCAGGGGGTGCACAGGAAGAACACGCCTCCCGCCGCCTCCGCGGGCGTGGCGGGGCGGCCGAGCGGGATCAGCATCGAGGCCATCTGGCGCATCTGCTCGGGGATGCCGAGCTGCACCTGCTCGCCGCCGATCTCCATCGTGTTGTCGTCGACCTTCGCCTGCGTCAGGCGCGTGTCGATGAAGCCGAACGCGACCGCGTTGACGTTGACCTTGAACTGGCCCCACTCCTTGGCGATCGTTTTCGTCAGGCCCACGACGCCCGCCTTGCCGGCCGAGTAGTTGGCCTGGCCGGCGTTGCCGAACGTGCCCGACGTGGAGGAGACGTTGACGATCTTGCGGAACACCTCGCGGCCTTCCTCGCGCTCCTTCTTGGCGGGCTCGCGCAGGTGCGGAGCGGCGGCGCGGATCACCCGGAAGGGGACGACCGTGTGGATGTCGAGCATCGCCTGGAAGTGCTCGTCGGTCATCTTGTGCACCGGCGCGTCGATCGTATAGCCGGCGTTGTTGACGACGATGTCGATCTTGCCGAACGCGTCGATCGCCGCCTGCACGAGCTCGTCGGCCGCGCCCGGCTTCGTCAGGTCGCCGGCGTATACAGCCGTCTCGCCGGCGATCTCCTCGGACGCCTGTCGGGCGACGTCGCCGTCGAGGTCGTTGATCAGCACCTCCGCGCCCTGCTCGCAGAGCAGCTCGGCCGTCGCGCGCCCGATCCCGCGCGCCGAGCCGGTGACGATCGCCGCCTTGCCGTCGAGTACTCCCATGATTTCGTTCTCCTGTCGTTCGTCTTTGGTCGTCTGTTGTGGGCCGGGAGCCTATCCGTCCCGGATCGTTTCGTCCCGCGGCGCGCGAGGGGAATGCCGGCGCGCTCCCCGGCTGCGCCGCCTAAAACCCCAGCACGCGTCCGAGTATCTCGCGCATGATCTCGTCCGAGCCGCCGCCGATCGGTCCCAGGCGCGCGTCGCGGGCGGCGCGCTCCACCCACACCTCGCGCATATAGCCCGCGCCGCCGTGGATCTGCAGGCAGGCGTCCATCAGCTCGAAGCAGGCGCGCTGGGTGAGGAGCTTGGCCATCGTCACCTCGCGCAGGGGCTCCTCGCCGGCGACAAAGCGCCGCAGCGCGTCGTAGGTGACGCAGCGTGCCTGATAGGCGCTCGCGGCGAGGTCGGCGAGCTTGTGTCTGATCGCCTGGTGGTCGGAGAGCGGGCGCCCGAATGCCTGGCGCTCGCGCGCGAACTGCGCCGTACGCTCCCATGCCAAACGCATCGCGCCGATAGCCCCAAGCGCCATCGCCAGGCGCTCCCACTGGAAGTTGGCCATGATCAGCTTGAAGCCGCCGTGCAGCTCTCCGAGCAGGTTCTGCTCGGGCACGAACACGTCCTGGTAGGCGATCGTGGCGGTGTCCGAGGCGTGCCAGCCGAGCTTCTGCAGCTTGGATGAGCTGACGCCCTCGCCGCGGTCGACGATGAAGAACGAGATGCCCTCGTGCCTGTCGCGCGCTCGGCGTCCGGCCTCGCCGGATTGCGCGCCGCCCGAGTCATCCGGCTGCCCGCCCTCGGGCGTGGTCCTGGCGGCCGTGACGATGAAGTGCGCGCGCACGCCGTTGGTGATGTAGGTCTTCTCGCCGTTGACCACCCAGCCGCCGTCCACGCGCTCGGCCTTGCTGCGCAGTCCGGCGACATCCGAGCCCGCGCCGGGCTCGGTGATGCCGAGCGCGCCGATCTTCTCGCCGCGTATAGCCGGCACGAGGTAGCGCTGCTTCTGCTCGTCGGTGCCGAACTTCCAGATCGGCGGCGTGGCGATGTTGACGTGCGCGCCGATCCCCGCGGCGGTCCCGCCCGAGCCGATGCGCGCCAGCTCCTCGCACATGACCGCCTCGTGCAGGTGGTCCCCGCCCTGCCCGCCCAGCGCGGTGGGGTACTTCAGGCCGAGCAGGCCCTGCGCGGCGAGCCTGGGAAAGACCTCGTCGGGAAACCACCGCTCGTCCTCCCACTGCTGGGCATGGGGCGCGAGCTCGCGGTCGATGAACCCGCGGATCGACTCCCGCAGCTCCTCGTGCTCGTGCGTGAAGGGGGGATCGGGGTTGGTCATGCGCGATGGATTGGTGCAGTTCCGACCGGCGCATGCGCCGGTCGGCCGGACGGTACATGTACCGTCCGGTGAAACCGCACATGTGCGGTTTCAAGCAGGGTCACATGTGACCCTGCTGCCGTCGCCGCATGCGGCGACGGCGACCAAATCAGCTTTCTATTAGTCATGCGGCCGGCGGTGGTTCGCCGCGATCAAAGCCCGTACGAGCGCCCGATCACCTCGAGCATGATCTCGTCCGTGCCCGCCCCGATCCGGTTCAGGCGCATGTCGCGCCACACGCGCTCGACGTTGTACTCGCGCATGTAGCCCGCGCCGCCGTGGATCTGGATGCACTCATCCGCGACTTCGCACGCCACGCGCGCGCTGTGCAGCTTGGCCATCGAGATCTCGCGCACCGGATACTCGCCGTTGGCAAAGCGCCACGCCGTCACGTACACGAGCTGTCGCGCCGACTCGATTTTGGTCGCCATCTCCGCGAACTTGTGGCGGATCACCTGAAAGTGGCCGATCGCTTTGCCGAAGGCTTCGCGCTCTTTGGCGTAGTTGAGCGTGTGCTCGAAGCATTTCTGCGCGCCCGCCACGCAGCCGGCGGCGCTGATCATGCGCTCGCCCTGCAGCTCCCACATGATGTGATAGAAGCCGCGTCCCACCTCGCCCAGCACGGCCGACTCCGGCACCCTCACGTCCTGGAAGGCCAGCAGCGCGGTGTCCGAGGCGTGCATGCCCATCTTCTCGAGCTTTTTCTCGCGTATCACACCCGGCGCGTCCATCGGCACGAGAAACAGCGTGAAGCCGTCGTAGCCGATGTCGGGATCGGTCTTCGTGACGAGCACGATCACGTCCGCGCGATGGCCGTTCGTGATGAACGTCTTGGAGCCATTGATCACGTATTCATCGCCATCCTTGACGGCGCGCGTCTTAATCCCCGCGACGTCCGAGCCAGCGTCGGGCTCGGTGATGCCCAGGCACAGGATCTTCTCCCCCCTGATCGCCGGCTGCGCCCATTCGCGCTTCTGCTCCTCGGTGCCGAACGCGAGGATCGGCGGCATCGCCATGTCGGTCTGCACCGACACCCCCATCGCCAGCCCGCCGCTGTTGGCGTTTGACATCTCCTCCGCCAGCACCATCGCGCTGAAGTAGTCACCGCCCTGCCCGCCGTACTCCTCGGGCTTGTCCAGGCCCAGCAACCCCAGCTCGCCCATGCGCCTGAACACCGAGTCGGGAAACGTCGTCTCCTCCCATTCGGCCGCGTGCGGCGCGAGCTCCTTGATCGCGAAGCTGCGAATCGACTCGCGCAGCGCTTCGTGCTCGTCGTTGAAGATGAAGTGCCTGCGCGCGGCCCCATGATCGGGCTTGAGCACGCTCTCGGCGGTGGCGGCCATGTCTGTGCGGTCTCCTCGTGTGGGGGCTGGGTCTCGGACTGTGCGGTGCGCTCGGGCTGCGCGAATTATGGTGCTCCCACGAAGGCTAACGCAGACCGGAGAGAAAGTAAACAGTAGCGCTGCTTACTTCGCTCGGCGCAGGTCACGGACGAGGGCTGTGCCGCAGGGGGCTTGACAAACCGTTGTGGCTTGATGTATATTGTGTCTGTTGTGTGCGTCTTGTCAAGAGGCGCAGGGACATAGATCGGGTTTGGGGCTCGCCGCTGTGGCCGGCCTTGATTGATCAGCAGGGGTTCTCTTGGGAGAGGGACCTGAATCGCTTCGATGAGGGAGCTGTTTTCGCGTGGGTTCAGTGGACACATACGTGACGGGGATTGCTGCGCGGCCGCACCGGCCCGTAGGTAGATGCATCGGCACCGCCGAGGCATCTCTCTCTCTCTCTCTCTCTCTCGGCCCGTAGCTGCGGCCCAGGTCTAGCGACCGATAAGCCCCGAGCCACGGACCCCCTCGCGGGGAGGACCGCGTGATGGCTTCACGGGCTCCCGCGCGAGTACGTGTACGGGCGCGTCCGCGTCCGTCCGCCCGCGCGGGTGACGCCTCGCGCGAGCGCGTGATCGAGATCCAGCGCTCCCGATTGCTCGCCGCGACGCTCGGCGCGATCGAGGACCTGGGCTATCCGCGCGTCACGGTCGCGCACATCGCCTCGCGGGCGCGCGTCTCGCGGCGCACGTTCTACGAGCTGTTCGGCAATCGCGAGGACTGCCTGCTCGCCGCGCTCGAGAGCGTTGTCGAGACGATGCGCGAGGAGCTGCTCGGAGCGGACGTCGCGGAGGGCCCCTGGCGCGAGCGTGTGCGCGTGGGCCTGTGGACGATCCTCTCGTTCTTCGAGCGCGAGCCCGCGCTCGCCGACGTCTGCGTCGTGCAGGCGCTGCGCGGCGGGCCGCGCGTGCTGGAGCGCCGTGAGCGGGTGCTGGCCGAACTCGCGCGTGTTGTCGATGAGGGTCGGCGCGAGGGCGCATCCAGAGCGGGGCGCGTTCCCCCGCCGCTGACCGCGGAGGGCCTGGTCGGCGCGGCGTTCACGATCGTGTACGGGCGGCTGGTCCGCGGCGAGCGCGCGCCGCTCACCGACCTGCACGGGGAATTGATGGGCATGATCGTGCTGCCCTACCTCGGGCCGGCCGCCGCGCGGCGGGAGGAGGGACGCCCGGCGCCAGCCCTCGCGCGGCGCCAGTCGCACGCGCCAACGGTGACAACGAGCGAGAACGGCGCCGGCGGTGGCAACGACCCGCTGGCGGGCGTGCCGATGCGCTTGACGTATCGCACGACGCTCGTGCTGGAGGCGATCGCGACGCGGCCAGGGGTGAGCAACCGTATGGTGGGGGATCTCGCCGGGATCACCGACCAGGGTCAGATTTCCAAGCTGCTCGCGCGCTTGGAGCGCCTGGGCCTCGCCGAGAACATGGGTGTGGGGCATGCCAAAGGCGAGCGCAACGCGTGGGCGTTGACGGCGCTCGGGCGTCAGGTCGCGCGGCGGCTTGGCGCGGGCGCCCGCGAGGAGGAAGCAGGCGCATGAACGATCTGAGCTACATCGACCACAAGGAGCCAAGGTGAAACCGACTGAGCGGCGCAGGGTCCGGAACTTCGTCCCCACCGTAAAACCTCTTCGCGGATCGATCGGCCCGAAGTTCCGGACCCGCTCGGCTGATTTGCCCTGTGCCGGAGGGAGTGGCGCGCCTGCGCGCGGCTTGATCGCCATCCCCCTGATGACCCTCTGTGTCCTCTTCGGCCTGCTCGCGCTCTCTGCCGCTGTCGCCCAGGCCGAAGCTCCGAAGCTCGTCTCCTACGGCAAGTTCCAGACCGGCGAAAATACATTCGGCGTCGCCACCGATCAGGCCGGGAATGTCTACGTAACAAGCCTCTTCGGCTCCAAGATCAACAAGTACGAACCGTCGGGCAAGCCGATCTCACCGCCGTCGCCGTTCGGGGGCGGGAGCGAACGGTATTCCGGCGTGGCCGTGAGCCCGACCAGTGGGGATGTGTACGTAGTCGATGCCCTCGGTCAGGAAATCGACACGTATGATCCGAGCAGCGGCGCGCTGCTGTCCTCGTTCGCCGTGCCGGGGTGCAACAACGCTGCCTTCGGAAACTACACATGGACGCAGATCGCGACGGACTCGGCAGGCAACGTCTACCTGGCGTGCGCGCCCAAGAACGAGGTGGAGGTGTTCAACTTGACCGGTGGCGCGCCAAGTGGCGTGGCGGCGACGATCGCCGGCTCCGGCGCCAACGCGCTGAGCAAACCGACCGGCGTCGCGGTGGACTCCGCGGGGAACGTGTGGGTCGCCGACGACGGCAACAGCCGGATCGAGGAGTTCAGTCCATCCGGCGCGTTGACGACGGAAATCAAAAGCGAACAGGGCCTGCAGGCGCTCGCGGTCGACCCGCACGGCGACGTATTGACGCTCGTCGACAACAGCACAGACTTCTGTGGCTCTTCCGCCCCGCCGTGCACGCACCTTGTTGAGTACAGCCCCGGCGGCGCCAAGGTCGCAGACATAGGCGCAGCCTCCATCGGGACATCTCCACTTATATCCTTTTTCGGCGGCATAGCCATGTTGGCAATCAACGAGTCCAACGGCCGTGTGTACGTGGCCGACGGCGCTGACAACCTCGTCTGGATCTATGGCCCGCCGACCGCGCCGAGCATCGGCACAGAGCTGACGGCGGAAGTCGGGGCCTCCGAAGCGAAGCTCGGGGCGCTGGCCAACCCGGGCGGCATTCCGACCGCATATCGCTTTGAATACGGCACGACGACCGCGTATGGCCAGTCGACGCCGTTCCCGGAAGGCAGCGTGGGTGAAGGCGTCGCCTCGCACACCGTGTGGGCGTCGGCCAGCGGCCTCGCTGCCGGTACCACCTATCACTACCGCGTGACGGTGACCAATGAGCTCGGCACGGTCTCGGGTCCCGATCAGACGTTCACCACGGCGACCGCCGCGCAGCTTGCCTGTCCCAACGAACAGCTTCGCGGCGGCTTCTCGGCGAGCCTGCCCGACTGCCGCGCCTACGAGCTGGTGACTCCGTCAACCGCTATCACGAGTCAACCCGACCCACCTCGCGCCGGTGCTGTCTATGAAGACACCCCGTCCGGCCTAGCGGCCCGCGACGGCAACCGCATGGCTTATTCCTCCCAGGACATCCTGCCCGGTTCGGACAGCGGCGGCCAGGACTACGTCGCCACGCGCGGCGTGAGCGGGTGGTCTTCCGAAAACGTGACGCCGCGGCAGTCCTACACCGGAGATCGCTGCACGACTGACAACACCGCGGTCACGGCATATTCCACCAATCTCACGACGGCAGCGCTATTCGTCGGTGGACAGCAGACTGCATTTAGCCAAAACGGAGGAAGTTGTGGCGTGGAAGGCGTTGAAGTCGTCAGTGGTGAACCGCTGGGCGTCGTAAACCTGCTGCTGCGCAACGACATCAACGCGAGTTACCAGCTGCTCAACGTTCCGCGGCCCGGCGTCACACCGGAGAACGCGCAGTTCGACGGTGCTTCCTCTGACCTCAACCATGTGGTCTTCGACGAGCAGGCGCCACTCACGCCGAACGCCCCGGACGGCGTCGATAACCTGTACGAGTGGGCGGAAGGTGACCTGCGACTCGTCACGGTGCTGCCCGATGGCGCCCCTGTCGTGGGATCGCTGGCGGCGAATTGGTACCACAATCCGTACGTCATCTCCGCCGATGGCTCGCACATCTTCTTCACCGCGGGCGGCAAGCTCTATGTGCGCGTGAACGGCCAGAGCACCATGCAGATTGACGACTCCAAAGCGGGTGGCAGCGGAGGCAGCGGCCAGTTCCAGGAAGCCAGCGCCGATGGATCGGTGGTGTTCTTCACCGCCGCCGCCGCCGCCGGCCTGACCAGCGACACCGTCCCTGGCAGCGGCACGAATCTCTACCGGTACGACCTCCCGAACGGCGATCTGACCGATCTCACACCCCGAGGAGCTGGAGAACTAAAAGTGAGCAGCATCAGCCAGGACGGCTCCTACCTCTACTTCGTGGCGCGTGGCGCCCTGGCGAGCGGTGCCACGGCGGGCCAGCAGAACCTATATCTCTGGCATGAAGGGACGACCACACTGGTCGCCACCCTCTCAAATAATGACTTTTGCCGCCGCCAGTGTTTGCTGGTGGCCTCGACCAATGGGCGGTTCTTCGCCTTCTCAACGAGCGTGAGTTTGACCGGTTATGACACCATCGACGCGAACACAGGCTCTCCCGACAGCGAGGTCTACCTGTACGACGCGGCGTCGAACAAGATGACGTGCGCGTCTTGCGATCCGAGCGGCGAGCCCCCCACGGCCGGAGGCGCGTCGCTCGAAAATCAAGGTACGGGCCCTCAAGCTACGAGCAGCGTACATCCGCTGTCGAACAGCGGTCGGCTCTTCTTCGAAACAGCCGAGGCGCTCGTGCCGCGTGACACGAACGGCCAGCGTGATGTCTACGAGTACGAGGGCGGGCAGCTATATCTGATCTCCTCCGGCACGAGCTCTCGCCAATCCGCGCTCATCGCCGCGAGCGAAAACGGCAACGACGTTTTCATCCTCAGCCGCCAACAGCTCGTGCCGCAGGATTCACATGAAGAACTGCGCGTTATCTACGACGCGCGTGTGGATGGTGGCTTTCCGACTCCGCTCGCGCCTCCACCGTGCGGCACGGCCGATGCGTGCCGCACGGCGGTTGCGCCGCAGCCCTCGATCTACGGAGCGCCGTCGAGCCAGACATTCTCAGGCGCCGGGAATCTCGCGCCACCGGCGGAAGCGAAACCGAAGCGGAAGAAGGCGACGACGAAGGCCTGCAAGCGCAGCAAGCGCAGGCGTGCTCGCTGCACAAACACGGTGCGCAAGGCCCGAGCGAAAGCCAAGTCCCACAAGGGGGGTAAGTGATGAGGGTCTCAGTGGTGTGTGGGATTGGCCTGCGGGCCGCGCGTTCGGCGGCGCTGCTCGCCGCGGTGTGCACGTCGTGGCTCTGGCTGGGCGGCGCGTCTGCGCTGGCGAGCGGCGAAAGCCATCCTTTCCAATTCAGCTTCGGCTCGCTCTCGAATCCCAACGGGATCGCGATCGACGAATCCAGCGGCGATGTGTACGTCGCCGACGTCGGAACCAACACGGTCTACAAGTTCGACGCCAACGGCAACCCGGTCGACTTCTCGTCCCTGGCCGGCAACGCGCTGAGCGGCTCGGCAACGCCTGCCGGCTCGTTCTCGTTTCCGTCCGAATACGGCAATCCGGCCGCGATCGCGGTCGACAACTCGACCGGCGCGCCCGACCCCTCGGCGGGCGACCTGTACGTGCTCGACGGCGGTCATGAAGTGATCGACAAGTTCAGCCCGACCGGAGCATATATCGGCCAGATCGCCACGAAGAGCACCATTAGGTCTTCACAGGGGCGCGTCTCAACAAGAGCCTCCGGGCTCGGGGTTGACGCGAGCGGCCAACTACGGGTCTATCTTCCCGAAGGCACGATCGACCTGTTCGACAACGCCGTCACAAACGGCCTCATGCGGGAAATGCTAAACGGCGAAGCGACCGTCTCTTCGCGCGAAGCGACCGTCAATGCGGACGGCTTTGGCGTCGCTCCCAACGGGGATCAGTACCTGCTCCTCTCATGTGATTGCGTCGTCAAGATAGGCCCTAACCAGGAACCTTTTGGCAACGTCGAGACCTCCGGCTCGGACGTCGCGGTTGCGGTCGATCCCGCGACCGGCCACGTCTACGTGGACCATCAGTCATCGGTTGGCGAGTGGGACGCGGGAGAGATGAATGGCGAACTCACTCAGACCGGATCCGTAACGGCGGTTGGGACCGGAACGCTCGTCTCGACCTTCGGCGGGCTTCAGCTTTCGAGCTCGGCCGGTCAGGGTGGGATCGCGGTGAGCGGTGCGAGCGGCAGGATCTACGTCTCCAATCCCGCCGACGGGAAGGTCTATGTCTTCGCAAGCAACGCTCCCGCCGTCGTCGCCGGCGCGGCGGCGAGCCTGACGCAGACGAGCGCTAAGCTGGAAGGCACTGTGAACCCACGCGGCGCCGCGGTGAGCTCGTGCCGGTTCGAATACGACGCCTCCGGATTCTCTCAGGCACCGCTCAACAAGTTGAACGAACCCGTCACGACTTTCAGCCACAGCGTCGCCTGCGAACAGACGCCGGCTCAAATCGAAGCGGGCACGGGCCCGGTGCGCGTGAGCGCCGATGTCAGCGGCCTGCAGGCGGGACGTCTTTATGACTTCCGGCTCAATGCCGAAAACGCCAACGGCACGAGCCTCGGTGGCGGTCGCTTTGCGACCAAGGGCCCGGGCTTCGGCGTGAAGAGCTTCGAAGTCTCGTTCCTGAACGCGGACGGAAGCAAGGATCTTCAGGCCGGGTCGCACCCGTACAAGATGGCGACGAACATCGCCATGAACACCACGGTGCTGCCGAAGGAAACCACCGCCGACTCGCCCTACCACATTCAACCCGATGGCACCTTCAAGGACGTGATCGTAGACCTGCCGCCCGGGCTGGTCGGCGATCCGAACGCGACTCCGGCGAAGTGCTCACTCGCGGAGATGGATGTGACCGGTGAAGTATTGGGCGTATCGGGTCACCCGCCATTTCCACCGTGTCCGACGGAGTCGGTCGTCGGCGAACTGGAAGTCGAATTCGGCGAATCCGGGGTCTTTAAAACTCTCAAGGAGCCGATCTACAACCTGGTCCCGCCCCACGGCGTGGCGGCGCAGTTGGGTTCACATTTCATCATCCCCAATGTGTTCATCAATGTGGGAGTGCGCGCCGGCGGCGACTATCCGCTGCAGGCGGAATCCCTCCAGGCGCCCGTAGTCGAGCCGGTGGTCGCGACCAGGCTGTTCGTGTACGGCGTGGTGGGCAGTGGCGCGAAGCGCAAACCGTTCCTGACGCTGCCGACAAGCTGCACGGGACCGCTGCACTCGTCGATCTCGGTCGACTCCTACCAGAGTCCCGGCGACTACGTGACCACCCCTTCGGTTACCCGCGATGCCAGCGGCCAGCCGGTCGGGCTGAGCGGGTGCTCGAAGCTGCAGTTCCCGCCGACGATCACGGTTTCCCCGGATACGACAAACGCCAGCACGTCCTCAGGGCTGACTGTCGGCGTGCACATCTCACAGAAGGCGGCCTTCAACCCCGAAGGCCTGGCGGAGTCTTCGTTGCGGGACACGACGGTGGCGCTGCCCGAAGGCGTGGCGCTAAACCCCGCAAGCTCGGATGGGCTGGAAGCGTGCTCGTCCGATCCCAGCGCTTTGCCGCAAGGCGCGCTCGGCAGCCCCGGTGACCAGATCGGCTATCAGGGCCCCAAGGAATTCAACCCTGAATTCGAACCGGGAGACGAGACACGAACGTTCACCCCCGAACTGCCGACCCCGCTGCTGCCGGGCACGAACTTCTGTCCGAACGGCTCGAAGATCGGGACGGTGAAGATCAAGACGCCGCTGCTCGAACACGAACTGGAAGGCGCCGTGTATTTGGCGGCGCAGTACTCCAACCCGTTCGGGAGCCTGGTGGCGATGTACATGGTCGCCGAAGACGAACACTCGGGCAGCCTGATCAAGCTCACGGGCGAAGTGAAATTGACCGACACCGGGCAGATCGTCACGACGTTCAAGAACACGCCGGACCTGCCGTTTGAAGACCTCGAACTGCACTTCTTCGGTGGGGAACGCGCACCGTTGAGCACCCCGTCGCGTTGCGGGACCTACACGACGAACGCCACGTTCACGCCGTGGGACGGCAACGGGCCGGTCGAAACGTCCTCGTCCTTCCGGATCGATCACGGTCCGAACGGGAGCCCGTGTCCTGGCGCGAGCCTGCCGTTCAACCCGTCGTTGACGGCGGGCACGACGAGCATCCAGGCCGGTGGGTTTAGCCCGTTCACGATGACGATGAGTCGTCCCGACGGCAGTCAGAACCTGCAGGCGATCGGTCTGCACATGCCTGCGGGTCTGTCGGGCCTGCTGACGGGCGTGGAACTGTGCCCCGAACCGCAGGCCAGCCAAGGGCTGTGTGGCCCGAACAGTCAGATCGGCGAAACGATCGTGTCGGTCGGCGTCGGCAACGACCCGTTCAGCGTGACCGGCGGCAAGGTCTATATCACCGGCCCGTACGAGGGCGCCCCGTTCGGCCTGTCGATCGTCAACCCCGCGAAGGCGGGACCGTACGACCTGGAGGCGGGCACGCCCTGTGATTGCGTGTTGGTGAGGGCGAAGATCGAAGTCGATCCGATCACGGCGGCGCTGACGGTCACGAGCGATAACAGCGGGCCGTACAAGATCCCGACGATCCTCAAGGGCATACCGCTGCAGATCCAGCACGTCAACGTCACGATCAACCGGCCCGGGTTCACGTTCAACCCGACGAACTGCAACCCGATGGCGATCACCGGAGCGTTGGACAGCACCGAGGGCGCCGTCGATGCGCTGTCGGTGCCATTCCAGGCGACGAACTGCGCGACGCTCGGCTTCGCCCCGAAATTCGCCGTCTCGACCTCCGGGAAAACATCCAAAGCCAACGGTGCGAGCCTGAGCGTAAAGCTGACCTACCCGAAGGCGTCGTTCGGCAGCCAGGCGAACATCAAACAGGTCAAGGTCGATCTCCCCAAGCAGCTCCCCTCGCGACTGACGACGCTGCAGAAAGCGTGCACCGCCGCGCAGTTCAAAGCAAACCCCGCGGGCTGCCCTGCGGCGTCGATCGTCGGTCACGCCAAGGCGATCACGCCGCTGATCCCCGTCCCGCTGGAAGGCCCGGCGTACTTTGTATCGAACGGCGGCGAAGCATTCCCGAATCTGATCGTCGTCCTCCAGGGCTACGGCGTCACGATCGACCTCGTCGGCGATACGTTCATCAGCAAAGCGGGGATCACCTCGAGCACATTCAAGACCGTTCCCGACGCCCCCGTCGGGAGCTTCGAACTGACGCTCCCGCAGGGCAGGTTCTCCGCGCTCACCGCCAACGGCAACCTGTGCACCTCAAAGCTCGCGATGCCCACCGAATTCCTCGCGCAGAACGGCGCCGCGATCCACGAGTCCACCCCCGTCTCGGTTACCGGCTGCTCCAAGCGGAAGGCCGGCGCGGGGCTCGCCGCGGCGCTCAGGGCGTGCCGCAAGAAGACCAGGGGCCACAAGCGCGCGGCCTGCGAACGCGCGGCGCGCAGGAAGCACGGGGCGATCGGGGCGAAGAGGAGGAAGTAGGCGACGGAACGCCCCATCGACTGGCTGTGGAGGTCGCATACATCATTCGTACTCGCTACGCACCCGGCACGATCTCGAACGCCTGCCGTCCGTGCAGCCGGTAGATGTGAAAGTCGGCGTCGAGGGTGAAGACGCGTTTGAGCCGGCGCTCCTCGGCGAGCGCCACGAGGGTGGCGTCGGCGAGGTCCATCGGACGGTCGCGGTAGCGCTCCATCAGGCGCGCGGCGCGCTTGTTGGCCGCGGGCGAGGATGGAGCGAGGATCAGGTCCTCGCGCAGGACCAGACGCCACAGCGGCTCCTGCCCGCGCCAGCCCGCGACGCGGCCGAGCAGGTACATCGCCTCTGTGAACGCCGGCCACGTGGTCAGGAGCGGCAGGCGCAGTTGCGCGAGCGTCTCTCTGCAGCGCTCGTGGTCGGGCTCGTCCGCGTCGATCAGCGCGACGAGCGGTCCGGCGTCGGTGAGCGTCACGCGCGCCGCGCGAGCTCCTGCGCGAACGCCGCGCCCGTGTCGCGCGCCTGCCCGCCGCCCCCGTGGACCGCTCCGATCACGTCCGCCAGACGCTCGCGCGCGCCGGTCGCGAGGGTGTGCTCCGCGCGCTCGCTCGCGGCGCGGCGGATGAACTCCGACACCGAGGCGCCCTCGGCCGCGGCGGCCTGACGCACGCGCCGGTCGAGCTCGTCGTCCAGTCTGACGCTGCGCATACGACTACTGTATCACAAGACGGTACATATGTGATACGAGTTGCCGGACATCGGGCCCCTCAACGCCCGCCGGCTGGGCTCCGCGCTCGTGCTCGCGCTGGGACTGGGAGGGCAGGCGCGAACGTGAGTAGGAATCCCGCGCGGTTAGGATGCCTGCGTGGGCGAACCGGTCCTCTACGAACTTGCCGAGGGCGTCGCCACGATCACGCTCGATGAGCCCGACACACGCAACGCCCTCTCGGCCGAGCTGCTGTCGGGTCTGATCGAGGCGTTCCAGCGAGCTGAGGAGGACCCCGACGCGCGCTGCCTCGTGCTGTGCTCCTCGCACGAGCGCACGTTCTCCTCGGGCGCCAACCTCGGCGGCTTCGCGGGCGACGTGCCGCTCGTGCACAAGCACTTCGCCTCCGAGCGCTTCGTCTCGCTGTTCCGGCTGATCGGCTCGCTGACCAAGCCGACGCTGTGCGCGGTGCGCGGCCACGTGCTCGCCGGCGCGCTCGGGATCGCGCTCGCCTGCGATCTGATCGTCGCCTCCGAGGAGGCCACATTCGGCACGCCCGAGATCAACGTCGGCACGTTCCCCTTCATGATCATGGCGCTCATCTACCGCAACGTCCCGCGCAAGCGCGCCACCGAGCTCTTGCTGCTGGGCGAGCGCTGGTCAGCCCGGGAGGCGCTCGCGGCCGGGATCGTCAACCGCGTCGTCCCCGCCGAGGAGTTCGACGCGGCCGTCAACGAGTGGGCCGGCAAGCTCGCCTCCAAGTCGCCCGCGATCATGCGCCTGGGCAAGGAAGCCATGCGCCGCCAGCTGGACATGCCGCTCGACGACGCGCTCGACTACCTGCGCGCCCAGCTCACGCTCGCGCTCTCGACCGAGGACATCGTCGAGGGGGTCACCGCGTTCTTCGAGAAGCGCGAGCCCGTTTGGAAAGGGCGTTAAAACCCAGGCCAGGGCGCATCCCCAGAGGGTATGCTTTTTGCATGTCACAGATCGCGGTGCGCTTGACGGAGGAGGAGTTGCGTCTGCTTGACTCGGCCGTCGCCGAGGGGCGCGTTCCGATCGTGTGGTCGTGACGGGCACGGTGCGCGGTCACGTCGCCGAGGTCGAGCTGTCCCGCTCGCATGGCGTGCACGAGCCGAGCGTCGCAAACTGCGACTGGGTGATCAACCTCGCCCTCGCCGACGGCCCGCAGTTTTTGCTGTATACTGTAGGACGTCATGCAGCACCGTACGCAGCTTTATCTCGATGACGGTCAATATCGCTGGCTCAAGCAGCAGGCTCGCCAGAGTGGGAGCATCGCGGGCGTCGTGCGCGGACTGATCGATGCGGCCCGCTCGCGCCGGCCCAACCAGGCCCGCGATCCGCTGATCCGCTATCTGATCGACGAGCCGCCGGCCGACGGTGTGGGCGGCTCCACGGTGCAGACGCTCGACGAGGACGTATACGGTTGAGGAGGGTGTTCGTCGATACCGGCGCGTTCGTGGCGTTGCGCAACCAGGGCGAGCGCGAGCACGAGGCCGCACGCGCGGCGCTGTCCGAGCTGGTGGCCGCGCACACACAGCTGCTGACGTCGAACTACGTCTTCTCCGAGACCTACACGGCGCTGCTCGTCAGGGCGGGCAGGGAGGAGGCGATCCGGTGGGGTCGTCGCTTCCGCGCGGGAGAGGCGATCGAAATGGTGCGCATCGACGAGCCGATCGAGCAGGAGGCCTGGTCGATCCTCGAATCCCACGCCGACAAGCGCTGGAGTCATGTTGACGCGACCTCGTTCGCCCTGATGGAGCGCGAGGGGATCGCCGAGGCGTTCGCGTTCGACCATCACTTCGCCCAGCGCGGGCTGACGCTTGTGCCAGGAGGCTGAGTACCGCAGCGATCTGGTGTGGGGATGCGTGCCCCAGGACGCAAGGAGCGTTGGGGCCCGGACGTGACCGCGGCAGAAAATGCCATCTGTCAGAATGTGCCGTGCCGCGAGTACCGGCAAACAGCGATTTGCGCGAGGCGTGAAGGGGGGAGGAATGTTGAGATCGACAAAGTTGCAGGGGCCACGTCTGGCTCTCGCCATGCTGCCGGTCGCGGTGCTCCTGTGCGCGGCGACCACGGCCCGCGCGACCGCACCCCCGCCCCCCGATCTGGTCGTGCTCGAGCAGCAGATGGCCCAGCTGCACGTCAACACCGAGCGCTTCTCGTTGCAGGAGGAAATATCGTTTGGCGAACTCTTCGGCCATGGCATTCCGTTCGTGCTCATCCTCGCGGGCGCGGGGGAAGCCAGCCAGTCTCCCGCGGAGGTCTCGATGGTCGCCGGCATTCTCGGCCTGCCGTCGGTGCAGACGCGGGTGATCGGCGACACCGTCTACACCTACCGGCGCCAGGCCGCGGAAATCGACGGCGGCCGTCCCTGGGTTCGCAGCAAGCGCAAACGCAAAGAAGCAGCGCCGAACATCGCTCCCGGCGGCGTCATGGAAAGCGATCGGTCCGGCGCGCAGGGCACGTTCAGCAAGCTCGTCGAAGAACTGAACGGCGCGCTGGCGATCGAGGAGTCGGGACCCGTGACCGTCGACGACCAGCGGGTCACCGAGTTCGACGCCACGCTCGATCCCGCGCTGTTCCTGGAAAAACTCAAACCGCAATCCACAGAACCAAAGCACCCCTTGAACTCGCTGTTCAACACGCCGGAAACGCAAAAGACTCCCGCCAAGCCCAGCCCTCCGCCCACATTCAAACTGGAACTGTTCATCGCGCCCGACGGCGTACCCGTGCGCGCCAGGTACACCTTCTCAGCGGAAGGCGTGACTATCGCTGTGAGGGTCGACACGCTGGCGATCAACATCCCGGTGAACGTCACTCCGCCGCCGGCCCGCCAGACGATCGACGAAGTGCGCCTGAAGCGGCTGGAACGGCGGCGCGCGGAGCGCGAACTGCGCCACGCGCTGCGCGCCTGCCGGCGTCAGCGCGGCAAGCAGCGGGCGTTTTGCCGGCGGATCGCCAAACTGAAAGCCGGCGCCCCTCCGCGCGCCGAACCCGCGCTGCTCTGATCGACCGGATGCCCACCCAAAGTAAGCAGTAGGACTCCTTACTTCGCGCTGCACGGCGATGCGGTTAGGATTGGCCGTGTGGCCGCCCCCTCCACCGAGTCAAGCCTGCTGCGCCCCCTGGTCGAGGACCTCGAAGCCCGGCGCGCGCGGATCATGCTCGGCGGCGGGCAGGAGAAGATCGACCGCCAGCACGAGAAGGGCGCGCTGACCGCGCGCGAGCGCGTGGCGCTGCTCGTGGAGGAGGGCACGTTCGTCGAGCTGGGCATCCACGGGCGCCCGCACTCCTCCCAGCGCGCGATGGATGGCGTCGACGCGCCGGCGGACGGCGTGATCACCGGCTACGGCAAGGTGGACGGCCGGCTGACGGCCGTGTGCGCGTACGACTTCACGGTGATGGCCGGCTCGATGGGCATGACCGGCGAGTTCAAGGTCACGCGCCTGCGCGAGCTGGCGCTGACCAAGCGCATCCCGTTCGTATGGCTGCTGGACTCCGCCGGCGCGCGCGTGCAGGAGGCCGCGGGGGCGATGTTCGCCGGCTCGGGGCATCTGTTCCGCGAGGAGGTGATCATGAGCGGCGTGATCCCGCAGGTCGCCGCGCTGCTGGGGCCGTGCGCCGCCGGGACCGCCTACATCCCCGGCCTCGCCGACTTCGTGCCGATGGTTCGCGGGCGTGGCTCGATGGCGCTCGCCGGCCCGCACCTCGTGCGCGCCGCGATCGGCGAGGATGTGACCCAGGAGGAGCTGGGCGGCTCGCGCGTGCACTGTCGCAAGTCCGGCGTCGGCGACATGGAGGTGGCCGACGACGAGGAGTGCATCGAACGCATCAAGGAGTACCTCTCCTACATGCCCCAGCACTGCGAGACCCCGCCACCGGTGCGCGCGGCCGCGGACCCGATCGACCGCCGCGAGGAGGCGCTGCTCGACGTGCTGCCGCCGTCCAACCGCACGCCGTATGACATGTACGAGGTCATCCGCGCGATCGTCGACGACGGCGACTATCTCGACGTCAAGGGCCAGTGGGCGAAGACGATCATCACCTGCCTCGCGCGCTTCGGCGGGCGCCCCACCGGGATCGTCGCCAACCAGCCCCGCCAGCTCGGGGGCATCCTCGACAACGACTCCGCCGACAAGGCCGCGCGCTTCGTCAACCTGTGCGACGCCTTCGCCATCCCGCTCGTGTTCCTGCAGGACGTCCCCGGGTTCATGGTCGGCACGAAGGTCGAGGCCGAAGGCATCATCCGTCACGGCGCCAAGATGCTGCACGCCGTCGCCGCGGCGACCGTGCCCAAGATCACGGTCATCACGCGCAAGGCCTATGGCGCGGGCTACTACGTGATGTGCGGGCGCGCCTACGAGCCCGACCTGATCGTCGCCTGGCCCTCCGCCGAGATCTCCGTGATGGGCGCGGAGGGCGTCGTGGAGATCGCGTTCCGCCGCCAGGTCGAGGAGGCCGATGATCCAGAGGCCAAGCGCGCCGAGCTGATCGAGGGGTTCCGCCGCGCGTTCGACGTCTACATCGCCGCCGGCAACGACCTGATCGACGACGTGATCGACCCGCGCGACACCCGCCCGACGATCTGCAGGGCGCTGGAGATGTCGGCCGGCAAGCGTGTCGAGCGGCCGTGGAGGCGACATGGAGTGGTGCCGGTATGACCACAGGCGCGTATGGCGGCGCTGGATCTGCGTCCTCGGTCGCTCGTGTGCGGAGCACACTTCGCTCCCTGCGTCCTTGCCCAGCTTGCCCTACGCACCTGTGGACGCTTGCCGACGGAGAAGGATTTTGGTGGGCCACGCCGCATGCGGCGTGGCCGGGAGGCCCGCATGCGGGCCTCCCACGAGGCCGCACATGTGCGGCCTCGCCGTTGGCGCATGCGCCAACGGTTGACGAGCCGCATGCGGCTCGTCACGATCCCGCGCATGCGCGGGATCGCTGGGTGGTGCATGCACCACCCAGAACAACCCGGACCGAGGCCGTATGAGCGTCGACGATCCGGTGGTCCTCACCTGCGCCATCTCCGGCGTGCTTGCCAACCGCGAGCAGTGCCCGGCGATCCCCTACACCCCCGCCGAGTACGCCGCCGAGGCGCGGCGGATCGTGGACGAGGGCGGCGTGATGATTCACATCCACGCGCGCAAGCCCGACGGCTCGCCGAGCTTCGAGGTCGAGGACTACCGCGCGATCTCCAACGCGATCCGCGCCGAGGTCGGGGACGCGGCGATCGTCAACTTCTCGACCGGCGCCGTCGGCGTGTCGGTGGAGAAGCGCGTGGCCTACCTGCGCGAGTGCCGCCCCGAAGTCGCCGCGCTGAACATGGGCTCGATGAACTACGCCAAGTACTCGCGCTCGCGGCGGGACTTCGTGTTCAAGATGGTCTTCGCCAACCCGTTCGAGGAGATCGTCGCGCTGCTGGAGGCGATGAACGAGCTGGGCATCAAACCCGAGCACGAGTGCTTCGACGTCGGCCACGTCGGCTCGCTGGAGCCGCTGATCCACATGGGCGTCCTGCGCCCTACGCCGCTGCACGTGGATTGCATCATGGGCGTCACCGGCGGCATCCCTCCGAGCGCGCGCAACCTCGCCGCGATGGTCGACAACATCCCCGCCGGCTCGCACTGGGGCGTGATCGGCATCTCGCGCGCGCAGTGGCTGCTCGTCGCCGCCGCCCTGACCCTCGGCGGCTCCGTCCGGGTCGGCCTGGAGGACAACCTGTATCTGCCCGACGGCGCCATGGCCGGCTCCAACGGCGAGCTGATCGCCCAGGCTCGGCATATGACCGAAGAGGTCGGCCGCCGCCCCGCGACCGTCGCCGAGGCCCGCCGTATGCTCGGGATCGCGCGGCCCGACCCGCCGCCCGCCGCCGCGCACGCCGACGCGCATGAGCCCAGGGCGAGCGCCACGGAGGGTGGACGGTGAGCCTGCCCCTGGAGGGCATTCGCGTGCTCGACCTCTCCCGCCTGCTTCCCGGGGGGTTCTGCTCGCTGCTGCTCGCCGACTTCGGCGCGGACGTGCTCAAGGTCGAGGACACCGGGATGGGCGACTACATCCGCTGGTCCCCTCCGTATGTCGAGGGCGCCGAGGACAGCGCCAAGGGCGCGCTGTTTCTGGCGCTCAATCGCAACAAGCGCTCCATCCGCCTCGACCTCAAGCAGGAGCAGGGCCGGGAGGCGTTGCTGGCGCTCGTGCGCGAGCACGACGTCGTGCTCGAGTCCTTTCGCCCCGGCGTGCTCGACCGGCTCGGCGTCGGCTACGAGCGCATGCGCGAGGTCAATCCCGGGATCGTCTACTGCGCGATCTCCGGCTACGGACAGACCGGTCCCAAGCGCGAGGCGGCCGGGCACGACATGAACTACCTCGGCCTCGTCGGCCTGCTCGGCCTCACGGGCGAGACCGGCGGCGAGCCCGTCCAGGCGGCGGGCCAGATCGCCGACCTCGGCGGCGGCGCGCTGATGGCCGCGTTCGGGATCATGGCCGCGCTGCATGAGCGCGACGGCGCCCCCGCGCGTGAGGGTCGTCCGGCTCGCCCCGGCTCCGGGGAGGGGCAGATCGTCGACGTCTCGATGGCCGACGGCGCGCTCTCGTGGCTGGCGATGGTCGCCGGCGCGTACTTCGCCGACGGGACCGTTCCCCGTCGCGGCGATCTGCCGCTGGCCGGCTCGCTGATCTGCTACCGGCCGTACGAGTGCGCCGACGGCTGGGTCACGCTCGGGGCGCTGGAGCCCAAGTTCTGGCAGGCGTTCTGTCGCGGCGTCGGCCGCGAGGATCTGATCGAGCGCCAGTTCGAGCGTCCCGGCTCGGATGCCCACGCCGACGTCCGGGCGATCTTCCGCGAGCGGCTGCGCGTCGAGTGGGAGGACTTCGCGCGCACACACGACTGCTGCCTGGAGCCCGTGCTCGAGCTCGACGAGGCGCTGGACTCCGAGCTGGTGCACGCGCGCGGGATGGTCGTCGAGATCGACCAGCCGGGCGCCGCGCCCGTCCGTCAGCTCGGCATCCCCGTCAAGCTGAATCGCACCCCCGGCTCGCACGCGCGGCTGCCCGGCCCGGCGCTCGGCGAGCACACCGAGCAGGCCCTGCGCGAGGCCGGCTACACCGCCGAGCAGGTCGCCGAGCTGCTGGCCTGCGGCGCGGTAATGGGCCCCACCCGCCCGGCGGAGACCGCGCCGCGGGCGACGTTCCGCGCGTGAGTGGGTCGGCGATCGTGGCCGCCTCCACCGGCACCCGCGACGCTCGCTCCTCCCGAGGGGGCGCTCCCGAGCCGGAGCTGCTGAAGATCGGCGAACTGGCCGAGCGCGCCGGCGTCAGCCCCGGCACGGTCAGGCACTACCTGCGCGAGGGTCTGCTGCCCAAGCCTGTGAAGACGAGTCGCAACATGGCCTACTACCCGGCCGACTACGTGCAGCGGATAACGCTGATCAGGCGCCTGCAGGAGGAGCGGTTCATGCCGCTGCGCGTGATCCGCGCGATGCTCGACGAGCAGCCCGAGCGCGTTCGCGCGCTGATCGAGTTCGAGGATCGCATCGTCGAGCGCGCGCTGGCCAGCGCCGAGGAGCGCTCGAGTAGCGCGCGCATGTCCGCCAAGGAGCTGCGCGAGCGCTATGACATCCCCCAGAACGTGCTCGCCCGCCTCGCCGAGATCGGCGTGCTGACGCCCGCCGGCCGCGGTTACGGCCCCGACGACGTGCAGATCGTCGAGGCGATCAGCCGCTTTCGCGCAGGCGGCTACGACGAGACGCTCGGCTTCACCGTGTATGACACCCTGCGCTATCGCGAGGCGCTCGAGCCGCTCGTTCAGGAGGAGGTCCGCGCGCTGCTCGACCGCCTCGCCGGCGAGGTCGAGCTCGAGCGCGCGCACGAGATCATCGAGGCCGGCGCCGAGCCCCTGCGCGAGCTGATCGGCGCGATCCACTCCAAGCTCCTGCTGGCGGAGCTCGCGCGGCAGCGCGGGTCGGGAAGAGGCTGAGCGCTCTAGCGCGAGGAGCGACTGTATGAGATAATTGAGCTGAAGATGCTCACTAGCGCGACCGTGGTGACTGACTGGATTTCGGCCCTTACTAGGTGTATCGCAGCAGGCATAACAGTCGGACAACTCGTGGCTCTGTTTTTTAAAAAAAGGCGAGTCGAGGCATGTTTCTGGCTCGGTTCGGCCAGATAGAATGTATCTAGCGTTGGTAGAACGTATCCAGCGTTGGTCGTTCTACCAGCGCGCGCGGTGGTGCTCTATCACGCCGAGGCCGCTCGCCAGGCGGACGCCGCCCGGCAGGGCGCCGCTGAACGTGCCGAACGGCGCGGTGTAGTCGCTGCGGAGTATCACCAGGTTCTCGCTGCGCCTGCGCACGGCCTCCGCGATGAAGCACAACCGCGAACCGTCGTCGGCGACGATCTCGCTCAGGTCTGCGGCGAATCGCACCGACGCCGTCTCACTCGGCTCCCCGTCCACCCACACCGCGCGCTCGCTCCCGGTCGGCGGGTCGTTTACGCCGGCCACCAGGTTCCACGCGAGCGCGGCGCCGTCCTCGCCCGTGCCCACCCCCGCGCTCCACCACCACTCGGTGTGCCGAGGGTGGTACCCGGCCGTATCGTCGATCACCGCCAGCGCCTCGATCGCCCGCGGCGAGCCGCCGTCGAGCGCGAGCGTCCCATATGTGCGCACGCCAGCCTGCTTGCGCGTCCACACATCGCCGGCGTCGAGCGCCCCCTCGTCCGCCCCGGACGCATCTGCTTCCACGCCGGGTGTCCTCCCGCCCTCGCGTCTCGTGCTGCCGCCGTGAGCGCACCGCGCCTGGATGCCCTCGCCTTCCTCCAACTCCAGGTCGAGTCTCACTCCGCTGTCGCGCACCGTCATGCGTCCGGGGGTCAGCGCCACGACGCGGCGGCGCATGAGCATGCGCGTGCGCTCGCGCAGCCGTCCGTCTGCGCGCGTGTATACCGCCCAGAACGACTGCCGCGCGGGTCCCACCTGCACGAGCGCGGCGCACGCCATCAGCTCCTCGCAGAACACCCCCACGTAGCGCCACCGCTTCAGCGGACGGCCTCCCCGAAATGTGGGCAGGCGCTCACCGCCGGCCGGCGCGCCGGGTCGCTCTGGAGCTATGCTTGGGACCGTTGACTGACCAGTCAATCTATTTCCGTGGGTTGGGACTCGGCTCGCGAAGGGAATGCACAGATGAAGGCAGCGGCCGTACAGCTCAACTCCACCGCCGACTTCGGCGCGAACCTCGCGACCGCCGATCGTCTCACACGCGCCGCCGCCGCGGATGGCGCGCGGCTGATCGTGCTGCCCGAGAAGTGGACGGCGATGGGCTCCGTGCAGGAGTTGCGCGCGTGCGCCGAGCCGCTCGACGGGCGTGCCGTCTCGTGGGCTCGCGACACCGCCGCCGAGCTGCGCGTGGACCTCGTCGCCGGCTCGTTCCTCGAGCGCATCCCCGGCGAGGACAAGCTCGCCAACACGTGCGTCCACGTCTCCTCGTCGGGCGGCGTGCGGGCGGTCTATCGCAAGCTGCACATGTTCGACGTCACGATCGACGGCCGCTGCTACCGCGAGTCCGACGTCGAGCTTCCCGGCGATGAGATCGTGCTCAGCGAGACCTCGACCGGCAGGGCGGATGCGTCCGCCGAGGCAGGGGCGACCGGCACGGCGGGTGCGACCGGCGTCGAGCTGGGTCTGGCGGTCTGCTACGACCTGCGCTTCCCCGAGCTGTTTCGCGTGCTCGCCGTGCGCGGCGCGCGCATCCTCGCGCTGCCCTCCGCGTTCACGCTGCCGACGACGCGCGATCACTGGGAGGTCCTCGTGCGCGCGCGCGCGATCGAGAACCAGGCGTTCGTGATCGCCGCCAACCAGGTCGGCCCCCATCCCGGCGGCGCCCGCTCGGGCGGGCGCTCGATGATCGTCGACCCCTGGGGGGTCGTGCTCGCGCAGGCGCCCGACGGCGAGCATCATGTCGTTGCCGAGCTCGACCTCGAGCGCCAGCTGGAGATCCGCGCACAGCTCCCCGCGCTCGCCCACCGCCGTCCACAGGCGTACGGCCGATGAGCGCCACCGAGCCGCATCGTGGCAATGGCGATCACGAGAGCCTCATGGACTCTCCCTCTCATCGGAGGGGCGGGCAGGATGGAAGCCCGAACGCCAAAACCCGCGCTCAGACCGCCGCCGACAAGCGCCGCTCGATCCTCGACGCGGCCGTGCGCGTGTTCGCGCGCCAGGGCTTTCACGCCTGCCGCGTCGCCGACATCGCCGACGAGGCCGGCGTCGCCTACGGGCTCGTCTATCACTACTTCGCCTCCAAGGACGAGATCCTCGACACGCTGTTCCTCGAGCGCTGGGCGATCATGCTCGAGACGATCCGCCACGTCGACTCAGAGGCGATCCCCGCGCGCGAGAAGCTCGCGGCGATCGCCTCGTTCATCATCGACTCCTACACCCACAATCCCGATCTGATGAAGGTCATCATCGTCGAGGTCACCCGCGCGGCCAACTCGTTCGGGCAGACCCACCTCGCCCAGATTCGCGAGGCGTTCACGTTGATCTCAGAGATCGTGACCAAGGCGCAGGCCGACGGGGAGTTCAAGCAGCAGATCACCGCCGAATTCGCTGCGATCGCCTTCTACGGCGCGATCGAGCAGGTGCTCACCGGCTGGATCTTCGGCCTGCTGCCGCGCGGAGAGGAGCATTATGAGCAGGCCAAGCGGCTGGTCGTCGAGACCGTCTGCGGAGGGCTCGACGCGTAGGGCGAGAGCATCCGACGCCAAGGCGCGCGGGCCGCGAGGACGGCCTGCGCCGAGCCCGTCATGCCGGCGCAATAGACTGCCCTAGCGACATGGAGAACGACGTGATCAAGCGCCTGATGTGGTCCGGTCTGCTGGCCGGGATCGGCGCGCTGTCCAGCATCGTCGCCCACCGCCTCGCCACGCGCGTGTGGCTGCGGCTGTTCGACGAGGAGCCGCCCGAGTGAGCGCCTCTCCTACCGGCGGCGATTCCGGCGCCGGTGGACAGGGCCCCAACGGGCACGGCGGCACGGGTTCGCCGCGCGGTGACGTTCCCAGGGGCATCGCCACCGCGATCGCCGAGGTCTCCGAGCGCGCGACCCTGCTGGTCCGCGAGGAGATCGAGCTCGCCAAGGCCGAGGTCGCCGAGAAGGCCACAAAGCTCGCCAAGGGCGCCGTCATCGGCGTCGCGGCGGGGATCTTCCTCATCACCGCCCTGTTCTTCGTCCTGATCGGCTGCGCCTGGCTGCTCTACTACTACCTGCCGATCGGCAACCAGTTCACCTACTTCTGGGGCTTCTTCGCGATGGCCCTGATCCTCGTGATCCTCGGCCTGATAGCCGGCCTGATCGCCGCTCGCGCGGTCAAACGGGGCGCCCCGCCGACGCCGGACATGGCGATCGAGGAGGCGCGCCGCATCCGCGACACCGTCTCCGCGGGAGCCTCCGATGCACCTGGCGGCGCTGCGGAGCCGGGCACGGCCTCGGCGACCGCCGCGGCCGGAGCGTCGGGCTCCGCCCCCGCTCCCTCCTACGGCGCCGCCGCCTCGCATGCCGTCGATCCCCCCGCGTCCAGCGGCGGAAAAGGAGCCGCCTGATGCCCCAGCGTTCGCCCGCCGAGATCCGCGACTCGATCGAGGCCAACCGCAACGAGCTCGCCGTCTCGATCGTGCAGTTGCGCGGCGAGGTCGCCCACCTGACCGACTGGCGCGGCCACCTGGAGCGTCATCGCAGCGAGGTCACCGCCGCGGCTGCCGTCGTCGGCCTGCTGATCGGCGCGCGTATGTTGCGTCGCCGCCGCCGCCGCTGATCAGCTCAGCAGGGTTCGCGGCACCCCGCCCACTCCGATGAGACCGGGGCCTGTATACGTGCCGATCACCGGCCCCACCTCCGAGGTGAACACCGGCTCGGAGTCGAATATCTCGCGGCAGCGCTCGATCAACCGCTCGGCCTGCTCGGTCGCCTGGATGTGCTGCACCACCCATCCGTCCGACCCCTCCGCGTGCAGCTGCTGCGCGTACTGCACCATTCGCTCGAACGCCCTGCCCGCGGTGCGCACGCGCTCGACCGGGACGATCTCGTACTCCATCGACAGGATCGGCTTGATCCGCAACGTCCCGCCGAGCCACGCCTGCGCCTTGCCGACACGCCCGCCGCGACGCAGGTACTCGAGCGTATCCAGGCAGAACCAGATCTTCAGCGCCCGTCGCGTCTCGCGCACCCGCTCGGCCACCGCCTCCCGCTCCGCTCCCGCCCTGGCCGCCGCGCAGGCCGCGAGCACCAGCAGGCCCATCCCGCCGCACGCGGTCTCGCCGTCGATCACCTCGACCCGCTCGCCCAGCCCCCGCTCGCTCAGCAGCCCGTGCGCCTGCCTGGCGGCCTCGCACGTCCCCGAGATACCCCCCGCGAGATGGATCGAGACGATATCCCTGCCCCCCTCGAGCAACGGCTCCCATACGGCGAGAAAGTCGCCGATCGAGGGCTGGGAGGTGCTCGGCAGCTCCGGGTCCGATCCCAGCCGCCGGTAGAAGGCGTCGAAGCCGTCCATCTCGAGCTCGCGGACGGGCTCCCCCTTCCAGCCGACGTACAGGCTGACCTGCTGGATGCCCTGCGCGTCCGCGAGCTCGCGAGGCATGTATTGCGTGCTGTCGGTGACTACCGCGACGGACTTAGACATCCCGTCGCGGACGCTATCGCAACGGCCAACCCTTGCGGGGCCTCACCACGATTCCGTGGGGTCTCGGAACCCCGGCTCGCTCCGCGACACTCAGCCGAGCCGATTCTCGATCTGCGTGAGACCCGCCGCGACCGCCGCGGCCTCGTCCGGCGGCTTCCGTCCATGCTCGGCGTCGTTTCCCTCGACGCCGAGCGTCTGCGCCAGCTCGCCGGACTCGTACATCTCCATCACGATGTCGCACCCGCCCACGAGCTCGCCTCGCACGAACAGCTGCGGGATCGTCGGCCACTGCGAGATCGCCGACAGCTCCTCGCGGATGCGCGGGTCTGGAAGCACGTCCACAGCCGCGAACGGCGCCTGCAGCGCCTGCAGCGCGGCGACCGTCCGCGCCGAGAACCCGCACGCGGGCGCCTCGGGCGTGCCCTTCATGAACAGGATCGTGTCGTGCTCGGAGATCGCCCGTGTGATCGCCTCATGGATCTGGTTCTGCTCGGTGTCTGACATGGCTGCTCCTGGCTGTTGGCTCTGGGGGGTTCTGTGCGGCTACCCGGCGGACTGGGTCTTCAGCGACAGCGCGTGGATGGGGCCGCCGATCTCCGCGCCGAACACGTCGTAGACGAGCCGGTGCTGCTCGATGCGGCTGCGCCCCGCAAACGCCGCCGCGGTGACGGTCGCTTTGAAGTGATCGCCGCCGCCGGTCCAGTCTTCGACCTCGGCCCTGGCTCCCGGAATCGCGGCCTCGATGCGCTGCTTGATCTCCTCGGCGTTTGGCATGCTTCGCCAAGCTTAGAACACTTGTTCACCCCTCGCTATACTTTGGAAAGCAATGGTCACGATCACCGACAAAGGGGCCGAGAAGGTCCGCGAGTTCCTGGCCGCTCAAGAGGCCGATGTAAGCCTGGCCGGGCTGCGCGTCGGCGTGCGCGGCGGCGGCTGCTCGGGCTTTCAATACCAGCTCGCCTTCGACGAGCAGCGCGACGAGGACGCCGTGTTCGAGACCCACGGCCTGAAGCTCTTGGTCGACAACGACAGCCTCCCGTTCGTGCGCGGCTCGGTCATCGACTACGAGGAAACCCTCCAGGGAGCGGGCTTCAAGGTCGAGAACCCCAACGTCGTCGCAGCCTGCGGGTGCGGCTCGTCTTTCCGCGTTGCCGAGGAGGAGCAGGTCTCCGCCGTCTGACGGCGACAGGATGCGGATTACTCGCATCCTATCTGGCGGGGTGCGGGCTGTGGAGTCTTTATGTCTTGATAGATGATGTCTGTCGAGATGATGTATTTCGTGTTGACAAACATTATGTTGCTTGACATAAAGCAGGCTCCTCCCCCGGTGTTCGCCCTACCCGCCGGTCTGCGACGCCTGACACCAGGTCGCCTGCGCGACGATGTGCGCCTGCGTGCGCTGGCGGTCGGTGCCGGGCTGATCCCGCCGCGTGCGATGCACTCCGCCGAGGATGTCTCCCTGCTGCTGGCGCTCGCGCGGGAGGCGCGACGTGCGGTCGAGATCGGCGTGTACGAGGGAGCATCCGCGATCGCCCTGTGCGGGGCGCTGAGCCCTGACGCCGAGCTGCATCTGGTCGATCCGTTCGGTCGCAATCCCGACGCGCTGCCCTCCGGTTGGGGCGCCACCGAGTGGGCCACCCGCCGCGCCGTCGCCCGCGCTCGACGCCGACGCGGTCCCGATGCGCCGACCGTTCACTGGCATGCCTGCCTGTCCGCTGAGCTGGCGTCGCGCTGGCAGGGCGGGGCGGACCTGGTGTTCATCGACGGCGACCACTCCGAATCCGGCTGTGAGCTGGACTGGTCGGAGTGGCATCGCTTCGTCGCGCCCGGCGGGCACGTCGTCTTCCACGACGCCCGCGCCGGCCAGCCCGATGGGCGTGGTCTGCCCGGGCCCACGGCGGTCGTCACCCGTCGTTTCCGCTCCGGGGGCGGAACGCCAGGGTGGGAGATAGTCGCCGAGGCCGATCGCACCGTCGCGGTGCGGCGCGTGGGGTTGGTTGCCGGCCGTTTCGGCCGGCTATGCGTGTGAGCGGCGATTTGGAGCCTGACGAGGCTTGCTGCTCGTGATTTATCAAGCTACGCCGCTCGTGATAATCAAGCTACGCCGCTGTAGCGCATTGTGACATGTGGTTGGTGGGCTTGCCGGATAGGGGGAGCGGGGAGGGTCTACGTCGGCTCGTGGTGGTCAAGCTACGCCGCTGTAGCGCATGGCGACATGCGGTTGGTGGGCTTGCCGGATAGGGTCAGTGTTGGATGGCTCTTTACATAGTTGGTTGCCGGCCGTTTCGGCCGGCTATATATGTAAGCGGCGATTTGACGGACCAGTCCCGTTCCGCGCGCGTGGTCACATGAGTTAAGTAATCCAGCCCGCCCGATCTCGTGCGATCAATCGCCGCTTACATATGTGGCCGGTCGCAGACCGGCCAGGGGCATCTTAAAGATCAATTCATCACTGGCCTATCTCCGGCGAGCCCACAACGCGGATGTCGCCATGCGAGGTAGCGGCGTAGCTGTAATAGAACAGCGCGGCTCTAACAACTACCGCGGCGAACGGCGGTCAAGCTACGCTGCTCGTGATAATTAAGCTACGCCGCTGTAGCGCATGGCGACATGCGGTTGGTGGGCTTGCCGGATAGTGGTCAGTGTTGGATGGCTCTTTACATAGTTGGTTGCCGGCCGTTTCGGCCGGCTATATATGTAAGCGGCGATTTGACGGACCAGTTCCGTTCCGCGCGCGTGGTCACATGAGTTAATTGATCCAGCCCGCCCGATCTCGTGCGATCAATCGCCGCTTACATACGTGGCCGGTCGCAGACCGGCCGCGGGCATCTTAAAGATCAATTCATCACTGACCCTATCTCCGGCGAGCCCACCCAAAACTACACAGCCCACAAACAGGGTATTTCCATCCGAGGTAGCGGCGTAGCTGTAATAGAACAGCGCGGCTCTAACAACTACCGCGGCGAACGGCGGTCAAGCTACGCCGGCTCGTTCGCCAGCGAGCGCCAGAGGTAGCGGCAGGCGAGTGTTCGGTACGGGCGCCACGGCAGCGCGATCTCCTGCATCGCGAGCGCATCCGGCAGCTCCTCCAGCGCGTAGGCGCGTTCGATCGCCCGGCGGATGCCGAGGTCGCCGACGGGCAGCACGTCGGGGCGCTCGAGATGAAACATCAGGAACATGTGCGCCGTCCACACGCCGAGCCCCTTCACCGCGGTCAGCTCCGCGATCACCGTGTCGTCGTCGAGCTCATCCAGTCGCTCCAGCTCCAGCTCGCCCGAGAGCGTGTGTTCGGCCAGCGATCTGAGATAGCCGACCTTCGCGCGCGAGAGCCCGGCGGCGGCGCGCAGCTCTTCGGGCTCGTCTTCGAGGATCTCCACCGGGGTGGGAGGGCGGCCGTCGAAGCGATCCGTCAACCGCCCGTAGATCGCGCGCGCCGCCTTGACCGACAGCTGCTGGCCCGCGATCGCCCGCACCAGCGCGCCGTAGTGGTCCTCCCGGTCAGGTCGCCCCGCGCGCGCGTCGGGCAGCTTGCCGACGGCCGCGATCACCTCGGTGAGCACCGGATCGGAGCGGCGCAGATGCGCGAGGCCCTTGGGCACCGTCGCCTCAGGCCGCCGGAAGCGCCAGGGTCTCGGTGCCGATCGGCTCGCCGTCGAGCGCGTTCAGCGCGCGCTCCAGCGACATCCTGATGCAGGTGAAGCTCGGCGTGTCGCGCACGGTGTACCTCGACGCCTCGGTCGTGCGCAGCCGCTGCACGAGGTCCAGGAACGTGCCGACGTCGTCGGTGTCGAACGCCACCACGAACTCCTGGTCGTCCAGCCCGAACGAGTACGTCGTGTGGTTGTCCACGCCCGGGTATTCGCGCCCAACCTGTATATGCCCCTGCATGATCCGCCAGCGCTCCTGCGCAGGCAGCCCGTACCACTCACGCGACTTGACAAATGGGTACACAAACACATACCTGCCCTCGAAGCCGCGCGGGCTGGTGCGCTCGTCTGCGGAGTACTCAGAGCTCTTGCGCATGCCCAGGAACGAGTACGGAATGTCCGCCCACTTCATCAAACCGCTCTGCGCCATCACGACGTGCAGCTCGTGGATGCGCTCCAGGTTCTCCGCCTCTGAGATCAGCAGCAGCTCGGCGTCGCCGCGCGTGCCCATCAGCGAAAACGCCTGCAGCAGATGCCCGTCGGCGAAGTCCTCGCACGCCGCCAGCAGCTCGCGCTTGTCCTGCGCGCGGCGACCCGAGTCCAGTCGCCGCCAGGCCGGATCGAGCTTCAGGAACGTGTACTTGACGAAGTGCCTCGCGGCCACGGCCGGATTATCGCAGCCCGCGGTGGGACGTCCCCGGAGAAGGGCCGACGGGGCGCGATCTCCTCACACGGCGCGGCGGGCGGGAAGGCGACGTTCTGTCTCGAGCAGACCCGTCACCGCCAGCGGCTAGAATCCCCGACGTGCGGATCGCGCTGGTCTCGCCGTACTCGTGGACCTACCCCGGCGGCGTCACGCGCCACATCGAGGCGCTCGCGGACGAGCTGGATGAGCTTGGGCACGACGCTCGCATCCTCGCGCCCTACGACCCCGACGACGCGCTCTCGCGTCGCCTGCACCGGGGAGCGCGTCCCCAGCTTTGTGAGCCGCCCGCGGGCTTCGTCTCGCTCGGGCGCACGTTCGGACTGCCGGCCAACGGCGCCGTCTCGAACATCACGGGCGCGCCCGGCGCCGTCCTCGCCCTGCGCCGCGAGTTGCGCAGCGGCCGCTACGACGTCGCGCACCTGCACGAGCCCGTCGTACCGATGGTCTGCTGGCATGCGTTGCTGAACTCCGGCGAGCTGCCGCTCGTCGGCACGTTCCACACCTACTCCGAGAACCCGATCACCAACGGCATCGCCGCCGTCCCGCTGGGCGGGCGCCGGCGCATCAACCGCCTGCGTGTGCGCATCGCCGTGTCCGAGGCGGCCGCCTGGACCGCGCGACGCTTCTATGGCGGGCGCTACCGGATCGTCCCCAACGGCGTCCAGCTCGGGGGTCAGGACCACGGCCGGGATCGGGAGGGAGGGGATGAGGAGGCCAATCCTGGAGGAGCCGTCCTGTCTGGGGACGGCATCGGCAGCCCCCGCGCGCGCTTTGACGATTTTGCGCAAGACGGTCTCTCGCCGAGAGGCGACGGCGTGGCGCCGCTGCGCATCTTGTTCGTCGGCCAGGCCGTCGAGCGCAAGGGGCTGCCCGTGCTGCTGCGCGCGTTCGAGGCGTTGCGCGATCACGTGCCGGCGACGCTGACGCTCGTCGGCGCGTCAGCGCAGGAGGTCGCGCACATGACCCTCGACGACCGCTGCATTCGCGCGCTCGGCAAAGTCCCCGAGCCTCGCAAGCTGGCCGAGCTGGTTCGCGCCGACGTGCTGTGCGCGCCCTCCCTCGGAGGGGAGAGCTTCGGCATGGTCATCACCGAGGGACTGGCCGCCGGCACGCCCGTGCTCGCCTCCGACATCCCCGGGTACCGCGACGTCCTGCGCGACGGCGTGGATGGGCAGCTCGTGCCGGCCGGGGACCCGCTGGCGCTGGCCGAGGCCCTGCGCCGGCTCGCGCTCGAACCCGTCCGCCGCGCGCGCATGGCCGCCGCCGCCCGCGAGCGCGCCGAGCGCTTCGCGTGGCCGCACGTCGCCGCCGAAGTGCTCGACTGCTACGAGCAGGCGCTTGCTGTCGGGGAGTCCACGACGCGCTTGACCCGCGCCGCGGTCCGCCACGGCCTGGCCCCCGCCGACCTGCTGCCGCGCGTCCCCGCCCAGCGACTGCCCTCGCTGAAGGCGCAGACGCCCACGATGCCCGCCTCCGACCGCGCCCGCCGTGTGCGCGCGCTGCGCCGCCTCGGACTTGCCGGCAGCTCGCTGCTGGGCGTCGCCCTCGCCGCGCTGGCACTGCAGCACATCGGCGTCACCCGCGTCGCCGCCTCGCTGGTCGCATCCAAGCCCGGCCTGCTGCTCGCCGGCCTGGCCGTGATGTGCGCGGCGATGTTCGTCCGAGCGCTGGCCTGGCATTCGATCCTCGTCGTCGCCCCCACCTGGCGGCGCGCCAAACGTCGCGACGCGATGCAGGGCACGTTCATCGGCGTGCTCATGTCATCGACTCTGCCCGCGCGTCTGGGGGAGCCCTCGCGCGCGTTGATCGTCGCCCGCCGCCTCGGGCGTGCGCGCGAGACGCTGCCGGTCGTGCTCGGCACGATGGTCTCCCAGACGCTGCTCAACCTGCTCGCGCTGCTGATCCTCGGCTGCGTCACGCTCTCCAGCGTCAGCGTGCTCGACGGCCATAACGATCGCGCTCTGCTGCTGATCGCGCTCGCGCCGCTGGCCGCGCTCGTTGCCGTCCTGCTCGCCCCGGTGCTGATCCCGCCCGCCGCGGTCTCTCGATCGCGCCGACTGCAGGCGGCTCTGGCTGGCTTGCGCGGCGTGCTGCTGCGCCTGCGCGACGGACTGCGGGTGTTTCGCCGGCCCCGCCGGGCCGCCCTCGCGACCGTGACCCAACTCTTCGCATGGGCGCTGCAGTGGATGTCCTGCTGGCTGCTGCTGATGGCGCTCGGCCTGGATTCACACGCCGGCGCCGCGGCCGCGGCGGGCGTCCTGTTCGCGGTCAACGTCACCGCCGTGATCCCCGCCACGCCCGCCAACGTCGGCGTATTCCAGGCCGCGTGCGTTGCCGTCCTCGTCGGCGCCTACCACGTCACCACCCCCGACGCGATCGCCTATGGCATCGTCCTGCAGGCGGTCGAGGTCTCGACCGCGCTGCTGATGGGCGTGCCCGCTCTGCTCAACGAGGGGCTCTCCTGGCGTGACGTGAGGTTGCGCACGATGCACGCCGCGCCGGTCACGCTCGGGCCGCTGCCCGAGCGCGGTCAGCGCGCCACTGTGACCACTGGGTCCTGAGCCTACGCGGCGATCGACTCGACGAGTCGATACGGAGCAGGTACCTGTATGCCCGCTTCGCGCAGACCCTCTATGTGAAACGGAATCGCCTCGTGCATGAGCCGTTCGGCTTCGGTCCGGGAGGCGCCGCAGGCTATACAGCAGCCTGGCAGATCCGGAGAGTACGCGGCCCAGCCGCCATCCTCAGCCATTTCATAGATAATTCGATACTTGGTCATCGCAGCTCCTCGATTCCAGATATACGCTTGGCGGCGCGCAGCTGGCCGATGGCAATGGTAGCGCTTCGCTTGCCTGTAACCGTGACCACATACCTGTTGCTTGGGCTTCTGAATTGACGATGGCTTCCGCGCTGGCGTACCTGCCGCCAGCCATGAGCTTCGAGGATCGTGATCACCTCGTGTACCTTCTTCGCCACATGTCCTCACCCGACGGTACGGGAATTACGGGACAGGTCTGGATGCAAGTCGCTCTCAGGCCGACATCGCCGGCTCGTCCTCTGCTTCAACTGCGCCGTCCGGCGGGTCCTCGTCGCCGAGGTCTTCGAACAGCGACGGGTCGCGCGCCGAGCCCTTGATCACGTCGTCGGGCGAACCGTCGGGCAGCAGCCGTCCCTGGCGCGTGCCGAAGTAGATCGCCTGCGGATGGTGCGCAATCAGCGCGAGCGTCGACTGCTCGGGCTCGGGCGCATAACCGTCGGTGATCGTCATTCCGATCTGGCCCAGGTCGAGCAGCTGCTGCACCTTGAGGTGCTCTGACTGCTCGGGCACCGCTGGGTAGCCCCACGAGTAGCGCCGGCCCTGCGTCTCGTCGATACCGAGCATCTGACGCGCACGCCAGTGCAGCCACTCGGCCAGGCCCTCGGCCGTCTGCACGCCGAGGCCGTGCACGAACAGCTGCTCGGCGAACTCGCCTTCGGCCTCGAGCTTGCCCATCAGCTCGGTGACCTCCGAGCCGACGGTCACCGCCTGCAGCGCGATCACGTCGAGCTCGTCCGGCGGTGCGCCGTCCACGGCGGGGCGGAAGAAGTCGGCGAGACAGATCCGGTCGCCCTTGGGCTGGCGCGGGCAGACAAAGCGCGTCAGCTCAGTCTCGCGGTTCTCTGGGTCAAGCACGATGATGTCGTTGCCGAGCGCGTAGCAGGGGAAGAAGCCCAGCAGCGCGCGCGGGTGCAGATAGGTCTGCTCGTTCCACATGCGCTCAAGGCGCGGGCGGAAGTCATCGCGCAGCAGCGTCTGCCACGCCTCGCCTTTGACGCCGCGCCCGCCCCAGTGCAGCTTGAACAGCACATGCGTGTCGAGGTGGCGGTAGACCTCGTCCATATCCACCTCGATCTCCTGCACGCCCCAGTAGGGCGGCGTGGGTATCGGCGCGTCTGTGCGCGCCGAGGAGCGCACCGAGTCGTCGGCGAAGTTCAGCTCCTCTGCGGGCGCCTCGCCCTTGGCGCGGAACTCCGTGGCGCCGGCGAGCAGCTTCTCCACGAGCGCCCCGCGCGCGTCGGAGTCGACCAGCTGGTCCATCACCGACAGGCCCTCGAAGGCGTCCTTGCAGTAGAAGACGCCCGGCTCGTAGACCTCGTCGGAGTCTTTGCCGCCCGGGTACAGCGTGCGGTAGCCGAACGCCCGGTTGATCGCCGCGCCGCCGATCAGCACCGGGTACTGCAGGCCCTTGGCGTGCAGCTCCTGGATGCAGGCCGGCATCTGCTTGGATGTCGAGACCAGGAGCGCAGACAGGCCGATGGCCGTCGCATCGTGCTCCTGCGCCGCGTCGACGATCGTCTGGATCGGCACCTGCTTGCCGAGATCCACGACGGTGTAGCCGTTGTTCGTGAGGATCGTGTTCACGAGCGACTTGCCGATGTCGTGCACGTCGCCGAACACCGTCGCGAGCACGACCGTGCCCTTCGTATAGCCCTCGATCTTGTCGAGGTATCTCTCCAGCTGCGCGACCGCGCGCTTCATCACCTCGGCGGACTGCAGCACAAACGGCAGGATCAGCTCGCCGGCGCCGAACTTGTCCCCGACCTCTTTCATCGCCGGCAGCAGCACGTCGTTGAGCGTGGGCACGGCGCCGATCTTCTGCACGCTTGCGTCGATCTGGTCCTCCACGCCATCGCGACGCCGGCGCAGGATGTGGAAGTGCAGCGCCTCCTCTGGCTCCATGCCCTCGGTCGGGTCGGCCGCGCCGGACGGGCCCTCCTCCTCGCCCTTTGACTCGAAGTGCTCGATGAACTTCTCCAGCGCGTCCTCGCGGCGGTTGAAGACGAGGTCGTCGGCCAGCTCGCGCTCGTTGTCGGGGATCTCCGAGTACGGCGTGATGTGGTTGGGGTTGACCATCGCCAGGTCCAGCCCGGCGCCGACGCAGTGGTGCAGGAAGACCGAGTTGAGCACCGCGCGCGCCCCCGGGGAGACGCCGAACGACACGTTCGAGACCCCCAGCGAGGTCTTCACCTGGGGGATCTCCGCCTTGATCGCCTTGATCCCGGCGATCGTCTCCACCGCCGACGGTCGCCACTCCTCATCGCCCGTCGTCAGCGTGAACGTCAGGCAGTCGAAGATCAGCAGCTGCGGGTCAAGCCCGTGCTCTTCGCAGCACAGCTCGCGGATGCGCTTGGCGATCTCGACCTTGCGCTGCGCCGTCTTGGCCATGCCGACCTCGTCGATCGTCAGCGCGATCAGCGCCGCGCCGTGCGCGAGCGCCACTGGCACCACGCGGTCGAGCTTGTCACGCCCGGCCTCCAGGTTGACCGAGTTGACGATCGCGCGGCCGGGGATCTGCTCGAGCGCGCGTTCGATCACCTCGGGCTCGGTCGAGTCGATCTGGATCGGCGCCGGCTGCGTCAGCGAGACCTTCTTGGCGACGAGGCGCATCTGTTCGTCCTCGTCGGTGCGCTCGGTCAGCGCCACGCACAGGTCGAGCACGTGCGCGCCGCCGGTCACCTGATCCTCGGCGATCTGCACGAGGCCGTCGTAGTCGTCGGCCAGCAGCAGCTCCTTGGCCTTGCGCGAGCCCTGCGAGTTGACGCGCTCGCCGACCATCGTCGGCGCCGGCTGCTGCGCCAGCGGGGTGGCGGCGATCATCGAGGACAGGTGGGGAGGACGGGGAGCGGGACGTGGCCCCACCGACCGTCCGGCGACGCGCTCCACGAGCGCGGCGATGTGCGCCGGCGTGGTCCCGCAGCAGCCCCCCACGATCCCCACGCCGTAGCGCTCGACGAACTCCTGAAGCGCGTCCGCGAGCGGCTCGGGCTGCTCCGGGAAAATGGTCTCGCCGTCCGGCCCCTGCAGCGGCAGCCCCGCGTTGGGGATGCACGCGACCGCAACCGGGCAGAGCTCGCCGAGGAAGCGGATCGCGTCGCGCATGTCCTCCGGTCCGGTCGAGCAGTTCAGCCCGATCACGTCGACCCTCAGCGCCTCCAGCGTCGTCAGCACGGCCGAGATGTCGGTGCCCAGGAGCATCTTGCCGCCGTTGGGCAGCAGCGACACCGAGGTGTGAATCGGCAGCGCGCGCCCGCTCGACTTGAACGCCTCGCGCGCGCCGAACACGGCCGCCTTGACCTCGAGGATGTCCTGCGCGGTCTCGATGATGATCAGGTCCGCGCCGCCGTCGATCAGTCCCGCCGCCTGCTCCGCGAACACCTCGACGAGCTCGCCGAACCGGATCTGCCCGAGCGAATGGTCCTCCGAGGCGGGCAGGTATCCCGTCGGCCCGATCGAGCCCGCGACGAACCGCTCCTCGCCCGCAGCCTTGCGCGCGATCTCCGCGGCCCTGGTGTTGATCTCGACCGTGTACTCGGCCAGCCCCCACTCCTGCAGCTTGATCCGCGAGGCCTGGAACGTATCGGTCTCGAGCACTTCCGCGCCTGCGTCGAGCATCGAGCTGTGCACCCCCTCGATCACGTCGGGCCGGTTGAGCACGAGCGCCTCGTGGCACTTGCCCGCAAGGCCGCCGTAGTCCGCGCTGGTCAGCTCGAACTGCTCGAGCGTCGCGCCCATGCCGCCGTCGTAGACGACGACACGCTCTTTCACGGCTTGCAGGTAGTCCCGGGGCATCCAGGTCATGCTAGCGGCGGGGACGCGGGTGATATGGCCGCCGGCTCCCAGCGTGGACCTGCAACCGAGGCCCGAGACGGATCCCGTGTATCACCGTGCTGAACGTGTCCACCCTCCGACCGACGCGTTCTGCCTCCATAGGGCCGGAGCCCGACCGCTTGGGACGACACCAGTGTATGACTATTCGGGACGGTTTTACATCAATCGTCCAGGGCCTCTGGAATTTTTCTCCGGAGAGTGCATCCTGCGTTGCGCAGAAGCCCCACGGGGGACTGGCTCGATAGGCGCGGGTGCTCCGCTTCGCGACATCGATCAGGCCGCCTGACGCTGACCAAGCAGGGACGACAAGTCAAGTCAGGAGAACATCACATGATGCGTGAACGAGGTTTGGCGCGATGACCCCCGAGCTGGCCGTCGACACGGACCGCCGCCGGCGATCTCCCGCTTCGACCGGCGCACCGTTCACAGCCGAGAGCGTCAACGCCCGTTGGCGAGCACAGCTCGCCGGGACGAGCCTCGATCGCAGGAACCATGAATCGCGGCTTGGCGTGGGGCTCGTAGGACTTGGATACTGGGGCCCGAACCTGCTCCGCGGGCTGATCGAGCAGCCGAGCGTCGATCTCAGGTACATCTGCGATCTCGACGAAGATCGCCTGGTCTCCTTCAGCCGGCGCTATCCGGGGGCTGCGCCGACCAGCCGCTATGAAGACTTGCTGGACGATCCGGAGGTGGGGGCGATCGTCATCGCGACACCCGTCTTCACACACTACGAGCTGGCCGTCGCCGCGCTGCAGGCAGGCAAGCACACCTTCGTCGAGAAGCCCCTCGCGCCCTCGGCGGCAGAGGCCGGGGAGCTGATCGTGCTCGCACGTGAGCGCGATCTACGCCTCATGTGCGGGCATACGTTCTTGTACAGCCCCCCGGTGCAAGAGGTCAAGCGCATGATCGAGACCGACGAGCTCGGAGACATCTACTTCATCTCCTCCAGCCGTGTGAACCTCGGACTTCACCAGCGCGACATCAGCGTCATCTGGGATCTCGGGCCCCACGACTTCTCGATCCTGCTCCACTGGCTGGGAGAGATGCCGGAGTCGATCACGGCCACCGGACGCGACTCGATCGTGCCGGGCATCTACGACGTCGCCTTCGTGAGCCTGCAGTTCCCCTCGGGACTCGTCGCGAACGTCGAGCTGAGCTGGCTCGCGCCGAGCAAGCTGCGCCGCACGGCGATCGTCGGGAGCAACAAGATGGTCCTCTACGAGGACGGCACCCCCGAGCCGGTGCGGGTGTTCGACCGGGGCGTCGTCTATAGGGACCCCGAGACGTTCGGCGAGTATCAGCTCTCCTACCGCAGCGGAGATATCCGTTCGCCCCAGATCGCAGCCACGGAGCCGCTCGTGACGGAGCTGGCTGAGTTCGTGCGCTTGATCGCGATGGGAGAGACATCCGGCGATCTCGAGCTCGCGCGCCAGGTCGTGATGCTCGCCGAGGCGGCCGAGTCCTCGCTCGCCGCCGGCGGCGCCCCGGTCGCGGTCTCCGACTACGCGAGTGCTCTGTCTTGATCCGGGCCAGCGCGGGCGCCGAGGTGCAGGGCAATAGATCGATGAGCGTTCAAGAGCGGGCGATTCGCGTGCAACAGCAGACGATTCGCGTCAAGGAGCCGGTCTTTGGCGGCCAAGCGCAGGCGACTGCGCAGGTCGTGCCGTTCGTGGGCTTGGCCCGCCAGCACGCGGCGCTGGGCGGTGAGCTGCGGGCGGCTTTCGAGCGAGTGGTGGGCGCCGACGGGTTCATCCTCGGCGCTGAAGTCGAGGCGTTCGAGCGGGAGTTCGCCGGTTACTGCCAGGTCTCGGAGTGCGTGGGGGTGGCCTCCGGCACGGCCGCGCTCGCGCTGGTCCTGATCGCCGCCGGGATCGGGCGCGGCGACGAGGTGCTGGTGCCGGGACACACGTTCATCGCCTCGGCGCTTGCCGTGCTGCACGCCGGCGCCACCCCGGTGTTCTGCGATGTGCAGCGGGACACGGGGCTGATCGACCCCGATGCCGCGGCGGCGCTGGTGGGTGCGCGCACGGCGGCGGTGATCGCCGTCCACCTCTATGGGCAGGTGTGCGACATGGATGCCATCAACGCGCTCGCCGCCCGCCATGGCCTGTTCGTGCTCGAGGACGCCGCGCAGGCCCACGGCGCCACCTGCAACGGCGGGCGGGCGGGCTCGCTGGGCGGCGCGGCGGCCTTCTCGTTCTACCCGAGCAAGAACCTCGGCGCGCTGGGTGACGGGGGCGCGGTCTGCACCGGCGACGCGCAGCTGGCGGCTCGCGTCTGTGAGCTGCGTCACCTCGGTCAGCGCGGCAAGGGCGAGCACGTCAAGGTCGGCTACAACGAGCGGCTCGACGGCCTGCAGGCGGCGCTGCTGCGAGTCAAGCTCCCGCATCTCGACGGCTGGAACGCAGCGCGTCGCAGCCACGCGGCGAACCTGCGCGCGAGCCTTCCGCAGGAGCTCCTCGTCCTCGGCGAGCGGTCCGCGACGCCGTGCGTCTATCACCTGTTCCCGGTGCGCCACCCGGCGCGCGATCGGCTGGCGGAGCTGTTGCGCGCCGACGGTATCCAGGTCGGTCTGCACTACTCCCCGGCGGCGCACCGGCACGCCGCCTTCGCGGATCTCCCCGCGAGCTCGCGCCCGGTCGAACTGCCCGAGGCCGAGGCGTGGGCCGGCGAGGAGCTCTCGCTGCCGATGTTCGCCGAGCTGAGCGAGGCGGAGGTCGAGCGCATCGTCGCGGCGTGCGCGGCGGTGTGTCAGCAGCTGGAGGGAGCCCATGTCTAACTTCGCTCCGGCCGTCAGCGAAGCGCAGGCGGCATCGCTTGATCTCCGGACACGCGCGCCGGACATGCGAGCCGGTCTGCCGCGCGCGGGGACCCTGGTCGCGCGGAGCTACCGCCGGCGTGACTGGTACCTGCGCCGCCTGCTCGCGGTCTCCGATGCCGCGTGCCTGACGGCGGCGCTGGCGCTGGCGCTGGCGCTCGTCGGCGGCAGGCCCCACCATCCGTGGTGGGAGTACGTGCTCTACGGGCTGGCCACGCTGCCCGCGTGGGTGGTGCTGTTCAAGATGTACGGTCTCTACGAGCGCGACGCCAAGCGGCTGAGTCACTCGACTCTGGACGACCTGCCCTCGCTGTTTCATTGTCTGCTCTTGGGGTGTCTGCTGATGTGGTGCTGGTTTGTCGTGGCCGCGCCGGCGAAGCTGATGTTCTCAGCGATCCTCACGTTTGGAGCCCTGGCGATGGTGCTGGTGCTCGCGGGTCGGGTGCTCGCGCGTGCCGGCTTTCAGCGTCTGGTATCGCCTGAGCGAGTGCTGTTGATCGGCACGGGCCAGGCCAGCGGCGCGTTGATCGAGAAGATGCGCGCCAGGGCGAGCCTGCGCCTGCGGCCGATCGGGATGGTCAGCTGCGACGAGAGCGCGGGAGCAGCGGTTGCGCTGCCGCGGCTGGGCCGGCTGGAGGAGGTCGACCTACCCGATCTGCTGGCCGAGCATCGTGTGGCGCGGGTGGTCGTCGCGGACGTCGAGCTCGAGCGCGAGCGGCTCCTGGGAGTGGTGCGCGACTGCAGGACCGCGTCGGTCAAGGTCTGCCTGCTGCCGTTGACGTTCAGCGCGCTGGGTCCGGCCGTCGAGGTGGACGACGTTCAGGGGATCACCGTGCTGGGGATCAACCCGCTGGTGCTCTCGCGCTCCGCGCGGATCGCAAAGCGCGGTCTCGACCTCGCCGGAGCCGGGCTGCTGAGCGTCCTGGCGCTCCCGCTCCTGTTGGTGCTGGCGGTGGCAATCAAGCTCGACTCGCCGGGTTCTGTGTTCTTCTGTCAGGAGCGCATCGGACGGGGCGCCGCCCGCTTCCGGCTGGTGAAGCTGCGCACGATGGCCCTCGACGCCGAAGCGCAGCGGGCGGAGCTGTTGGCGCAGAGCAAGGATCCCGGCTGGCTGCACCTCGAGCACGACCCGCGCATCACGCGCGTCGGGCGTCTGCTGCGGCTCAGCAGCCTCGATGAGCTGCCGCAGCTGTGGAATGTGCTGCGCGGCGACATGAGCCTCGTGGGACCCCGCCCGCTCGTCGCCGAGGAGGACCGGATGGTCAACGGCTGGGCGCGCGGGCGGCTCGACCTGACACCGGGGATCACCGGGCTGTGGCAGGTCCTCGGCCGCACGAGCATCCCCTTCGAGGAGATGGTCAAGCTGGACTATCTCTACGTGACGAACTGGTCGCTGTGGGGGGACGTCCGGTTGATCCTGCGGACGTTGCCGGTTGTGCTGCGGCGCAGCGGGGCGAACTGATGGCCTTCGTCGTTAGATGGTTCGGCGAGTTGCTAGAGCGGCGCGGTCTCCTCACATGGGAGCGGCGCTGCAGCGAAGCCGGCTTGTTGACCATCACCAACATGTGGCCAAACGACGAAGACCCCACATATGGACCGTTCATCAAGAGATCAGTGGACGGACTGGGCGCGCTGGGAATAGACGGCGATGTCCTCTTCATCCGCGGGAATCAGGGATTTGCGGCGTACGTCGGCGCAGCCGTGTTCGTGGGCATGCTGCGCGTGGCCAAGAACTACGCGCTCGTGCACGCTCATGGGGGGGAGACAGGGCTGGTAGCACGTCTGTACAGCGGGGCGCCCGTGGTGACGTCCTATCTGGGCTCCGACTTGCTGGCGCCGCAGGAGGGTGGGTCGCTTCTAAAGCTGAGTCGACGCGTTCGCAGTGTCATGCTGCGACAGCATGCCAGGCTCATGACCGCGACCACCACGAAGACACAGGAGATGGAGGCCGTCTTGCCCGCCCGCGCTCGGCGCCGAAACTGGGTGATTCCCGACGGCATCGATCTCGAACGCTTCAAGCCGATCGATCGAGGCATCGCGCGCGCGCATCTCGGATGGTCGCCCGACTCTCGGATCGTCCTGTTCGCCGGGCGACCGAATTGCGCGATCAAGCGGCCATGGCTGGCGGAGCAGGCCGCGGGGCTGGCCCGCGCAGATCTTCCAGACCTGGAGCTTGTGATCGCCTCAGGCGTAGATCCGGACGAGATGCCCTACCACTACTGCGCCGCGGACTGCCTGCTGCACACGTCCGCCAGCGAGGGGTCGCCCAACGTCATCAAGGAGGCGCTCGCATGCAACCTCCCGATAGTGGCAACTCCGGCCGGTGACATAGAACGGCTGGTGGCGGGCGCGCGACCCGGAGGCGTCCTCGAGGCCGATGCCGGCGCCCTCGCGCGTGAGGTGATCGCATGCTGCCGGACCCCGATTCGCAGCAATGGCAGAAGCCTGACGAGAGATATGAGCCTGGAGACGGCAGCGGCTGCCACCCTGAATCTCTACCAGTCGCTCAGCGACCGTTTTGCGATCCTCACGCGACCGATGATCGGCAGGCGCCCACGCGCTGGCGAGCATGAGCAGCCGCACCTCGCTGCTGCTGCTGCGCCGCTCGAGAGCGGGTGATGCGGACATGCCGGGCGTGAGGTCGCCGATCAGCGCGATCGTCGTCTCCTACAACAGCGCGGCTGTGCTCGCCGGGTGCCTTCAGGCGCTGCGCGAGCGGCTGGAACCCGCGGAACTGCTCGTGGTGGACAACGCCTCACGCGATGAATCTCCCGCGATAGCACGGGGACTCGGCGCACGGGTGATCTCAAATCGCGTCAATGCGGGGTTCGGCGCCGGCTGCAATCGCGGTGCCCACGCGGCGAAGAACGAGCTCCTGTTGTTCGCGAACCCGGACGTCCAGGTGGCAGCGGCGGATGTGGCCGGGCTGAACGAGCGGCTGAATGAGCGCCCGCTCGGCCTGCTGGCCCCGAGAGCATTGCTGGCAGAGGACGGGGAGCAGCTCGAGTCCTCGCTGAGACGCAGCCTGCCATGGCCATGCAACGTCGCGCGCGAGGCGCTTGGCCCCGTCCTGCCACGCGAGCTCTCACGTCGGCTGCTGGCCTCCGTCGATGCTCCGGGCAAGGGCTCGTGGCTTTCAGGGGCCATGCTCTTGTGCGCGCGAGCTGAGTTCCTCGACCTTGGCGGCTTCGACGAGCGTCTGTTCCTCTACTACGAGGATCAGGAGCTGAGCCGGCGCTACCGGACGAACGGGTTGCCGCTCTCGGTGACCGACGCGATCACCGCGCGCCATGTACGTGGCGGGTCCTCTGCCGCCGACGGCGCCCTGCGCGCGATCCCCCGTGCCGCGAGCGCACTCAGCAGCGTTGAGGTGGTCGGTATCACCAGTGGCCCGCGCAATTTGCGGATCGCCTGGGTGCTTCTGACGGCGCTCCGGCGATGTGCTGCTGCGTGGGTGGGAATTACGGCGCGCGGGCGCCTCCACGGTCGCGGCCGCCGCAAGCTTGAGGAGCTCCAAAGCACCAAGGGCGCAATCGCGGAACTCCTTCGAGAGCCCAGTCCGAGCTATCCACAAGTGAAGTCGTTGACTACTTGAGGCGATCCCTTCGCTGGCTGGTCAACGTTGCGGGTCAACGCCGAGTCTCGGCTATCGCTGCAACGGTGTTGAGATAACGCTCAGCTATCCGCACCGGGTGGAGATGCTCGTCAAAATACTCGGCGGCCGCAACTTCGATGGGAGCTCGTATGGTGGCATCGCCGGCGTAGGTCACACATAGATCGGCGAGATCGTCCAGATCGTCGCTGCAGTGGACAATCTCGATGCCGTCCCGTAGATCGTCCGGCAGCTCGGTCGTATGTCGGGGCCCGATGACGCAGCAACCCATCGCCAGACACTCGATCAGGCGGTAGCAGAATGGTCCCTGGCCAGGAAGGTCTACGCATACTCGTGCGCGCGCCATCTCGCGCAGATAGCGCGTGTACTGCGTCGGTCGCGTGCCGCCCGCATAGCTGAGGCGCCCATCCGATTCGAGCATGCCGATTGCGGCGCGTCGGAGCGAGGCCGAATAGCGCAAGCCAAAGCGGCCAAAGACATCGACAGTGGCACTCGACGATCGTCTGAGCGCGCGCAGCTTGCACCAGTGTGTGTAGGGGAATGAAGAGGATGTCACGTACCCGCCCGGAACGACGTTGGTGAACCCCGGGTAGCCTCCGCGCAGGTACTGGAACTTGAAATACATGTCCACTTCGTTTGCACATGGCTCATTGACGAACGTGAAGTCGAAGTAGTCGATCGCGACGCGACGCAGGCCACCGCCGTGATCGACTTCGAAGAGAACTATGCCCTCGTAGGGCTGGGGAATATCTGTCACAACCATGCGTGCGCACGTGGCCAACCCTCCCTTGATCGCACGTACGAAAGGCTCGGCGTTCGGATGCTGATAGACCGCTGGCCACCGCACCAGTGAGATGCGTGCATGCGCTTGGTCGAGCGGCGGCATTGGACAGGGTACTCCCCGATGCCAGCGTCGATTGGCGAGGAATGCGCTCCACGTGCCCGGATCGGCAGCGATTCGCAAACGGCGAGTGACCTGGCTCATCATGCACTCTCCAGTGAACTCCGCCCAAGCTCCTCGCCACGCCCAGCGTAGGGCGAGCGCAGCTTTCCGGTATCGCGACTCCGCGGCGTGGTCCTGACACGAAGCAGCTTGGCGTAAGCCTGGGCGCAGCAGCGAATGTCGAACAGCCTCTCTGCTCGTTCGCGTGCCAGTAGGCCGAGTCGCAGCAGCTCCGGTTGGGCGAGGAGGCGGTCGATCTCCTCGCCGATCGCCGAGGAACTGCTCGGTGGCACGAGCAACCCCGACGAGCCGACCACCTCGATCAGAGCAGGATGGCTGCAGGCGATGACGGCACGACCTGCCGCCATCGCCTCGACCGCGGCGAGACCGAACGACTCGCTGTGTGTCGAGGGCACGAGTCCAACGTGGCACCCACGCCAAAACCCCGTGATGTCATCAACCCAACCGAGAAACTCCACTTGGGCTTCGACACCGAGCTCTCCAGTGAGTGCTTCGAAGCGCTCCCGATACGGACCATCGCCCGCGATGCGCAGCCTGGCGTGACGGCCCACGATCGAGCGTATCGCGAACTCGATGCCCTTACCGGTAGCCAGCCGTCCGGCGATGCCGACGATCAGCCGCTCACCAGGTGTGTACTGGGGCGGATCGGATGAAGGCGACAACTCAACGCCGTTGTAGATCAGCGTGCAGCATCCTCCTCCCCGATGGCGCAGAACCTCTTCGCGCATTGCCTCGGATACAACAACATGCTCATAATCGGGAGATCGAGCCGCCGCGCGCGCGAGGCGCAGACGCATCCGCTTCCAGGGAGACATCCTCGATAATTGCAGAAGTGAACCATGGTCCACGGCCACCACTGGGCCGCGATAACCGAGAAGCCGCAGTACGGCTCCGAGGAGACCGACGTCAGGGAGTACGAGGCCGTCAGCTCCGACCGCGTTGAGGGTCCTAAGAAAGCGGCGCGGATGCCTGAGCACAGCTCTACCGCGAGCGAGTCCAAGTGCATGCCAGGGGACGAGATCGCGCTCGAGCCGCCCAGTGAGTGGACCGCCGTCCTCAATGAAGAGCATCGATGCGTCGACGTCGACGGCCCGCAGTTCGCGCGCCAAGAGATGACTGTGGGTCTCCGTCCCGCCAATGGCGCCACGCCAGCAAACAAAGGCGATGCGCGGCCGCGTGGCACCCTTGTCGAGCTCGTTGTCCGAGTGACCCGTCATCCGCTGCGTGCATTGCGCTCTTGCCGGCGCGCCGTGGTGGTCGTTGCACATAGGGCGAGTGTCAGACCGGTAGACACCAGACCGGTTGGGCTGAATAGTGTGATCAGTGTTGGCAGGCCTGCGAGCAAAACGGCAAGCCAAGCAAAGAAGCCCACGATCATCCAAGGTGGCCGTCGCTTGCGCGTTTGCATCACATATCTTGCGAGGACGAGCGGGACGCACAGCAAGAGCACCAGTCCGGTGAGACCCATGGTCATCACCGCGTTCAAGAGGCCGACGTCGGCGTTTCGGATGGTGCCGTCTGGCAGGTCTGGAAAGTATCGATCCTTGGGATGCAGGAACGTGAGTCCGACGGGCCAATCCGGTCCCAGGACGCCGAGCATGCGGTGGTAGAGGTTGAGTCGGTAGCGGACGGTTCCCGATCGTTCGCCGAGATCGGTGAAGCCCGAGGATATGCGCCCGGTGATTACGTTTGTGGGCAGAGAGGTTGAGCCGACGCCGGTGACGATGATCAAAGCCATCCCAGTTACGACGACAAAGACGGTAACGCGACGGAAGAGCACCTTGCGTATCTGAGGACCGCGAGTGATCGCGATCAGGATCGCGATCATGCCGCCAACCGCCATCCCCAGGTAGGCGGCACGAGTGAGCTGGAGCAAGAAAGCAAGGAGCGTGATTGCGGCCAGCGACGCAATCCAGGGGGTAAGCCTGCTCCTGCGCGTGGTCGCCAGCACGGCACCGGCGAACACCGCCACCGTGACGACGAGGTCGTTCATCGGTGTGTATAGGCGCTGGATGGCTCCAGCGCTGCTTATCAGCTGAGGGTGGGTGAAGCTCACCGCGTTGACCAAGCCAAGCGCACCCGCGACGTAGAAGAGGCTGTAAACAGCGGCACCGACGACGACGACGATCACGCATTCACGCCACGCGTCACGCGCCTGGAACACAATCCACGCCGCCGGTATCACGACGATGAAGGACAAGAAGTCACGCCCGAAGAAGAGCGCGTCGGTTGTTGGGATACCGGCTTCCAGCGAGCGGAAAAGCGTCAAGAACCACCACAGGCCGAACAATCCGCATGCCCCAGCGACCGAGATGGGAAGGCGACGGATGGTCCTTGGTCCCAGCAGCAGACGTCCGGCGGCGATCAGCACCATCGCAAAAACGGCCAGATCCGTAGGCCTGAGTTGACCAGCGCCGGATTGCAGGTCGATCAAAGGGATCCCGTTGAGAGCGACCAGCCACAGTGCGCCGAGCGCGGCGCCAGGGTGTGAGAGCGCTATCCAGCTCGCAACCGGCAGCGCGAGCAACACGATGAGGATGAGGAAGCCCGTGTGCGCTATCAGGAACCCTGTTGCGACCGAAAGGAAGCTAGCCAGCAAGAAAGCTGCTGCTACAGAACATCTACTAGTGGGTCGGGCCCCGGTTGGTCTCATGGCAGTCACCATCACGAGGCGCTCCCCAGCCACGCGCCCAGCCAATGAGGATTTCTCATTGTGCGCATCGCAACGGCCGACACGTAGATCGCAATGACGCTGAGCGCGCCGGCGGCGACGCCCACCTCGAGGCGTATGAGCAGTGCGCACGCTGCGGCGATCGCGCCGGTCGCCGCCGCTTCACCGATCGCCCGCCAGCGAACCTCGAATCGCCCGGTGACGTGCAGTATCTGGACTACTCCAGCGATCAGCACGACGCTCTCGGCGACGATCGTCGAGAGCGCAGCACCGACGATCCCGAGCAGCGGGATCAGAAGGAGGTTCAGGGCGACGTTCGCCGCGGCTCCGAGCGACATGGCCCGCACGTATGGCCGCTCCCGTCCCGCACCCATGACAACGCTCGTGACGACGATTTGCAGCAGGGAGACCGCGACGCTGGCCGAGAGGATCGCGAGAGCCGGACCGGAGGCGGCGAATCGGGCACCGAACAGGGTCCTTGCGATGTCGGTGGCGAAGATCGGGCCCAGCAGGATGAAGGGAAGCCCCGCGACGATGGCGGTTGTCGCGGCTATGCGTGACTGATTACGTATGGCGTCCACCTGTGCGGTCGAGTGCAGGCGGGCCGTCTCGGGCATCGAGACGGTGAACCACAGCGAGGCGACGCCGATCACGCTGAGTGGCAGCTTCGACGCGGCGGCGTACAGCCCCGCCTGGCGATCTCCCGCCAGATACGCGACCAGGATCAGATCTGTCGAGTAGTAGATCTGTGTCATTGCGAGCCACCACAGAAACGGTGTCGAACGCCTGAGGCGCTGTCTGATCTGTCTGATGTCGGGCCTTTCGAATCGCAATCCGACATCGCGCAGCGCGAGGACGAGCATCACCGCGGCCGTAACGGCGAGGCCTACGAGGTTCGCGACGACGTAGTGACGCGCGCCCGTCAAGCCGCCCGCCAGGAGCGGGAGCAGCGCCGCGACGTAGGCAATCTGGCCGATGAAGCGAGAGGCGGCCACCACGGCATGGCGGCTCGCGCCCTGAAGGAACCAATCAAAGGTCAAGGCATCGATCAGCAGCTTGATCGCGAGGATCGGGAGCAAAACCCGGGAGGCAGGACTGGGTGCAATCCAGCGCGAGGCGAATATCAGTGCCGCTCCCAGCAGCAGCGCCAACAGCACGCGCGCGGCGACCGTATCGATCAGAACCCTTCGTCGGTCTGGGCGCGACTGGCCGACATCGCGCATTCCGAGCACCGGCAGCCCGATCGTTGCCGCCAGACCCACATAGGCGACGATGTTGTAGGAGAACGCGTAAGCACCGAGGTAAGCGGGACCGATCTTTCGCGTCACGATCGCCAACATCACAAGGCCAATGACCTGGCCGCCAACCTGACCTGCCGCCAGCATCCCCGTGCTCATGCCGAGCCTCTTCACGACTCGGTCTCCCTCATCTCGCGGCGGCGGGCTCGAGGACTGTCGCCGGCGTGCCAAGGGTCGCATCGACGAAGAGCTCCACGAGCCCTGTGGCTCGGGCGCGCAAGTCGATGATTGAACGGGGGGCGGCGGAGCGCGGCCTGATGGGAATGAGCTGGTCAGTGCTATGCAGGCGCCGGAGGTCCCCTTTGTGCTCGAGTTCGCGATCGACCGCAGGCGGCTCACCGGCAAACACGGAGTAGGTCGGGACCGCCATCAGGGCGGCCTCTCTTGTCATCGTGCCGCCCGCTCCCACAACCAGATCGGCGTGGTACATGAGCGAGCGTGAGTCGATGGCGTGGTCGGGCACGACGAGATTGCTCAGAGCGAGCGCCCGAATCGCCTCACGCTGCTCGGGATGGCGCGTGAGCATGACGGTCTGGGCGCTCGGATCGTTGCCCAACGCCTCGATCGTTTCGCCGAACAGCGGATTGCCGAACTGGTGGTATGTGGCTCGGCTGGGTGGGGTGCGCGCCACGACGAGCGGCCGACCGTCAGGCTCTATGCCGAGCGACGCCGGTACGGCGGGATCCGGCTCGAAGTCCCCCAGGTAGACCTCCTCCTTGAAGCCTGGATAGAAGCGCGTGCGGCGGTCGGTGGCACCCTGCTTCCGCGCCGCGGAGTGGCGCAGCGCCTCGGGCATCAGGATCACGTCGGCGAGCCGGAAGGCCAGGTGGTTGGCGGGCTGGCCCTCGTAGTCCATGGCGGTGACGACCGGCAATCCGAGCACCCGGGCGGCCACGATCTGGGCGTAGGAGTTGTGGGAGAGCGCGACGTCGGCGCGAAAGCTCCGCGCCCAGCGCCTGAGCAGCGGGATCCGCGCCATCATGACCTCCACCTTCTGGGCACGCGACTTGGGGCTCTGGCCGCCGATGATCGTTGCGTCCGGCCAGCGCTCCAGCGCCAGCTCGACGGTCTGGGCGTTGTCGCGGACGGTCACGCCGATCTCGTGACCCAGCTCTTCGAGGCGGCGCGCGATCGGGGCGAAGAGCAAAGGGTGGGGCGAGTTGGAGAGGTCGATCCAGATCTTCATGCGTCACCCTGCCGTCAAGGCCGCTGCGCGCCCGGCGCCGAGCAACACGTCGGCCACGCGCTCAGCCGCCCGCCCATCCCACAGCGGAGGGGCCTCGGTCGCCGTCTTCGCCCTCGCCAGCAAGGGCAGGATGTCATCGATGCGTTGGGGCTCGAGTCCAAGCAGCGTGTTCGTCCCCGTGCGCACGGTCACCGGCCGCTCGGTGTTGTCGCGCAGCGTGAAGCAGGGGACGCCGAGGTAGGTCGTCTCCTCCTGCACACCACCGGAGTCGGTGAGCACGGCGGCGGCGTCGGCCTCCAGGGAGAGAAACTCCAGATAGGAGACCGGCTCGATGAGCCGCACGGCGGGTGTGGACTGAAAGCCCATCAGCTCCATCGTCTTGCGCGTTCGGGGGTGTACGGGGAACACGACCGGCAGCTTCCGGCTCACCTTCTGCAGACGGGCGACGGCGTCTGCCAGCAGCGGGCCATCGACGAGCGCCGGGCGATGGAGGGTGACGAGCAGATAGTCGCCCGGCTGGACGCCGAGGGCGACCGCCGCGTTCACGGCGCGAAAGCGCTGCTCCATGGCGACCAACGAGTCGATCATCGTGTTGCCGACGAAGTGCATGCGCTCGTCGGCGATGCCCTCCGAGCGCAGGTTCTCGATGGCCTCGTCACAGTGCAGAAACAGGTGCTCGGCGAACTCGTCGGCGACGATTCGGTTGATCTCCTCGGGCATCGTGCGGTCGAATGAGCGCAGCCCCGACTCCAGATGGGCGACAGGGATTCCGAGCTTGACGGCCACGAGCGTCGCGGCCAGCGTCGAGTTGACATCGCCGGGGACCAGGAGCAGGTCGGGCCGTTCCAGCTCCAGCACGGGCTCTATGCGCTCCATCACGCGCGCGGTCTGCACAGCATGGCTGGCCGAGCCCACATCGAGCATGTGATCGGGCGCCCGCACGTCGAGCTCCTCCAGAAAGATGTCGGACATCAACCGGTCGTAGTGCTGACCGGTGTGGATGAGCGTGTGGCGCGCGTCCGGCAAGCGGTGGCGCAGCTCGGAGATGACCGGCGCCATCTTCACGAAGTTCGGGCGAGCGCCGACCACGTAAGCAATACGCATACAAGCGGCAAGACGGCTGCGCCATGCCGCGCAGCGAGCCTTCTCGGCTTCAGCGGACGGATGTACGAAGGTGTCGCGCCTGGATAAGGCTGCGCGGCATGGCTGACGATGGTCGCGCTAATGGGCTCCCGAGCGGGGCGGTTCGGTCCTGACCGCAGCGATGGGCAAGGAAGGCAACGTGACGGATTCTGAGCGGGCAAACCTAACCATCGAGCAGGTTCTCGGCGTCATCCGTCGGCGCGCGCCCTGGATTCCGCTCTGCTTCGTGCTTGTGGCGGGCGCCGCCTATGGCTTCTCCAAGGCGCAGACCAAGCGGTACACGGCCACGGCCACGCTGGTCTTCAACAACAGCCAGCTCGACCAGCAGGCGGCGGGGCTGCAGCCGGTCGGCGCCAGTAACCAGCAGGCCCAGCAGAGCACAAACGTCAAGCTGGTTCAGCTCGGCGACATGGCCGAAAAGACTGCGGGCCTGCTCGGTCCGGGTCTGACCAAGGAGAAGGTCAGCGCCAGTTTGAGCGTAAGCGCGCAGGGCGAATCGAACATCGTCGGTGTCTCCGCCACCGTCAGCTCGCCGAAGCTGGCGGCCGACATCGCCAACACCTACACCGAGCAGTTCGTCGCCGAGCAGCAGAGCTCAAACCATCAGTACTACGCCTCCGCTCTGGCCCTCGTCAACAAGCAACTCGCGGCGCTCTCCCCCCAACAGAGGCTCAGCACGGCGGGGGTCGTCCTCGAGAACCGCGCTCAGTCGCTGGGGGTCCTCGCCGAACTGCGCAACGGCAACGTCCAGGTCGCGCAGGCCGCGGCGGTGCCAACGTCGCCGTCCTCGCCGAAGGTGTCGAGGAACACGGTCCTCGGCGCGATTGTGGGCCTGCTGCTCGGCTTCGGCGTCGCTTTCCTGATCGAGCGCCTCGATCGACGTATACGGGAGCCGAAGGATTTGGAGGCGATCTACCGTCTGCCGCTGCTCGGCGTCGTCCCTGAGAGCGCCGCGCTCTCGCGTTCTGCAAAAAGCAGGAAAAACGCCAAAGAAGCCCTGCCGGCGAGCGAGGCCGAGGCGTTTCACCTGATCCGTGCGCATCTGCGCTACTTCAACGTCGATCGCGAGCTGCGCACGTTGCTGGTCGCCTCTGCCGCACCCGGCGACGGGAAGACGACCGTCGCCCGGCATCTGGCGGGCGCGGCCGCGAGGATGGGCGCACGGGTGCTGCTGATCGAGGCCGATCTGCGGCGTCCGACGCTCGCTGCGCAACTCGACGTCTCCCCCGGGCCGGGCCTCGCGGACGTGCTGATCGGGATGGTGTCGTTGAACGACGCGACACAGTCGATCGACTTCGATCAGCCGGCCCGCCGGGGCTCGCGCGGGCGGATGCTCGATGCGCTGGTCGCCGGCGCCGCGCTGCCGCCGAACCCGGGTGAGCTGATCGAGAGCCACGCGATGGAGGGCCTGCTCGAGCAGGTGCGCTCCACGTATGACCTGGTGGTGATCGACACCCCCCCGTTGACCGCGGTCTCCGATGCCTTCCCGCTGCTGCGCAAGGTCGATGGCGTGATCATCGTGGGCCGGGTGGGGCGCAACCGTCGCGATGTCGCCGAGCGCCTGCACGAGACCCTCACGGGCGCCGGCGCCCCGCTGCTGGGAGTGGTTGCGAACGGCTTCAAGTCGGGCCGGTTCGGCTCCTACGGCTACGGCTATGACTACGTGAGGGACGGTGCCGAGCGACCCTTTGCCCCCACGGCCTCGTCCAACGGCGCAGCTGCCGCGGAGCCTGTGCCGACCGTCAAGGCTTGAGCGTGCCGGGCCTCGATCGCCGGGCCGCCCGTCCTGCGCGACTGCTGCCACCGGGTGGGCGTAAAGATCGACGATCGGCATGCGCCGGTGACTGACGTCGTTGCGATCAGGCCGGATGCGCCCGCTACCGCTCCCGCTGCGGTCGATACGCCCGCGAGCGAGGACGCGCCCGGCACGCGGGCGGGGGGGCTCGCCGTCACGGCGCTGATGCTCCTCCCCGGCGCCCTGGTCGTGCTCATGGGGTTCAACGCCGGGGGCTACTTCCCCGCCGCGCCCGCGCTCGCCGCGATCGTGCTCGCCCAGATCCTGCTGGTGCGGATCGTGCGCTCGCGCGATCCGTTCGCGGGGTTGGCGCCCGCCACGCTTGTCGCGATCGGCGCCCTGGGCCTGTACGCGGCGCTCACGCTCGCCTCGGCGCTCTGGTCACACTCGAGCGGACGAGCGCTGATCGAGCTCGATCGCGCGTGCCTGTATCTGCTGGCGCTGATCCTGTTCGGCACCGTCCGCGCGAGCGCGTCGAACATGCGCTGGCTGATCAGGGGTCTGGCTCTCGGCGCGTCGATCGTGTGCCTGGCCGGGCTGATCAGCCGCGTGGCGCCCGACGTGTGGCACACCGCGCCGGACGTCGCCAACGAGCGGCTGAGCTACCCGGTCACTTACTGGAACGCGCTCGGGCTGCTGGCCACGCTGGGCATCGTGTTCGCGCTCCATCTCACATGCTCATTGGGCGAGCGGCGGTCGGTGCGAGTGCTCGCCGCCGCCGTGCTGCCGCTGCTGGCCGCGACGCTCTTCTTCACGTTCTCGCGCGGCGCGATGGCCGCCGGCGCGGTCGGCCTGGTCGTCTACGTCCTCCTCGCCCGTCCGAGCGCGCTGCTCAGCGGCGTGCTCGCGACCGCGCCGCCCACCGCGGCGCTGATCCTGATCGCCTATCACGCGAACCTGCTGGACACGGTCGACCCGACCACGCCCGCAGCCGTCGCACAGGGCCATCGCGTCGCGCTGGCGGCGCTCGTGTGCGTGGTCGCCTGCGCCGCTCTGCGGCTGGGGCTCGCCGCGCAGCTGGATCCCCACCTGCGCCGCTCGGGCGGGGAGCCATGGATGAGCGCCAGAGCGAGGGTCGCGACGATCGGCGGCGCGGCCACGGCGGCTGTGGTGGTTATGCTCGCGCTCGGCGCGCCCCAGGGTCTTGCCCACGACTGGAATCGCTTCTTCAGCGGCGCCACCCCCCGCGGCAACCACGGCGATCTGCGCCAGCGCCTGTCGGACCCCTCCAACAACGGACGCTCGGAGCTGTGGCAGGTCGCTCTGCAAGGCTTCGCCGCCGCCCCGGTGCACGGCAGTGGGGCGGGGATGTACCAGACGATCTGGGACCTGAAGCGTCCGCGCTTCGGCTTCAACGTCAACGCCCACAGCCTGTACCTGCAGGCGCTGGCCGAGCTGGGCGTCCCCGGACTGGTATTGCTAGTGGTCCTCGTCGGGGCGGTCCTGGGCGGGTTGGGCGTGCGTGCCCGCGGGCCGCGGCGCTCGCTCTACGGTGCGCTGCTCGCGGGCGGCGTCGTCTGGGCCATGCACGCGGGCGTCGACTGGGACTGGGAGATGCCGGTGATCACGCTTCCCTTCTTCGCCGCCGCGGGTCTGGCCCTGTCTCCGCGCGCGCACACAGAGCTCGGTCGCGGAGCGATCGGCGCCGGGCTCGGTCGCGGAGCCACCAACGCCGGTCGCCTGGTCCTCGCGCCGCTGTGCCTGGCCGCCGTCGTGCTCGGGGCGCTGATGATCGGGTCGCAAAGCCGGCTCACCGAGGCTGAGCACGCGCTGTACGCATGGGACTGCGCCAAGGCCGACTCCGCGGCGGAGTCGTCGATCAAATGGCTGAGCGCCCGGCCGCAGCCGTATGAGATCCTCGGCTTCTGCGACCTGCGGCGCGGCCTGCCCGGGCTGGGCGTCTCGGCGATGGACCAGGCGCTGCGCCGCGACCCGGGAAGCTGGGAGACCTACTACGCGCTGGCGATCGCACAGGCCTCGGCGGGCATCGACCCCAGGGCGGCCGCCGAGCGGGCCCTGCGGATGAACCCCCTGGAGCCGCTGACCCGGCAGGCTGTCAAGGCGCTCGGCGGATCGCGCCCAACCGAGTGGGTGAAGCGGGCCCCGGCGGTGCGCGCGGCGGCACTGTCCAGCAACGATCTCTCGATCGTGCCGTCGTAGCACTGGAGCGATCCGCTCTTTATCGGCGACCTTTCCATGCCGGTAGGATGAGCCACTCCGGTTCTCTAAACCAATCGGGGCACTCGCGGTTGCGAAAGCCGGGAAAGCCGATCGGAATCGATCGGTGCCAGGAGCGGGAGCGACGGGGGTCGGGTCCGGACTTTGCCCCCCGAGTCCGACATCGAGGTCTGGGCAGAGCCGCAGCAAATCGCCCGAGTTTGCGAACGGGATCACTGAGGTCCACGTACACGAGGACTATCCAAGCGCAGAGCCGGCGACTCCACACCGCTACTCCTGGGCGGTCGATCACCGAGATCCACGAGAGCGCCGGAATCGGCTCAGACGGCTAGGGTGGGAGCCTCCGGCCTCATAATCTTCATAAATGTCTGCACCGTGTCGCGGTTCTCCCATGCTGCCTTGATGTGTTCCGTCAGAACAGGGACGTCGTCCTTCACCGAGCTAGACCAGAGATTTGGAGAGTAGTCCTCAACCCGAAGCATGTTGTCGACATCGAAAATCGGTCGCGTTCCTCGGGCTCGGACAAGCACGATCGGAAGATCGGCGTGCATCCGCATTCCTAGCTCGAAGAGCACATTGGGATTGTGCTCGGTCAAATCGGCTAGGACGAGGTCTGCTTCGAGTAGTTCATTCACGATCGTGGACTGGATCACGTCGCTTCCCGGCCGCTTTGCCGTCTTCACAGCGAAACCAGCCGCCTTCCCTGCCTGGATGATCAGCGCGTTTAGAACCTTTACGAAGAACCCGGTCTCATGTTGGTCTTCGCGCTCCGTGAAAGGCATAATCACGAACAGGACTGGAGCGTCGCCTGAATCCTTCTCTGGCATAGCAACAGTGACGCTCCCCTCGCCACCTGCTGGCACTGCGGCCGCCGCTTGACGCAAACCCGGTCTATCAGCCTGAAATTGGGCTCCGATGCCCAAGAAGCGGCAATTCTTTGTAAAGATGTCAATAAAGTCGGCCTGAGCCTTCTGTTCGATCCCAAACGTCTGCTCCAGCGTATTTGACAGAAACGGCTCCTCGGGGAGGCTACTGCCGCCATAGTGTTGGAGCACCTTGTTGAACAGGTCTACACGCAGGAACGCCTCAAGGTATGCCTGTTTCTGTGCTTCCCCAGACGGCGGATACACGGCTCGGCGCCCCAGCTCCGTGAGGGCGATCTCGGCCGTTTCACGAGAGCCGGTCGTCAGCCCGTAGTCGCGTGCCGAAGCGGCGACATAGTAAAACGTGGTGCCAGACGCTCCCACGCCAAGAGCCTTAGCCACTTGGTCGGGCGGCCACGCATTGCCACCGTTCTTGTCCTTGAGCGCCTGTGGTACCCGGAGCGCCTGCTCCAATGTCTTTCCCGGAAACTGTCTTGCGGTGGGCATGGCGACTTAGGATACTCGTCTCAATCGTGCGAACTCCGCTAGCTCCAACAGTCCTGACCCTGCGCGATACTGTCGTTCCATGAGGGTAGCGGGCTTCGATCTCAATGCCGACGGCGAACGTCTTGAGGCGTTCACCGCCCAGAGCGCTGAGTACCTGGAGTCGGCCACCCAGCAGTTCCCCGATGACGCCGATGCGACCGTCGACGACTTCCTTGCGTGCGAGCCCGAGGCCCTGTTCCCTGTGGTCGTCGACGATCCGACCGCCGTCTCAGAGGACGAGCGCGCCGAGCTGCGCCGCCAGTACTTTGGCCCCCACGGCGTTGCGCACTTCGCAGTGCCCGCGGCGCGCACGACGGCGGAGAGTCGGCACTTCATCCTGACGCTCGCCGAGCAGCTGGCGGGCGACCTCCCCCTCGCCTTTCCCGTCGACCACCCGATGGAGCGGCACGCAGAGGCCCGGAAGAGGTTCGGGGAGCCCGACGGGACGCTCAAGCTCTACAACCTGGAAATCCCGGAGAACGTCGACAAGTACCGCGAGCAGGCCGAGACTAAGGAGACGTTCGCGGCGCACAACGACGGCCTGGGGTACGGCGGCGCGATTGCCGCCAGCATCATCGTCCTGGACGTGCCGCCGGCGTGGGGTGGCTACACATGCTTCCAACAGCTTGTCCGTATCTCCTTGGCGCTCTTTAACGACGACCCCGAGGCCTTTACGTCACTATTCCTCCCCGATGCCATCGTGGCGCTGCGCCCGCGCGGCAAGGGTGCCATCCGCGTGACCTCGCCCGTGCTCTACGTAAACGATCGCGGCGAGCCGCAGACGTTTTTCCGCGTCTCGTCCGGTGAGTACCGCATCACCTGGAGGACGGATGTGCCGGCGCTAGCTCGCGCGCGCGAGTTGCTGCTCCGGCTGGCCCAGCCGTTCGCGCCGTCGTCCACGTTCGTGCACCTGATGCACCCCGGCGAGGGTGTAATCATCCGCAACACCCAAGTCGTGCACTCCCGCACGCCGTTCGAGGACGATGTCTACGACACAAAGCGCGTCCTGGCCCGCAAGTGGTTCGTCCCCACGCCCGCCGACAAGCAGTACAAGCATGTGCCCGGCATGAACGTCCATCCACGCTACGCCAAACTCTTCCCCGAGCTGTTCGCGCCGGAGCTACTGCACGGAGAGTGGCACTACGATCCGCAGGCCGACGACAATGTGTCGGTGACCAGCGCAGATCAGTAGAAGTCGTACTTGCGCGACAGCTGCGGCTCGACCATCCCGGCGAGCCGGGAGTTGCTGGCCACGCCGCAGACGTCCGCAAATGGGCACCTGAGGTCCACTGCCAGCGCAAGCACCGTGCTGTCACACGGCTTGCTCGGCTGCGGCGGCCCATCACAGCGCGGCCCGTGGCGCTCGCAGAACGACCGGGCGATCTGCCACTCAATATGGTTTAGGTCGCAGATCGGCATCTCGGCCGCCGAGGCGGTGAAGTACATCGCCTCCTCGACCGCGCGGCGGATGCGCATGATCACCGGCGCTCGAAAGGTGGTCGCCGCCAGCAGACGACTGTCGTCGGCCATCCGGACGGGCGTGACGCGCTGCGTACGCAGGTAGAGGCGGATCAGGTGATACTCGATCGCGGGGCGGACGTGCTCCGGATCGGTCGGAGCGATCAGCCGAGTCCGGCACAGCTCCTGCACGAGGATGCGGGCCTTCTTGGCCTCCGGGTCGCGCGCAAACGCGGGGATCGCGCGAAGCCGATCGTAGAGCCCGGCTCGGCCGCCCAGACGCACTGGACGCTCCACCAGCGACGCGACGTCGAGGACGCGCCGCGTCCCCATGAGCGACGCGGTTTCGGTGAAGACGCGATGCCGGGCGAGGAGCGATTCTGCCGGGGCAAAGCCCGCGCCGAACTCTTCGCGGAACGCGCCCACGTCGAGCGTCGCGAGCCGTGCCGCGTTGAACCGCTCAGGGTCCGCCGCGGCGCGCCGGATGACGTCGCGCAACCGGTCCCAGTTTGTCGAGTGGCACACCGCCGTCGCCAGCACCTCGGCTAGCACAGCGCGGGTGGGATCGTCGCTCAGGCGCGGTGTCGGCTCGGGCGACGGAGCGTCCCGCAGCTCCAGCCCGAGCTCGTAGCAGCGCAGCGCCGCGACGAGCCACTCGGACTTGCCTCGGCGGGCGGCCCTGATGTTGTGGCGGGGGCTGTCGCAGATCACGTCCATCAGCCGCCCCGAAGGGCATCGATAATCTACGTCCGCCCCCGGCGGCAAGCGCTCCGTCCACCGTGTCGACCTCGCAAAATGGCGAAGATATCTTCGTGACCGACGCGCTCCAGATCCTGCTCATCCCCGCGGGTATCGTCGTGGGCCTTGTGGTCCTGTCGATGATCGTGCCGCCGTTCAATAGCTACTGGCAGGGCTTCTTCAGCGACTTTGGTCAACATCACGCAGCTCGGCTACGGGCGTGGTGGCGTGCGCGCAAAGAGGGCCGCGCGTCGGGTAATGACACGGCGCCGCCGACCGTCCCGGTCGCGATCCCAGGCGGGCGGTCACTCGATGCCGTCGCATCGCCGGCCGTCGTGGCGGTGGGTATGGACGCGCACCGCATGGCGGGTGGACGCCTCGCGACCGTGATCGACCCCACCGAACGGGGCGACCTTATCACGCGGGTGGAGGCCGCGATCAACGAGGCCGCTGAGGCCGTGCGCGCCGGCACGGCGCGCACCATTGCCGTGGTGCTCAGCGTGCCCCTCTCGGGGTCATGGTCCGGCGACGCAGCGCTGGACCTGTCGCGGCTCTTCGCCGGGATCTTCAAACACCGGGATTGCCCGGTCTGGCTCGCCTACGAGGAGCCGATCGACGTCTCGTCGTGGCCGGAACAGGTCTTTCTCGAGGCGCCTGACCCGCCGGAGGCGCTGATCGAGCGCCTGGCTGCCGCGGGTCTCGACGAGTTGATGGGCTCGCGACCAGTCGTGATCGGATGCAGCCTGCAGCTCGGCCGCGAGCTGGCCGCCCGCGCCCTACTCCTGCTCGCGAGCGAAGAAGGCCACGCCGGCACCACAGCCTCGATCCTGCCGGCTACATCCGCCCGCCCCAATTACGCGAGCTTCGTCGCGCTCGCCGTGCGCACCGGCGCGCCGTGGGAGACGGGCGGCGGCACAGATCGAGACTTGGCGGTCGCCGTGGAGTTGCAGCGGGCGATGCAAGAGCGCGGGATCCATCTCACCGCCATCGCGCCCGGCGCAGCGACTGGACTACTGCTGCCGCTCACACCGTACCGCGGTCAAGTGGTTGCCTGGCGCCCCGCCATCGAGGCTAGCGCCGAGCCGCTCGCTCCGCCGGCCCGTCCTCAGCCGCCACGCGAAGCACGAGGCGTTGTCGACCTCGAGCAGGCGCTTAGCGACGGCGACCCAGCCCGAGCCGCGCAAACCCTGGCGACATTTGGCCGCGCCTGGATCGAGACGCCGGAGGCGGCTCACCACCTCAATCTCCTCGAACGCGTGCGCGGCCAATTTGACGAGGGTAGCGAGCCGGCGCTCTGGGCACGGTACATGCTGGCGCTCGATGCCGCCCTGCGCAAGTCGCAGCCGCAAGCGTCGTGGTTCGACGACCACGCCTGCGAGCTGGCCGGGCGCCACGGTGCACTCGGTCTCCTCTTCCGCGCCGAGCGGATGGAGTTCACGCGGCTACGCGGAGACTTGGCCGAAGCCGTGCGCCTCGCCTCCGAGCTCGCCCCACAGCTCGACGGCCCGGTCACACCCGACGACGTCGCGGCCACATACGCGAACGCCACTGCCCGTTTCGTACTCGGCAACGTGCTGCGCGCCGGTGGCCGGTACGACCTCGCCCGCCGGTATATCGCGGTCGCGCGCGACGCCTACGACGCCGCGTATCCGTCGCACGCCGTCGAGACCATGCACTGCCGCTACGCGCTCGCCGTCTGCGACGCGATCGACGGGCTTCCGCACGTCGAGCAGCTAGACGACGTGCCCGAGGGGCAGCTGGTATTCGCCAGGTCGCTGGTGACGCTGACCAACTCGCAAGCCGCGTGGTTTGTCAATGACCTGCAACGCGCGATGCAATTCGCGCGCGAGGCTGGGCAGGGGTTCCACAGCATTGGCTACGACCGCCACGCGGACCGGGCAGAGGTCGTGGCGGCGCTGTTCGGGCTATGGACCGATCTGCGTAACAACCGGATGCTCGGGCCGCCTGGGCCGCCGCTCATCCGCGATGTCGTGGCGTCCACTCACGACACAACCGAGCCGCTCGACCTCCGGCACCTCCGGCCCTCGGCGGCGCTGGCCGTTCTCCACTTTGCCGTGACCTTTCTAACGGACCCGGCCGCGCGTCGGGACATCTTGCTGCCCGCGATGATCCAGCCGGACACCGATCACCGCCTGGACTTCGTCCAGCCCCCGCCTGCGGCGTCGCCGGCGGAGGCCAACTCCTACTTGCGCCAAGTTCTCGGCGTCGGTCGCGACCGTCCGGTCCCGCTCCTGCCGGACTGAGCATCGCGCGGCTGGCGGTGTGAGCCTGAAGGTGAAGCCGCTATCGGCTCGGCTCATCTCCACATAGGAATCGTAGAGAGCTATTCATTTCGGCAGGTCGGCGGCTCGTCGGCCCGGACTTGCTTTCCGTCGCGGTTCGAGCTAGACGTGTGTCCATCAATAAACAAATAGCGGCCCGGCGGTGCGCACACGCTCGCCGCGTGGCTCAACGCCAAGGGAGCACGTACCGTCAAGGATCGGGAGTTCTGCGCGGACACCGTCAGGGACATGCTCCGCAACGCCGCGTATTGCGGCTATGTCTCGGGGCTGCGGGATATCTCCAAGACGATCAAAGGACTGCACGAGCCAATCGTCCCCGAGAACCTTTTCGACCGTGTACAGGAACGCCGCGCACACCGAGCGACAGTCAAGCAGCCAAGCCCACCATCGGATGAGTACCTGCTGAGCAAGCTGCTCCACTGTGAGCGCTGCGGAGCCCGGATGCACGGCAACCGCGGATCGCGCCCACCCGTGCGGCGCTATCTATGCTCCGGCCGGCGACACGGCCACGGGTGCGAGCAGCCGATCACCAAGGCCGAGCCGCTGGAGAACCAGCCAGTGGAGTGTCAGGCAACGTTTGCCGTGTTGATGAGTCGTTTGAGGCAGGGGTTGTTGGTGTTGCGGTTGCGCCAGTGGATGTATCGGCGGATGAGGCGAGCCTGGGTGGCGTGGTCTGGGTGGTCGGTGCCGGCGAGCGT
>DATMPZ010000002.1:0-2025 GCA_035567335.1 Solirubrobacteraceae bacterium
TTCGTTAGATCCGAGGCTCACGACCAGCAAGCACGTCTCCGTGATCGATCATATCGTGCGCGCGGGCGTGAACTGGCACTTCTGAGCCGCCGCAACCGCGACGGCGCTGATCTGGGCGAAGCTCGGTGGGTCCGGGGGCTCGTCCTATTGCGCATCCGATCGTAGGCTGGGCCAGGCGGCTGCGTGCGCAGCGGCGTGCCCACGCGTGGCGCGCCGCCTCGTTGCCGTGCGGTGAGCGAGCTTGGGTATGAGCGCGGAGCAGCTTCTCGCGGTGCCGTCGCCCTTGCCGGCCAAGGGGTTGGCGCGCGCGCCGCGCGGCCCGTTGCGGCGCGCGGACCTGAAATGGGGCCTCGCCTTCATCGCCCCCTACGCCGCGGTCTTCCTCGCCTTCGTCCTCTATCCTTTCGGTTATGCGCTGTGGCTTGCGAGCGAGCCCGCGCTTTACGCCGAGCTGATCGACGATCCGCTCTACCTGCCGACCTTGGTCAATACCCTCGTCTTCGTCGGCATCGGCGTGAACGTGAAGATGTTCCTCGCCTTGCTGCTGTCCGGATTTTTCCTGCGCCGGGGCTGGTGGATCAGGGTCCTGCTGGCGATCTACCTGTTGCCCTGGCTGATCGCCGCCGCGCAGGTCGGCATCTCGTTCCACTGGATGCTGATCGGCGAGCTCGGCCTGATCGACCGCTTGCTCGAGGTCTTGTTCGGCATCGAAGGGCCGCTCTGGCTCAACGACCGGTCGCTTGCGGTCGCAGCGAACACCGCCGCCTACGTCTGGAAATGGATGCCGTTCTGGACGGTGATCTTCCTCGCCGCGCGGATGACGATCCCGCGCGACATCTACGACGCGGCGCGGGTCGACGGCGCGACCGGCGTGCGCAGCTTCGTCCACGTCACCCTGCCGCTGATGGCGAACCTTTATCTCGTCTGCACCCTGCTTTCGACGCTGTGGACGCTCGGCGATTTCACCACCGTCTATCTGGTCTCATCCGGGGCGCCCGCGGGGCACAGCCACGTGCTCGCCACGCTCGGCTATCGCTACGCCTTCGATACCGGGCGCCCCGCGCTCGGGGTCGCCGCGGTGATGTCGGTTCTCCCGGTGCTCATCCCGATGGCGATCGTGCTGATGCGCCGGTTTCACGTGAGCGAGGTGCGGCTGTGAGCGCCGCCGCGCGGCCGCGCGATCGGGCGCGCCGGACGCTGACCGCCGCGGGCTCGGCGCTGCTCGCGCTCGCTCTGCTGATCTGGTCGCTGCTGCCGATCTACAACATGCTGCTGATCGCGCTCGATCCGGAGGAAGGCGAGGTCGAGTTCACCGGCAATCTCTGGCCGCCCGAGCCCTCGCTGCAGAGCTTCGTCGAGGTGGTCACCCAGGATGCGCGCTACCTGGAGAATTTCTGGCCGCAGTTCGGCAACAGCCTCGTCATCGGCGTTGCCACGACGGTTCTCACGGTCGCGATCGGATCGCTGGCGAGCTTCGCGGTCGGCCACATGCGGCTCGGCAAGGGGCGGCTGCTGACCAACGCCGCGTTGTTGAGCTACGCGATTCCCTCGTCCTTCCTCATCGTCCCCTATTATCGCATCATCCACGCCTACGGGCTCTCCGACAACCTGTTGGGCGTGATCGCCGCGCAGGTGACGTTCGCCACGCCGTTCGCCATTCTGATCCTGCAACTCTACGCCCGCCTGATCCCGGCGGAGCTCGACGACGCGGCGCGCGTCGACGGCGCCTCGCCCATCCAGGTCTACCTGCGCATCTACCTGCCGATGATGGTTCCCGCGCTCGCGGTCGTCGCGCTTTACGCGCTGCTGCTCGCGTGGAACGACTATTTGTATCAGGCCGTGCTGCTGCTGCCGCGCCACTCGACGGTCGCGATGGTCCAGGGGAATCTGTTCGCCGACACCGACGCGGAGTGGAACGCGATGATGGCCGCCGGGATCATCTACGTGTTGCCGCCGATCGCGCTGCTGCTCGCCCTGCGCCGGCACGTGGCGGCGAGCCTCGCCATGGTCAGCGCGGGGGTGTAG
>DATMPZ010000003.1:0-60793 GCA_035567335.1 Solirubrobacteraceae bacterium
GTCGTCGACGCGCGGGTCGTCAGCGTGCGCAACCTGCGCCACTTCGTGCGCCAACCCGACCTGCTGATTTTCTCGACGATCCAACCGATCATGTTCGTGCTCCTGTTCACCTACGTGTTGGGCGGCGCGATCAGCCGGTCGCTGCCCCGAGGAGTTAGCTACGTCGACTACCTGCTGCCCGGCATCATCATCCAGGCCGTGACCTTCGAGGCAAGCCAGACCGCCGTCGGACTGTCCGAGGATCTGAAGCTTGGCGTGATCGACCGCTTCCGCTCGATGCCGATGGCGAGGTCCGCGGTGCTCGTCGGGCGTACCACCGCCGACTTGGTCCGCAACGTTCTGATCATCGTGCTGATGATCGTCGTCGGCTACATCATCGGCTTCGACTTCCAGGCCGGCGTCCCACAGGCCCTCGGCTGCATCGCGCTCGTCAGCGCCTTCGGTCTCGCGCTGAGCTGGATCTTCGCGTTCGTTGCGCTGACAGTCCGTAGCGCCGAGGCGGCCCAGTCGGCCGGTTTCGTCGTCCTGTTTCCGCTTGTGTTCGCGAGCTCGGTGTTCGTGCCGGTCTCGAGCATGCCGAGCTGGCTGCAGGCGTTCGCGAAGGTGAGCCCGGTCACCCTGACCGCGAACGCAGCCCGCTCCCTGGCCCTCGTGCCCGGAACACCATCCTCCCTCGCCGGCGCAATTGCGTGGATCGCCGGCCTCCTGGCCGTGTTCATCCCGCTCTCCGTGTGGCGCTACCGGCGCATGACCTGAGGTCGCGCTGCACGCGCTGTTGCGGCGCGACGCTCGAGATGGCGGGTCGGCCCCAGCGATCTGCGCCCTCGGCGCCGAGCGTGACGACGAGCCCCTCGCGCTGCCGACCAGGAGCCAGAATCGGGCATGGACCCCCGACACAGCACTCCACGCTGGTCCACGCCGATAGCCGTGGACAGTACGATGAACGTGTCCTGCCGACGTAGCTCAGCTGGCCAGAGCGCTGCTCTCGTAAAGCAGAGGTCCCGGGTTCGACTCCCGGCGTCGGCTCTCGATTTCTTTGCCGCTGCGGTACCCGACCTGCGATGTATCCTTCGACCGCGGCTGTCCGCATCTGTCCTACCACAAGAAGGGGTCCATATCGAGTTGGCAAGCCAAAAATGGCTCTAACTCGCGGTTTTCCAGCCCCTTCGACGCAGCGCTTACGAGAGCAGCGCTCTGACCTACTGAGCTACGTCGGCGTGGCGCCCCGGAATGCTACCGCGCTCGGATTCCCCCGGCCCCGGACCCCCGGCGCCCGCTGGTCGGCCGAAAGTTCTTGAGGGGAAGCAGGCTCGTCGGCACGATAGACGATTGGGGGTAGTGCGGCCTGTCTCGGCGAGTTCGTTGCGGGTCATGCCCATAGCCCGCTCACCGGTAGCGCCCAAAGACGATCGCCGGCTGGGATCGTCTGCTCCCCTGTGTGGATGATGACCCCGGCCGTGAACTGCTCTCCGAGGTAGTCCCGCAGCTTCGCGAGGACTGCTGTGTCCTTCTGTGAGAACGAGGCTCTTGCCTTGACCTCGATCGCGACGACACGCCCGGAGCGGTCCTCTAGGACGAGATCGACCTCCCCGCCCCAGCGGTCGCGGAAGTGGAAGATCCGGGGATCGACCTCGCTCCAACTGGCGTGCTTCATCACCTCCATCGCAACGAACGTCTCCAGGGCAACACCAGTGACGCGGTCGTCCTGCGCGATGCGGTTCTCGTCGGCTCCGAGCAGGTGTGCGAGCAGGCCGCTGTCAGTGATGTAGACCTTTGGCGCGTGGACCGCCCGTCCCAGGAAGCTCGGCCTCCACGCCGGGAGCGTCTGCACGAGGAAGATCGCCTGTAGCAACTCGAGGTAGCTCTTGACGGTCTTCTGGTCTATCTCCAGGGCCTTGGCGATGCTGGCGTAGCGCAGGAGGTTCGCCGAGCGGGCTGCCAGCACGATAGCAACTGGCGCATTTCGTGGCCCTTTTGCAGGTCCGCGATCGCTCGAATGTCCCGCTCGAAGGTCGTGGTCAGGTGGCTTGAGAACCAGCGGTCCCGGCGGCGGCCGTCGCGTGCCTGGGCCTCGGGGTATCCGCCGGCGGCTGCTCTCGGCGCGAACGCGGCCCGGCCGATGGGAGCGTTCCTGACGCGCGGCACGTCGCCGGCGAACAGCGCGTCCACCAGGTTCCCGGCGCTGTGTTCGAGCTCGGCTTGCGCGAATGGCCACAGCCGCAGCAGCTCGATGCGTCCGGTGAGCGCCTCCTGCACCTTGCGCGAGGACAGGATGTTCGCCGACCCGGAGAGCAGGAACCGGCCGGCTGTCTGATCGCGGTCAACGACCCGCTTGATCGCGAGGATCAGATCGGGCACTCGCTGGACCTCGTCGATGAATACCGGGCCGTCGAAACCAGCGAGGAACCCGGCTGGATCGGATTGCGCGGTCTCGCGGGCGCCCTTGTCGTCCATGCTCACGGTCGCCGTCGGGTGCTCACCCTCGGCGATCGACTCGCATAGCGTGCTCTTTCCGACCTGTCGCGCACCCATCACCATCACGACGCGGGTATCCCCGAGCGCCTCCACGATCCGCGCGCGTAGCTGACGCTCGATCACGCCAGATACCCTACAGCCCGTCCGGCCAGTATGGAAAGTGAGGCCGGCTAACGCGGAATCTCGTGCCGGCGAACGTGGGGTACGAGACCGGCGAACGTGAGATGCAACTTGACACCGCCTCCGGCGACGAGCAGCAGGACCACGATAGGGGGCAGGAGGCTCGGGTTCAGCAGGACCCCTCAATCAGTGCTGCTTGTCGTCCGCAGCGAGCGAGCGCGCGGTCCTTGCCCGCACGCTCGCTCTGCCAGCGGAGGAGAAGCAACCCAGATTTGGAGAGCCCGACCTAACGATGGCCACGCTGGCGGCGGGCGGCGCTGAACAGGCGCGTGATCAGGCCCAGCACCGACAGGAGGACGACCGCCTCATCCACCAAGCCAACGACGGTGAAGGCGACTCCCAGGAGAGCCCCTCCACCAGCTGGCGCATCACCTCCTCATAAGAGGAGTCCGCAAACAGCGCCAGCGCCAGCACGTAGTAGACGACCACCCGTGCCGGTGGCCTAGCCATCCATCCCTCGGGGGCGCGGAGCCGCCCCGGCACACACTGCACTTCGGCTCGGGCCCAATTCCTCGGCCCTTAGAACCCCCCTCCCGGAGCGTGCGGTAATGTCGCGGAAACGGCGCCCCACAAATCTGCACCTTGCCTTCCGAAAGCGGTGATTTTACAGGGAAAACGTAGCAGGGGGCCAACATTCTCGTAAAGTGGGGTCGGGAGTTCGAGTCTCCCCGTCGGCTCTTGCCGCGAAGAAGTTGGTAAGGATCGGCCGTGAGGGCGCTCCTATGGCGAATGCGGTCGGGTTGCACCGATATGGTCCTTAGCCGACCCGGCGCCGCTTCCGGGTCGCTTCATTTCAGACCCACGGTCGAAGCTTGAACGCACCCGTACAGTCTCCTCCGCCGCACCGTGTCCTGGCGCCAGCCACCGGCGGTGCGAGCGCATACGCCGAGCCGCCGATGGCGCGCAGACTGCGCATCAGTGGCCTGGAGATCGTCGCCCCCGAGACGTCGTTCTCCCAGGACGAGGTCCTCGCGCTGCTGGGCATGCGCGACGACGAGTTCGCGCAGCGCATCTTCTCCCGCTGCGGTGTGCGCAGCCGGCGATTGAACCTCGGCGGCGACGTCCTCGCCACCACGCTGCAGGGCCGCACGACCAAGATCGAGGACGAGCTGTTCGGCCATGCCGCCACCGCGCTCGAACGCCTCGACGTCGAGCCCCGCGCGATCGGCACGGTCGTGACCGCGACGCTGTACTCGCTGGGCGGGCCCACGCTCGCCCACCGGCTCGTCGACCACTTCGCGATGGCGCCCGACACCGACAAGTATCACGTCGTCGGCGTCGGCTGCGCGAGCGCCGTGCCGCTGATGCGCCTCCTCGGCCAGTCGCTGCGCGATCGTCCCGGCAAGCTCGGCCTCGTCGTCGCCGCCGAGAGCATGTCCGGCATCCTGATGGGCGCCTGCCCGGACGACGCCAAGGCGAAGGTCGTCGGCTCGGCGATCTTCGGCGACGGCTGCGCCGCCGCGCTGCTGTCCGACGGTCCCGGTGCCGAGGGCCCGGAGATCGTCTGCTCCAAGGTGCACCAGATCGCGGGTACGCTCGACGCGGTCAGCCTCGAACTGGCGCCGCAGGACAGCTATCTGCACCTCGATCGCCACCTGCCCGAGCTCGCCGCGGCGGATCTGAGCGAGCTGGTCGACGAGTTCCTTCGGTCCGCGGGCATAAATCGCGTGGACGTCGATCACTGGATCGTGCACCCGGGCGGGCGGCGCATCATCGACTGCGTGCAAGCCGCGCTCGCGCTCTGTGACGAGGACGTCGCGCTCAGTCGCGACGTGCTGGCGGGTCACGGCAACATCGGCACACCCTCGATCTTCTACGTCCTGCGCCAGACGATCGAGCAGCGAGAGCCCGGTCGCGGCGAGCGCGGGCTCATGGTGACCGTCGGCCCCGGCATAACGCTCGGGCTGATGCTGCTGCAGTGGTAGTCGCCGGTGCGCCGGGGACGGTCGCCGGCGCAGGGGCCGCACGGCGACGATGAGACGCGTGGGCCCGATCGTCGCCGCGGCGGCGCTGCTCGCCTGGGGCATCGCCGCGATCGTATCGGGCTCCCCCAGCCTCGACCTGTCGGGCTCGCGCGCGACGGCGCCCGGCGGCGCCTCGCCCGCGTGCCTGCCGGTCACGCTCGAACACACCGCGACGCTGCCCGGCACGAACCTCCACGTCTCACCCGCGCCCGCGACCGATACCGCCAATCCCCACACGCAGATCAGCTTCCTCGGTCTCTCCGCCGGGGAGATCCACGCAGTCTCAGCCGCGGGCTCTCGCAGCGGCCCCCACCACGGCAGCCTCAGGAGCTACTCCCAGGGCGATGGCGCCAGCTTCGTGCCCGACACCCCGTTTGCCGCCGGCGAGCGCGTCGCCGTGCGCGCCACGATCGGCGCAGGCGTTGGCGGCAGGCCGATCGCCTTCGACTTCCGCGTCGACACCCCGTATCCGACGGCGAGCATCCCGGAGTTCCCCAACTCGGCGGCGGCGCCCGCCGACTACCAGAGCTTCTACACGCTGCCCGGCGTCCAGGCTCCGATCATGACCGTCACCGTGCCCGACCGCGATCCCGCGGCCGGCGACATCCTCACGACCAACGGGCCCGGTCCGGGTCAGTACGGACCGCTGATCTACACGCCGGCCGGCCGACTCGTCTGGTTCGAAGAGCTGTCGGGCGGCGTGGCCGCGGAGGACCTGAACGAGCAGACATACGACGGGCAACGCGACCTGACGTGGTGGAAGGGACGCGTGCTCTCGCTCGGCTTTGGGCAGGGCGAAGACATCGTCATGAACTCTCACTACCAGACGGTCGCCAGGATCCCCGGTGGCAACGGTCTGCACGCGGACCTGCACGACTTCCAGATCGCCCCCCGCGGCGTCGCCTACATCACGGCGTACAACCCGATCCGCTGCGACCTCACACCGGTGCATGGAGCGCCGGGCGGGGCGATCCTCGACACGGCGGTTCAGCAGATCGACATGAGGACGGGCCTCGTGCGCTGGGAATGGCACAGCCTCGACCACGTCGGCGCCGCGGAGTCAGAAGTGCAAGCCGCGACGGACACCAGGCCATGGGACTACTTTCACCTCAACTCGATCGATCCCGAGCCGGACGGCAACATCCTCATCTCGGCCCGCAGCACCTGGGCGGGCTATCAACTGCAGGGCGGCACCGGCAAGATCCTTTGGCGCCTCGGCGGCAACAGGAGCTCGTTCAAGATGGCGCCGGGCACGAGCATGGCCTGGCAACACGACGGGCGCGTCCTTCCAGACGGCGAGCTCACCTTCTTCGACGACGGCTCGAACCCGCCGATCCACCGCCAGTCGCGCGCCCTGCGGATCAAGCTCGACCTGAGCGCTCACGAAGCGCGCCTCGCCTCCGTCTATACACACACCGACCCACCGCTGCTCGCCGCCAGCCAGGGCAACATGCAGACGCTCGCGAACGGGAACGCCGTCGTGGGCTACGGCGGGGTGCCTGCGATCAGCGAGTACGCCGCCGCCGGCCCGCTGCTGTTCGACGCCCACCAGCCGTTCGACACGTCTTTCTACCGGGCCTTCCGCTTCCCCTGGAGTGGGCGTCCGCTGAGCCCGCCCGCGGTCCTCGCCAGCCTGAACGACACGGGCGAAGAGACGATCGTGCACGCGAGCTGGAACGGCGCGACCGAGGTTTCCTCGTGGCGCGTGCTCGCGGGCGAGCACCCCGGATCGCTGACGGCCCAGGCCACGATCGCAGCCGCCGGCTTCGAGAGCTCGACGACCCTGCCTCACAAGTACGCCTACGCGGCCGTGCAGGCGCTCGACTCGGCCGGCCACGTTCTGAGCACCTCGCAGACGGTCGCAGCGATCGGCTACGCCGCCTCGCTCCCCAGCCCCCGGCGGTCGGGATGAGGGCGATGCTCGACGGAGCGGCGGACGGGCGATCCGCTGCGCGCGCGGAACGGCTCAGTAGGCCGGTTTGGAGGAGTGCTTGTGGGTGGTCGTGGTCGTCGTGGGCGTGCTGCTCGTCGCCGGCTTGGCGGAGGAGCTCCCCGATTTACCGCCGCACCCCGCCACCGCGACAGCGCTCGCCAGAACGGCCGTCAGCGTTAGCATGGCGGTCAGTGGCGTGCTTCTCATCGGTCGGGCTCCCAATCGTCGCTCGCAGGCTGGGGAGCATCACCCTACCAGCCGTTTTTGCGGCGCCGGCCGATCCCGGACGAGCGGTCGCAGCCGGGACTCCCGGGTAGGCCGTCATGAGCGTCGAGACGACGGCGAGCCTGAGGGTGACGCAGGCGCCTGCAGCCGAGAGCAAGCGGGGCTCATCGGGTTCGGCGTGGCTGCTGACCGTCTGCTGCGTGGCCCAGTTCATGGTCATCCTCGACCTGAGCATCGTCAACGTCGCGCTGCCCAGGATCCAGTCGGACCTCGCCTTCTCCTCGCCCGATCTGCAATGGGTCGTCGACGCGTATGCGATCACGTTCGCGGGCTTTCTGATGCTCGGCGGCCGTGCGGCCGACCGCTTCGGGCAGCGCCGGATGCTCGTCGCCGGGCTCATCCTGTTCGGACTCGCCTCGCTGGCCGGGGGCGCCGCGCCCGACCAGGAGGTGCTCGTCGCCGCGCGCGCGGTGCAGGGCTTCGCCGGCGCCCTGATGGCCGCCACCTCGCTGGCGATCGTCACCGCGTCGTTCCCGCCCGGCCCGAAGCTACACCGCGCGATCGGCCTGTGGGCCGCGATGAACGGGCTCGGCGGCGCGGCCGGCGTGCTGCTCGGAGGGATCATCACCGAAGCGCTCAGCTGGCGCTGGGTGCTGCTGATAAACCCTCCGATCGCGCTCGTGGCCGCGCTTGGGGCATACGCCGTCGTGAGCGAGCGCCATCGCAAGGGCCCGGACGCTCCCCGCTTCGATCTCGCCGGCGCGCTCACGCTGACAGTCGGTCAGATGGTGCTCGTGTACGGAGTCGTCGAAGCAGGCCTGAAGGGCTGGGACACGTTCGCCGCGCTCGGCCCGATCGCCCTCGGCGTGCTCCTGCTCGGGTGCTTCGGCGTCATCGAGGCGCGCGTCGCGTCCGCGCCGCTGATCCCCTTCAAAGAGCTCACCAAGGCGCTGCGAGTCGCCAACACCATCGTCCTGCTGTTCAGCGCGGCGCTGTTCCCGATGTGGTTCGTGAGCTCCCTGTACATGCAGCAGGTGCTGGGCCTCTCGCCGCTGCACACGGGTCTCGTGTTTCTGCCCATGACCGTGACGATCATGCTCGTCGCCTCGCGCGCCGGCAAGCTCGTGAGCCGCTTCGACGTGCGCCCGGTGCTCGGCGGCGGGCTGATCATGCTCGCGGGCGGCTTGCTCCTGTTCACGCGCATCGGCTCCGGCGGCAGCGCGATCGTGTACGTGATGATCCCCGGCCTGCTCGCGGCGGCGGGGATAGCGATGTCAATCGTCCCCTCGACGATCGCCGCCACCCAGGGCGCCAAGGAGGGGCAGGCCGGGCTCGCGTCGGGTCTCGTCAACACCTCGCGCCAGGTCGGCGGCGGACTCGGACTCGCCGTGCTGATCACGCTCGCCACGCAGCGCACCAGCCATCAGATCGGCGCGGGCCAGCAGGTCTCCCAGGCGCTCACCGACGGCTTTCGGCTCGCCTACCTGATCGGCGCCGGCCTGGCCGGGGCCGCGGCGCTTCTCACGTTCACCGCGCTCCCCCGCTCAGGCGCCGCGGTGGGCGTCGCAGCCCGGCGCCTGGCGCCGGCGATCGGCGTCGTCCTCGCGGGCTTCCTCGCCGTCACGATCGCGTTCGCGGGCTCTCACGCCGCCCCGATCGGCGCGTACACCACCCACGGCGCCTACAGCTTCCTCAGCGCGCCTTCGCTGCACCCCCCCGAGATCCGCAGCACGCAGCGGGCGCCCTCGGGGCGGCTGGCGCCGGGCTACATCCTCACCGCCAACTTCTACAACCTCAACGAACCGCCGCTCGTCGGCCAGAGCGGCCCGCTGATCCTCGACGAGCGCCTGCAGCCCGTCTGGTTTGCGCCCGCACCCGAACGCGTCGCCGCCGCCAACCTGAGCCTGCAGACCTACGAGAGCAAGCCGGCGCTGGCCTGGTGGCAGGGCCGCGTCACGAACACCGGCGCGACCGAAACCGGCGAAGACGTGGTCGTCGACCAGCACTACCAGACAGTTGCGACGCTGAAGGCCACGGACGGCTGGGTCCTCACCCTGCATGAGCTCGCGATCAGCGGCGAAGACGTGTGGGTGACCGCGAACAAGAACATTCCCATCGACCTCTCCCGCTACGGCGGCGCTTACAACGGCGCGCTCGTCGACTCGGCGGTGCAGGAGTACAACCTCAGAACCGGCCAGCTGCTGCGCAGCTGGGACGCGCTCGATCACATCCCGCTGAGCGAGTCCCAGGCGTCGCTGCCGACCAACGGGTTCCCCTGGGACGCCTACCACGTCAACGCGATCGACCTGACCGGCGCCGGAACGTTCCTCGTCTCCATGCGCAACACGTGGGGCGTCTACCTCGTCGACATCGACACCGGCAGCATCGAGTGGACCCTCGGCGGCAAGCGCTCGAGCTTCAAGCTCGGTCCCGGAGCCGCCTTCCAGTGGCAGCACGACGCGAGGCTCGAGGGCGGCTCGACGGTCACCATGTTCGACGATCACTGCTGCCAGCTCACCGGTGGAGGCACCTCCGTCCCCGCGACGGGGCCATCTCGCGGGCTCGCGCTCGAGCTGGACCAGAGCACGCACACGGCGACGCTCGCCGCTCAATACAACGGCGACGGCAAGTTCGAAACCGAATACATGGGCAACGCGCAGCCGCTGCCGGGCGGCAACATGTTCGTCGGCTGGGGATCGGAACCCTACTTCTCCGAGTACAGCCGCTCGGGCAAGCTGCTGCTGCAAGGAGCATTCCCTAGGCCGGACCTCACCTACCGGGCGACGCTAGCGCAGTGGGTCGGCGAGCCGCTCGCCCCACCCGCGGGCGCCGCCCGCCAGAGCAACGGCAAGACCACGGTGTACGCGAGCTGGAACGGCGCCACCCGGGTCGCATCCTGGCGGGTCCTGGCCGGACACGGCGTGGCCGGAGGCGGCGCCAGCCGGCTGAGCGCCGTGGCGGGTGCCGCCAAGTCCGGGTTCGAGACGGCGATCGCAGTGCCGCAGGGCTATGTGAGCTTTAAGCTGCAGGCGCTCGCCGCGAACGGCCGCGTCATCGGGACCTCGCGATTGTTCACGTCAGGCGAGTGATGTAAACAGCACTTTCCAGCGGCGACAGCACTTTCCAGCGGCGGTAGACGGCGGTCCTGCGGCGAGGACAACGAGGACGAGCACAACGAGCACAGCGAGGACAACGAGGACAACGAGTGAGCTTTGAAAAGATCAGGGAGAGGCATCATCATCATCATCATCATCGACGAAGGTAGGCGATCGGCATCGTCGGCGGCATGGTGAGGCGATCGACGGGCGCCGGACCCACGGCGATGGCGCTCGGGGTGGGACTGGCGCTGGGGTTGTGCGCCTGCGGAGGCGCAGCCTCCTCGGCGAGTCCGGGCACGATCACGCCCGCGGCGGACATGAGCGCCGCCGCGTCCAATCCCGTCACGGTCTCGCCGCTGCCGGGCGCCGCGGACGCCTCGCCCGCGACGCAGATCAGCTTCCTCGGCGGTCCCGGCACGCAGGTCTCCGACGTGCGCGTCGTCGGCTCGGCCAGCGGCGCCCACAGCGGGCGCATCGAGGGCTACTCGACCGGCACGGGTGCGAGCTTCCTGCCATCCAAGCCGTTCCGCGCCGGCGAGCGGGTCACGGTGCGCGCGACGGTCGCGACCGCGACCGGCGGCCCGGGCCGGGCGGCGCGCACGACGTTCACCATCGCCCATCGGGCGAGTTTCAGCCAGGCGCCGTTCCCGAACAACCCCGGCGACTCCCACGCCGTGCAGCGCTACAGCTCGGCGCCCGCGCTGACGCCCTCGACGGTCACGGTCACGACGCCCGCCAAGCCCGGCGCCGCGCCCGGCGATTTCTTCCTGGCTCCCTACCAGGGGATGGGCTCGCCCGGCCCGATGATCGTCGATCAGCACGGTCAGCTCGTGTGGTTCCATCCCGTGCCGGCCGGCGACTGCGCGACCAACTTCCAGGTGCAGACCTACGAAGGCCGGCCGGCGCTGACGTGGTGGCAGGGCAAAATCCTCGGCGTCGGATTCGGCCAGGGCGAAGACCTCATCTACAACAGCTCCTACGAGCAAGTCGCGCAGGTGCGGGCCGGCAACGGCTACCGCGCCGACCTGCACGAGATCCGCCTGACGCCCCAGGGCACCGCGTGGATCGACATATTCGACCCGATCCACGCGAACCTCGCCTCGGCTCACGGCTCAGCCAACGGCATCCTCACCGACTCGGTGATCCAGGAGATCGACATCAAGACGGGCCTGGTCATGTGGGAGTGGCACGCGCTGGGGCACATCGCGATCGCCGACTCCCTCAACCCGCTCCCCGGCAGCGACCGTCCGTGGGACTACGTGCACATCAACAGCGTCAACCCCGGCGCCTCGGACGATGTGCTGCTGTCGGGGCGCAACACCTGGATGCTGTATGACGTCAACATCCACACGGGGGGGTTCAACTGGCGGCTGGGCGCGGGCAGGCATTCGGACTTCAGACTCGGCCCGGGCGCGAAGTTCTACTGGCAGCACGACGCCGAGTTCCAGCCCGGCGGGCTGATCTCGGTGTACGACAACGGCTCCGATCCGCCCAAGGAGAAGCAGTCGCGCGGGCTCCTGCTGGCCCCGAACCCGGCGGCGCACACGGTGCGACTCCTCAGGCAGTTCACCAACCCGACGCACACGCTGCTGGCCGAAAGCCAGGGGAACATGCAGGGTCTGCCGGGCGGGGACTGGCTGTTGGGTTATGGACGGCTCCCGAACTTCACCGAGTTCGACCCCTCCGGCCGCGTGCTCTTCGACGCGACCCTCGGCCGCAACGTCCAGAACTTCCGCGCCTACCTCTCGCCGTGGAGCGGGCAACCCACGAGCCCCCCATCGCTCGCGGTCCAGTCGCCGCCGCACCACCCCGTCGACACGCTGACCGTCTCCGCCAGCTGGAACGGGGCGACCGAAGTCGCCTCCTGGCAGGTGCTCGAGGGGCCCTCTCCAACCTCGCTTGTTCCCGGCCGCAGCACTCCCAAGCGCGGCTTTCAGACGAGCATGGCCGTCCTCGCGCCGGTTGAATATATAGCTGTGCAGGCGCTCAACGCCGCCGGTGGCGTGATCGGCCGCTCGCCCACGATCAGGGGCTGAACGGCGATCGGCCGCACGTGCGCATCACCGCGCCCGGCCGCTGGGAAGCGCGGTCCGTCTCATCTCGGACGTGCTGTGACGCGTGCTCTCAGGCGTGTTGTGCCGCGTGCTTGTGTGGAGATGAGTTCGCGTTCGGCCCGGTGCGCCGCCGCGCGCGTCGCGATCCGGGTCGCGACCGTGAAGTAGTCGACGAAGCCCCGCCCGCGCGAGACCTGCAAATGGCGGGGCAGCGGACGCCGCAGCTCCTGCGCGAAGGCGCGCTGGAGCATGGAGTCGAGCGTCGCCTCCAGCGGGCTCGCGCCGGCGACGTTCTCGAGCTCCAGGCGCCCGGCTTCGCTGCGGTAGTCGTAGAGCTCGCGCTCCTGTCCCTCGCTCAGCGGCTGGATTCCCTCCCCAGGCCAGTTCGAGTAGGTGGCGTACTTGGCGGCCGCCGTGCGCAGCGCGACCACGTGCAGCGGAGCATCGGCCGCATAGGGCTCGATCGCGAACTCGGTCACGGTCTCGTCGGTCGCGTGCAGCACATACGGCCTGCCCGGCGCGCTCGGGTCGGCGAGGATGCTCGCGACGTCGAGCCGGCGCGCGAGATGGGAGTAGCGGCGCTCCCCCCGCCATTCGTCCGATCCGCTGGCGATCCTCAGCAGCAGCGGCGCCACGTCGACGCTCGAGGTCAGCTGTGTACGCGCGATTTCCGGCGCCTTGGTGAGTGCGCCCCGAGGGTCCTTGACGATCAGCGGCACCCGGATCGCCTCCTCGTACGCGCTCGCGCCCTTGCCGCGCAACCCGTGCGAGCCCCCGTACTCGCCGTGATCGGAGGTGAATACGACCACCGTGTTGGCGGCCACCCGCGGGCGGCTCTCCAGCGCGTCGAGCACGCGTCCGATCTGCTCGTCGACCTCGAGCTGGAGCTTGGCGTAGAGGTTGAGCATCCCCAGCCACACGCTCGTCACTTCCGGGCCCGTGAACGGGACAGGACCGAACGAGGCTGCGGCGGTTTCCTGCAGCGAGCGCTGCAGGCGCGGCTTGCCCCGCGCGGCCAGCAGCTCTGGCGTCTCGAAGTTGGGCGGCAGAGCCGCGATGACGCTCGGCGCATCCATCTCGGCGGGCACGCGGTCACTCCAGCCGTACCACCACGCGATGTCGTGCGGGTTCACGAACGACACGGTCGTGCACCACGGCTGCGACTCGCCGACCGTCGCGAGCCACTGCTCGAACTGCCCCGCCACCTGAGGGTCCACGCGCCAGCCCTGGCCGGGGGCCCCGTCGGGAGAGGGATAGGTGCCGCCCGCGAACCCGTAGCGCTCCAGCGCGCGGGAGCCCCGCGCCGGGTCCCATTTGTGATCGCCGTGGGTGAGATGCCACTTGCCGTACCAGCGCGTGTGGTAGCCGTGTTCGCGCAGCATCGACCCCCACGTCGGAAAGCCCGGGTCCAGCGTGCTGCCGCCGGTGATCATGCAACCCGTCTGGTGGGTGTAAAGCCCGGTGAGCAGCGTCGCCCGCGCAGGTGTGCAGTCGTTGGAGGCCGTGTAGTGGCGCGCGAACGAAACCGCCCCCCGACGCAGGCGCCGCAGGTTGGGCGGCAGGCCGGGTCCTCCCGGTCCGACCCCAAACCATTGCGGAAAGCGCAGCTGGTCGACCACGATCACGAGGATGTTCGGCTGCGCCGGACTCACCGGCCGCCGGCGAGCAGGTTGCGCGGACGCCGGGGCGGGCGCCAGTCCTGAACTGGCCCCGGCGCTCGACCCGTCGGTCGCGTCTGCCAACCTGGAGACCGCCAGGGCTCCGCCGGCCACCGCGCCACCGGCGATCAGGCCTCTCTTGACGAACGTGCGGCGGTCGATTCTTTTGTCGATTTTCTTATCCTCGTCTGCTCTCATAGCCTGTGTACGTGCTCAGATCGCCGGTTCAGCGGCGCTGCTGGTATTCGTGCTCGCTACGGGGAGCGCCCACGCGGCCACCCCGGCTCCTGCCTGCGCGCCAAGCACATTGAACACCTCTTCGCGGTTGGACGGGTCGGTGACCCTCTCGCCGCTGTCCGGCAGCCGCGACGCCACGCCCCAGACGCAGATCAGCTTCCTCGGCGTTGCGGCGGGCGAGCTCAGCGGAGTGACCGTCACCGGCTCGCACACCGGGCGCCACGGCGGGCGCCTGGCGGCCTATTCCCAGGGCGACGGCGCCAGCTTCCTGCCGGCGCACCCGTTCGCGGCGGGCGAGACGGTGACCGTGCGCGCGGGGCTGCGCTCAGGCGACGTCGTCCAGCCGCTGTCCGACCAGTTCACGATCGCCTATCAGGATTCGCTCAGCAGCACCCCCGAGACGATCCATGCGGGCGCAGCGAGCGAGATGCAGAGCTTTCGCTCGCGCCCGGACCTGCGCCCACCCAGGCTGAGCGTGACGGCGAGCTCCCCCGGCGTGGCGCCCGGCGACATGTTCGCCGCGCCCTACGACGGACCCGGCCAGAGCGGGCCGATGATCCTCGACCCCAGCGGTGGGCTGGTCTGGTTCAAGGCGCTCCCGCGCGGGGTCTCGGCGACGAACTTCCAGGTGCAGCGGTACGCCGGCCGGCCCGTGCTGACGTGGTGGCAGGGCGACATCTCCGTGCACGGGTACGGGCTTGGCGAGGATACGATCGCCGACGGCGCGTATGACGACATCGGCCACGTCCGCGCCGGCAACGGCCTGCGGGCGGATCTGCACGACTTCCAGCTGACCCCGCAGGGCACCGCGCTGATCACCGCGTATGACCCGATCTACTGCGACCTTTCAGGGGTCGGCGGGGCGAGAAACGGCGCGGTCGTCGACGGGCTGCTGCAGGAGATCGACGTTCAGACCGGGCTGGTGATGTTCCAGTGGTCGAGCCTCGATCACGTGGCGCTCGCCGAAACCTATGAACGGGCGGCCGGCTCGCACGCGGACTGGCCATTCGACTTCTTCCACATCAACTCGATCGGCCTCGCGCATGACGGCAGCCTGCTGGTGTCCGCGCGTAACACCTGGACGGTCTACGACATCGACTCCGCCACCGGCCAGATCCAGTGGCAACTCGGGGGCAGGCACCCGAGCTTCACGATGGGCCCGGGCACGAACGCCGCCTGGCAGCACGATCCGCGCGAGCTGCCCGACGGCACGTTCAGCGTGTTCGACAACGGCGCCACGCCGAGAGTCCACAGCCAGTCGCGCGGGATCGTCCTCAGCGTCGACCCGCAGCTGAAGACCGTGACGCTCGTCAGCCAGTTCACGCGGCCCGCGCCCCTGCTCGCCTACAGCCAGGGCAACATGCAGGCGCTGCCGGGCGGAGACTGGTTCATCGGCTGGGGCCAGATCCCGGACTTCTCCGAGCTGAGCTCCACGGGCCAACTCCTCTTTGACGCGCACTTCCCCTCCGGCGACCAGTCCTACCGGGACTTCCGCTTCGTCTGGACTGGCATCCCTGCGCATCCTCCCGCGTTTGCCGTGGCGGCGGGGCCCGGCGGGACGCACACCGTGTACGCCAGCTGGAACGGAGCCACGCAGGTGGCCGGCTGGCGGGTGCTCGCGGGCGCCTCGGCGACGCGTCTGCGAGCCGTGGCCGAAGGTCCGCGCACGGGCTTTGAGACCGCAATCCCAGTGCCGGCCGGAACCGTCGGTCCGTACGTGACCGTGCAGGCGCTCGACGGTGGCGGGAACGTGCTCGGAGTCGCCCCGGCCGCGGCGCGTCTGGGCTGAGGGTCCCTAGATGAGGATGGCGATACGGGCTCTGGAGATCCCAGCTCCGGCGCGCATGATCAGGTCGGTGGACGCGCTGCCCGGGGCCGCCCTACACGTGGATCTTGCCGTGGACGCGCACCGTCAGCATGAACGTTTCGCGGCTGATGACGCCGCTGATGCCGATGTTCGTCCCCGAGGCATGGCCGAAGCCGCCGGTCCCGCCCGTGATCGCGATCGTGCCGCCGAAGTACCCGTTGGCGCCCTGCTGCGCGAACCGCGCCGAGCCCCTGCCCGTGACCGAGCCGCCCTTGGGCCTGACCGTGAAAATCGCGATCACTTTGTTGGCCGACACGATCGTCAGGTGCACCGCGATCGAGCAGTTGAACGTGCCGGTCGCGGTGCCTCGCTCGACGATCGTGGTCCCCGGTTCGCCGACTGCGTGCAGGTGCCCCGTCTCCTGCAGGTTGACCTCCCGCGCCGCCCGCGCGACCGGATCGGCGCCACCGTCCCGTACGGATGGCGCGGCGGTCACCCCCATGGAGGGGGCTTGCGCGGGCGCCTGTGCCGCGGCGATTGCGAAGACCGCTGCGGCGGTCGTCGCCAGCGCCAGAGAGCTGCTCGGCTTGCGCAAGTGAGACCTCGTCACTGGTACAACACTCTAAAGGTGAGGTGTTCCGAATCAGGATGTGTTTCCCACCCGTTGACTCTACTCGCCCCGGCGGATTGTTGCGCCGGATGGCGGATGCGCCCACGAGGCAGTGGCCGGCCGACCGCTGGCTCACGATCGTGGTGGGAGTGTGTGCGGCCGGGCCAGTGATGGCCTCCACGATGCGGGCGCTGATTCAAGGCTGGATGCCGGCCGGGGACCAGGCGATCATCGCCACGCGCGCTTACGACGTATTCACCTCTCACACACCGCTCGTGGGACAGCACTCGGACGCGACCGCCGTGACCCACCACACGCTGTACAGCCTCGGACCGATGCTGTTCTGGCTGCTAGCGCTGCCCGCGCGCTTCGGAAGTCCCGCGACGCTGGCGCTCACGATGGGCGTCGCCAATACCCTCGCGATCATCGGGGTAATCGCGCTCGCCCGGCGCCGCGGCGGTCGCGCGCTGATGTTCGCGGTCGCGATCGCGGTCGTTCTCATGTGCGTATCGCTCGCCCCCGAGGTGTTTCACGACGTTTGGAACCCCTCGGCCGGCCTGTTCCCGTTCATGCTGCTGATCTTCCTGTGCTGGTCTCTGGCGTGCGGCGAATATCGCCTGCTCCCTCTGACCGTCCTCGTCGCGAGCTTTGTCGTGCAGTGTCAACTCGCGTTCCTGCCGCCCTCGCTCGGCCTGCTGGCCGTCGGCCTGGCGGGACTGGTGGTCTCGCGCGGATCGCACCGGACTGTGCCGGGAGAACCCGCCGCCGCCAATCGTGGCAGGCGTGGATCGATGTGGCACTGGGCGCTCGCCGCGCTGGTCGTCGCCATGGTCTGCTGGTCCCCGCCTGTCATCGATCAGATCGAGCGGCGCCCCGGCAATCTGACGGTCGTCGTCGACACCGCCACAGCGACGAAGTCCACGCTCGGCGCGACCGTCGGATGGCGCGCGGTGGTACGAGCGATCGGCGTCCCGCCATGGTGGCTGAAGAGCCCGCGCTCACCATGGGAGCGGAAGACCGATGTGCGTACGGCACCCGACGCGCTCGGCAGCGCGTCCTGCCTGCTGATGCTGTGCGCGCTGCTGGTCATCGCCGTCGTCGGGCTGCGCCGCCGCCGCCCCGACCTGTGTGCGGGCGCGCTCGTTGCGCTGGTGCTGTGCGCCGCGTTGGCGGCCGTAGCCGCCAGTACCCCGACCACGCACCTGCTGGCATCCACGCTGGGGTACACGCTGTGGTGGGGCTCGCCGGCCGGAATGTTCGTGTGGGTGATCCTCGGCTGGTCGGTGGCGACGACACTGGCCGAGCGCGGCCCGTCACGCCTGCGAGCTCCGGCCTTCGCGTCCGCCATCGGGATAGGCGCCCTCGCGGCAACCGGGACGGCCGTGGTCGCCGCCGAGAGCCAGGACTACCATCTGTGGGAGTACCGTCCGCTGGGCGCGATGTTCGCCGGCTTGGACAAAGGCATTCCTGCAGGGCGCACGGTTCTGCTTGTGGGATCTCTCGGCAACACGACGTTTCGATTCAAACAGGCGGCTCGCTTTGCGCTGGTGCGGCGGGGCATCCGACCGCTGTCGCGCGGCGCGAGCTTCCGGCTCGGCGCCTGGTATGAGCCCGACCACCACCACTATGACTGCATCGTGTACGTAAACGATGGCATCGCGACTCCCGCACGGCACGCCGTGGTGGTCACTCGGGTTTCCTTCAGCGACAGCACGGGGGGCCATGCCGTGACGGTGTGGGTGTCACGCGCAAGATGCCCGTGACACGCGTTCCGCACCGAGGCGCTACCGCTTGAGCCCCTTGGGTCATCGTCCTACTATGGTCGTATGCCGATGTCAGGCCGGACCGGGCGCGTCATGACGATTGCGTCTGGCTCAGGGGGGCCAGTCGTAGAGCGGGCCGATCGCGCCAGGCGCCGTCGTGCGCCAACGGCCGGCTCGGTATTCGTTGCGACCGCGGCTTGCGCACTCCTCGCCTGCGGCTCGACACCGTCAGCGCGAACGTCGGCTCAGCCACTGACATCGTCCGCGAATCTCCCGCCGGCTCACACATCGGCCCAATCGCCCTCCTCCTCCTCCTCCTCCTCCTCCTCGGCTTCCACGGCGAAGGCGCCGGCGCGGCCTAGTCGCAGTCGCATCGACGGGATTGTCGATGTCGCGAAGGCGAGCTACCTCTCCGAGACCAAGGGCCGACACCTCATGCAACAGCTCAGCCGCATCGCCCGTGACGGCGTCCTTTTGAACGCCCTGAGCAGGGGCGACGTGGCCGGTGCTCAGGCCGAGGCGGACGCCCAGCTGAGGAGTCCGAGCAACCATTTCGATCACGTGACGCGCATCAGCGTGGTTCGCGGATCGCGGGTGCTGGTCAACGCGACAATCAACAGCGACGGGGTGTTCGTGATCGCGCCCGGGAGTCGTGTCCTGCGGTTGCATGGTCGCTCTCTGGGCACGCTCCTAGTCTCGATCCAGGATGTGACAGGTTACGTGAAGGTCGTGCACGACCTCACAGGCGCCGATGTTGTAGCTCGCGGCGCGAGCGGGCGTGTGCGCACATCGCGGGGCGCTCCTACCGGTGTCCGCCTGCCGCCGTCAGGACAGGTCACGATCGCCGGACGGCGGTATTTCGTGCGCTCGTTTCACGAGACCGGCTGGGGCAGTGAACCGCGGGGCAACGAACCGCTCACGATTTGGATACTCGAGCGAGCCTGATGCGCCTGCACGCATGGGCGCGTCGCATGCATGTCCAGTCCCGGCGCCCATGACGAGCCGGCGGTTCAGGCTGGGCGCCTGCGACCCGCCAGGCGGTCGGCGAGCGTCGCGAGTCTGCTCGTCCGCGCCAGACCGTGCGCCTCGCGACGATCCGCGGCGCGGTAGAGCGCGTAAACGGTGTGTGCGCCGATCCAGCGCAGCGGCTCGGGCTCCCATGAGCGGACCGTGCGCCCTACCCAAGGCAGGCCAGTAAGAGCGGTCGTTTCGCCAAGCACGAGATCGCGTAGCGTGCGCCCCGCGAGGTTGGCGGCGGCGACGCCGTTTCCCACATAGCCGCCGGCGAGGCCGAGGCCGGTGTCGTGGTTAAGCGCCACCACCGGCGACCAGTCACGAGGCACGGCGAGCACGCCACACCATGCGTGCTCGATCGGCGTCGCGGCGGCCGCGGGGAACATGTCACGGAGGATCCGTGTGAGTTGCGCGATCGTGCGTCGCTGTGTGCGTCCGTCGTGGTCGATGCGGGAGCCGTAGCGGTAGGGAACACCGCGGCCGCCCAACGCGATGCGGCCGTCGGAGGAGCGCTGTGCGTAGATGTAGGCGTGGGCATAGTCGCCGATCAGCTCAACGCCCTCCCAGCCGATCCGCTCCCACGCAGCCTCCGCCAGCGGCTCGGTCACGACGATCGCGGAGTTGAGCGGAAGCCACCTGCGACGGTGGCCGCGGATTCCGGCGGTGAACCCCTCCAGGCAACTCAGGACGTACGACGCGCGTACGCTCCCGCGGTCGCTGCGCGCGACCCCGGGCGCGATCTCCCGCACGGCCGTGTCCTCGAAGATCGGGACGCCGAGACGCTCCACTGCGTCAGCCAAGCCCCGCACCAGCCGCGCCGGCTGCACACGCGCGCCGTGCGGGCTCCAGGTTCCCTGGGTGGCCTTGTCGATGCGCACTCGCTCGGCGAGCGCGAGACCGTCGAGCTCGAGGAGATCCTCGGCGTCGAGCCCCCACGAACGCTCGTAGGCCACGTGCTCACGCAGACGCCGGGCCTGGGCCTCGTTGCGCGCGACCCGCAGCACGCCGTGCTTGACGACGTCGGCGTCGATGCGCTCACGCGCACAGACCTCGATCACCTCCTCAACGGTCGCCTGCATCGTGCGCTGGAGCGCGATCACCGGCTCGCGACCGTGAGAGCGGGCCATCGCCTCGCGCGACCAGTTGAACCCGGCGTGCAGCCAGCCTCCGTTACGCCCCGACGCGCCGAAGCCGGCGAACTCGCGCTCGAGCACCGCGACATCCAGCTCGGGCACAGCGCGCTTGAGGTAGTAGGCGGTCCAGAGTCCGGTGAAGCCGCCGCCCACGATGCAGACGTCCGCGCTGCGATCGCCCGACATCGGCGACCGGCGCCTGGGCATGGAGGCACTCGAATACCAGAACGAGACATCGCCGTTGCGGTGTGCGAGGCCTTTTGACGATCGCATGCGCATGTTGCATATCAGCTGAACGGAGAGTGCGGGATTCGAACCCGCGATGGAGTTTGACCCCCATACTCGCTTAGCGCCTTTGGCCTGTCATCGTCTACTGCGCTTTGGCGCGTTTGCCCGGCAAATCCAGCGCTTCGGCAGTTGAGCGATCGGGCGTCTGCTGGGGTCTGCCGCTTCCAGGAGGCTTCCATAGCGCGCCTCCATTCGCGCGCGCGGCGGCGGTCGGTGCGCTCCGCGCTCTTGATCTCCTGGACGTAGACCGCGCGCGTGATGAGACTGGTCTTGTGTCCGAGCTGCCAGGAACCTCCTCGGCGGACTCGCCAGCGGCGATCGCGAGACACGGGTCGTGTACCGGAAGTTGCTCACCTGTACACGCAGTAACAACGAAGTCGCGGAGATTGGCGGACTACTGTTCTCCGTGGCTGGCCATTCACTCGCTCCACCGCAGCGCACCGCGAATGGCTATCGCCTTCACCGTCGAGTCCGGCTACTGGTCCTCAGAAAACCGTGGGTGTCGACGGCGCATGAAGTCACCGAACATCGGTGCGGTGTAGGCGTAGACGCCGTGGTCGTCGCGGTAGATGAGGTTGTCGGCGATGAGTCTTATGAGGCTCTGCGCAAGCGCACCTGTAGAGCGGCTGGTGGCCGCGTCGAGCTCTGCCTTCGTGAAGCGCTCACCGCCTGGCGATGCCGCGACGCGCAGAGTGCCTTGATCGGCCTGCCGGGCGTCGCGGTAGCGTGGCTCGAAGAACTCCTCGTCGAGGCTGCGCTGGATCGCAAGGTGCTCGCGCTGGTAGAGCTCTGATGTGATCGTCGTGGTTTCTTCCAGGTCGGCTGCCTCCCATAGAGCCTCGCCAAACCACTGGATGAAGTATGGGTAGCCGTCGACCTCGCGCGCGACGCGGTCGGCTACCCCGGGCGCATAGGTGATGTCTGCGGCGGGGCGCACGAGCGCTTGCGCGGCCGCGCTGAGCTCCTCGGGCGGTTGCGGCTCGAGTGAGAGGTTGTCGATCTCCTCGGCGCGGAACAGACGCTCGGCGTTGCTGCGAGCCGCGTGGATGTTGCCCGTCAGGGGCGGTAGGCCACAGAGAACCAGCATCACCGGCGACGGGTGCTCGTCGTCGTCTTGGACAGCTACGAGCGCCGAGAGGAGTGCTCCGAGGGGGAACTGGCGCTTGGCCTCCCGGTCATAGACGCTGTGAGCCTCGTCGAACAGTAGCGCCACTCCGCGGCCCTGCACTTGGGCGATCTCGCCGACCTGCTCAAGAGCCACCCGCAGTCGGTCCTCCAACACAGATGAGACTGGCCGCTCGGCACCGGCTCGGACCGATACGGTCACGCCCTCAGCGAGCTGCACCTGGATCTGGCCGATCGCCTTCATCGCCGCGATGACCCGGTTCCTCATCTTCGCCTTGGCGCTCAAGGCCTCGACCGCCTCCCGCAGATAGCCGGCGATCGCGGTCGCGAAGTCGGCCTCATCACAAAGCCTCGTGCTCCAGTCGCGGCGAATCACGACCCACTCCTGGCGCTTGGCGATCCGCTCATACTCCTTGAGCAGCACTGTCTTCCCTACGCCCCTCAGCCCAGTGACCCGCAAGTTGCGCCGCTTCTCCGGGTAGTCCTCCAAAAGCCGCTGAAACCTATGGATCTGCTGCTCACGACCCGCCAGATAGGGCGGTCGCGTGCCGACACCCGGACGGTAGGGGTTCTTGGCCATCACAGAAAGTTACCAGATATCACAGATTTCTGAAAGTTTCTATAACTTTCTGTTGTCTGGGCTGAGCCGTCCCGCGGCGAGGAGAGAGCAGTTCGAACAGCTACCGCCTCAGCCCAAAGATCCGCACTACAAAGCCAAATGTAGCGCACTGTCGGTGTGTTCTGGTTGTCCTTGAGAGTTCTCTCTAGACAAGCCGGACGGTTGGCGCTATGTCTTGTTTGTTCATGGCTTCCCGTCGTGGGATGCCGGGGCACGGTTTCAACTTTCATTTCCGTGAAAGGGCCCAGGCGCCGCTGATTGCGGGAGGAGTTGATCGCCGAAAGCGCGAAACCGATGACAACGGGGAGTTCGGGACGACGTGCGAACCCCGGCGCGGATCTGGAGCGGCTGGTTGAGGCGCTGATGGAGCCCGTAGGTCGGCAGGCGCGGCGACTGGCAGCGGAGGCGATCGGGAAGGCCGACCGCTGACAGCCCAGTCCGAGCTCTGTCGTCTCCCATAGCCTTTTGACCAGTCAAGCGCAAACCCGCCCGACGGCTTCGCTACGGTGTTGTCATGGTTGCGCAGGAGGTCATTGAGGCCGCAGGCCAGACCTTGGTGGCCGTCGCTGCCGATCCGGTCAAGATCGTGCTCTTTGGTTCGCATGCTCGCGGTGACGCCGGCCCCGACAGCGACTTCGACTTCCTGGTCGTCGAGCGCGACCCTCAGGACCGGCACGCCGAGATGGTGCGCCTCGGTCGAGCACTCCGGCCGCTCGGGATGCCGTTCGATGTCGTCGTCGTCGCTTAGCGCCCTCTGGCCGTCATCGCCTGCTGCGCTTTGGCGCGTTTGCCCGCGAATCCAGCGCTTCGGTGGTTGAGCGATCGGGCGTCTGTTGCCGTCTGCTGCGGTCTGCCGCTTCCATAAAGCTTCCATAGCGCCGCGACGGCGGGGGCCGAGATGGGTCGTGCAGCGATGTTCGGCAATCTGCCGTACAATGCCGGTATGGCGACTGTCACGATTCGAGAGTTGGGCCGCCAGGTCAGCGGCGTGGTCAACGAGGTCAGGACCACCGGGCGACCGACGTTCGTCACCCATCGCGGCACCCCCGTCGCCGTCTTGCTGCCGCTCGACGCGGAGCAGTTGGAGGACTTCGTGCTCGCCAACGCGCCCGAGTACGTGGCCTCGATGCGCGCCGCCGACGAGGCGATCGAGCGGGGCGAGTCGGGCGTGGCGCTCGCCGACGCCATCGCTGAGTTCGAGGCCGAGCACGGTCCCCTCGACAACGAGAACTGAGGTCACGTGGCGAAGGTCGCGGTCGAGCTCGACCGCCAGGCGCAGCGCGATCTACGCAAGCTCCACCCCGACGACCACCGCGCAGCCCTGCGCGCTATGGCCGACGTGCTCACCCACGAGCCGCTGCCGGCCAACGCGAACGATCGCGCACTGAAGGGACGAGCGCCCTGGCGGCGATTGAGGGTCGGCGAGCTGCGCATCCTGTGGCGAGCGGTCGGCAACGGCGAGCGCAGGTGCGTGGCGCGTGTTATTCACCGCCGTGACCTGGAGCGAGCGGTACGCACGCTCGGCGACTGAAACACCCGGCCATCGCCTCAACACTACCGAGTCGATCGATCGTGATCACGCAGCGAAGCACGGAGTCGTGGCCGGCCGCATCCTGATAGCAACGCGGTTGGCTCGGCTGTAATGGGGTTCGAACAACCGCCAGGAACCCTGCCAAAACGGGCTTGACGGGACGACTCTCGAAACATGCCCCTGTGGGAGCGCATAGGGGAGCTGCACGCCCGGCGCTTCGGGTCGTGAAGCTATTAGCCTTGACTTGCTCCCATGCACGACTTTGACGATTTCGATGAGCTTCGAGAGGAGAAGTACCGCGACGCGGCAGACGAAGACGCTCAGGCCGAATGGCTTGAAGAGCAGTTCGCCGAGCGGATGGATGAGGTCTACGACGAACGGTTTCAGGCCGAGGTCGTCGAGCGCATCGACGAGGTCTACGACGAACACTTTGCGACAATATTCCGCCGCAAGGTCAAGGATTGGAGCACCGAGCGCTGGCCCACTGCCGAGGCTACGGCATATCGCGTTGGTCGAGAAGCACGGACATTTGCCAACAAGGGCCTATATGCACCTGCTGTCGTATGGTCGGCAACGTGCGTCGAGATCGTCCTGCGTGACCTCACGCTGTCGCCGATCTTCGTCGGCCTTTTTCTTGGGGAGCAGTGGGCAGACACCGCACTCAAGGTCATGCTTGGCAACCGCTGGATGCGGAAAGAGACACGAGCGATGGCCGGGCATGTGCTCCGCGCGATCGCCGGAGTCGACGTTGACACGCTAGAGAAGGCGGCGATCAGGCCGTGGTCCGAGATCGACAGCCTTATGACGATCCGCAATCGCGTGGTCCACAGTGGCGACGAGGTGTCGGACGAGAGGGCAACATGGGCCGTGGACGTGGCGGCGGCCCTTTACGCGACTTTGCTTCCGCCGCTCCGCGAGCTTTGTGGGCTGACTAAAGAGATCGATTACAAGGCACCTGAAATGGGCGCCGCGCCCTGACCGAGCGACGTGGCGCTGCATCGCTGACTGCGGGGAGATCGCTCCGCTGCAAATGACCGATCGAGTCTATGACCTGCCATCCCCGGTGAAGACCAGGGCGCTAGTCGAGCTGCCCGCGGGGCATGACCGTCCCGGACGCCGCGTCGCCGACGGTCGTCTCGGCGAACGCGGTCACGACGGCGGAATCGAACCGCCCGCCGGCGCCCACGCGGGCATGGAGGGCGACGTACTGTGCGCGCGTCTGGTCCTTGCGCTTGTACAGGCGCTGGTCGGCGAGCCGCAGGACGTCCGTCGGCTCGCACGCCTCCGTCGGAATGCTGACCTCGCCGTGGGCGGCGCCGATCGCGAACCCCGGGCCGTCCTCGCACAGCGCCTGCACGCTCGCCTGCGCGATCTCCAGATCGCCCGCGGACGAGCACTTGAACAGCACGCAGAACTCATCGCCGCCCATCCGATACGCCGTCCCGCGCGCGGCGACGCTCGCGCTGAGCTTGTCGCTGAGACGCGCGAGCAGCTCATCGCCGGCGGGGTGGCCGTAGGTGTCGTTGTAGCGCTTGAACCCGTTGAGGTCATACATCGCCAGCCGCCACGGCTCCTCTGGCCTGGCCAGGCGGCAGGCCAGCCGCAGATCCTCCATCAGCCGGCGGCGGTTGCCCAGCCCCGTCAGCGGGTCGGTCAGCGCCAGGCGGCGCGAGCCGATCAGCATCGTGAGGTTCTCGCGCACCGTCAGCATCAGCCGCGCGCACACCGCGAGCACGGTCGCGATCGCGAGGATCAGCGCTCCCAGCGTCAGCTGGCGGTGGACGTTGCCATACACGAACACCCCGAGCGCGGCCAGCAGCGACAGCGCCGGCACCAGCACCAGCCGCCAGTCCTCGATCCGTTTGCGCGCCAGCCGCGGCCATGGCGTCCACGCCGCGACGGCCAGCAGCACCGCGGCCGCGGGCCACAGGGCTTCCAGCCACGTGCCCGATTTGAACGTGTCGGTCGCCGTCTGGTAGACGTACGTCGAGTCGGCGATCGCGCTGAGCAGCATGCTCGCGGCGATCAGCAGCAACACGCGCCCCGGCCGCCAGCCGGTCACGCCGAGCGCGCCGATCGTGAATATCAGCAGCAGGATGTCCCCGATCGGGTAGGCCAGCGCGACCGCGACCGAGGCGACGTCGCCCGTGGCGCCGTCCACGATCGGGGGCAGCACGACCGCGGCGGCGAGCGTGGCGGCGGCCAGCCCGGCGATCAGCCCGTCCAGCCACATGCTGATCCGCAGCTCGTGCAGGTGCGCGCCGACGAGCAGCATCAGCGCGACGTACATGCACGGGTACATCGCCAGGTACAGCGCGTCGGCGGGGGAGACGCTGCCGCCGGCTTCGCCCGGGCCTCTGAGAAACAGCGTGAAATACAGTTCGCCGAGGCTCCAGCACAGCAATCCCGCGCCCATCGCCAGCCACGCCGCGCGCTGGGTCTCGACGGTGATCGCGCGGGCGATCACCGCGAACGTCGCGCCGAACATCAGCGCGTTGTAGATGTATTCGTCGAACAGTCCGTTCGTCCGCGGCCCGCCGAGGCCGACGGTCAGGTGCAGGACGAGCACGCCCACCCCTCCCAGCAGGGAGGCCAGGAACAGCATCGCGGGTGTCGTCCGGGCACGCATCGCTTGCGGACTGGCGGTCCGCCACTTACATCGGTCGATTGCGGGATTTCCTTCAGTCCGCGCGGCCGATTACGCACGCATCTTGCGGACAAATCGCCGCGGTCTGGGCGCATACAGGCGCTCGCCCTCGCGCAACGCCCGCCTGCGCAACCGGGCGCGGCGGCGGGCAATCGCGCGCAGCAGCCGCCTGCGGGTGCGCTTGCGAGCGCGCTTCAGCGACTCGTGCGCGCGCACCCGCTCGGCCAGCAGCATCAGGTCGTGCTCCTCGCCCAGCATTTCGCCCAGCCTGTCGGCTCGGCGCGCGACCTTGGCGATGCGCTTGCTCCGCTTGACCGTGCGCCCGCTCCGCCTGCGCCTGCCCGACGACGGCTCCGCACCGGTCTTGGGTTGCTCGCGGACGTCGAGGACTTCGGCGCCGTAGCGCAGGTCCTTGACGTGTTTGCGCCACTTGTGCAGCATCCTGGGGCCGGCATTGCGCCTGCCGGCGCGGCGCCGGCCGCGGCGCCCGGCGCGGTAGATGCGCTCCAGGCCCACCCCCGTGAGCCTGGCCGCCGAGCGCTCCGCCGGCAGCTTCCACTTCGCCACGCGCGCACGCACGCGTGCCAGCTCCTCGGCGACCTGCTCGCGCGTGAGGGCGTCTCCCAGCGTGTGCGCGCTCGCGCGCAGGCGCTCGCGCTCGAGGTCTTCGCGCAGCTCCGCCACGCCGCGGCCGCGGCCCAGCTTGCGCGGGTGACGCTCCACGAGCGCGTCGAGCGTGCTCACCATCACCTCGGCGTCGCGCGCCCCCGCCAGCCGTGCCGCGGCGTCGCGCAGGACGGCGCGCTCGCGCCGGGCGCGCTTTGCGCCGAGCTCGCCCTCCAGCAGCCGCATCAGCGCGCGCAGCCGCTTGAGCGCCTTGCGCGTCTCGTGCACCGCCTCCTCCGGCGGGACCGAGGATTCGCCGCGCAGCAGCTCGATCGCGAGGTCGAGCTGACCGAGCGCGATCCGCCGGCAGCCGCTCGCGGGCGTCTCGTCGCTGCGCAGGCCGAACCGCCGCGCCTGCGGCGGCAGCCGCGCCGCCCTGGCGGCGCGGCGTTCGCGCTCGAGCGCCCGCGCCACCACCAGGCCCAACCCGACCGCCACGGTCGCCGCGACGGCGCCCCCCAGCGGCGCGACAATGGAGCGATGGCCACGAGCCTTCCCCCCGCCCCATGGTGGACGGTGCGCCGTGCGGCGAACCGCAAGCCGGCGACGTATCGCTGTCCGATCTGTGATCATCGCTTGCCCGCTCTCAGCGAGCATATGCTGATCGCGCCCGAAGGGGATTCGCGCCGGCGCCGGCATGCACACACCGCCTGCGTGTTGCGGGCACGCGCGGCGGGGAAGCTGGTCCTGCGGGACGAGTGGCTGGCCACCCAGCCGCGCCCTCCATCGCTGTGGCGGCGGCTGCTCGGGCGCGGGTAGTCCTGCGGCTCAGCCGCCCCAGACGTGGACGTCTTCCGGCTCCACGCGGATGATCACGCGCTGTTCGCCCGGCTGACGGAACGGGTAGGAGTCCTGGCCGAGATACTTCTTGGCCAGCGCATCGATGTGCTCGTCCGCCCCCTCGTGCGTGCGCTCGGCGACGCGGCCGCGGATCGAGAGGTATTCGTAGGGGTTCTCCATATTCTGCACCGTCAGCGTCACGCGCGGATCGCGTTCCAGGTTCCGTGGCCAGGCGCGGCCCTCGGCGGTGTTCAGCACGGGGCAGCCGTCCTGCAGATCCACCCACACGGGCGCGGCGTGCACCGAGCCGTCGGGACGGATGGTGGAGACCAGGCAGAAGTTCTTGGCCTGCAGCAGCTCCTCGCTGCGACCCTCGATCGTGGCGCTCATCGGCGGGACCCTTTCTGGCGATGGGTGGCGGGGACGCACATCACGATAGGACGTTTGGAGTTCGTCGGGACCGATAGGACGTTTGGAGTTCGTCGGGACCGCTACTGCCGGCTCGTACCCGTCGTGGAGCTGACGGGCGGAATCGGGTCCAGCGGGACGAGTCGGCCGTTGTTCAGCTGAAACCGCACGCGCGCCTGGCCGCCGCCGGGGCAGCACAGCGGATCGCTGGGACGGTACAGCTTGTACACGAGCGTGACTTCGGTGTCGCTCTGGGAGACGACGCCGAGCTGCGCGCTCGGACGGCTTGAGTCGGTGCCGAGGTAGCGGCCGTCGAGGAAGAAGAACGCCTGCTTGTCATACCCGTCGTTGGAGTGCGAGCCCGTGCCGACGAGCACGCGCAGGGTCTGGCTCGGGTGGTAGTCGGCGGTGTCGCTCGCGGTGTACCCGTGCGCGCGCACGACCGCGAGCGCCGCGGGCAGCCCTTCGGCGCCGCCGCCTCGTTCTTTATCGGCGAACGCCGGCGCCGGGGCGGTGCGCGTGGTCGTCGCGGGCGCGCCGCCGGAGGCGCCCCCGCCGCTCGTCGCGCCGCTCGTCGTATGGGCGGGCGTCGTCGCGGCGCCCGTCGTGGGCTGGGTCGTCGTGGCGGTCGTCTGCGAGGTCGTGGGCGCGCCGGCGACCGACACGGTCTTGGTGGCGCCGCCGCACCCGCCGAGGAGGACGGCCACCGCCGCGGCGAGAGCCGTCGTAGTCATCGTCATGGTCGCGAGCATCGAGATGGGGGAACGGGTCGGGTGGGGGTCGGTCATCCGCATGATGGTATTGAGTGGCGACCCTCGGAGTCGAACCCTTGAAAAGCTTATTAGCGGCTGCTAAGTTACTGTCGAGGGACCTCGCAAACAGCAGCAGGATGGGGAGGACGTGTCGGCGTGAGCAGTACATCTGAGTCAGAGAGATCCGAGCCGGTCCGCAAGCGGGTTCCGGCGGCGGAGCGCCGCGAGGAGTTGATCTCCGCGGCCGTGCACGAGTTCGCGCGCGGCGGGCTGCACGGCACGGCCGTCGAGCGCATCGCCCGCCGCGTGGGCGTGGCGCAGCCGTACGTGTTCAGCCTGTTCCCGAACAAGCGCGAGCTGTTCCTCGCGGCGATCGAGCGGAGCTTCGAGCGCGTCGCCAACACGTTCCGGAGCGCCGCGGCCGACTACCGCGAGGGGCGAGCGCCGGCGGACTGCGAGGACACCCTGCAGGCGATGGGGCGCGCCTACCGGGAGCTGCTCGAATCGGACCGTGACTACCTGATGCTCCAGCACCAGTCCTATGCGGCCTGCGACGACGAGATCGTGTGCGCGCGCGTCAGGCGCCGGTTCGCTCAACTGGTCGAGCTCGCACGCGAGCTTTCCGGCGCCGATCCCGAGCGGCTGGACGAGTTCTTCAGGCGCGGCATGGCGCTGAACGTCGCCGCGGCGCTGGGCGTCGAGGAACTGTCGGTGCAGTGCCCGTGGGTGGCGGCCGAGCGCCCGGTGGCGACAGTCGGGTAGTAGGATCGAGCGGCGATGTCCCAGCAGGCGCCAGGACCGCCGGAGCACAGGCGCGGCCGCCGTGAGCAGGCCCGCACAGCCGGCCTCGTGCTGCTGGCCGTGCTGATCACGCTGTTCGCCGTGCTGAACCTGGAATCGGTCAAGGTCAACTGGATCTTCGGCACCGGCGAAGCGCCGCTGATCATCGTGATCGTCGTATCGGTCCTGTTCGGGATCGTGCTGACGTACCTCGTCGACCGCCGCGCGAGCAGCAGGCGGCGCTAGCGCCGCCAGGCGCTCCGGGACGCTAGGCCGCGGACGCGTCGGCGGCGAGCGCGGACTCGTCCTCGATCACGATCTCGGCGGCGGCGTCCGCCCCGATGAACGGGGCGAGCACGATGTAGGCCAGATAGTCCGACAATGCAGGCAGCAGATGGATCTGCCCGCTCGTGACCTGGCAGCGGATCGCGTGCCAGATCGCGCCGGCGACTCCTTCCACCGCGAGCTTGTTGCGGGCCGGCGCCGGCGCTCCCTCGGTCAGCAGCGTGGCGATGCTGTGGGCGAGATCGCAGGCGCGTTGCAGCGCCTCGGGGCTGGCGCTGGGCGCCTTGGAGGCGATGATGTAGGCGTACAGAGGGCGTGCCGCCAGCAGCCTCAGCAGTTCGCCGACTACGCGACGTACCGTGCGCGCCCAGTCTCCGGAGACGAGCTCGGGGTCGGCCGCGATCCCCAGCAGCTCGTCGCTGAGATCGTCGAACGCCGCCAGGAAGCACTCCTCCTTGGAGTCGAACAGCTCGAAGAACGACTCGAGCGGGACGCCCGCCTCCTGGGCGATCTGGGGCGCGCTCAGCTCGTGGTAGTCATCGACTACGGCCAGATTGAGCACGCTCGAGCGCAGCCGCTCGCGGAGCTCCCCGTCGGTCTGGGGAGCCGCGAGCCGATCGCCGGCGCGGTTGGGCGAGACCGCGCGCAGTCCTCGTGGCATCCATGCGTCCAGGGTCGTGTCGGCGCCGGACCAGCGTCTGTTCGCGTCTCCCCGGCGCCGCTCCTGAGCGCCGGCCAGCGAGCTCGCCCGCGCCCGCTCCGCCAGGCGCTCTGACAGACGCTCGCCCGCCGTGGCATGGAACAGCAACGTCCACTGCACGATCTCCTCGCTCAGCGCAGGAATCGCCTCGGGGCGGCCGCCGCGCAGGCGCACCGCCGTCGCCTCGTGCACGGCGCCCACGATCCCTCTCACGATCGGAACCGGCAGCGGCCCCGCATCGGGAGCGTGGGCGAAGCTGCTGGAGAGCATCTGCTCGAACGTGCCCGTCGCCTTGCGCAGGCGCGCCAGCCCTGGCGCGCCCGCCGTCTGAGCTTGGACGATCGCGAGGCTCGCGCCCTTGGCGTTGGACTCGATCTCGTCCGTGAACTCCCCGACAGCAGCCCTGATCCGCCGCTCCAGGTCGCCGCCCGTGGCGCGGTAGGCCTCGTGCACGCGCTTGACGCTGCGTGCGGCGATCAGGTCGAACGTCGCCAGGAAGCACTCCTCCTTGTTGGCGAACTGCTCGTAGAACGCCCGCCGGGAAACGCCCGCCAGCCCGATGATCTGCTTGACGCTGGTGTTCGCGTAACCGTTGGCGGCGACGGCCTCGACCATCGCTCCATACATGCGCAGGCGCTGGTGGCGCGCGACCTCGGTGGGCGCGAGTTGGTGGGGCCCTCTGGGCAGACGCTGGTACAGGGGCGCGATCGATCTCTTTACGCCCAACCCCCCACTGTTGTGCTCGGACATCTCTCTTCTACCTCCCCGAAACGATCTACATGTCCAGACACCTGTCAAGGAATCTGTCAAGTAAGAATCATTCCATGTCAGCGATTTTTTGTCTACAGGGAGGTGTGCGGATGGCCTATCTACCCTCCGGGACGGGTCCGGTTGGTCGGAAATCCCCTGCTTAACGCCTGTTTTTGGGAGTTCGTACGAGTTGGAGCTTTTGCGCCTGACGACGACGCCACCGGAGCCCCGGCGCGTCCGGGATCGGGTTCGGGGGGTGCGAAGCCGTCAGTGCGCCAGCGATTTGAGCGCGAGGATCGCCAGTCCCATGACGACTCCCACGCCGCCTTCGAGCGCAAACTCCCGCGGCGTCGACCCCGCACGCAATCCGGCCAGCAACTCGAACACGATCAAGCTCGCGACGGCGGCCCAGACCGCCGCGTTGACGCCCGTGGTTTCGCTCGCGCCCGCCGCCCACGCGACGAGCAGCGTGAGCAGCGGGATCGACGCTCCCCGAACGATCGACCAGTCGTGCCCCAAGGCCCGTGCGAGCGCCCCCGTCGTGAGGTGCTCCTCGTGGGAGAGGCGGCGTCCGAGGGCCGTCGAGTAGGAATGCGCGAGCCAGTAGATCCCGAGCGCGAGCGCCGTCGAGCCGACCAGGTCGGGGTAGCCGTCGTGCACCCCGCTCTCCGCAGCGATCAGCGCTCCGATCAGGATCGTGCCGTAGACGACCCCCGCCGGGTTCTGCTCCCGCACGACCCAGCCCGCGACGCGCCGCGCCCACCGCCGTGCCCACCTGTGTGAGCCGGCTCGCGGAGAGGATCCTTGCGGGGCGGGGGAAGCGGCGATGTGCGGATTATCGCCGGCGCGGCGAGGAGTTAGCGCGCAGGACGTCAACCCCCGCGATCAAAGCGCGCGTCTGGGAAGGCGATGAGCTGTTGGGAAGATCGACGCACGCGCCGACGCACGCGTCGATACGGCGACGCCGTAGGACACGGCCCTCTGAGCACTGACCCGTAAATCGGCCTCGACAGCCTCGCCGATGCGGAGTAGCCTCATAGCGTCCGCTACGAAAGGATGGACCAATGGCTGGTGATGAGCTGTTCATCGGATGGGGCCCAGTTGTCAGGGGCCGCGAGCAGACAGCGCTCAAAGTGTTCCAGGAGACGATCGAATTTCATGGCGCCCTGCAACAGGAAGGCAAGATCGACGGCTTCGACGCGCACCTGATCGCGCCTCACGGAGGCGATCTCGCGGGCTTCATCATGCTCCACGGCGACCGCGCAAAGCTCGACGACGTGCGCAACTCCGAGGACTTCGAGCGGCTGATCGCCCGCGCGGGGTCGGTCGTCGACCAAGTCGGCGTTCTGAACGCCTACTCGGGCGAGGCGCTCGGCCAGACGATGGGGAGGTTCCAGGCGGCTTCCGCGGAGCTGGCTTAGGTCGAGTAGAGCCCTCGGGAACGGCTAGGATGCGGGGCCCGCCGACGTAGCTCAGCTGGTAGAGCACCTCCATGGTAAGGAGGGGGTCCGGGGTTCGAGTCCCCGCGTCGGCTTGTCTGGCGCTGGGTCGGCCTCCCGTGGGGCTCACGGGGGCCTGTCTCCCCGGTTCAGAAGGTTTGGGTCCGGGTTCGAGTCCCGCGTGGGCTCGGCCCCTCGATCAGCCGATGCCCGTGAGCAGTTCGCCCGCGGAGGAGAGCCCCAGGGCTCGCGCGAGAACCACGATCGTCTCCAGGCGAGGGGAGCGCTTGCAGCGCTCCAGCAGGCTGATCTCGGTTCGATGCAGGTCGCAGATGTCCGCCAGTTCTTCCTGGGACAGGTTCAACCGTTCGCGATGGGCGCGCAGGTTCTCGGCGAACTGCTGTCGCACGGACTCTTGTGGCTTCACGCGGCGCACTCTCGCGTCTCGCAGACGGAAGGTCTACAGACAAGCGCTCGCCCGACAAAAGATCGACTGACAGCTGTCTTATGACCTATGGGCCGTGAAATGAGGCAGTCAGAGTGTCGCACGGCGTCGAATGCCCCGACGACGACAGCCGCAAAAGAGAGAAACATTCAATCATTTTACTGCCCAGCGCTATGGCTGTCCAGACAGCCCAGAGCTCGCCCGCGTCCATACGCGGGCGTCTCAGAGGCGCGAGGATGTTTGAGGTGACCCCGCTGGTACGTTCGTTCGCGCGGAACGGGCGGCCGTGTTCAGCTCGCGACCGCCGCGACGTCCTCGCCCGGCGTAACCGTCGTGACCGGCAGGCCCATGCCTGCCACCTTGCTCGGCAGGTCCAGCCTCAGCCAGCGCGACACTTTTGCCGACAGCGTCGAGACGATCACCTCGTCGAAGCCATGCAGATTGATCGCGTCGTGCACGGCCGCGATCGGGTCGGGATCGCCGACGAGCCCGTCCACGGGCGCTCCGGCCGCCTGTTCGAGCAGCGGCAGGGCACGGTCGAGCACCGTCTGGGCCTCGCTCGCCGCCTGATCCTCGGGATCGACGACCTTGTGCAGGCCGTGGGTTGCATTGGGCACGAGCAGCGTGAACACACACCGCCCGCGCGTCGCGCGCTCGTGCACGGCGTCGAGCAGCGGTCGTGTGGCCGCCGTCTTATGGGCCACGACCAGCACGCGGCTGGTGGATGCGGAGGACTCCATGACTGGAACTCCTTTCTGGGGTGTGGCGTGTTGCTACCCAGATGATCGCACCGCCAAGCCCTTATGCCAAGGGGAGATAACGGCCCTACGCCAAGGGAGCTGAGCCCTACGCCAAGGAGATCGAAAGGGTGGACGGGAGGAGCGGAAAGCAGTTGAGCCAGAGGTCCCTGTTCGACCTTCCGGCGGAACATGGTGGGGGCAGGATTCGAACCTGCGTAGGCAGAGCCAACGGGTTTACAGCCCGTCTCCTTTAACCACTCGGACACCCCACCGAGCATCCCCGCCGGTGAGAGCCGTTGGGGCCAACGCGGTGATTCTAGTGCAGGCGCAAGCGTCTACGAAGCCTCGCGCAGCTGCTGCGCGTCGGGCAGGGTCTGGAGCTTTTTGAGCGTGCGGTTCTCGATCTGGCGGACGCGCTCGCGGGTGATGTTGAAGGCGCGGCCGACCTCCTCGAGCGTGCGCTGGCGTCCGCCTGTGATGCCGTAGCGCATCTCGATCACCTCGCGCTCGCGGCGGGGTAGGGCCGAGAGCACGCGCACGACGTTCTCGCGCCGCAGCGCGGTGGAGGCGATCTCGAACGGAGATTCGGCCGCGTCGTCCTGCACGAAGTCGGCCAGCGCCGTGTCGTCCTCGTCGCCGACGGGCTTCTCCAGGGAGACCGGCTGCTCGGCCATGCGCATCACCTCGCGAACCTCGTTGGTCGAGCATCCGAGCTCGGCGGCGATCTCGGCGCCCGAGGGTTCGCGTCCCAGCCGCTGGATCAGCACGCGCTCGGCGTGGATCGCCTTGTTCATCCGCTCGACCATGTGCACCGGGATCCGGATCGTCCGACCCTTGTCGGCGATCGCCCGGGTCACCGCCTGCCTGATCCACCAGGTCGCGTACGTCGAGAACTTGTAGCCCTTGCGGTAGTCGAACTTCTCGACTGCTCTGATCAGCCCGAGCGAGCCCTCCTGAATCAGGTCCAGGAACGTCAGCCCACGACCGACGTATCCCTTGGCGATCGATACGACCAGGCGCAGGTTCGCCTCGACCATGTGCTGCTTGGCGGCCACGTCCCCGCGCTCGATGCGCTTGGCCAGGCACACCTCCTCCTCGGCGCTCAGCAGCGGCACCCGCCCGATCGAGCGCAGGTACAGCCGCAGCGAGTCGAGGCTCGGCTCGGCACCCGGCTCGACGTCGGCCTTGCGCAACTCCTCGATCCGCGTCTTCGCGCCGCGGATGCGGTCGAGCGGATCCTCGCCGCCGGCCCCCGCGACGCTCGCCGGCGGAGGATCGTCGGGCGAGCCCCCCAGCGCCCCGGTGTGCGCCGCACTCGCGCTCGCACCGTGCTCATCCTCGGACAGGCCAGGCTCGGACTCGCCCGCAGCCAGCACCTCGATGCCGTGCTCCTCGAGGTAGCTGAGCAGATCCTGGCACTGATCGTGCGTCAGCTCCGCCTCTTCCATGGCGAACGCGACCGCCTCATAGACGAGGAACCCCCGCTCCTGACCTTCGGCGATAACCCCCTGCAACTCATCGATCTCGACCACGGCCGTACTGTCCGTGGCGATCAAGACCTCGACATTGTCGCTCACTCTGGACCCCCAGGATCCAAACGGCTTCCCCGTCGGAGCGGACTGTCCGCCCGACCTCCCCTGACCCGACTTACGGCTTCTAGCCTCCTCCTCTGTGGTTACTCGATCGCATCTGCCTGCTCTCTGCTCTCAGAGTCGTTCCCGTCCCGTGTGGTGCGCAGCGGCACTTGTAGTTCCCGATGTTCCTCTCATCGCGATCCCCGATCGGACGGGGGTTGACTCGACCGGCTAAGGGCGAAGTGATACCAGAATCCGGCGTCGTATACGCCGGTTGTGCAGTGGCTCGCCCCGCGGCTCGCTCGCGGCGCGGCTCTCCGCGGGCGGGGTTGTGCGTGGCCGGCCGCTAGGCTTGGGTGCAGGTGCAGGCGACTCGGCAGATCCACTCGCTGTCTCCGACGCATCCTTTTGGCGACGACGTCCAGGCGCGGGCGCCGTCGGTCCCGATCGGCCTGTCGCGCGTCGGTGTCACGGACGTGGAGAAGGTCGTTCGCATCCATGAGGAGCTGTTCTTTGCGCGCCTGTCCTGCTTCGTAGACCTCGACTCCGGGCAGAAGGGCGCTCATATGTCCCGGTTCGAGGAGGTCGTCAACGAGGCGATCGGCGAGGTCGTCCTCAGCGAGTCTCCGTTTCGCGCCGAGACGCTGGCCCAGCACATCGCCGAGCTCGTGCGCGCCCGCCAGAACGCCCTGCGCGCCGAAGTCACGATCGCGGCGCGCTACCCCGAGCACAAGCCGGCGCCCGTCTCCGGGGTGGGCACCCAGGAGATCTACACGCTCCACGGCCGCGCCGTCGCTTACGAGCACGGCACCCGCCGCATCGTCGGAGTCTCCGCCACCGGCATCACCGCCTGTCCCTGCGCGCAGGAGCTCGTCGCGGGACGCGCGCGCGAACGTCTGCTCGCCGACGGGTTCTCCGCGCAGGAGATCGGGCGAATCCTGGCTCAGGTGCCGGTCGCGACCCACAATCAGCGCGGGCTGGGCACGCTGCAGATCGGCTGCATCGAGGAGTGCGTCGCCGAAATCGACGCCGCATCGCTGCTTGCGATCGTCGAGTCGAGCATGTCCTCGGAGGTCTATGAGCTGATGAAGCGCTCCGACGAGGTCGCGGTCGTCGAAAAGGCCCATGCCAATCCGCGCTTCGTCGAGGACTGCGTGCGCGAGATGATCGCGGGCGTCGTCGCCCGCTTTCCCGAGCTGGACGGCGCGAGCTTCGTCTCGGCGCGCCAGGAGAACCTCGAGACGATCCACCAGCACAACGTCGTCGCCGAGCGCCACGGCCTGCTGTCGGAGTTGCGGGCGGAGCTAGACGACGGCACGCCGTCGCCTCATCACACCACGCTCGACGAGTGGCTCGCCGCTGGGGAACCCGCGTCGGACTCGTAGCCGCCAGTCTGAGGGTCGATTAGGAGCCCTGCGCGCTCGCGAGGCGCCGGCGCAGTCCGAAGAAGTAGTCAAGCCCGGACACCACGGTCACGATCACAGTCGCATACAGCAGCAACGAGACCCACAGCGGCTGCCCGTGCACCGCGATCAGCGCGAGGATAAGCGCGATCTGCATGCACGTCTTCAGCTTGCCCAGCATGCTCGCTTCCATCACCACCCCGGCCTGGGTCGCGCCCAGTCTGAGCACCGTAACCGCCAGCTCGCGTGTGATGATTACCATCGCCACCCACGCTTCCAGCCGGTTCAACGACACGAGCGCGATCAGGGCCGCGATGATCAGCAGCTTGTCCGCGAGCGGATCCATCAGCTTGCCGAACGTCGTGACCGTTTGGCGCGAACGCGCCAGATACCCGTCGACGAAGTCCGTCGCCGAGGCGAGCGCGAACACGATCGCGGCGAGCACGTCCCCCTCTGGGGTATTCCCCAGCAGGGCGACGACGAGCACCGGCACGAGCATGATGCGCAGCACCGTCAGCATGTTTGGGAGGTTCAGCGGGAACATGGCGATTGCCATTATGTCTGCATCGCACCGTGCCAATCCAGCCCAGCGAGGAGAGCCTGACCATGAACACGCGTACGCTTGGACCGAACGGCCCCGAGGTTTCTGCGATAGGCCTGGGATGCATGGGGATGTCCGCGTTCTACGGCGTTGCGGATGAGTCTGAGGCCAGAGCGACGATCGCACGGGCCCTCGATCTGGGCTGCAACTTCCTCGACACCTCGGATATGTACGGCCCGTACACCAACGAGCGGCTCGTCGGCAGCGCGATCGCCTCGCGGCGGGAGGAGGTCTTCCTGGCCACGAAGTTCGGGATCAAGCTCGTCAAAGACGACGACCTAATTAATCGCGTGATCGACGGCAGTCCCGACTATGTGCGCGCGGCCTGCGACGCCTCGCTACAGCGGCTCGGCGTCGAGCACATCGACCTGTACTACCAGCACCGCGTCGATCCGAATACGCCGATCGAGGATACGGTCGGCGCGATGGCCGAGCTGGTAGGCGCGGGCAAGGTGCGCCACATCGGTCTGTCGGAGGCGAGTGCCGCGACGATCCGCCGGGCGCACGCCGTGCACCCGATCACCGCCGTGCAGACCGAGTATTCGCTGTGGACGCGCGACGTCGAGGCGGAGATCCTGCCGACGCTGCAGGAGCTCGGGATCGCGCTCGTCGCCTACTCCCCGCTGGGACGCGGGTTCCTGTCCGGGAGGTTCAGCTCGCCCGAGGAGCTCGATGAGAACGACTACCGCCGCCACGGGCCGCGCTTCACGGGCACGAACCTCGAGCAGAACCTGGGCCTCGCCGCGCGCGTGCGCGAGCTCGCGAGCGAACGTGGGATCACACCCGGCCAGCTTGCGCTCGCGTGGGTGCTGCATCGCGGCGAGCACATCGTCCCGATCCCCGGCACCAAGCGCGTCGCCTACCTCGAAGAGAACCTGGCCGCGGCCGACATCGAGCTGACCGAAGCCGATGTGCAGGCGATTGCCGAGGCCATCCCCGCGGCCGCCGGCGAGCGCTATCCGGAGGCGGTGATGCGCTCGGTCAACCTGTAGGGCTCAGTAGCCGACCGAGTAGAAGCTGATGTGCCGGCAGCCGTGCAGGGCGTAGTGGGGCAGCGCGTGGTGGCTCGTGTACACGACGATGCGCGGGTTTTCGCAGTGGATGATCCCCGAGTTCTCGTGCGCGTGCACGACCGTCAGCGGGTTGGTGCCGGTCCAGACGTAGTTGTAGGTGTCGTTGGCGTAGATGTAGTTCTTGCCGTTGCCGGCGTGTATGACCGCGGTCTGTGAGCTCGGCCAACCCGACTCGTGGTAGTCGCCCCAGATCACATCGCCGGCGTTGCCGCCATAGATCGTGTCGTCGCCGTAGCCGCCCAGCAGGTAGTTGTGCACGTTCGGCCTGCCCACGAGCACGTGCCGCAGCCCGGCGGGTCCCTTGGTCATCGCCAGGGCCGGCATCGCCACGGCGGCGGCGATGCCCACGACGGCCGCGACGAGCGCCGCCCGGCCCAGGCGCCGGGGGCAGCGAGGGCGTGGAGGGGATGTCGGGTCGATGTGTGCGCGCATGCGATCGGACGGCGGCCGCGAGACGAAAACGGCCGCGGGAGCTGCACGGGCAATCCCGGCAGCGCCTATACCCGCGCATCGACTCGCGCAAACCGCCGCTTTACCCGGCCCCTGCCGGCCTGGACCGATAGGGTGGAGCGATGCCCCTGATCCCCATGGTCGTCGAGCGCACCGCCCGCGGCGAGCGCGAGTTCGACATCTATTCGCGGCTGCTCAACGAGCGCATCATCTTTCTCGGCACGCCGATCGACGATCAGGTCGCGAACCTCGTGGTCGCCCAGCTGCTGCACCTGGAGTCCGAGGATCCGGAGAAGGACATCTCGATCTACGTCAACTCGCCCGGCGGCTCGGTCTACTCGGGCCTGGCGATCTACGACACGATGCGGTTCGTCAAGCCCGACATCGCGACGATGTGCGTCGGCGTGGCGATGTCGATGGGCTCGCTGCTGCTGGCGGGGGGCACGAAGGGCAAGCGCGCGGCGCTGCCGAACAGCCGCATCCTCATCCATCAGCCATCCGCCGGGTTCGAAGGCCAGTCGACCGACATCGAGATCCATGCCCGCGAGATCCTCGCCGTCCGGGGCCGCCTCGACGAGATCTACGCCGAGCACACCGGCCGCCCGACCGAGCAGGTCCGCGAGGACATGGAGCGCGACCGCTTCTTCACGGCCGAGCAGGCGCAGGAGTACGGCTTGATCGACAGGGTCCTCGAGAGCCACTAGACGACCGGGAGGCGGCGCGATACTGCGTCCTTACCGATCGTCGATCAGATGCGATCGACTGATCGGCCAACACGCGTACCGAAGCCGGGAGACACTCGCTCCGCTCGCATCCCCGTTTCGGCCAGCACGCCACGCCTCCTGCGTCCTTACCGATCGGAGATCGACGGGATCTCCGATCGGCCAGCATGCCTCCCCGCCGTCTAGCAGCGCGGTCCGCGCCGCCGCGCCAACTATGCTCGCCGGGCGCGATGTCCCGCCTGAGTAATCCCGAGCGCGGCGCGCTGGCGCTGATCGTGCTGCTGACGGCGCTCGCGGGCGCTGCCAACTACGGCGCGTGGGGGCCCGTCCTGCGGTTCGCGCTGGCCACGCTCGCGCTCGCCGGCCTGGCGTGGGTCGTGTCGTTCGCGACCGAGCAGCTCGGCGAGCGCTTCGGCCCGGCCGTCACCGGCATGCTGCAGTCGACGCTCGGCAACCTGCCCGAGCTGTTCGTCGTCATCTTCGCGCTGAAAGCCGGCGAGCTCGTCGTCGCGCAGACCGCGATCGTCGGCTCGATCCTCGCCAACGCCCTGCTGGTGCTGGGGCTGGTGATCGTCATCGGCGCGCGTCGCTCTCCCGACGGGGTCATGCGGTTCTCGCCGCGGCTGCCGCGCGACACGGCCACGCTGCTGCTGCTGGCGGTGTTCATCATCGTCCTGCTCGGGCTCTCGCTCGCCGCGCACGACCCCGCCAGCCATCACGTGCAGGAGATCTCCGCGGTCGGCGCCGTCTGCCTGCTGGTCGTCTATCTCGCCTGGGTGGTTCCCTACCTGCGCTCCGATTCGATGGCTCCTCCCGCCGACGATGGCGGTCCCCGCCTGGGGCTCGGCGTGACGCTCACGCTGCTGCTCCTCGCCGGCGGCGCCTCGGCGTTCGTGTCCGACTGGTTCGTCAACGGACTGGCGCCCGCGATTGCCGTGCTGAACCTCTCCCAGGCGTTTGCGGGTCTCGTGATCGTCGCGATCGCCGGCAACGCCGTCGAGCATGTCGTCGGCTTGGTCTTCGCCTACAAGCGCCGCTCGGACCTAGCGATCTCGGTCGTCAAGAACTCCGTCGCGCAGATCGCCGCGTTCCTGTTCCCGCTGCTGGTGCTCGTCTCCTTCGCCCTGTCCACGCAGCTGACGTTCGCGCTCGCCCCGGTGTACATCGGCGCGCTCGCGCTGAGCGCGCTGACGCTCTCGCAGGTCACCGGCGACGGCGAGGCCGCCGCCTTCGAGGGCTGGGCGCTGGTCGCGCTGTATGTGATTCTGGCGACGTTCACGCTGTATGAGTGAGGCCGCGCTCGCGATAGAGCGCGCGATCCGTTTCCGTCTCATCGCCGGCACGGCGAACACGCGCTAGACTGCCGTATACCTCGCGCCTGGGCGGGGTTTTTCTTCGCCCGGGCTCGGTGCCCACACCCACGATCGGCGCAGGGAGCACAGAACTCGCTATGGCCCGCGGAGACGTACGCATCGCTATCACCCTCGCATGCGAGGAGTGCAAGCATCGCAACTATCAGACGAACAAGAGCAAGCGCAACAATCCCGATCGCGTGTCCCTGCGCAAGTACTGTCGCTGGTGTCGGCGTCACACCAGCCATCGGGAGACTCGTTAGCTAGCGGGGGACCGCTGCCGTGGCCCGTGATCGCAAACGCGCAAAGCAACGCCGTGCCCGTCGCGGCACCACGGCCGGTGCTCGCCCCGAGCACGCGCCCTCCGCTCCCGCAGGCGGCGCTCCCGGGGGCGCCTCCGAGGCGACCGACGACGGCGCGGCCGGACGCTCGGAGGTCGAGCAGCCGCTCGGGGTGGGACGGGTCGAGCGCGCCGATCTGCCCGCAGCGCTCGAGCACTCCGGCGACGTCGACGAGTTCGACGCGGCGCTCATCGCCGGCGCCGGCGGAGTCGCCGCGGGCGCCGAGACCCTCTCGGAGGCCGAGATCGAGGCCGAGGCGGAGACCGAGGGCGACCTCACCGAGGACGAACTGCAGGAGGGCGCCGGCTCCGGTCGCGGTGGGGGCAACGGCGTCAGCCCGGCGCAGGCCTCCGGCGCTCCGATCCGCAGAGGCAACCGTGCGATCGGCTTTCTGCGCGCCAGCTGGGCCGAGCTGCAGCGGGTGCAGTGGCCCGATCGCCGCCACGTCTTTCAGGCCACGGCGGTCGTGCTCGGCTTCGTCGCCGTCGCCGGCGCCTACCTCGGCCTGGCCGACTACATGGCCAAGGAAATCGTCGAATTTGTCATCGGCTGACGCAGTCGAGCCCCGCGTCACAGAGCCCCACGTCGCAAGATCGTCTCCGCAGCAGCTCCCATTCGTCACCGATCTCTCGAGGTAGCCTGAATGTTTCGCTGGTATGTAGTCAACACCTACTCTGGTCACGAGAACAAGGTCAAACAGAACCTCGAGCACCGCGTGGTCTCGTTGGGCCAGCAGCGCGCCGTGCGCAACGTGGTCGTGCCGACCGAGTCCGTGTCGGAGATGAAGGACAACCAGAAGGTCACCGTCGAGAAGCGCACGATGCCCGGCTATGTGCTCGTCAACATGGAGCTCAACGAGGACTCCTGGGGCGTCGTCAAGGGCACGCCGGGCGTCACCGGCTTCGTCGGCGCCTCCCAGGAGCCCGTGCCGCTGACGCAGGTGGAGGTCGATCGGCTGCTGCACAAGACCGACGTCGCCACCGCGCCGCGCACGCGCGCGCAGTTCGCGATCGGCGAGTCCGTCAAGGTCGTCTCCGGGCCGCTGTCGGACTTCTCCGGCGAGATCTCCGAGATCAACGAGGACGCCGCCAAGCTCAAGGTGCTGGTGTCGATCTTCGGGCGCGAGACGCCCGTAGAGGTGGGGTTTGACCAGGTGAAAAAGCTGTAGTTCGGGTCGGTACATGTACCGACCCGCGATCGGGCGCATGCGCCCGATCGACCAGCGGCGCATGCGCCGGGGGCGACCATGAAGACCATCCCAGTCAATCGCAGCTAACCTAGGCACTCGAAATGGCCAAGAAGGTACTCACGACCATCAAGCTCCAAGCCAACGGCGGCCAGGCCAGCCCGGCGCCGCCGGTCGGTCCCGCGCTGGGCCAGCACGGCATCAACATCATGGAGTTCTGCAAGGCCTTCAACGCGCAGACGCAATCGGAAACGGGGACGACGATCCCGGTCGTGATCACCGTGTACGAGGACCGCTCGTTCACATTCGTCACCAAGACGCCCCCCGCGGCCGTGCTGATCAAGCAGGCGCTGCGCATCGGCAAGGGCTCGGGCGAGCCCAACCGCACGAAGGTCGGCACGATCACGCAGGCGCAGCTGCGCGAGATCGCCGAGCGCAAGCTCGCGGACCTGAACGCGCACGACATCGATCAGGCCGCCAAGATCATCGCGGGGACGGCGCGCTCGATGGGCGTGGAGGTGGCATCGTGAGCTCGCATCACGGCCGCAGGCACCGCGAGGGCCTTGCGAAGATCGACCGCGAGCACGAGTATCTGCCCGCCGAGGCCGTCTCGCTCGTCAAGAGCCTGGCCAGCGCCAAGTTCGACGAGGCGGTCGAGCTGCACGTGCGCACGGGCCTGAACGTGCGCCACGCCGACGAGCAGCTGCGCGGCACGATCGCGCTGCCCAACGGTCTCGGCAAGGATGTGCGCATCGCAGTGTTCGCCCAGGGCGAGCGCGCCCAGCAGGCCGAAGAGGCCGGCGCCGACGTCGTCGGCGGCGAAGATCTCGCCAAGCGCATCGAGGAGGGCTTCGACGAGTTCGACGTGGCGATCGCCACGCCCGACCTGATGTCGGTCGTCGGGCGCCTCGGACGCATCCTCGGCCCGTCCGGCAAGATGCCCAACCCGAAGGTCGGCACCGTCACGATGGACGTCGCCAAAGCCGTCTCCGAGTCCAAGTCGGGCAAGGTCGAGTACCGCACCGATCGCACCGCCATCGTGCACATGGTGATCGGGCGCGCGAGCTTCCAGGAGCGCGCGCTGCTGGAGAACTACGCGGCCGTGATCGAAGAGCTGATCCGCGCCAAGCCCGCGGCGGCGAAGGGCCGCTACCTGCGCACGATCACCCTGACCTCCACGATGGGTCCGGGGGTCAAGGTCGATCCAAGCCGCACACGCGACATCGTCGAGGAGGCGCCGTCCGCGACACCCGTCGCCGCCTAGCGCTTTCACACAGGCCACCACAGACCCTCGGCAGCCGCGTACCCACCGTGCGCGGCGCAAGACCGGGACAGGAGCCACCGAATGAACCGAGACCAAAAGGCCGCCGCGATCGCCGAGATCGCGGCCCACATAGACGAGTCCCAGGCCGTTTTCGCCGTCGACTACAAGGGCATCTCCGTGTCCCAAGCGGCGGAGCTGCGCGCCAGGCTGCGCGAGTCCGACGCGACCTTCAAGGTCGTCAAGAACTCGCTCACCGAACGCGCCGCCGACAAGGCCGGCGCGACCACGCTGAAGGAGCTGTTGCAGGGTCCCACGGCGTTGACGTTCGTGCGCGGCGACATCGCGACCGCCGCCAAAGCGCTCGCCGACTACGGCCGCGCGACCCAGCTGCTGCCGTTCAAGGGCGGCCTGATGGAAGGCGCCGCGCTCGATGCCGAGCAGATGCGCTCGATCTCCCGCCTGCCCTCGCGCGAAGCGCTGTACGGACAGCTCGTCGGCGTCGTCGCCGCGCCCGTCAGCGGACTCGTACGCACGCTCGGCGCGCTCGTCGGCGGGCTGGCCGTGGCGCTCGGGCAGGTGCGGGAGAAGAAGCAGTCCGGCGAGATCCCCGCCGGGGAGGCTCCGGCCGCGGCCGAGGAGCCCGCTGTCGCGGAGGAGGCGCCCGTAGAGGAGTCCGCGGCCGAGGAGCCCGCTGTCGCGGAGGAGGCGCCCGTAGAGGAGTCCGCGGCCGAGGAGCCCGCTGTCGCGGAGGAGGCGCCCGTAGAGGAGTCCGCTACCGAGGAGCCCGCTGTCGCGGAGGAGGCGCCCGTAGAGGAGTCCGCTACCGAGGAGCCCGCCGTCGTGGTGGAGGAGGCGCCGGCCGAGACGGAGACGGCGGCGGAGGCTGCGCCCGAGGAGCACGCTGCCGCCGAGGCGCCAGACGCACAAGCTGAGCCGGAGCGGGACGAGCCGGCGAAAGACGACAACCAGACGGACGTCTCGGCTGAGGTTCAGCCCGAGGACGCCGAGACGAATCCCACCAAGGAGGACTGACTCACATGGCAACAGCCACAAGCACAGAGAAGTGGATCGAGGAGCTGAAGGGCATTTCGGTGCTCGAGCTCGCCGAGCGGATCAAGGCGCTCGAGGAGGAGTTCGGCGTATCCGCCGCGGCCGTGGCCGCGCCGGTGGCTGCCGCGGGCGGGGGTGTCGCCGCCGGCGATGCGGCCGCCGAGGAGGAGGCGTCGAGCACCGTCGATGTGATCCTCGCGGCGGCCGGCGACAAGAAGATCCAGGTCATCAAGGTCGTGCGCGCCGCGACGGGCCTGGGCCTGAAAGAGGCCAAGGCGCTCGTCGACGAGGCCCCCAAGCCGGTCAAGGAGGGCGTCGAGAAGGAGGAGGCCGACAAGCTCAAGGCCGAACTGGAGGAGGCCGGCGGGACGGTCGAGCTGAAGTAGCGAGGCTCGAACAACGTCGTGGTCGTAGAGGAGCCCCGCCTGGCCGGGGCTCCTGCTTTACCCGCGCCTAACAAATGAGCCGACTTTCCGGTAAAGTGCCCTGCGCTGGCCGATAGCCGCAGCCGCCTCAGGAGTACGACGTCGCGCCACATACGCGGTCGTCGAGGGCGGGGTCCGTGAGCGCCGGCGGCCCACTTAAGGGCGTCGATGACCTGTGCTATCTTTGCTGGTCGCGCTTTCGGGCGCCCTCCGACCACGTCCGTACCTCGCCCTTTCGAAGGAGACGTTTTCTTGGCTGCTGTTGATGCTCTCCGGACGCGCCGTAGTTTCGCGCGCCTGCACAAGACCGTAGACGTTCCCAACCTGATCGATATCCAGCGCCGCTCGTTTGCATGGCTCACCGACCCCCAGGGCGGCGGGCTGCGCGAGACGATCGACGACATCTCGCCGATCGAGGACTACACCGGCAACCTCGCCGTCCAGTTCGGTGAGTTCGTCTTCGACGAGCCGGTCGCTTCGCTCGAGCAGTGCCGCGAGAAGGACCTGACCTACGCGCGCCCGCTGACGGTGACCGTCGCGTTCATCAACCGCGAGACGGGCGAGATTCGCGAGCAGTCGGTGTTCATGGGCGACTTCCCGTGGATGACCGAGCGTGGGACGTTCGTGATCAACGGCACCGAGCGCGTCGTCGTGACGCAGCTCGTGCGTTCGCCGGGCGCCTATCTGATGGAGCCGAAGGATCGCGAGAAGCAGGTGTTCATCGCCAACCTGATGCCCGCGCGCGGCTCGTGGCTGGAGCTCGAGATCGACAAGAAGGGCAAGGTGTTCGTGCGCATCGACCGCAAGCGCAAGCTGCCGGTGACGGTGCTGCTGCGGGCGATGGGGTATGCGACCGACGAGGAGATCCTCAAGCTGTTCGAGGACTCGCTGTACATCCGCAACACGATCGAGTCCGACACCGAGGCGACCCGCAACGAAGAGGGCGCGCTGATCGAGCTGTTCAAGAAGCAGCGTCCGGGCGAGCCGCCGAGCGTGGACAACGCCAAGGCGCTGCTCAACCAGCTGTTCTTCGACCCCAAGCGCTACGACCTTACGCGCGTCGGCCGCTACAAGCTCAACTCGCGGCTGGGTCTCGACATCGACATCGACACGCGCACGCTCACCCACGACGACATCCTTGCGCTGGTGCGCGAGCTGGTGTCGCTGCCCAAGCGGCTGGGCATCCCCGAGCAGGAAACCGAGATCGAGATCAAGGACTACGCGGCCGAGGCGTCCTCGTTGCCGCGCGAGCCGGTCGCCGAGCACCTCGACGAGTACGAGCACTTCGGCAACCGCCGCCTGCGCACCGTCGGCGAGCTGATCCAGGAGGCGTTCCGGATCGGGCTGTATCGCATGGAGCGCGTCGTGCGCGAGCGCCTGACGACCGAGGACGCCGACACGATCACGCCGCAGACGATCATCAACATTCGCCCCGTGGTGGCGGCGCTGAAGGAGTTCTTCGGCTCCTCGCAGCTGAGCCAGTTCATGGATCAGACCAACTCGCTGGCGGGACTCACCCACCGCCGGCGCCTGTCGGCGCTGGGCGCGGGCGGGCTCACGCGCGAGCGCGCGCCGATCGAGGTGCGCGACGTGCACCCCACCCACTACGGGCGCATGTGCCCGATCGAGACCCCCGAGGGTCCGAACATCGGGTTGATCGGCTCGCTGAGCTCATTCGCCGAGGTCTCCGAGTATGGGTTCGTCACCACTCCCTATCGGGTTGTCAAGGACGGTCTCCTGACCGACGAAGTCGTACGCCTGGATGCCACTCAGGAAGAGGAGCTGGTGATCGCGCAGGCAAACACACCCGTGGATCCCAAGACGGGCAAGCTGAGAGGCGCCGAGATCCTATGCCGCACGCAGGCCGGCCAGTACGTGACGGTCGGCCCCAAGGACGTCGACCTGGTCGACGTCTCGCCCGAGCAGATCTGGTCGGTGGCGACCGCGATGATCCCGTTCCTCGAGCACGACGACGCCAACCGGGCGCTGATGGGCTCGAACATGCAGCGCCAAGCCGTGCCGCTGCTGAAGGCCGACGCGCCGCTGGTCGGCACGGGCATGGAGCGCCGCGCGGCGCTCGACACCGGCGATGTGCTGCTGGCCCGCAACGCCGGCACGATCGAGCACGTCGATGCCACCGAGATCGTGATCGAGTGCGGCGACGGCAGGAAGGACGAGTACGAGCTGCAGAAGTTCATGCGCTCCAACCAGGGCACGCTGATCCACCACAAGCCGCGCGTGCGCAGCGGCCAGAAGGTCAAGGCGGGCGAGGTGCTCGCCGACGGCTCCTCGACTGACAAGGGCGAGATGGCGCTCGGCAAGAACCTGATGGTCGCCTTCATGTCCTGGGAGGGCTACAACTTCGAGGACGCGATCATCCTCTCCAAGCGCCTCGTGCAGGACGACGAGCTGACCTCGATTCACATCGAGGAGTACGAGGTCGACGCGCGTACGACCAAGCTGGGCGAGGAGGAGATCACGCGCGACATCCCCAACCGCTCGGAGGAGTCGCTGCGCAACCTCGACGATCGCGGGATCGTGCGCGTCGGCGCGGAGGTCGCCTCCGGCGACCTGCTCGTGGGCAAGGTCACGCCCAAGGGCGAGACCGAGCTCACGGCCGAGGAGAAGCTGATCCGGGCGATCTTCAAGGAGAAGGCGCGCGAGGTCAGGGACACCTCGCTGAAGGTCCCGCACGGCGAGGGCGGCGTGGTGATCGACGTGATGACCTTCAGCCGCGACGCCGGCGACGACCTGCCGCCGGGCGTCAACGACCTCGTGCGCGTGTTCGTGGCCAAGAAGCGCAAGATCTCCGAGGGCGACAAGCTCGCGGGACGGCACGGCAACAAGGGTGTGATCTCCAAGATCGTGGACGTCCAGGACATGCCGTTCCTGGAGGACGGCACGCCGGTCGACGTGATCCTCAACCCGCTCGGCGTGCCGAGCCGCATGAACGTCGGGCAGATCCTCGAGACCCACCTCGGCTGGGTGGCCGCGCAGGGCTGGTATGACGACGGCTCGGAGGCCTTCAAGGAAGCGGACGCCGACAACGGCTCCGGCAACGGCAACGGCTCCTCCCGACGCGTGTATGTATCGACGCCCGTGTTCGACGGCGCCACGATCACCGACGTCGACGAGGCGCTCGTGCGCTGGCAGGACGAGCACAGGGGCCGCATCCGCATGGACATCGACAAGAGTCGCCGCCCCGGCGAGCAGGCGTCGGGCAAGATGACGCTGTTCAACGGCCGCACGGGTGAGCCTTTTGCCGAGCAGGTGACCGTGGGGTACATGTACATCCTCAAGCTCCTGCACCTCGTCGACGACAAGATCCACGCCCGCTCCACCGGTCCCTACTCGCTCGTCACCCAGCAGCCGCTGGGCGGCAAGGCGCAGTTCGGGGGTCAGCGCTTCGGCGAGATGGAGGTGTGGGCGCTGGAGGCGTTCGGCGCCGCCTACACCCTGCAGGAGATGCTCACGATCAAGTCCGACGACACGGTCGGGCGCGTGAAGGCGTACGAGGCGATCGTCAAGGGCGAGAACATCGCCGAGCCGTCGATCCCCGAGTCGTTCAAGGTTCTGCTCAAGGAGATGCAGTCGCTGGCGCTCGACGTCAACGTCGTCTCCGAGGAGGGTCAGCGCACGGAGATGCGCGACGAGGACGACGATCTGCTGCGGGCGGCCGAGGAGCTCGGCATCGACCTCTCGGGCGTGCGCGCCCCGTCCAACGGCGCCGCCGACGAGGCGCTGGAGGGCGAGGATGCAGCTGCCGCGGAGCAGGCGTCCGAGGGCGAGTCCGGGGACGGCGCCGACGCCAAGCGCGAGACGGAGTCCGGGGACGCCGATGACGCTGACGACGAGGACGTCGCGGTGGACGGGCTCGACGTCGAGGAGCTGCTCGGTGAGGGTGTCGCCGAGCTGGACATCGAGGCGCTCGCCGGGAGCCCGCCCGAGGAGGAGCTGATGCAGGAGACCGAGACGTAGACCCGGCGACCGGCGCCGCCACTGCCAGGTGGCGCCCATCTCCCGTCGAGCGGTTCGGCGGGGCCCACGCAGCAACAGAGCCGCCACCGTCCGTTTGACCCGCGAGCGAAAGCCAGAACATGATCGACATCAACAACTTCGACGCCATCGAGATCTCACTCGCCTCCTCCAAGCAGATCCGCGGCTGGAGCTCGGGCGAGGTGATCAAGCCCGAGACCATCAACTACCGCACGCTCAAGCCCGAGAAGGACGGGTTGTTCTGCGAGCGCATATTCGGTCCGACGAAGGACTGGGAGTGCTACTGCGGCAAGTACAAGCGAGTCCGTTACAAGGGCATCGTGTGCGAGCGCTGCGGCGTGGAGGTCACGCGCTCGAAGGTCCGGCGCGAGCGCATGGGCCACGTCGACCTGGCCGCGCCCGTCAGCCACATCTGGTTCTTCAAGGGCGTGCCCAGCCGCATCGGCTACCTGCTCGACATGGCGCCCAAGGAACTGGAGAAGGTTCTGTACTTCGCGGCCTCGATCGTCACCTGGGTGGACGACGAGGCGCGCGCGAAGGACCTGGACACGCTCGAGGCTGAGGTCAACAAGGTGCTCGACTCCTACGCGGCCGAGCGCGAGGAGCGGGTGCTGGAGCTGCGCGAGTCGCTCAAGCGTCGCGAGAAGTATCTGCAGAACGGCAAGCAGACCGGCTTCAACGACGAGGACCACCTGTGGGCGGACTCGCTCGACGTGAACCTCGCCAAGATCTCCGAGGAGGAGCGCGAGAAGCTCGTCAAGGAGCTGCGCAAGACCTTCGACGCCGACATCGCCGACACCGAGGCCTACATCGAGGACGCCGCCGAGCGTATGCGCAGTGTCTGGGAGCTGTTCAAGACGATGGAGCCCAAGCAGATCGAGCACGACGAGACCACGTTCCGCGAGCTCAAGGAGCGGTTCGGATCGCCGTATGGGTTCGGTGAGTACTTTCGCGGTGGAATGGGCGCCGAGGCCGTCAGGGACCTGCTCCAGCAGGTCGACCTGCAGGCCGAACGCAATGAGCTGGAGGAGCAGGTCAAGACCGCCAAGGGCCAGAAGCAGGCGCGCGCCGTCAAGCGGTTGAAGGTCGTCAGCGCGTTCATTCAGTCCGGCAACAAGCCCGAGATGATGGTGCTCGACGCCGTCCCGGTGATCCCGCCGGAGCTGCGCCCGATGGTGCAGCTCGACGGCGGCCGCTTCGCCACCTCCGACCTCAACGACCTGTATCGCCGCGTGATCAACCGCAACAACCGCCTCAAGCGGCTGCTCGACCTGGGCGCGCCGGAGATCATCGTCAACAACGAGAAGCGCATGCTGCAGGAGGCCGTCGACGCGCTGTTCGACAACGGCCGCCGCGGCCGTCCCGTCACCGGGCCGGGCAACCGCCCGCTGAAGTCGCTCTCGGACATGCTCAAGGGCAAGCAGGGTCGCTTCCGCCAGAACCTGCTCGGCAAGCGCGTGGACTACTCCGGGCGCTCGGTGATCGTCGCCGGCCCCTACCTGAAGCTGCACCAGTGCGGGCTGCCGAAGATCATGGCGCTCGAGCTGTTCAAGCCGTTCATCATGGCGCGCCTGGTCGAGCGCAAGTCCGCGCAGAACATCAAGGCGGCCAAGAAGATGGTCGACTCGATGATCGGCGAGGTGTGGGACGTGCTCGAGGAGGTTATCCACGAGCACCCCGTGCTGCTCAACCGCGCGCCGACGCTGCACCGCCTGGGCATCCAGGCGTTCGAGCCGCTGCTCGTCGAGGGCAAGGCGATACAGGTGCACCCGCTGGTCTGCCACGCGTTCAACGCCGACTTCGACGGCGATCAGATGGCCGTGCACCTGCCGCTGTCGGCCGAGGCGCAGGCGGAGGCGCGCATCCTGATGCTCTCCTCCAACAACATCCTCTCGCCCGCGCACGGCGCGCCGCTGGCGACGCCCACCCAGGACATGATTCTCGGCGCTTACTACCTGACGTACGGACCCGAGGCCGAGGAGCTGTCGGCCAAGCGAGAGCTGCTGACCAACGGCAGCTGGCCCGCGAACGAGGCGCGCCCGCACGTGTTCAGGACCGCGCAGGAGGCCGAGCTGTCCTACGAGGCGGGCGTCGTCAAGCTGCACGACGTCGCCGAGTTCAGGCCGTTTGGACGCGACGGCGGCCACGTGCTCTCGACGGTCGGGCGGATCGTCTACAACGACCGCATCGAGCGTGCGCTCGCGGAGGCGCTGGGTGACGGGTTCGACGCGAGCAAGTACGTGTTCGTCAACCAGTCGATGAAGAAGCGCGATACGACCCGCCTGATCGATGCGCTCGTGCAGACCTACGGCGCGACCACGATCTCGCTCGTGCTCGACGCGTTCAAGGACCTCGGCTTCAAGTACGCCACGCAGGCCGGGATCACGATCTCCAAGAACGACGTGGTCGTGCCCCCGTCCAAGCAGGCGATCCTCGACAAGTACGAGGCGCTCGTGACTGAGATCTCAGACCAGTATGACATGGGACTGATCACCCAGGAGGAGCGCCACGAGGCGGTCGTGGAGAAGTGGAACGCGGCGACCGACGAGGTCGCCGACGCGATGATCGAGAATCTCGACACGCTCAACCCCATCTTCATGATGGCCAACTCGGGCGCGCGTGGCTCGTTCAAGCAGATCCGCCAGCTCGCGGGCATGCGCGGGCTGATGGCCAACCCGAAGGGCGAAATCATCGAGCGGCCGATCAAGGCCAATTTCGTCGAGGGGCTGTCGGTGCTCGAGTACTTCATCTCCACGCATGGCGCGCGCAAGGGTCTGGCGGACACCGCTCTGCGGACCGCCGACTCGGGCTATCTGACGCGCCGGCTGGTGGACGTGGCCCAGGACGTGATTATCCGTGAAGCCGACTGCGGCACCGAGGAGCACATCGAGATGGCCGTGTGGGGCGAGGGGGCAAGTGGCAGCGAGGAGCCCAACGCAGACCTCGTCGGGCGCGTCGCCGCCCAGCCGATCACGACCAAGCGCGGCCGGATGCTGGTCGAGCAGGGCGCCGAGATCGGGCGCGCCGAGCTCGCCGACATCGCGCAGGCGTTCGCCGACGATCACGAGAAGGGCGTGCGCGTGGCAGCGCCCGTGCGATCGGTGCTCAAGTGCAAGGCGTCGAGCGGTGTCTGTCAAGCCTGCTACGGGCGGGCGATGGCGACCGGCGAACTCGCGCAGATCGGCGACGCCGTCGGGATCATCGCCGCCCAGTCGATCGGCGAGCCCGGCACGCAGCTGACGATGCGCACGTTTCACACCGGCGGCGTCGCCGGCGCGGACATCACGCATGGATTGCCGCGGATCGTCGAGCTGTTCGAGGCGCGCAAGCCCAAGGGTCTGGCCAAGATCGCCGAACAGGACGGCAGGGTCTCGATCGAGGAGACCGAGAAGGCGCTCACGGTCACGATCACCGACGCGGCGGGCGAGGAGCACAAACACGCCTTCCCCAGGCGCACGCGGCTGTTCGTCGCCGAGGGCGAGAAGATCCAGGCGGGCAAGCAGCTCAACGAGGGCTCGCTGTATCCGCACGAGCTGCTCGCGATCAGGGGCCGGACCGAGACCGAGCAGTATCTCGTCAAGGAGGTCCAGGAGGTCTACAAGTCCCAGGGCGTGGACATCAACGACAAGCACATCGAGCTGATCGTGCGCCAGATGCTCAAGAAGGTGCGCGTCGACCAGAAGGGCGACACCGACTACCTGCCCGGCCAGTTCGTGGATCGGTTCGAATTCGCGAAGGTCAACGAGGACGTCGCTCACAAGAAGGGCGAGACGGCCCAGTTCGAGGACATCATCCTCGGCATCACGAAGGCCTCGCTGAACACCGACTCGTTCCTGTCGGCCGCCTCCTTCCAGGAGACGACGAAGGTTCTGACCGACGCCGCGCTGGAGGGTAAGACCGACCGCTTGAACGGCCTCAAGGAGAACGTGATCATCGGCAAGCTGATCCCGGCCGCGACCGGCCTGAAGCGCTACCGGCGGATAGAGATCGAACCCTCCGAGCCGCTGCCGCGGGCGATCGACGACGTCGGGCTGCTCGACCAGGATGAGATCGCGGCCGAGCTCGGACTCTCGGGCGGCGACGGGCTCGGCGGCTACGGCCAGGAGTTCGACGCCGATCTCGCCTCGCTGGAGAAGATCGGCGCCGGCACCACCGACCCCGGCTTCGTCGAGGAGCTCGCCGACCTGGAGGTTCCAGACGAGCCGTCCTCTGGGGAGTAGTCCTCGAGCGCAGAGTGGGTCTGCAGGCGCGGCCGGGCCATGTCCGGTCGCGTCTTTTTAGCAGGCGTCGGCGAGAGCTCGCGCCCAGTCCACCAGCAGCTGAGCCTCCTCGGAGGTGAGGCCGCGCTCGGGGGCGGTCTGTACGAGCAGCGTCGGCGCCGGGCGCGCGTCGGCCCAGTCGTAACAGGCGTCGTTGAACGCATCGTCGATCCACGCCAGCGCTTGCGGACCGGCGTGCTCCTCGATCGCGGCCAGCTTCCAGTGCGCGTTGCCCCGGCCGGGCGAGCGCTCGAAGCGCAGGAACGGCAGCCCCGACGGTAGGTCGAGCAGGCGCGGCAGGTATTCCTCGGCCTTCTCCTCCCAGCCGCTGGCCCACACCAGATCGAAGCGTGAGACGAGGTCCCGCAGGTGCTCGGCGGCGGCGTGCGACAGGAAGTGCGGGATGCCGTCGATCGTGTGAAACGAGCCCGCGGGCGCCGGCGAGCCGGGCACCAGCGAGCCGGCCGGTGTGGCGGGCTGTATGGAGCCTTCAACGCGCGGTGTCCAAGGGCTCCGACCGGCGAAGCCGAACAGCGAGATGACACCGTCGATGTCCACCATCAGCAGGGGCTTCTCGTCGACGGGTTCCGGGTCGCGCGCACCAAGTCGGATACGCTCAGCGCGATCTTCGGGGCTCGCGGAGGCGATGGACGCGGCGAACGTCTCTACGGAGGGCTCTTTAGCTTGCATACAGGTTCGCCTCGGTAATGTGCCCGGATCGAGTGCGGCCAGTAAAGCAGCAGCCGGACTCTGTCGATGAGCTGAAGAGCGGGCGAGGGGGACGCCGACGGCTCCAAGCAGAGCGACACCCAATCCGCACACCCTGATCCCCCAAACCCGCACCGGACTCCCGATCCCCCACCCGCCAATGACCCTCGCCCTCGGCATCCTGCTCGCGCTCGCATGTGCGTTCGTGGCCAACCTCGCCTTCTTCTACAAGTACCGGGGCGCCAACGCGGCGCCGAGCGTGCAGGTGCGCCATCCGCTGCGCTCCGCACGGGCGCTGTTCGCCTCGAAATGGTTCACGATCGGCATGCTCGTCGCGAGCGCCAGCTGGGCGCTGCACGTGGCGGCCCTCACGCTGGCGCCGATGTCGGTGATCCAGGTGTCGCTGGCGGCGGGCATCGTCTTCATCGCGGTGATGGCCGACCGCATGTTCGGCTTCGACGTCGGCCCGCGCCAATGGCTCGGCCTGTGTCTCACCGGTGTCGGCCTGGTGATGCTGGGCGTGACGCTGCCGACGATGCACGGCGCGCACTCGCAGTTCTCCCAGGCGGCGATGATCTCCTTCGAGGCCGGCCTGTTCGGGCTGGGCGGCCTGCTGATCATGGGCCCGCGCATGGGCGGTCCCGTCGAGCACCATGGCGTGATGCTGGGCGCCGCCTCGGGCATCCTGTTCGGGGTCTCCGACACGGCCATCAAGGCGCTCTCGGGCATCACCGGGGCGCATGGTCTGCTCGCGCTGCTGCTGAGCCCCTGGCTCGCGGTCGCGGTGCTCGCGTCGATCGTCGCGTTCTACGCTTCGGCGCGCGGACTGCAGGACGGAGACGCCGTGCCCGTTATCGCCGTGACCGGCACGGCCGCGAACATCGCGGGGATCGCCGGCGGAATCGTCGTGTTCGGCGATCCGATGGCCGGCAGCACCGTAGGCGTGGTGCTGCAGTCGCTGGCGTTCGTGCTCGTGGTCGTCGCGTGTGCCCTGATGCCCGCCCCAGTCCGCGCGGCCGGCGTTCCCGCCGCGGCCTCGGCGACGGCATAGGGTCGGCTCGCTCGCACGGCGCGCCGCGCTGCTACCATCCCCGGCCGAATGCCCACCACATCACAGCTCGTGCGCAAGGGGCGCGTCGCCCCCAAGAAAAAGCTGGCGACCCCGGGCCTGAAGTCGGGCAAAGGGCGTAAGAAGAAGGTCGCCGCGCCACAGCGTCGCGGCGTGTGCACGCGCGTGTATACGACGACACCGAAGAAGCCCAACTCCGCGCTGCGCAAGGTCGCGCGTATACGCATCTCCGGCTCGATCGAGGTGACCGCCTACATTCCGGGCGAGGGCCATAACCTCCAGGAGCACTCGGTGGTGCTCGTACGTGGAGGACGCGTCAAGGATCTGCCGGGGGTCCGCTACAAGGTCGTGCGCGGCACGCTCGACGCCGCCGGCGTCAGCGATCGTCGCAAGGCGCGCTCGCAGTACGGCGTGAAGAAAAAGTAACGAGTCGATGCCCCGTCGCGCAGCCGCCCAAGTTCGCCCGGTCGAGGCGGACCCGATCCATCGCTCCAAGCTCGTTCAGCAGCTGATCAACAAGGTCATGCTCGACGGCAAGAAGTCGACGGCCGAGCGGATCGTCTACGACGCGCTGGCGTTGCTGGCCGAGCGCTCGGACAAAGACCCGATCGAGACGCTCGAGGCTTCGATCAAGGCGCTGACGCCGACGCTCGAGGTCAAATCTCGCCGCGTCGGCGGCGCCACCTACCAGGTGCCCGTCGAGGTCGCCTCCCGTCGCGCGCGCACGCTGGCGGTGCGCTGGCTGGTCGAGTTCGCGCGCCAGCGCCGCGAGAAGACGATGGCCCAGCGGCTGGCGAACGAGCTGCTGGACGCCCAGTCTCAGCAGGGCGGCGCGTACAAGCGCAAGGACGATATCTACCGCATGGCGCAGGCCAACAAGGCTTTTGCGCACTACCGCTGGTAGTCAGAAGTAGCGGCGCTGAGCGCGGCGCATCAGGCTCACGGTGATCCACAGCAGGCAGCCGGTCAGCAGCGTCACGACGACGAAGCCCACCCAGAACGAGAGGTCGTCCCGCCAGCCGTGGACGAGCAGGAGTTTGTAGAAGGCGAGGGGCACTGCCACGTCAATCGCACAAAGGGCCAGCAAAGCACGGACCGACGCGAAGCGACCCATGGCGCAATGATAGCTCGGGGGTCGGTATCTGTGACATCCCGCACGGAAGCCTTGACAGGCAAAGGTTCGGTACCTAAGCTTTTTGATTCCGAATGTCTTCCTCCTCGACAGCAGCGTCCGATCCGGGCTTTCACCCCGAGGCCTCCGATCGCATAGAGCCCTACGTCTGGAAGATCGCCGGCGTGGTGATCCTCGGGATGATCATGTCGATCCTCGATACGACGATCGTCAACGTCGCGCTGCACACGCTCGGGCACGATCTGCACAGCTCGATCTCGCAGATCCAGTGGGTCGTAACCGGCTACCTGCTGGCGCTGGCGGCGGTGATTCCCGTCACGGGCTGGGCGGCGCGGCGATTCGGCGCCAAGCGCGTCTACCTGGTCTCGCTGGTGCTGTTCACGGCCGGCTCGGCCCTGTGCGCGGTGGCCGGCTCGATCACCTCGCTGGTGCTGTTTCGCGTGCTGCAGGGAGTCGGCGGCGGGATGATCATGCCCATCGCCCAGCTGATCATGGCCCAGGTGTCCGGCCCCAAGCGGATGGGCCGGGTGATGGGGGTCGTCGTGATGCCCGCGATGCTCGCGCCGATCCTGGGGCCGGTCCTCGGAGGCCTGATCCTGCAGGAGTTGCACTGGTCGTGGATCTTTCTCGTCAACGTTCCGATCGGCGTGATCGCGTTCATCCTCGGCTGGCGGATGCTCCCGCAGACCGAGTCAGGCGCGGCCGGACGGCTGGACCTGCTCGGCCTGGCACTGATCTCCACGGGCGCCACGGCGATCGTCTACGGCCTCTCACAGCTCGGCACGAACGCCAGCCTGACCGCTCCCAGCGTCGTGTGGCCGCTCCTCGCCGGCATCGCGCTGACGCTCGCCTTTGGCTGGCACGCGCTGCGCGTCGAGCGTCCGCTGCTGGACATCCGCCTGTACGCAAACCGCGTGTTCGGCGCCGCCTCGCTGACCACCTTCGGCCTGGGCGCGTCGCTGTTCGGCGCGATGATCCTGATACCGCTCTACTACCAGGAGGTGCGCGGCGAGAGCATCATCGTGACCGGCCTGCTCGTCGGCCCGCAGGGGCTGGGCATGCTGCTCGTGGGGCCGCTCAACGGGCGCCTGACCGCACGCTTCGGCGGCGGCCGCGTGGCGATCGTCGGGGTGTCGATCCTGTGTCTGAGCACGGTCCCGTTCGTGTTGATCGGCGCGAACACATCGATCCTGCTGATCTCGCTGGTGCTGGTGGTGCGCGGCATCGGCATCGGGCTGTCGTTCATGCCGGCGATGACCGCGGCGTTCACCGCACTGCGTCCCGAGGAGCTGTCTGACGCCACGCCGCAGCTGAACATGCTGCAGCGCGTGGGCGGCGCGATCGGGGTGGCGGTGCTCGCCGTGGTCCTGCAGCGGGCGGGCGTCCACGCTTTTACCCCGGCGCAGCGCGCGGGCGCGTTCAACACCGCCTACTGGTGGGCGCTGGGGATCGCGCTGCTGTCGCTGATCCCGTGCCTGGTGCTGGTGCGGGCCGAGAACCCACGGGCGAAGCCGACCCGCAAGGCCGCGGGCGCCGAGGCGGCGGTCGAGCCGATCGGCGTGTAGGTATGGCGATGAGTCCCACGGCAGCTGCACGTCCCGCCAAGCGGTCCGACTCCGATCGGGCCGCATCGCTCGAGCCGCCCGGCGCGAAGGGGGCGGACGCGGCGAGGGCGGGCGCCCGCAAGCGATCGAGCCCGGCTCCTGCGGAGGTGGCGTGGACGGCCGAGCTGGATGAGCTCGGCAAGGCCTTTCGCCGCGTGTTTCGCAGTCTCAATCGCCTGCGCGGACGCGACACCCATCTCGGCGGCTCGGAACTCAGCCACGCCCAGTTCGAGCTGTTGATCGAGCTGTACGAGCGCGGCCCGCTGCCGGCCGGAGAGCTCGCGGCGGCGGCGCGGCTGACGCCCGCGACCGTCACCCAGATGCTCGAGCATCTCGCCGGCTGCGGCCACGTCGAGCGAGCGCGTTCGAAGACCGACCGCCGTGTGGTCGTCTCGCGTCTGACGGCGCAAGGCAGGCGCAAGATCGAGGCCAAGCGCGCCGCCTGGCAGAAGCGCTGGCAGGCGGCCCTGGAGAGCATGGGGCCGGCTGAGCTGCGCGCCGCCACGCGTGTGCTGGAGCGTCTCAGCGTGGTCTTCGAAGACGCGCCGGTCGCCGGGTCCTGCCCCGAGTCCGCGGGGGGCGCACGGGCGAAGACCGCCTGAAATCCTCTGCTATAGTCGGCCTCGCCTTGCGTCTGGGCGCAGCCGTGCGAGCAGGCCCGCCGCGAAGCCAAGCAATCAAGATGGAGACCTCGAGCAGATAGCGACGCGAGCCGGTCCAGACACGACCAGTAGCGCGCGTGGGCCCGAGGGGCCCATTTTTTTGCCCAAAGCAGGCCGCAGCGACACTCATCTCACAGCCACCAGACTGAGCCATGCCACGTAAGTTCACACTCGCCAACACCCGCAACATCGGGATCATGGCGCACATCGACGCCGGCAAGACGACGACGACCGAGCGCATCCTCTACTACACCGGGCGCACCTACAAGATCGGCGAGGTCCACGACGGCGCGGCCACGATGGACTGGATGGAACAGGAGCAGGAGCGCGGCATCACGATCACCTCCGCCGCGACCACAGCTGAGTGGAAGGGCCATCGCATCAACATCATCGATACGCCCGGCCACGTCGACTTCACCGTCGAGGTCGAGCGCTCGCTGCGCGTGCTCGACGGCGCGATCGCGCTGTTCGACTCCGTCGCCGGTGTCGAGCCGCAGTCCGAGACGGTGTGGCGCCAGGCCGACAAGTACCACGTCCCCCGGATCGCCTACATCAACAAGATGGACCGCATCGGCGCCGACTTCGAGCGGGGGGTGCAGACGATGATCGACCGCCTCGCCGCCCACCCCGTGCCGATTCAGCTGCCGATCGGCGCCGAGGGTGATTTCCTTGGCGTGATCGACCTGGTGGCGATGAAAGCGATCGTTTACAAGGATGAGCTGGGCAAGGAGCAGGAGGTCACCGAGATCCCCGCCGAGCTCGCCGACGCCGCCGCGGTTGCGCGGGAGCATCTGCTGGAGGAGGTCTCCCACTACGACGACGACCTGCTCGAGCTGATCCTCGAGGAAGCCGAGATCCCCGAGGAGCGTCTCAAGCAGGCGATCCGCAAGGCCACCCTCTCCACCAAGCTGACCCCCGTGCTGTGCGGCTCGTCGTTCAAGAACAAGGGCGTGCAGCCGCTGCTGGACGCCGTCATCGACTACCTCCCCTCTCCCCTGGACGTGCCCCCGATGACGGGCACCGAACTGGTCAGGGGCGAGGAGGGCGAGCGCGAGGTGGAGCGCAAGCCCGAGGACTCAGAACCCTTCACGGCGCTCGCGTTCAAGATCATGGCCGACCCCTACGTGGGCAAGCTGACCTATTTCCGCGTCTACTCCGGCCATTTGGAGGCGGGCTCGCGGGTGCTCAACGTCAACAGCGGGCGCACCGAGCGGGTCGGGCGGATCCTGATGATGCACGCCAACGACCGCGAGGAGGTCCCCGCGGTCTACTCCGGGGACATCGCCGCGGCGGTGGGGATCAAGCAGGTGATGACCGGTGACACCCTCGCCGCCCCCGACGCCCCGGTGCGCCTGGAGACGATCGTGTTCCCCGAGCCCGTCATCAAGGTCGCGGTGGAGCCCAAGACGAAGGTCGACCAGGAGAAGATGTCGATCGCCCTGGGACGCCTGGCCGAGGAGGACCCCACCTTCCAGGTGCGCACCAACGAAGAGACCGGCCAGACCGAGATCTCGGGGATGGGCGAGTTGCACCTGGAAGTGCTGGTGGACCGCATGAAGCGCGAGTTCGGGGTGGAGGCCAACGTGGGGCGTCCCCAGGTCTCCTACCGCGAGACGGTGCGCGGCACGGCGGAGAAGGTCGAAGGCAAGTTCGTGCGCCAGACCGGTGGCTCGGGCCAGTATGGGGTGGTCTACATCAATCTCGAGCCCGCCCCCGGCGAGGGCTTCGACTTCGTCAACAAGATCAAGGGTGGCGCGATCCCCTCGGAGTTCATCCCCGCCGTGGAGAAGGGCGTCGAGGAGGCTTTGGAGAACGG
>DATMPZ010000004.1:0-90701 GCA_035567335.1 Solirubrobacteraceae bacterium
CACTTCCATGACTTCGCACACCATGCAGCCGCCCAAGGCCGTCGGACTCTACGACCCCCGCTTCGAGCACGACGCGTGCGGCGTGGGCATGGTCGCGCGCCTGGACAACACGCCGACGCACGAGGTCGTGGAGCGGGGGATTGCCGCGCTGCGCAACCTCGAGCACCGGGGCGCCTCCGGCGCCGATCCGTGCACCGGCGACGGCGCGGGGATCCTGATGCAGATGCCCGACGAGCTGCTGCGCGCGGTGGTCGAGTTCGAGCTGCCGCCGGCGGGTCGCTATGGGGTGCTGATGTGCTTCCTGCCCTCCGCGGACGAGGCCCGTCGCGTGCGGCTGGGAGAGCTGCTGGAGCGGACCGTCGTGCAGGAGGGCCAGACGGTGCTCGGCTGGCGCGAGGTGCCGGTGGCGCCGGAGCACACCGGCGAGGTCGCCGGCGCCTGCCGTCCGGAGATCCGCCAGCTGTTCGTCGGCGCGGGCTCTCACGGCGCGGCTGGGACCGTGGTGGCTGGGACCGGGTCCGGTGGCGCGGGCGAGACGGGTGCAGTCAGCGGAGGGTTCGACCAGGATGCGTTCGAGCGCAAGCTGTACGTGATCCGGCGCGTGTGCGAGCTGAGCCCGGAGGGCGAGGGGCTGTATGTCGCGTCGAGCTCCTCGCGCACCCTCAACTACAAGGGCATGCTGATCAGCTGGCAGCTGGCCGAGTTCTACCCCGACCTGCGCGACGAGCGCTGCAAGAGCGCGCTGGCGCTCGTGCACTCGCGCTTCTCGACGAACACGTTTCCCAGCTGGGAGCTCGCCCACCCCTACCGGACGATCTGCCACAACGGCGAGATCAACACGGTGATGGGCAACGTCAACTGGATGCGCGCGCGCGAGTCCGAGCTCTCGAGCGAGCTGTTCGGCGAGGATCTGCCCAAGATTTTGCCGGTCGTCACACCGGGCAATTCCGACTCGGCGACGTTCGACAACGTGATGGAGCTGCTCATGCTCGCCGGGCGCTCGCCGGCGCACGCGGCGATGATGATGATTCCCGAGGCCTATCGCGACCGCGAGGACCTGCCCGCGGACCTGGTCGGGTTCTACGCCTACCACGCCTGTCTGATGGAGCCGTGGGACGGTCCGGCGTCGGTCGCGTTCACCGACGGGCGCGTCGTCGGCGCGACGCTCGACCGCAACGGGCTGCGTCCGGGGCGCTGGGTCCAGACGGCCGACGGGCACGTCGTGCTCGGCTCGGAGACGGGCATGCTCGATGTCGCCCCGTCGGAGATCAAGCGCCTGGGACGGCTGCAGCCGGGCAAGCTGTTCCTCGTCGACCTGCAGCGCGGGCGGATCGTCGAGGACGGCGAGGTCAAGCGCGCCCTCTCCACGCGCAGGCCCTACCGCGAGTGGTTTCAGCGCAGCTCGGTGGCGTTCGAGGAACTCGAGCGCTCCGAGCAGGTGACGATCTCCGATCAGCCGCTGCACCGCCGCCAGCGCGCGTTCGGCTTCACCCAGGAGGATCTGCGCGTGCTGCTGAGCCCGATGGCGCGCGACGGGGTCGAGCCGATCGGCTCGATGGGCAACGACATCTCCCTCGCCGTCCTGTCCGACCAGGCGCCGCCGCTGTTCTCCTACTTCAAGCAGCTGTTCGCCCAGGTCACCAACCCGCCGATCGACCCGATCCGCGAGGAAATCGTGATGAGCCTCGAGACGACCCTCGGCAGCGAGCGCAACCTGTTTGAGGAGACGCCCGAGCACGCGCACAAGCTCGTGCTGGAGCGCCCGATCCTGCTCAATCGCGAGCTCGAGACCCTCAGGCACGTCTCGCATGAGCTGTTCAGGGCGAGCACGATCGACATCACGTGGCCCGTCCTCGACGGCGCCGCCGGCATGGCGGGCGCGCTGGAGCGCGTTTGCGAGCAGGCGCACGAGGCGATCGCCGCGGGCGTCAACATCATCGTCCTGTCCGATCGCCTGCTCGGCCCGCGCCGCGCGCCGATCCCGTCGCTGCTGGCGGTCGCTTCCGTGCACCACCACCTCGTGCGCGAGGGCACGCGGCTGCGCGTGGGGATCGTGCTGGAGTCCGGCGAGCCGCGCGAGGTGCACCACTTCGCGACGCTGATCGGCTACGGCGCGAGCGCGATCAACCCGTACCTGCTGCTGGAGACGCTCGACGAGCTGGTCATCGAGGGTCGGATCGCGCCCGGCGCGAGCGACGGCGCGTCGGACGGGGCGCGGCGACCGGCGGGCGAGGAGCTGAACGCGCACCTGGAGCAGGCCGCCCAGAACACGATCAAGGCGATCGGCAAAGGGCTGTTGAAGACGATCTCCAAGATGGGCATCTCCACGATCCAGTCCTACCGCGGCGCGCAGATCTTCGAGGCGGTCGGCCTGGAGCGCGAGCTGATCGACCGGCACTTCGCCGGCACCGCCTCGCGCATCGGCGGGGTCGGGCTGGACGTGCTCGCGACCGAGGCGCTGGAGCGCCATGCGCGCGCCTATCCGACTCCCGAGGACGACCTGCTCCCGGTCGGCGGGGTGTACGCGTGGCGGCGCGACGGCGAGCACCACATGTGGAACCCCGAGACGATCGCGCTCGTCCAGCACGCGGTGCGCGCGGTGAACGGCAACGTCGCGGCCGCGCTGGCAGGCGAGGGCGACGCGCTCGCGGAGGTGCGCTCCAGCGAGGCTTACGCCAAGTACCGGGAGTACGCTCGCGCGATCAACGAGGACGCGGCGCGCAGGGCGACGTTGCGCGGTCTGCTCGAGATCGGACCCCGCGAGGATGCCGCCGCCGCGTGTTGGCCGATCTCCGATCGGTCGATCGCCCTGGAGGAGGTCGAGCCCGCGAGCGAGATCGTGCGGCGCTTCTGCACGGGCGCGATGAGCCTCGGCTCGATCTCGCGCGAGTCCCACGAGACGCTGGCGATCGCGATGAACCGCCTCGGCGGGCGCTCGAACACGGGCGAGGGCGGGGAGGACCCCGCGCGCTACACACCCGACCCCAACGGCGATCGCCGGCGCTCGGCGATCAAGCAGGTCGCCTCGGGCCGCTTCGGCGTGACGATCCACTACCTCGTCAACGCCGATGAGCTGCAGATCAAGATGGCCCAGGGCGCCAAGCCCGGCGAGGGCGGTCAGCTGCCCGGACACAAGGTCGACCGCTACATCGGCGCTATCCGCCACACGACGCCCGGAGTGGGCCTGATCTCGCCGCCGCCCCACCACGACATTTACTCGATCGAGGATCTCAAGCAGCTGATCTACGACCTGCGCTGCTCCAACCCTCCGACCGAGTCCAGCCCGGGGGCGCAGGTGTCGGTCAAGCTCGTCGCCGAGGTCGGCGTCGGCACGGTCGCCGCGGGCGTCTCCAAGGCCAACGCCGACCGCGTGCTGATCTCCGGCCACGACGGCGGCACCGGCGCCTCGCCGCTGTCCTCGATCCAGGCCGCGGGCGTGCCGTGGGAGATCGGGCTGGCCGAGACCCAGCAGACGCTGCTGCTCAACGACTTGCGCTCGCGCATCGTGGTGCAGACCGACGGCCAGCTGAAAACCGGCCGCGACGTCGTGATCGCGGCGATGCTCGGCGCGGACGAGATGGGCTTCTCCACCGCGCCGCTGATCGCGACGGGCTGCATCATGATGCGCGCCTGTCACCTGAACACCTGCCCGGTGGGCATCGCCACGCAGGACCCCGTGCTGCGCGAACGCTTTACGGGCACGCCCGAGCACGTCGTGAACTTCTTCTTCTTCGTCGCCGAGGAAGTGCGCGAGATCCTCGCCTCGCTGGGCCTGCGCTCGCTGGAGCAGGCGATCGGCCGCGTCGACCTGCTGCGCGCGCAGCGCGCGATCGAGCACTGGAAGGCGCGGGGGGTCGACCTCACGCACATCCTCACCCACGTCGAGCTGTCTGAGGACGCCCCCCGGCGGCGCATCGAACCGCCGCCGCCGGTGCTGACAGACGCGCTGGACTGGGAGCTCGTAAAGCGCTCGGCCGGCGCGATCGAGCGGGGCGAGCGCATCGCCTTCGCGCTGCCGATCCGCAACGTCAATCGCTGTGTCGGCGGCATCCTCTCCAGCCACATCGCTCGCGCGCACGGCGCGGCCGGGCTCCCGGAGAGCTCGATCGAGGTCTCCTTCGAGGGCTCGGCCGGGCAGAGCTTCGGCGGCTGGCTCGCCCCGGGCGTGACGTTTACGCTGCGTGGCGACACCAACGACTACGCCGGCAAGGGACTGTCCGGGGGCGTGCTGGCGGTGCGCCCGCGCGAGGGCATGGCGAGCGAGTTCGTCGCCGAGGAGAACGTGATCGTCGGCAACACGCTGCTGTACGGGGCGACCGGCGGGCGCGCGTTCTTCCGCGGCCTGGCGGGCGAGCGCTTCGCCGTGCGCAACTCCGGCGCCTGCGCGGTCGTGGAGGGCGTGGGCGATCACGGCTGCGAGTACATGACGGGTGGGCGCGTAGTCGTGCTCGGGCCGACCGGACGCAACTTCGCCGCCGGCATGAGCGGCGGGGTCGCATACGTGCTCGACGAGGACGGCACGTTCGCGCGGCGGTGCAACATGGGCATGGTCGGCTTCGAATCGCTCGGCGAGGAGGATGGGGCCGAGCTGCGGGCGCTGATCTCCGAGCACGGCCGGCGCACCGACTCCCCGGTCGCCGCCCGGGTGCTGGCGGAGTTCGACGACCTCCTCGCGAAGGGGGCGTTCGTGAAGGTGATGCCCCACGACTACAAGCGCGTGCTGGCCGAACGCGTGGCCGAGACACGGGAGGCCTCCTCGCCACAGGAGACCCCGCCGGCGGTAGCGGCCTGATGAGCAAGCTGGAGATATTCGGCTGTGGAAGGCTGGGCGCCGGCATGCCCGGAAGGCGTGGGGCCTGATGGGCAAGCTCGGCGGCTTTTTGCAGATCGAGCGCCACGGGATTCCCTACCGGGATCCCGACGAGCGCGCGCACGACTATCGCGAGTTCCTGATCACCCGTCCGACGCAGGAGCTGCGCGAGCAGGGCGCGCGCTGCATGGACTGCGGCGTGCCGTTCTGCCACAACGGCTGCCCGCTCGGCAACCTGATCCCCGACTGGAACGACCTCGTCTACCGCGACCGCTTCGAGGACGCGATCGTCCAGCTGCACGCGACGAACAACTTCCCCGAGCTCACCGGCCGCCTGTGCCCCGCCCCGTGCGAGGCGGCGTGCGTGCTGGAGATCCGCGAGAACGACGCGGTCACGATCAAACAGATCGAGCTGGCGATCGTCGACCGCGCGTGGCAAGAGGGCTGGATCGTCCCGCGCCCGCCCCGCCGCGAGACCGGGCAGTCGGTCGCCGTGATCGGCTCGGGACCGGCGGGCATGGCCGCCGCCCAGCAGCTGCGTCGCGCGGGCCATCGCGTCGTGCTGTTCGAGCGCGACGAGGCCGCCGGCGGCCTCGCGCGGTTCGGCGTGCCCGACTTCAAGATCGAGAAGCGGATCGTCCAGCGGCGCGTCGAGCAGCTCATTGCCGAGGGCGTGGAGCTGCGCTGCGGGGTGGAGGTCGGCGGTCCGGGGGGCGTAGGCGTCGAGGAGCTGCGCGGCGCATTCGACGCCGTAGTGCTCGCCACCGGCTCGCGCGTGCCACGCGACCTGCCTGTCCCCGGTCGCGAGCTCGACGGGGTGCACTTCGCGATGGACTACCTCTATCAGCGCAACCGCTGGGCCGCGCGCGAGTTCGGCCCCGCCCCAGACGCCCCGCAGCCTGCCGACGGACCGCAGATCAGCGCGCGGGACAAGGATGTCGTCGTGATCGGCGGCGGCGACACGGGCGCGGACTGTGTCGGCAACGCATTGCGCGAGGGCGCGCGCTCGATCGTCCAGCTCGAGCTGCTGCCCGAGCCGCCGGAGCGCCGCCCCGACGACCGCACGCCGTGGCCGGAGTGGCCGCTGAAGTACCGCATGAGCTACGCGATGGAGGAGGCGTTGACCGAGGGCGTGGGCGAGCAGGACTACTCGATCGTGACGACCCACTTCTCCGGCGACGCGGATGGCGGGGTGGTGGCGCTGCACGTCGCCCGGGCCGAGCCCGCGCCCCCGTTCGCCCCGATCGCCGGAACCGAGCGCGAGCTCCCGGCCCAGCTGGTGCTGCTGGCGATGGGGTTTCTGCATCCCGAACAGAGCCTGCTGGATCAGCTCGGCGTCGAGAAGGACCCGCGCGGCAACGTCAAGGCCGTCAGGCCCTACACGACCTCCGTCGAGGGTGTCTTCGCCGCCGGCGACGCCCGCCGCGGGCAGTCGCTGATCGTGTGGGCGATCAACGAGGGCCGTCAGTGCGCGCGCATGGTCGACCGCTACCTCGCGGGCCGGCGCAACGGCGCGGTCGCGGGTGCGCAGACCCTGCCCGAAGACCAGGCGCTCGCCGGTCACGCCGACGCCGACGAAGGCCCCGAGGGCCCGCCGACACACGTCGGGCCCGGTGTGCCCGCGGAGTAGCTCCCCAAGCACACCGAGCCCGTCTGCGCCGAGCCGGTCGGCTACCGTGCGCCGCCGAGGGGCTCTCCATCGGCTCGGTCCCCAGCGCGGTGGTAGGAATCTGGTGCTACCATTGGGCTGTGTCCGTGCAAAAGGTTTCCATCTCCCTCGACGAGACCGTGCTCCTGGCTGCGCGTGAGGCGGCCAAGCGCCGCGACATGAGTCTGTCGGCGTGGCTGAACGGCGTGGCCGCCGAGGCGCTGGCCCACGAAACGAGCATCGAGAAGGGTCTTCAGGGCGTCGCGGAATGGGAAGCCGAAAACGGGCCGATCACCGCTGAGGAGCTGGCCAAGGCCGACGCCATCCTCGATGCCGCGGGGATCGGCATTAAGCGCGAGTCCGCTCGCGCCGCGTGACCGGCGTCACCTACGACACGGGTGCGTTGATCGCGGCCGAACGCGATTCGAGATCGGTGTGGCGACTGCACAGACGCATGATCGAACGCGGGATGCAGCCAACGCTCCCGACGGTCGTCCTGGGCCAGGCCTGGCGCGGCGGTCCCCAGGTAGGGCTTTCGCGGCTGGTGAACGGGTGTCGCATCGAGCCGTTCACCGAGGCGCAGGCACGTGCCGCCGGGGCGGCCCTCGCCGCGAGCGACGGCCGCGACCTGGTCGATGCGGCGGTCGTCGTCACCGCGCTCGCCCGCGGCGATCTGATCGTCACCAGCGATCCCGACGACCTGCGGCGGATCGCAACTGCCATCGGCCGCTCCGTCGAGGTCTACGTCGTCTGAGCCGGGCGGCGGCTGGCGTCCGCGCCGTCTCGGATCGCGGTAGGTCATTGACTCGGATTGCGGAAGAAAAAGGTCTCGAATTGCGGAAAGTTTTGCTCTCGAATCGCGGAGAGTACCCTAGAATGGGCGGGGATGTCAGCGCTCGCGAGCTGCGATCTCTGCTGAAGTTGAGCGCCAAGCTGGGAAGACAGTTCGTGGGAGGCGTGGTGCTCTACACCGGCGCGCGCGCATACACCCACGAAGGGATTCAGATCCTGCCGATCAGCCGGCTCTGGCGAGTCGGGCGCCGCTGAGCTGTTCGTCGGCACGCGACTCCGTCATCGGTACATGCGTGTCCGGGTGCGAGCTTTGGTGGGTGACCCATAGCCTGCCCCTTCGTCGGGTTGCGGTCGGCGCCGGTCACGGCACCTACCGGCGTTGAGGTCGCGCTTTTGGTGGCGGTCGATGACTGGCCGGTTTTCGCTCTGCGGAGCGGTGCGCGCAGCGTTCTGTACGTGTGGTTTGCGCACTCGACGAAGTCCGCACTTGACAACCCCTGTTATAGACGCTATGTTCTTGGTTGTCATGACTCCCGCTTGAGGAGTCGGGCACAAACATAGGATCGGGTTTGGGTCTTCCTTCGTGGTCGACCTTGTAGCGCTTATAGAGGGTTTCTTCGGAGAGGGACCTGAATCGCTTCGGTGAGGGAGCTGTTTTCGCGTGAGTTCGTTGGGGACATACGTGCCAGAGATTGCCGCGCGCCCGGTGGGGTCCGTAGGTAGATGCGTCAGCAGCGCTGACTCATCTCTCTCTCTCTCTCTCTCTCTCTTGTCCGCTTAGCGCCGCTGATCTAACCGCCGAAGCGCCGCAGGGTTTCGCCCCCCACGCGGGGCATGGTCACCCGTACCACGCGCCTTGTTCGAAGCTACCCTGCCACGCGCGCAATGAGGTTCGCCGCCCGCACAAGGTAACACGAGACCGGAGCAGTGCTTACACGCACGCGAACGGCCGGCAAGCCCACTGTGAGCTGTATTGCCGTGCGTCTGGAGGCGTAGCTGGGACTCCCCGCGCTTCGTCCTTGCAACGCGCTTCGGTGTATCTCAGGTCTTCACATGCGAGGCGTCGCGATGTGGCGATTGTCTGCCGTGCGCCTGGAGGCGTAGCAGGGACACCACACGCTTCGTTCTTGCAACGCGCTCCGTCTCGCACGAGATGCACCCGGAGGGTCGCGTGATGGCCTCGCGCGCGGGCGTTCGTCGACACGGGCAGAGCACGGTCGCGCGTTCGCGTGCTGCTGCTCGCCGGGGTGATGACTCGCGTGCGCAGGTCTCGGAGATGCAGCGCTCGCGGCTGCTGGCCGCGGCCGTACGGACGGTCGACGAGCTTGGCTACGCGAGTGCGACGGTTGCGCCTATAACGCAGCGTGCGCGTGTGTCGCGGCGCACGTTCTACGAGCTGTTCGCCAATCGCGAGGAGTGCGTCGCGGCGGTGTTGGAGGACGCGGCGCGGCGGATCGGCGCTGAGATCGAGCGGGCCGGTCTCGGGGGCAGGCCGTGGCGTGAGCGGGTGCGCGGCGGGTTGTGGGCGATCCTGTCGTTCTTCGATCGCGAGCCGGTACTGGCGCGGGTGTGCGTGGTGCAGGCGCTGCGTGGCTCGCAGGCGGTGTTGGAGCGTCGCGAGGAGATCCTGCGGGGTCTGGCTCGCGTCCTTGACGAGGGTCGTGGGGAGAGCGCTCGCGGTCAGGGGTGTCCACCGCTGACGGCGGAGGGTCTCGTCGGCGCTGCGTTCGCGATCGTCTACGCGCGCTTGTTGCGCGGCGACTCAGAGCCCCTCACGTGCTTGCTCCCGGAACTGATGGGCATGATCGTGCTGCCCTATCTCGGGCCGGCCGCCGCGCGTCGCGAGCAGGCGCTGCCCGTGCCGGCCTCGACGAGTGGTTCGGCCGCGCGGGATGGTGTGGCGCCGCGCGTCGAGCACGATCCGCTGGAGGGCATCCCCATGCGCTTGACGTATCGCACCGCACGGGTGCTGGAAGACGTCGCGGAGCATCCGGGTGTGAGCAATCGCATGGTCGCTGAGCTCTCGGGGATCGTGGATCAGGGACAGGTCTCCAAGCTGCTGGCGCGGTTGGAGCGTTTGGGGTTGTTGCAGAACATGGGTGAGGGTCACGTCCGGGGTGAGCGCAACGCGTGGCGGTTGACCGGCAGAGGTGTGCAGGTGACACAGACGATCAGCGCGCACGCGCACAACAACGGGGAGGTCGCGTAAATGCGCCTGAAGAAGGCAAATGTGGGAGCGTGCATATGCGCGCTCGCGTCCCTCGTCGTCCTGTCTGGCGTGGGTCTCACGGCTGTCCCCGCGCTCGCGCTCAATCCAGAACGTCATTACGAGATGGTCAGCCCCGTGTACAAGGGAGGCTACGGCGCGAACGGAATCGAAGCGCTGGCGATCGACGGGGAAAGCGTGGCTTTCGTATCTCTCGGGGCGTTCGCGGGCGCACCGTCGAGCCCTGCCCTGAATAGTTATCTCGCGCGTCGCGGCGCGTCCGGCTGGTCGACGGTGCCGTTGATGGCTCCCGCAGCGATCGCCCCGTGGGTGAACGGTCTAAAGAGCCCGAGCGACTTCTCGCCGACGCTTGATACCTCGCTCACGTTCACGAAACCGGGTGCGAACTACGGCGCCGCGTTCCCTGGCTTCGAAGGCGAGTACCTGCTACACCCGACCGGGCTTCCTGACAACGCCGCCGGGTTCTCGCTCGCCGGGCAGATACTGGCCACTGTCGACAAGAAACCCCTACGACTAGAGCCCCCGGCGGCGCCAAGTGCCGATTTCTCCCATATCGTCCTGACCACGGGCAATACCGAACGCCTGCTGGAACAAGCGCCCGTCGCGGAAAACGAGAAAGGCCTGTATGACATGTCGGTGAATGGTCCGGGGGCGCCGTCGCTGAAGCTGGTGGCGCTCAAGAACAACGGCGAACTGATCGACCGCTATTGCGGGGCAGCTCTCGGTACCGCTGTCGGTAAGGCGAGCAAGTTCAACGCCATCGTGGCTGACGGCGCTGTGATTTTCTTCACGACGAACGCGAACGAAGCGTCGAAGGAATTCTGCGATGGCGCCGAAGGCGAACCAGGCCCGCAACCACAGAATCCCGCGATCGTGTACGCGCGCCTCGCTGGCCAGCGAACGCTGCAGATCTCGGCGCCGCTCGCAGCCGATTGTGAAGTGACGGCTCCGTGTCATGCCGCGCCGCAGATGCGCGCCGAATTCGTGGGAGCCGATGAAGCCGGGGCGAAAGTGTTCTTCGAGACGAGCCAGCCGCTGGTGAGCGGCGACCGCGACACGGGCAACGACCTGTATATGGCCACGATCGGATGTCCGTCCGGAAGAGAAAGTTGTGCTGTCGCGGAACGGGAAGTGACGGGACTCACCCAGGTTTCTCGCGACCCGACTGCCGGGCAGGCCGCGGAAGTGCAGGGCACGGTGCGGATGGCCGGAAACGGCTCGCGTGTCTACTTGGTCGCGCGTGGTGTGTTGACCAGCGGCCCGAATGCGGAAGGACGGACGCCGGTATTGGGTGCAGACAACCTTTACGTGTATGACAGTGTAAATGCCAGCATGACGTTCGTCGCCGATCTCTGCTCCGGGCCGGGAGCATCCGGCGAATCCGGCGACTCGAACTGCCCAGCAACGCTAACGGTCAACGCAAATGACACGGCAGTATGGAACGGGAACGCAGAAACGGCGGGCGATGGCCGATTCCTTGTGTTTGAATCATTTGCTCGACTCGCCGGTGGTGACTCCGACACGAGAAAGGACGTGTACCGGTATGATTCTGTGACCGGAGTGCTCGACCGTGTATCCGTCGGCGAAGACGGTTACGACGCCAACGGCAACAGCAATAGCCCCAACGCGGATGCGTATCTACCTCAAGACATCGGCCGAGGACTGAGTGCTCAGGCCGGTCGGGGAGATTATGCGCGCCTGCGCTCGCGTTCGGTCAGTGAAGATGGCTCGCGGATCATCTTCGTGTCTGCGGAGCCGCTCTCGCCGCATGCGATCAACGGTCTGGAAAATCTGTATGAATGGCATAAGGAGCCTGGGTGGAGTGAAGGGCGGGTGTCGCTGGTCTCGAGCGGCAACTCGACCGAACGGGTGACCGACGCCGTGATCTCGCCATCGGGACGCGACTTGGCGTTCGTCACCTCGCAGGGTTTGGTACCGCAGGACACCGACGGCGCGCCCGATGTCTACGATGCGCGTCTCGGCGGCGGGTTTCCAGCCGTACCGGCGCCCGCGCAGCCTTGTTCGGGTGACGCTTGCCAGGGGCCGTTGACGAACTCCGCGCCGCTGCTGGTGCCGGGTAGCCTCTCTCAGGCGCCGGGGGAAAACCTTGCTTCCCCGGCGCCGCAGGCGCTCGCGACCGGCACGACCAAGGGTCGCGTGAGGTGCTCGCGGGGCAAGACGCTGAGCCACGGAAGGTGCGTCAAGGCCAAGGGTAGACGGCACGCAAAGCACAAACGGGGCGGCGCCGCACCGAGGGGCAGGTCATGAGGATACCTGCGCTGCTGAGGCTCCTGCCGCTCGTCGCGACGGCTCTGCTTGTCCTGCCGGTGGCGGCAGGTGCCTCCGAAGTGAAGCCCTTTGGGATTGAAGCCTTTTCGCTGCAGACGACCGGGCCTGCGCGGGAAGTGACGAAATACAACCCGGGCAGCTCGGAACCGGTCCGGCAGTTCGTGAACGAACCGTATTCGTTTACGCAAGCGGCGGGGCACCCGTACGCGTTGACGACGAGGATTCAGATGGCGGGCGAAACGATCACGGAATCCGCCGGCAAAAGCGAAGTGGTACCGACGCGTGACCCGAAGGATTTGGTGGTGAATCTCCCCGCCGGCTTGTTGGGTGATCCGCAGGCGCTGCCGCGTTGCCCGCTTGAAACTGTGACGGACAAATCACTTCGGTGCCCGGCGGACACGCAAGTCGGGGTCGTCGTACTGCATCTGCTCGGCGGTACCGAATCGATCGCACCGATTGTGAACTTGACGCCGGAAGCGGGCCAGTCTGCCGAGTTCGGCCTCGAAACCGCCATCAAACTGACGTACCTGTTGACGGCGCATGTGGTGCGTAGCGGGTCGACGTACGGTTTGACGGTCGCCTCGACCCAGATCCCGGTGAGCCGCCTGACGTTTGCCGAATTGACGTTTTGGGGTGTGCCCGCCGAACCGAGCCATGATGCTCAACGTGGACTGGTGTGTGAGAACACGCGATCGGCGCTGAACGGAGGGGCCTTGGGTAGTTTCTGTGACTTTGGCACTGGTGGCCTTGAAGGTGAAACTAGTCGCGGCGGTTTGTCTGCGGGTGTTCCTGAAGTGCCGTTTTTGACTTTGCCTGTGGATTGTTCGGCTGGTGTTGGTGCGCGGACGGCGGTGTTGCGTGGTGATTCGTGGGAGGAACCCGGGACGGTTAGGGAAGGCAGGTATACGGGGTATACGGAAACGCCGTGGGTGATGCCGAGGGTTACTGGCTGTGACAGGTTGCAGTTTGGCCCGTCGATTGAAGTGCAGCCGGATACGTTGCTCGCGGATGCGCCGGTTGGTTTGGGGGTGACGGTAGATGTGCCGCAGAACTTGAGCCCTGTGGCGACGGCTACTCCGGAGTTGCGTGACGCGGTGGTGACGCTGCCGGAGGGTTTGTCGATCAGTCCCGGGATCGTGGATGGCATCCAGGCGTGTAACGCGACCGGTCCGGAAGGGATCAACATCCCCGGTCTTGCAGTCAATCCGGAAGTCGAAGAAAACGGACCCAATGGGGAATTGCAGCTGGCGCCGGGCAAGTGTCCGAACGCGTCCACGGTGGGTACGGCCGAAGCGGTCACGCCGCTGTTGCCCGAACCCGTGAGGGGCCACGTGTATCTCGCGCGCCCGGGTTGTGGCGGCGCGGGTCAGGCCCCGTGCACGACGCAGGACGCGTTGGATGGCAACCTCTACAAGCTCTACCTGGAACTCGGTGGTGTAGGCCCGTTGGCCAACGCGGGCGTGAACTTGAAGGTGGAGGGGGAGGTCGAGGCCAACCCGGCGACGGGGCAGTTGACGACGAAGTTCCTGCAGAACCCTCAGTTTCCGTTCAGCGAACTGCACATCAATCTGAATGGCGGTCCGCGTGCGCCGTTGGATACCCCGGCGGCGTGTGGGCCAGCGACCACGACGGCGGACTTCACGCCGTGGAGCGCCCCGGGCCTCGCGGAAGGGGTGCCGTTCCCCGGTACACCGGATGGGACACCGTCGTCGTTCTTCAGCGTCGGAGGGTGCGCGAGCCCTCCTGGCTTGAACCCGGGGTTCACGGCTGGGACCGTGAGCCCGCAGGCGGGGGCGTTCAGCGCGTTCACGCTGAACTTCTCACGCCAGGACCGCGAACAGTTCCTCTCTGGGATCCAGGTGCACACCCCGCCGGGGCTGCTGGGGATGCTCTCCAGCGTCCCCCTGTGCGGGGAACCGCAGGCGCAGCAGGGGACCTGCCCGGAAGCTTCGAAGATCGGCACGACGAGGGTCGCGTCGGGCGCGGGCTCGCATCCGTTCGAAGTGGGCGGGAACGTGTATCTGACGACCGGCTACAAGGGCGCGCCGTTCGGGCTGAGCATCGTCACGAACGCGGTGGCGGGGCCGTTCAACCTGGGTTTGGTGGTCGTGCGCTCCAGGATCGACGTGGACCCCGTTACCTCGCAGCTGACGGTCACCTCGGATCCGTTGCCGCAGATCATCTTCGGCGTGCCGCTCAGGTTGCAGCGGGTGACGGTCAACATCGACCGGCCGAACTTCATGTTCAACCCCACCAACTGCAGCGCCCAGCAGATCACCGCCGTCGTGACCGGCAGCCAGCAGGCGGTCGCGAACGTCGCGAGCCCGTTCGCCGCGGGGGGCTGCCGCAGTCTCGACTTCAAACCGTCCTTCACTGTGTCCACGAGCGGTCATACGAGCAAAGCGGGGGGCGCCAGTCTCGACGCGAAGGTCACATACCCTGCGTTCAAAGCAGGCAGCGAGGCGAACATCGCCTATGTCAAAGTCGAATTGCCCAAGCAGTTGCCCTCGCGGCTCACGACGTTGCAGAAAGCGTGTCCGGACGCGACGTTCAACGCCAATCCTGCCGGTTGCCCGTCCGCGTCGATCATCGGGATCGTCAGGACCTCCACGCCGTTGCTGCCGGTCGGGTTGGAAGGTCCCGTGTACTTCGTCTCCCACGGCGGCGAAGCGTTTCCCTCGCTGATCGCGGTCCTCCAGGGCGACGGTGTTCGCGTCGACCTCACCGGGACAACGTTTATTTCAAAGTCTGGGATTACGAGCAGCACGTTCAAGACGGTGCCGGACGTACCGGTGAACACCTTCGAGATCTATCTTCCCGAGGGTAAGTTCTCCGCGCTCGCCGCCAACGGCAACCTGTGTAAGTCCAAGCTCGTGATGCCAACGGAATTCGTCGCGCAGAACGGTGCTGTTATGAAGCAGAGCACGAAGGTCAGCGTGACCGCCTGTCCAAAGGCGAAGAAGGCGAAGAAGAAGCGCCGAGCCCGAAAGGCTCGAGTTGCTAGTCACCGCAATGGGAGGGCAGGCCGATGAGCGCCGGCAGCATAACCCGCCGCGCTTTGCTTGCCGGGCTCACAGCCGTCATCGTGATTCTCGTCGGCGCCACGGCCGCCCAGGCCGCGCCGGAACCGACGAAGTTCCTGTTCAACCGCCACATCGGCTGGGAAGTTAACAAAGCAACCCTGGGGAACGTTTGTAGCCTCAGCGAAGAATGCCAGCCGGCCAAGGAATCGCACGAACCGGCTGAACCTGGTGGGTTCGCGTTCCCTGGAGGTGTCGCGGTGAGCAAGGAAACCGGGAATGTGTATGTCGCGGACAAACTGAACCGGCGGATCCAGGAGCTGACGCCCGAAGGCCGGTTCGTGAGCATGTTCGGCTGGGAAGTCAACAGGACGAAGGTCGAAGCGAAAGCCTCCCAGGCTGAACAGAGCGTGTGCACCGCCGCCAGCAAAGACGTTTGCCAGGCCGGCGTCTCAGGGGATCTGCCGGGGCAGCTGCACCGCCTGAAAAGCCTCGCCGTCGACCCGGTCGGCGGGGCGGTGTGGGTCGCTGAAGGCAACGAAGCGTCGGGCGTGCCGACTGAGCGGGTGCAGAAGTTCACCGCGACAGGGCAGTGGGTGCTCGAGATCGGCAAGGGCGTCAACGAAACCACCAAAGGCAACCTCTGCACCCACGAAGAAGAAGTCAAAGAAGCCCGCAAATGCGCCGCTCCCGCGGCCGAACCCGGCAGCGAACCCGGCCAGTTCAACTTCGAAGTGGAATCCAGCAGCCTGCTCGCCGTTGGGGGCCCCGAAGACCTCCTCTACGTCGGCGACGAAGGACGCGTGCAGAAGTTCAAAGCCACCGGCCAATCCGCAGGCGAAATCCCCCTCACCGCGTTTCCCTCCTCGAGTAAAGCGACCGCGGTTGCGGTGAACCCCGCCGGGGAACTGTTCGTCGTCGAGGAACACGCCGGAGGCATCCACATCTACAACGCCAAAGGCGAACTGCAACCCACCGTCATCGACGCTGCGGGAGGACCTCTTGCAGTCGCGATCGACACGCTCGGGCGCCCAGTGCTTATCGAAGGCAGCCACGGCCTGCTCTATACCACCACGGGCGTGAAGCTCAGTCAGTTCGCGCAGCCCTCCGGGGAAATGGGAGCCCCGCAAGCCCTCGCGTTCGGCCCCTCGGGCGAACTGTATGTTGCCGATGGCGGGACCCAGGAAGTCGAAGCGTACACACCAGCCGTCTACCCCTTGGCGGCTACCTGTTCGGCCTCGGAAGTCGCGGCGACGTCCGCGCGATTGTGTGGGGAAGTCAACCCGAACGAAATGCCAACAATCGGCCTGTTCGACTATGGCACCACAAAAGGCTCCCTGAATACCCCGAGCGTGTTCTCCGGGGAAGGCGGCGCGTTCGTCCCCATCACGGCGGCGGTCGCGGGACTGGTGCCGAACCAGACCTACTATTTCAAGACGGTCGCGGAAGGCAAATTCGGCGGGGAAACGCGGGTCTCCGCCGGCGAAGAACTGAGCTTCCAAACACCGATCATCGCACCGCAGATCCTCGGGGAACCCACCGCGAGCTTCATCACCGGCGAAACCGCCGTCCTGGATGGTGCGTTGAACCCCGAGCACACCAACACTACATACCGCTTCGAATACGCCCCCTGCCCCGCACTCCCCTGCCCACAAGCCACGACCACGACCAGCCAGGAATCCCCCCAGAACGGTGAACTACCCGTCGCCCAAGAAGCCAAAGGGCTAGCCGCGGACACTACCTACCGGTACAGGCTGCTCGCCGAAAACGAAACCCATCAGGCCGCGACCGGCCCCGAACAAGCCTTCACGACCGCTCCCGCGGCGAGCGTGACAGCGAGCACCGGACCCGCAAGCGCCGTCACCGCCACGAGCGCCGTCGTTACGGGCACCGTCAACCCCGACGGCGAACGAGCCAGCTACACCTTCGAGTTCGGCGTCTGGGAAGGCGCCGCCACCCAGTACGGGATCGTGCAATCCGCCTCCACGGGCGCCGGCAGCACCCCCCTCGAAGAGGCGCTCCTCCTCACCGGCCTACAACCAGGCACGACCTACGCCTACCGCATCGCCATCACCAGCGGACACAGCCACGCCACTGGCACAGCAGCGCTCTTCATGACGCAAGGGCTACCGTCGCTCCTCATCCCACCCGGCGTCTCACCGCTGCTCGCAATACCGAACATCGCGTTTCCGCAGCCGGCCACCGCCCCCAAGACGACGGTCAGGAAGGCGCCGACAAGAGCGCAGAAGCTCGCTGCCGCGCTGAAGGCATGTGCAAAGAAGCCGAAGCAGCAGCGTCCCAGCTGCAGGAAGCAGGCGAGGAAGAGGTACGGCAAGGCTTCGTAGTAGTGGACATTGTCGCGCCTCTCTACGCAGGCGCGCACGCGAACGACTGCGGACACTCCGCGGCAGACTCGCTTCCTCGCCTGGTCTCGACACCCCCGGCGCCAACCGTGTGTTTCTTCTACGCTTGCTCCATGGCCTCCGCCAACGGATCGCTGCCCCGGGCGTGCATCATCGGCGCGGGCTCCTCCGGCATCGCCGCCGTCAAGGCGCTGCACGAGCGCTCCATCCCCTTCGACTGCTTCGAGAAGTCCGACGAGGTCGGCGGCAACTGGGTGTTCGGCAACCGCAACGGCATGTCCGCCGCCTATCGCGACCTGTTCATCAACGTCTCGCGCGAGCGCATGTCCTACTCGGACTTTCCCATGCCGTCGTCCTACCCCGACTTTCCCCACCACACCCACATCCGCGAGTACTTCAACGACTACGTCGACCACTTCGGCCTGCGCGAGCTGATCTCCTTCGAGACGAGCGTCGAGCGCGCCGACCGCCGCGAGGACGGCTCCTGGGAGATCACGCTTGGCAGCGGCGAGACCCGCACGTACGACGCCCTGCTCGTCGCCAACGGCCACCACTGGGACCCCCGCTGGCCCGAACCGGCCTTCCCCGGCGCCGACACGTTCGCGGGCGAGCAGCTGCACGCGCACTCCTACGTCGATAACTCGCTGTTCGCGGGGCGCAACGTCGTCATCCTCGGCATGGGCAACTCCGCCATGGACATCGCCGTCGAGTCCTCCTACGTCGCCGCCCACACCTACCTCTCCGCGCGCCACGGCGCCTGGATCATCCCCAAGTACGTCTTCGGCAAACCCGTCGACCAGCTCCCCAACCCCCCGCGCGTCCCCTTCGCCATCCGCCAGCGCATGATCCACCAGGTCATCCGCTCCTACACCGGCGACCCCGAGCGCTACGGCCTGCCCAAACCCGACCACAAGTTCGGCGAGGCCCACCCCACCGTCTCCGGGCGCATCCTCGACCGCATCGCCCACGGCACGATCGCGCCCGTCCCCAACATCGCCTCTTTGGAGGGCTCGCAGGTGCGCTTCACCGACGGCCGCGCCGTCGACGCCGACGTCGTCGTCTACTGCACCGGCTACCGCATCACCTTCCCCTTCCTGCACCCCGACCTCGTCTCCGCGCCCGACAACCACATCGAGCTCTTCCGCCGCGTCTTTCACCCCGACATCCCCGGCCTCTACTTCATCGGCCTGCTCCAGCCCCTCGGCGCGATCATGCCGCTCGCCGAGGCCCAGGGCGAGTGGGTCGGCGACCACCTGCTCGGCGACTACGTCCTGCCGGCACCCGCGCAGGTGCGCGCCGACATCGCCTCGGACCAGGCCGCGATGCGCAAGCGCTACGTCGCCTCCAAGCGCCACACGATCCAGGTCGACTTCGACGACTACCTGTACGACCTCGCCGCCGAGCGCCGCGCGGGCGCGCAGCGCGCCCGCGCCCGTCTGCTTCCGGCGTAAGGGGCTCGAGCCGCGCGGCTGACGGGGGCTGCGCCGACGGCGTCTTCTACGCTGTTTCTCACAGCCATGCCCACCTTCTGCCGGCACAACCGCTTCATCGAGCGCTGCCCCATCTGCAGCAAGACGCTGCTCGGCGCTACACCGGCGGGCGCCGGCAAGCGGCTTAAGTCCTCGCGCGACGCTGGAGGACCGTCGTCCTCGCGCGCTACCTCGCCCACAAGTCGGCATCGACGCCTGCGCGCCGGCGGGCGGGAGGTGCGCGTCCACCGCGAGACGCGCGCCCAGGACGACGGCTACGGCAACGCGCTCGTACCGGGCCTGCACGCCTCCGACGACGCCGCTCGCCTCGCGGAGGAGATCGCGTTCGCCAATGGCCGCCTGCTACGGATGCACGCGGCGCCGCCCAGCCTGTTCAACGAGATTCGCGCCCTTGCGGGTGACGGTCAGCTCGAGCGCGCGAGTTGGCTGTGCTTTCTGACCGTCTACCTGTCTCCGCTGCAGGGCGACGATCCGTTCGCGGGCGTGCGCCTGGCGCTCGAACGCGAGGGCGACGGCAGCGGCATCGTCGAGGGCGCTCGCGCGCACCACGACCACGGCGATGGCGGTGGCGAGGGCGCTCGCGCGCACGACGGCGAGGGTTCCCCGCTCGACGGCGTCCCGCTCGGGCCGCGCACCTCCCACGATCCTGCGCGTGGCTCCGAGACGGTGCGCGCCTACCGCCACTGGGCCCTGCACGCGGGCTCCCAGGCGCAGGGGCTCGTCGGCGAGGAGTCCTGGACGCCCCAGCGGCGCTTCGAGCGGGCGTTCGAGCGGCTCGCGCTGCCCGGCTTCGGGCGCATGGGGCGCTACGAGCTGCTGGTCACGCTCGGGCGGCTCGGGCTGTATGAGCTGCAGGCCGACTCGTTGCATCTGGCGTCCGGGCGCTCGGAGCGCGAGGACCTGACCACCGTCGCCGCCAAGCGTGTGCTCGCCGTCGGCGATCCGATCTACCTCGAGCGCCGTGCCTGCGCGTTCGCGCAGGAGCTCGACGTGCCGATCGACGCGCTCGACCTGGCGTTCGCCAACTGGGGCGCGGGCGAGCGCGCGACCCTCGGCTTCAAGCCCGACGTGACCGATCGCCACGCGCTCGAACGCGTCCGCGAGGCGTTCGATCTCGATCCGCCCGCCGACTGAAGCCGCTCGTTGCCTCGGACTCCCGGCGCTTTACGATCCGCGAGGCATGGGCGGCCGATCGGTGCAAAAAGTGCCGTCCACCCCGACTCTTACAGTCTGCGCAATGCCGCTGTGCTTCATCGAGCCTCAGGACGCCATCCGCGTGATCGCCGAGTCCGTCGGCCGTGAGGCCCGCCGCCAGCTCGTCGGCGAGGTCGTGCGCGCCTGGGTCGACGACATTCCCGACCAGGAGCTGTCCGTCCACTACGCCCGCGCGATCGCCGACCTCGACCAGGACGACCTGCACCTGCTGGCGGCCTGGCACGCCTCGCTGGAGGTGGGCCAACCGATCCCCAACACCGACTTCCTCGTCGGCGTGTTCCCAAGCCTTGGCGACAACCGCCGCGAGGCTTTGAAGATCGCCGCGGGCTTTCGCGGCGAGGAAGCCTTCCAGGCCGGCGTCTCCGAGGAGCAGGCGCTGGACACCGTGCTCCCCTGCCTCTCCCGCGAGCGGGCGATCGAGCTCGCGCACGAGTGCATCCAGCTGTATGCCTGGGATCGCTTGGGAAGCGACAACTGACCTGCCCCAGTCGGCTGCCCGGACGCGCGAGCTAGACTCCGAGCATGTCCGACCTTGCTGCTCCACCGACGGTTGACGATGTGATGGACGCCCTGTCCAACGTGATCGACCCCGAGCTGGGCCTCGATTTCGTGGAGCTCGGGCTGATCTATGGTGTCGAGGTCAACGACGGCAACGTCAGCGTCACGTTCACGCTGACCACGCCCGGCTGTCCGATCGGCCCGCAGGTGACCGAACAGATCGACGAGTTCGTCGGCGAACTGGACGGCGTCAAGACGATCGACTCCGAGATGGTCTTCACGCCGCCATGGTCGCCCGAGAAGATGTCGGAGGATGCCAAGTTCGCCCTGGGCTACTGACGCCCGGGCACAATCAGGCCGGCGCGGCGACCGACTCGCACGCGAGCGCGACGAGCGTGGCGAGCTCCTCGGCGATCGTCTCGCCGATCTGCTCGATGTCTGAAAGCGCGTCGAAATCGCCGAGCAGCCCGAAATTCATCTGGCCGTTGTAGGACATGATCGCGATCGCCAGCGCGTGGTTTTCGGGCAGGAACGCGACCGGGAAGGCGGCGAGCATCTCGCGCCCGAGCACATACAGCGGGAACTGCGGCCCGGGGACGTTCGTCACGAGCAGGTTGAACAGGCGCGTGGAGAAGTTCAGCCGCGACGCCTGCGCCAGGATCGTCGGCGGCGCGAAGTTCTGGGCGCCCGCGATCACCTCCGCGCCGAGCGCCTGCTTGGACTCCTTCAGCCCGTCCATCGCGTGTGAGACGAACCGCAGCCGCTGCACCGGGTCGGCGATGTAGACCGGCAGCGGACCGCGCATCGCGACGATGCGGTTTCCCCCCTGGTGGTGCTCGTCCTCGGCGCGCACCGACACCGGCACGAGCGCGCGCAGCTCGACGCCCTCGGTGCGCAGGCCGCGGGCGATCAGGAACTCGCGCAGCGCGCCCGCGACGACCGCGAGCACGACGTCGTTGACGGTGCCGCCGAACGCGTTCTTGACGAGCTTGAAGTCCTCCAGCCGGCTGGCGATGCCGAGGAAGCGCCGGTGCGGGCCGATGGGGACGTTCAGCGGCGTCTCCGGTGCCGGATTCAGACCCGCCCACACGATCTCGCCGATGCCCTCCGCCGCCTCGCGCGTGCGCGCCAGCGCGCGATCGGGGTGCGTCAGCGCGTCCAGGGCGCCCTCGGCCAGCTCGATCCCGGCGCGCACCGCCCCCTTCAGGCCGGCCGCGACGAGCTCCGGGGTGCCCGGTTCGCGGTGCGGACGCCACGCCCGCCCGGAGTGCTTGATCGGCGGCGGGTCCGGGCTGAGGTCGAACAGCACCGTCGCCAGGTCGATCCCGGCGATGCCGTCGATCAGCGCATGGTGGGTCTTCGAGATCAGCGCGAAGCGATCGTCTTTGAGTCCCTCGATCAGCCACATCTCCCACAGCGGCTTGGAGCGGTCCAGCTGCTGGGAGAAGATGCGCGCGGTCAGATTGCGCAACTGCTCGGGCTCGCCCGGCGTCGGCAGCGCGGTGTGGCGCACGTGGTACTCCAGGTTGAAGCTCGGATCGTCGATCCACACCGGCCGCCCGCTGTCCAGCGCCGTATACGCGAGCTTGTGGCGGTAGCGCGGCACGAGGTGCAACCGCCGGCGGATCTGTTCCAGGAACTCCTCCATCGGCGGCGGAGGCCCTTCGACGATCGTCAGCCCGCCCACGTGCATGTGCGAGCTCGGTCCCTCCTGGTGCAGGAACGACGCGTCCACCGGCGTGAGTCTGTCCAGGTGCTTTTGCGCCATGCACGGTTAGCGTACCCGGCTCCCGTTCGACGAGCTCGCGCCGGCCGTTTGCGATCCGCGGTCCCCTTGCGCCGGCCAGGCCCCCAAGCCGGTCGGGTCGCTTTCCCGGCCCTACAATGAGCCTCGTGTCCGAGACGGCGACCGTGCCCAACACAGTCGAGAAGCTGCTGCTCGCCGCGCCGCGCGGATACTGCGCCGGCGTGGATCGCGCCGTGCAGACCGTCGAACGCACGCTGGACGAGCACGGCGCGCCCGTGTACGTGCGCAAGCAGATCGTCCACAACCGCCACGTCGTCGAGCTGCTCACCGAGCGTGGCGCGGTGTTCGTCGAGGACGTCGGCGAAGTGCCGGAGGGCGCGATCACGGTCTTCTCCGCCCACGGCGTCGCCCCGAGCGTGCGCACGGCCGCGCGCGAGCGCGGGCTGCAGACGATCGACGCCACCTGCCCGCTCGTGACGAAGGTCCATCGCGAGGCCGCGCGCTTCGCCCAGGACGGCTACACGATCGTGCTCGTCGGCCACGATGGCCACGAGGAGGTCGAAGGCACGATGGGCGAGGCGCCCGAGCGGATCGTGCTCGTGCAGAGCGAGCGCGACGTCGACGAGCTGCGGGTCGACGATCCCGAGCGGATCGCCTACGTCACGCAGACGACCCTGTCCGTGGACGAAACCGAGGCGATCGTCGCGCGCCTGCGCGAGCGCTTCCCGCAGATCGTCGGTCCCCGCACCAACGACATCTGCTACGCCACCACCAACCGCCAGGCCGCCGTCAAGCGGCTCGCCGGCGACTGCGACGTGATGCTCGTGATCGGCTCGCGCAACTCGTCCAACTCGGTGCGCCTGGTCGAGGTCGCGCGCGACTGCGGCACCGATGCCCATCTGATCGACAACGCCTCCGAGGTGCGGGAGGAGTGGCTCGCCGGCAGGCGCGTAGTCGGCATCTCCTCCGGCGCGAGCGCGCCCGAGAACCTCGTGAGCGAGCTCGTCGACTACTTCCGCGCGCGCGGCGTCCTGGACATCTCCGAGGTGGACGTGATCCGCGAGGACGTCCGCTTCATGCTCCCCAAGCCGGTGCGCGAGTTCGCCGCCGGCGCCAACGCATCCTGAGCCGACATCACGCTCTGTGACGCGCACGCTCATCGTCTCCGACCTGCACCTCGGCGGGCTGTCCGGCGTCGATCTGCTGCGCCGGCCCGAGCTGCGCGCGGCGCTGCTGGAGGAGCTCGACGGCGTCGACCGGCTGGTGCTGCTCGGCGACGTGCTCGAGCTGCGCCACGGTCCGCCGCACGAGGCGCTGCTCGCGTCGCGCCCGTTCTTCGAAGAGGTGGGGCGCGCGCTCGGCGGCGATCGCGAGCTGGTCGTGACCGCCGGCAATCACGACCATTTGACGGTTTGCGCCTGGCTCGACGCGCGTGCGCTGCGCGAACCGGCGCCCGAGCCGCTGCGCGCCGAGCAGCGCTTTGACCCCGCCGAGGCTTCCCCGATGCTGGCCCAGATCGCCCGCTGGGCGGCCCCGGCCCGCGTCACCGTCGCCTACCCCGGCCTGTGGGTGCGCCCGGACGTGTACGCCACGCACGGCCACTTCCTCGACGCGCACCTGACCGTCCCCACGCTGGAGCGCATCGGAGTCGGCGTGATGGGACGGCTGCTCGAACGTCCGCCCGGCGCGCTTGACAGCGTCGAGGACTACGAGGCGGTCACCGCCCCGATCTATGCCTGGCGCGACGCGATCACCCGCTACGCGGCGGCCGGCTCGATGCTCAACGGCCTGGCCACCGCGCGCGCGTGGCGCGCGCTGGGCGGCGGCAGGGGCATGAGCGTGAGCAACGGCGCGAGCGGTGGCCGGCGGATGGCGCGTACGGCGCGCATCGCGACGAGCAGAACCGCGATCAAGCGCGCGTTTCCGCTCATGGTCCGCGGTCTCAACCGCGCCGGGCTGGGCCCCGTGAACGCGAACATCTCACGCGGCGAGCTGCGCCGCGCGGGCCTGAGCGCGATGGGGGAGGTCGCGGCGCGCCTGGACCTCGGCGACGCCCACGTCGTCTTCGGCCACACCCACCGCGCGGGTCCGTTCCCGGGCGACCCCGCCTCGGAGTGGCGCGGGCGCGGCGGCGCGCGCCTCGTCAACTCGGGCTGCTGGACATATGACGCGGTCTTCCTCACGCCCACGCCCGGCGAGTCGCCCTACTGGCCCGGCACATGCGTGCTCGTCGAGGACTCAGGGCCGCCGGTGCTCAGGCGGCTGCTGCTGGACCGCTCGCACGCAGAGCTCAGGCCGGTCCCGGCGTTGCGCTGACCCTGCTCGCCGACCTACTATTGGGGCATGCAGCACGTGTCTGCCGATCTTCCCGGTCACGAGCTTGTGAGCACGGGTCTTGCCGATCTCGCCGCCGGCCGCGAGAGCGAGGCGTCATTGCTTGTCTCGATGGCGGCGCCACGTCTGCGGCGATTGGGCTTCGACGTGCCGGTGGATGGGATGGAGAGACCGTCGCACCGTCTTTACGAACTGCTCTCGGAGCCCGATCGTGACGGTGGCGCCCACAGTCGCTACAACGCGCTCGTCGGTCGGATGGTCAGCTTCGCGCGGGCAGCCGGGCGTGCGTCCTCGAGTTGACGAGCGGGGCATTCGCGCCCTGGCCCGCGAGCTCGGACGCGTCGCTCGCACCCCCACTCGGATCTATCTGACGGGTGGTTCGACGGCGGTGATCGAGGGTTGGCGTGAGACGACGATCGATGTCGATCTGCGCTTTGAGCCCGAGGCCGAGGAGGTGTTGCGCGCGCTCCCCGCGCTGAAGGAGCGTCTGGGGGTGAACATCGAGCTGGTCTCGCCGCCCGACTTCATCCCCGAGCTCCCCGGTTGGCGGGAGCGCAGTCCGCTCGTATACCGGGAGGGAAGGGTCGATGTCCATCAGTTCGATCTCTACTCGCAGGCGCTCTCGAAGATCGAGCGAGGCTTCGAGCAGGATCTCGCCGACGTTCGCACGATGATCTCGCGCGGACTCGTGGAGCCCCCGCGCCTGCGTGAGCTCTACGAGGCGATCGAGCCGGAGCTGTATCGATACCCGGCGATCGACCCGCCCGCGTTTCGTCAACAGGTCGAGTCGTCTCTGCACGGGTAGGCGTCAAGCCACCCCCGGCGTGAAGCACGTCGCATGACATCGCACGCCTGGGCCGATCTCCAGCTCGATGACGCCCGCGGCGTGGCGCTCGTGCTCGATCAGCGGGTACGCGCCGGGGTGCGAGACTCTGTGCTCGGTCCCGTTCGCCCGCACGAGGCCCGTCCCGTCGAGCACCGCCCACACCCCGCCGGCCTCGTAGGGCCCCGAGTAGGCGCCGGGCTGGTCCTCGGTCTGGGGCGCCAGCAGCGCGCCGGGGGCGTCCTCGGGGCGCAGCGGCTGCAGCAACTCGCGCTCCGCGCCTAGCAGCTGTTGGATCGCCAGCTCGGTCTCGGCGTACGCGCCCTCGCCGTAGTGGTACTCGAACAGGCGCGCGCCGCCGTCGAACAGGTAGCGTGCCGGCCAGCCCATGTTCTCGTACTCGCGCCAGACCTCCAGGTGGGTATCGATCAGCACGGGATAGGCGATGCCAAGGCGGGCGACCGCCGCGCGGACGGCCCGCTCGTCGCGGGCGGGCTCGAAACCGGGGGAGTGCACGCCGATCACGCGCAGGCCGTGCTCGGCGTAGCGCCCGTGCCACGCCTTCACATACGGCAGCGTGCGCAGCGAGTTGGGCCGGCAGAAGTCCCAGAACTCGACCAGCAGCGGCCGCCCGCGCTGGATCACGCTCGCGCCGCGGCCGGTCACGTTCACCCACGGCAGGCCCGTCGGGAACAGCGGCGCGGCGATCGTGTCAATCGGGGCGCGCAATGAGAATCCAGGCGCTTCTGAGACGGGCTAGGGCCAAGCAGGGCAAGGACGCAGGGAGCGTGGTGTGCTCGGCACACGAGTGACCGAGGACGCAGCCATGCGCCGGCCATCGCCCGTCTCAGCCTATTGAGCCGACCATCTCCAACTGGATAAGGCGGTTGAGCTCGACCGCGTACTCCATCGGCAGCTCCTTCGTCACGGGCTCGATGAACCCGTTGACGATCATCGCGGCGGCCTCGTCCTCGGTGAAGCCGCGCGAGCCCATGTAGAACAGCTGGTCGTCGGAGATGCGCCCGACGGTCGCCTCGTGGGCGACGGTCACGTGCGGGTTCTGGATCTGGATGTCCGGCCAGGTGTCCGAGCGCGATTCGCCGTCCATCATCAGGCCGTCGCACTGCACGCGCGCTTTGGAGCCGGCGGAGCGCTGGCCCATCTTGACCAGGCCGCGGTAGCCCATGATGCCGCCGTCCTTGGAGATCGACTTGGCGAGGATGTTCGAGGTCGTGTTCGGCGCGAGGTGCACGACCTTGGCGCCCGTGTCCTTGTGCACGCCCTTGCCCGCCACGCCGACGTTGAGGTGGTCGGCGCGCGCGCCCTCGCCCATCAGGAAGGAGCCGGGGTAGAGCATCACGTACTTGGCGCCCATCGACCCGCCGACCCACTCGACGGTGCCGTTCGCGTCGACCATCGCGCGCTTGGTGTTGAGGTTGTAGACGTCCTTGGACCAGTTCTGCACGGTCGTGTAGCGCGCCTTGGCGCCCTCGTGCACGAAGATCTCGACGACCGCCGAGTGCATCGAGTTGACGCTGTAGGTCTGCGCGGTGCAGCCCTCGATGTAGTTCACCTCGGCGCCCTCGTCGGCGACGATCAGCGTGTGCTCGAACGTGCCCTCGCCCGCGCCCTCCATGCGGAAGTAGGACTGCAGCGGCAGGTCGCACCTGACGCCCTTGGGGATGTAGCAGAACGCCCCGCCCGACCACACCGCGCCGTGCAGGGCGCTGAACTTGTTGTCCTGCGCGGGCACGCACTTGGTCATGAAGTATCTCTGCACGAGCTCCGGGTACTCGGTGATCGCCGTGTCCATCGAGCAGAACAGGATCCCCTGCTTGGCGTACTCCTCCTTGAGCCCCTCGTACACCGGCTCCTGGCGCCACACGCCGACGACGCCGGCGAGATGCTCGCGCTCGGCCTGGGGAATGCCGAGGTCCTCGTAGGTCTGCTTCATCTCCGCGGGCACGTCGTCCCAGCTGTTGAAGCGCCCGGCGGTCGGCGGCGAGTACAGCACGAGATCGTCGAGGTTCAGCCCGCCGAGGTCCGGGCCCCAGGTCGGGATCGGCTTGCGTTCGAAGATCTCCAGCGACTTCAACCGTTTCTCGGCCATCCAGTCGGGCTCGCCCTTGATCTTCGACAGCTCGCTGACGACCTCGCGCGAGATCCCCTGCCGGGCGCGCAGCTGCCCCTGCTCGTCCTCGACGATCGGGCTGGGCTTGGCGATCCTGACGGTGTCGGTGGCGGCCATGCGACTCCTCGCTGCGGGGTGGTTTGCGAATCCCGTGTTCTGAACTAGGAATTGTATCGCGGCCATCCGCCGGGTCGGGATCAGCGCTTGGTGGGAGGCTCCCCGCCCACGTGTTGTGCGTTCAATCGCCGCTTACATGTATTGCCGGCCGGTACGGCCGGCGACCAACTACGTAAAGCTTCATCCTGCACTGACTCCTATCCGGCAAGCCCACAGGCCGTGGGCTGCCACGCGCGTCAGCGGCGTAGCTCTGACCACCACCCGCTGCGTCTGACCACGCCCGCTGCGTCTGACCACCACCCGCCGCGTCTGACCACCACCCGCCGCGTCTGACCACCGCCCGCTGCGGACATCACGACGCGTTACGCCGCGCGCGCTCACTCCGGCCAAGCGCGATCCCCCGTGACCGCGCCGCGGACGACCTTCAGATTCAGCAGCGCGCACTTGCGCCGCGTCGCCGATACGGGGATGCCGAGCAGCTCGATCATCCAGTCGGCGTCCAGCTCGCCGACCTCCTCCAGCTCCATCCCGATCAGCTCCTGCGAGGCGATCGACGCCGACGCCTGCGAGATCGCGCAGCCGTGCCCGTGGAAGCGCAGATCTTCGATGCGGCCGCCGGCGACGCGAATGTGCACGCCGAGCTCATCGCCGCACAGCGGGTTGTGCTCGAGCGCCTCCAGGTCGTGCGGGTCGAGCTCGCCGAAGTTGTGCGGGCGCTTGTAGTGCTCGAGGATGTAGTCGCGGTACAGGTCGTCCATGGCTGATCAGAGTCCAAAGACTTCGCGTCCGGCCAGCAGCGCCTCCACGAGCGCGTCGACGTCCGAAGGCTCGTTGTAGACGCCCACGCTCGCGCGCGCGGTCGCGCCCACGCCGAGGCAGCGCATCAAAGGCTGCGCGCAGTGGTGGCCGGCGCGGATGCACACGCCCCCGCGATCGGCCAGCTCGGCGACGTCGTGAGGGTGGATGCCCTCGATCGTGAACGACGCCAGGCCGCCGCGGCGCTCGGCCTCGGGCGGGCCGACGACGCGCAGGCCCGGAACCTCCGCCAGGCGCTCGAGCATGTAGGCGGTCAGGGCCCGCTCGTGCGCGCGCACGCGCTCCATCCCCAGCCCCGACAGGTAGTCCACCGCGGCGCCCAGCCCGACCGCCTCGGCGATCGGGGGCGTGCCCGCCTCGAACTTGTAGGGCAGCTCGTTCCACGTGGCCGTCTGGAAGTCGACCGAGGAGATCATGTCCCCGCCGGTCAAAAACGGCTCCATCGCCTCCATCGCCTCCGCACGGCCGTGCAGCACGCCGATGCCCGTCGGCCCCAGCGCCTTGTGGCCCGTCCACGCGTAGAAGTCCGCGCCGATCGCGCCCACGTCCACCGGCATGTGCGGCACCGCCTGCGCGCCGTCCACCAGCGACACCGCGCCGGCGGCGCGGATGCGCGCACACATCTCCGCCACCGGCACGATCGTCCCCAGCACGTTCGAGACGTGCGCGAACGCCACCAACCGCACGTCGCCCCGCGCGAGCTCCGCGTCCAGCTGCTCCAGCGACAGCTCCCCGCGCTCGTCCACCTCCAGGTAGCGCAGCTCCGCGCCGCGCTCGCGGCAGAGCATCTGCCAGGGGACGATGTTCGCGTGGTGCTCCAACTGGGTGATCAGGACCGCGTCGCCCGGGACGATGTTCGGCCGCTCTGGGACGCTCCCGCGACCCCAGGCGTAGGCGACGAGGTTGATCGCCTCGGTGACGTTCTTCGTGAACACGGTCGTCCGCGGCGAGGCGCCCACGAACGCGGCGACGCGCCGGCGCGCGCCGTCATACGCCGCGTCGGCCTCCTGCGCCAGCGCGTAGACGCCGCGGTGGACGTTGGCGTTGTGGGCGCGCAGGTGCTCGGCGAGCGCATCGATCACGACCGCGGGCTTCTGCGAGGTCGCGCCCGAGTCCAGATAGATCAGCTCGCGACCGCCGAAGCGGCGGCCAAAGATCGGGAAGTCGGCCTTGACGTCGAGCGAGGTGGGGGGACTAACGACTGGTGGCATACGTCTCGATGTCCTCGCGCGCGGAGGCGAGCTTGGCGGCGAGCTTGGCGCGGATCAGATCTTCCAGCGGCGGGTCGTGCAACTCGGCGAGCACGGGCTCGAAGAATCCCTCGACCAGCAGCCGCACCGCCGCGGCGCGGTCCAGGCCGCGCGACTGCATGTAGAAGATCGCGCTCTCGTCGAGCTCGCCCACGGTCCCGCCGTGCGAGGCGGAGACGTCGTCGGCGGAGACGAGCACCGAGGGGATCGCGTCCAGGCGCGCCTTCGGCGAGAGCATCATCGTGTGGATCTGCAGGTAGGTGTGGGTCCGCTGGGCGCCCGGGTCGATCTGGATCAGCCCCTCGAACGACGCGCGGCTCTCGCCCGTCGCGGCCCCGCGCCAGTGCACGTCCCCGCCCGAGGGCCCGGTCTCGTGCAGGTCCACCGCGAACGCGTCCAGGTGCTCGTCTGACTCGGTGAAGAACAGGCCGCGAAAGGCCATGTCCCCGCCCGGCTCGGTCACCGCCAGCTCCAGGTGCTGGCGCACGAGATGGCCGCCCAGCAGCGAGGGCAGCCAGTGACAGTACGCGTCGCGCCCCACGCCGACGTAGCGGGTGGAGACGTCGTAGACCTCGCCGCTGCCCCAGTCCTGGAACTGCGCCAGACGACAGCGGGCGCCGTCCAGCAGATACAGCTCGAACGCGCCCGCATGCAGCGCCTGACCTGCCGAGAAGTCCTCCGCCAGGTCGTACTCGTGCACGCGGAACTCGCTCGTGCGATCGCCCACGACGAGCGTGCGCCCGTACTGCGCCACGCCCGGACGGTCGATCGCGTACACGATCTCGAACGGGTCCTCGACGACGACGCCGGGCGGCACGTACAGGAACGCCCCGCCCGTCCAGAACGCGGCGTTGGCGGCCTCAAGCTTGTGGCGGTCGATCGTCAGGCGCCGGGAGTAGTACGGCGCGACCAGGTCGAGACGATCGCGGAAGGCGTCCTGCAGCGAGCACAGGATCACGCCGCGCTGCGCCAGCGCCGGGTCGAGCTCGAGGTGGACGACCGCGCCGGCGCTCTGCACGATCCGCCCCGCACGGGCACGGTCGGGGAGCGTGCGCGTCACGACCTCGGGCACGACATCGGGCTCGATCCCCTCGGGTTCGGTCTCCAGCGCGTCGAGGTCGAGGCTCTGCAGGCTCGTCGTCCAGAACCCCGAGCGCCTCCACACGGGCAGCTCGGAGGTGTGGTAGTGCGCGAGCGCGGCCTCGCGCAACTGTGCGAGCGTGCGCCCGGACCCATGGCCCGCCCCGGCGCCGTGCAGCGCGTGGTAGAGGGTCGCCTCGCGGTGGCGGCCGGGCTTGACCGCCACGGGCTCGGCGATCCGCTCAGGCACCGGATTCCTCACCGGCCCGGCGGGCCAGCTCGACCATCACGCGTGCGCCGTACCCGGCCTTGGTTGAGAGCATCATCGTCGAATACCTACCTGCGCGCTAGGGTATCAGCCGGTCATGTTCGGTCCGGGATCGGGCTGTGGGGGTGGGTGAGCCACAGCCGGCTGTTTCATCGTTTGCGGTCCAAGCCGCTCACCGCAGTGGCCGGCGTTGAGGAGGCGCTTTTTTGGTGCTAGTCGGGGGCTGCGGGCGGATTCTCGACGGGTTGCGCACGCATGGTCTGAGCGCTCTGTGCAGTTCGCACTTGACAAGCCCTGTTATAGACGCTATGTTCTTCTATGTCATGGCCACCCAGAGGGGCGGCCGGTCAGACATAGATCGGGTTTGGGTCTTCCTTGTGGTCGACCTTGCAGCGCTAATAGAGGGTTTCTTTGGAGAGGGACCTGGATCGCTTCGGTGAGGGAGCTGTTTTCGCGTGAGTTCAATGGGGACATACGTGCCAGAGATTGCTGCGGGCCGCAATGGCTCCGTAGGTAGATGCGTCAGCAGCGCTGACTCATCTCTCTCTCTCTCTCTCTCTCTTGTCCTGCCGGCACTGCTGATCTAGCCGCCGAAGCGCGCCGGGCAGCATCCCCCCTCGCGGGGAGGGTCGAGTGATGGCCGTCACTCGTGCTCTCGTACGCGCGAGGTCGCGTCCCGCCGCTCGTCGGGGTGACGCCTCGCGCGCGCAGGTCGCGGAGATGCAGCGCTCGCGGCTTTTGGCCGCGGCCGTGCGGACGGTCGACGAGCTCGGTTATGCACACGCGACGGTCGCACATATAACGCTGCGCGCGCGAGTCTCGCGGCGCACGTTCTACGAGCTGTTCGCCAATCGTGAGGAGTGCGTGGCCGCGGTCCTGGAGGACGCCGCGCGGCGGATCGCCGCGGAGATCGAGCGGGCGGGCCTGGAGGACCGGCCGTGGCGCGAGCGGGTGCGCGGCGGGTTGTGGGCGATCCTGTCGTTCCTGGATCGCGAGCCGGTGCTGGCGCGGGTGTGCGTGGTGCAGGCGTTGCGCGGCTCACAGGGCGTGCTGGAGCGTCGTGAGGAGATCCTACGGGGATTGGCGCGGGTGCTCGACGAGGGTCGTCTTGAGGGCTCTCGTGGCAGGGAGTGCCCGCCCCTGACCGCGGAGGGCCTGGTCGGCGCGGCGTTTTCGATCGTCTACGCGCGATTGTTGCGCGGCGAGCGGGAGCCGCTCACGGGCCTGCTGGGGGAATTGATGGGCATGATCGTGCTGCCCTACCTGGGTCCGGCGGTGGCGCGCCGGGAGCAGTCGCTGCCCGTGCCGGCGTCCACGCGCGGCCCGGCCGCGCGGGATGGCATGGCGACGCGCACCGAGCACGACCCGCTCGAGGGCATCCCGATGCGCCTTACGTATCGCACCGCGCGGGTATTGGAAGACGTGGCCGCGCATCCCGGTGTGAGCAATCGCATGGTCTCCGAGCTCGCGGGGATCGTCGATCAGGGTCAGGTCTCGAAGCTGTTGGCGCGGTTGGAGCGCTTGGGGTTGTTGCAGAACACGGGTGCGGGGCATTCGCATGGTGAGCGCAACGCGTGGTGTTTGACCGACAGGGGCTTGCAGGTGACACAGACGATCCGCGTTCACGCGGGCCACGACGGGGAGGTGGCATCGTGAGCTGCAAGAGATCGAACGTTGAAGCACGCGTGTGCGTGCTGGTGTCCTTTCTCGTCCTGTCTGCCACTGCCCTCACGGCCACCCCTGCCCTCGCCCTCCCCGAAGGCCGCGTCTACGAGCAGGTCAGCCCCGTGTACAAGGGCGGGCTGGGTGTCGGGAATCTGGGGGGAGTCTCAGCCGATGGTGAAAAAGCGGTGTTTGACTCGCTCGGGGTGTTCGCCGGGGTGCAATGGGATTTTCTTACCAACAACTATTTGGCTGAGCGCGCGAACGGTGCGGGCTGGTCGTCGTCGTCGTTGCAGCCGCCACCGACGGGGGCCCCTAGCTCGTTTTCGGACGGCTTGAAGTATGCCCTGGCCACACATTTTCCAGGCCAGACGAAAAGGGAAGGGCCGGCGGAAAGCTCTGAATACATATTGCATCGCGTGGATCTGCCGAACGTTCCGGCGAACTGGGAACGCTTCGGCCCGGCCCTGGCCCGGGTAGATGGCAAGCCCTATGAAGGGCTGGGCGTGGGCAGGAGCGGCGATATGTGTCACAAGGTTCTTGGTGACACGGAGCCGCTGTTGACAGAAACAGAAACAAAAGGCACGCAAGGCCAGATCTACGACGACTCGCGGGGTTGCGGCGGCACGGAACCGTACTTGCGGCCTGTGGCGCTGGATAACGCCGGGAAGGTGATGAATCCGCATTGCCGAGTGACCCTCGGCGTGGAAGGCATATACATAGAGACGCCGGCTCAGGGCCACGAACAGGAGAGCCAGTTCAACGCGATCAACTCGGATGGGAGCTCGATCTTTTTCACGACAAGCGTGGAACAGAACACACTTTGCCACGCGCATCAGCTGTTCGCCCGGCTGGGTGCCGCACGCACCCTGGAACTGTCCAAGCCATTGGGTGAAACGTGCGCGGATGTCCCCTGTCCGGGGGCTTTGGCGCGCCCGAGCGCGTACTTCAAGGGCGCCTCGGAAGACGGTTCGCTTGTCTATTTCACCACGCCCGCCCCGTTGGTGGCGGGCGATGAAGACTCGGGCAGCGACCTGTACTTGGCGAAGATCGGCTGCGGCGAAGCCGAAACGGCTTGCGCGCCCGCGCAGCGCCGCGTTGTCGCGATGACGCAGGTCTCACACGGTCCCGTCGCCGGCCAGCCCGCGGATGTCCAGGGGGTTGTGCAGATCGCGCCAGATGGTTCGCACGTGTACTTCGTCGCGAACGGCATCCTGAGTGAAGGGCCAAACGCGGAAAACCACACCCCCGTGACCGGCGCCGACAATCTCTATGTCTACGACGCCCAAACGGGTGCCACCGTGTTCATCGCCGACCTCTGCTCCGGTCCCGCGCTGTCAGGCACGGTGAAGGACGCTGCATGCCCCTCCGACTTGGGTGTGGGCGAAGGGGACAATATTCGGAACGATGAAACCTTGTGGGGTATCAGGGGGGGGGCAGTCCACGCGCGACGGGCGCGTTCTCGTTTTCAACAGCTACGGCCGGCTGAGCCCGGACGACGCTGACTCCGCGAGGGACGCTTACCGTTATGACACTGAATCGGGACTGCTGACGCGCGTTTCCGTTGGTGAAAATGGATATGACGCCAACGGCAACGACGAATTTGACGCCGGGATCGCTGGCATCGTTGGCACCCCGGGGATCCATGGGCCCGGCGGTATGGAACTGTCGGCGCGTGCGGTTAGCGATGATGGTTCGCGGATCGTGTTCTCCTCGGCGGGGCCGCTGTCCCCGAGCGCGCGCAACGAACTGATGAACATTTATGAATGGCATGCCGGCGCCGGTCCCGGAGGTGAAGGGGCGGTGGCTCTGATCGGGAGCGGTGACTCCCAGACGGCGGACGCATCCGCGACGATCTCCCCCTCCGGCCGCGATCTCTTCTTTGTCACCGCCGCCGGCCTCGTCCCAGGTGACACCGACGGCCTGCGGGATGTCTACGACGCCCGCTTGGGAGGCGGTTTCCCGGAGCCATCCGCGCCGCGTCAGCCGTGCTCCGGGGATGCGTGCCAGGGACCGTTGAGCAGCCCCGCGCCACTGCTCGTGCCCGGCAGCGTCTCGCAGGCTCCCGGCGACAACCTCGTTGTGCCTGTGCCGGCGGTGAAGCCGAAGCTCACCACTGCGCGGATGTTGGCAAGAGCCCTCAAAGCCTGCCATGCCAAACACAACAAGCGTAAGCGAGTCAGTTGCGAACGTTCCGCTCGTAGAAGGCATCCTTCCGGAGCATCGAATAGTTCGGGGACTCGATGATGTTGGTTTTCAGAGCTCTCCGAGCGGTGAAGTGCAGGAAGCCCCTTGGGCCGGGCTATCGCTGGCTTGTCGCTGTCCTGGCGATCGGCGCGTCGCTGTGCGCCGTGGCGCCCGGGGCCGTCGCTGCGGCCGAAGTGCCACCGTTGACCCTCACCGAGTTTTCGTTTGAGACGACCAAGTCCACGCGCGTTACCGAAAGGCCGGATCTCGGTGCGGCCGCGGCGGAAGTGGTGAACGAACCGTATGTGCCGGCCTTCACCCAGGCGGGCGGTCATCCGTGGGGCTTGACCACGGTGATCGAATTCCTGACCGAAGATATCGAAAAAGACAACGGCGGCATCCCAGAAAAGATTCTGTTCCCGACCCGCGACCCGAAGGACATCGTCGTCGACCTCCCCCCGGGTCTGCTGGGCGACCCGTTGGCTGTCCCGTCGTGCCCGGTGAACGATGCCGAGACCCAGGGCGATTGTCCGGCCTTGACTCAGGTCGGGTCCTATCGCCTGGTGTGGTTCGGCGGCCATGAATCGGTGGGACCGATCACGAATGTGACGCCGGAACCGGGCCAGTCTGCAGAGTTCGCGTTCGAGAACACCACGAACGTGGCCGTGCCCATCACCGGGCATCTTGTGCGCACGCCCCAGGGCTATGGCTTCGCTGTTGAGAGCACGAACATCCCGACGGTGACCTTGGCACGGGTGGAAACGACCTTCTGGGGGGTGCCCGCGGACCCGAGCCACGATCGTGTCCGCGGGTTGTTCTGCGGGAAAGTGAGGCGCTTTGAAGCGCTCACCTGCCAGAAGGGTAATCAGCCCAGTGGTGTCTTGCCCGCGCCGTTTCTGACGTTGCCGACAGACTGCGCCGCAGGACCAGAGTCGGCCACAGTCCGTGCGGACTCCTGGGAGGAACCGGGTCGTGTGCGCCCCAACCAGGAATATGAAGGTTTCACCGAAGCGCACGCGGCGATGCCGGCGGTGACGGGCTGTAACGTGTTGCAGTTCAACCCGACGATCGGTGTCGAACCCGATACCCAACTCGCAGACGCGCCCGTCGGCCTCGGCGTGAACGTGCGCGTCCCGCTCAACGAATCGGTGGGTTCCAACGCAACCCCGCAGTTGCGCAACTCCGTCTTGACGCTCCCAGAGGGCCTGTCGATCTCACCCGGGGTCGTTGACGGCATCCAGGCGTGTGACGAATTCGGCCCAGAAGGGATCGACATCACCGGCCCGGAATCCGAAGAAATCGGTGTCAACGGAGAACTGCAGCTCGCTCCCGGCCACTGCCCGGACGCGTCGAAGGTGGGTGACGCGGAAGCGATCACGCCGTTCCTCTCAGAACCCATCAAGGGCGCCGTGTACCTGGCCCGTCCCGCGTGCGGCGGCGCCGGCCAGCCGGTCTGCACCGAGCAAGACGCACGCGACGGCAGGCTCTACCGCCTGTATCTCGAACTCGGCGGTACCGGGGACCTCGCGCGTACTGGCATCCACTTCAAGGTTCCGCTGGAGACCCATGCCAACCCCGCGACAGGCCAGCTGACGAGCACCGTCGCAGAAACACCCCAGGCGCCCTTCAGCGAACTCAAGATCCATCTCAACGGCGGCCCCCGCGCGCCGTTGGATACTCCCAGCGCGTGCGGTCCGGCGGTGAGCACGTCGGATTTCGCGCCGTGGAGCGCCCCGGGGATCACCCCGGAAGGGCTCTCGGTGGCCGGCACGCCGGATGCGACGCCCTCCTCGTTCTTCAACGTGACGGGTTGCGCGAACCCGCCGGGCCTCTCGCCGGGGTTCCTGTCGGGGATGGTGACGCCGCTGGCGGGGCAGTTCAGCGCGTTCACGATGAACCTCACTCGTCAGGATCGTGAGCAGTTCGTGAAGGGTGTCCAGGTCCACACGCCGCCCGGTCTGGTGGGGATGCTCTCGAGCGTCCCGCTCTGTGAAGAAGCCTTGGCGAACAGCGGCCATTGCCCCGAATCCTCGCGGATCGGGACGACGACGGTCGCGTCGGGCGCGGGCTCTCATCCCTTTGAAATCTCCGGCAATGTTTACTTGACCAAGAGCTACCGCGGCGCCCCGTTCGGGCTCTCGATCGTCACGAACGCCGTCGCGGGCCCGTTCAATCTTGGTCTTGTCGTCGTGCGCGCGCAGATTCATGTCGACCCGCAGAGCTCGACGCTGACGATCACAACCGATGAAACGGGCCCGTATGCGATCCCGCAGATCGTTTTCGGTGTCCCGCTGCGGCTGAAACGGATCACGGTCAACATTGACCGCCCGAACTTCATGTTCAACCCGACCAGCTGCGCGGCCCAGCAGATCACCGCGACCGTCTCGGGCAACCAGAACGCGGTCGCGCATGTCGCGAGCCCGTTCGCCGTCGGTGGCTGCAGGAGCCTCGCGTTCACTCCCCGGTTCACGGTCTCCACCAGCGGCCACACCAGCAAAGCGAACGGTGCGAGCCTCGACGCGAAGGTGACCTATCCGCCGTTCACGGCGGGCAGCGAGTCGAACATCGCCTACGTCAAAGTCGAGCTCCCCAAGCAGCTCCCATCCCGCCTCACGACGTTGCAGAAGGCGTGTGTCGCGGCCGTGTTTGAAACGAATCCCGCATCCTGTCCGTCGCAGTCGGTCGTCGGGATCGTGAAGGCGACGACGCCGGTCCTGCCGGTTCCCCTCGAAGGCCCGGTGTATTTCGTCTCCCACGGCGGGGAAGCGTTCCCGTCACTGATCGTCGTGCTGCAGGGCGACGGGGTAAGGGTGGACCTCACCGGCTCGACGTTCATCAGCAAGAGCGGGGTCACGAGCAGCACCTTCAAGACCGTCCCCGACGTCCCCGTCTCCACCTTCGAGCTGTATCTCCCCCAGGGCCCCTACTCCGCGCTGACGGCCAACGCCAACCTCTGCAGCCTCACCACATCGGCGACCGTCAGGCGCACGGTCACCCGCCGTGTGCGCGGGCGCACCCTGCACCAGAGGATCACGAGCCATGTGCAGAAGCCCGCGAGCCTGCTGATGCCAACCGAGATGGTCGCCCAGAACGGCGCCGTTATGAAGCAGAACACGAAGATTACCGTCACGGGGTGCACCGCCCACGCAGCCCGCGCCAAGCAGACCACGCACAAGCACAGGCCACACCGATGATCACCGCACGCCTCAAGCGCTGGTCCCTTCCGCCGCTACGGCGGGCCACGGTCGGCCTGCTCCTCGGCGCGTTGACCCTCGCCCTGCCGTCGCCGGCGGCCGCCAGCGAACCGCCGATCAAGGAGATCCTCACCAGCCACATCGGCTGGGAAGTCGACGAAGTCACCAAAGGCCCCGTCTGCACCGTCATCTCGGGACATAAATGCCAGCCGGCCGCTCCCAGCAGCGAACCGGGTGGCTTCCTCGGGACGAAAAGCGTGGCAGGCGGCGGCGCCCCGGAAGGACACATCTACATAACGGACGGGGCAAACCATCGCGTGCAGGAGCTCAACTCGAGCGGGGAATTCATCGCGATGTTCGGCTGGGACGTGAATCAGACCAAGAAAAAAGAAGGCGCGCCGCAGCCCGAACGCAATGTCTGCACCAAGGCATCCGGCGACATTTGCCAGCCGGGCACCGAAGGGACAAAACCTGGGCAGTTCTCTGTCCCGACCAGCATCGCCGTCGACCAGTCGAACGATGACTTTTACGTCGCAGAAATCGCGTCCGGGAAAGCAAGTCTTTTGTGGCGTGTGCAGAAGTTCACGGCCGAAGGTCAGTTTCTGCTCGAGCTCGGCAAGGAAGTCAACGAAAGCACGAAAGGCAACCTCTGCACCCAGGCGGAAATCGCCAACTGCAAGGGACCGGCTGAAACCGCGACCCCTGAACCTGGCGCGTTCAACTTCGCCGCGGGCTCCGACGGGGGCGGCATCCTCGCGGTCGGCGGCCCCGAAGCGCACCTGTACGTTGGCGACGAACATACCGTCCAGGAGTTCAGGCCGGATGGGACCTGGGCCGGCGAACCGCTCGCCAAAACCGAAGCGATCGCGCATCGGCTCGCGGAAATCTCCTCCGCGCCGGAAAGCGACGTGACGAGGATCGCGGTCGATAAAGCGGGCACCGTCTACCTCGGCTACTCGATTGGTAAATCCGTTCCGACCGCGATCATCGAGTTTGACTCGACCGGGAAAGAAGTCACCTCGTTCGCGACCGGCGTGCTCGGCCTGGCAGTGGACGCCGCCGGGAGGCTCGCCGTCGTCGGCGCTGGCTCCGCCACCCTCGATGAAGTCGTTGGCAGCAAACTACACCGGATTACCGAAATCTCTGGCGCGTCCGGCGATGCCGTAAATTTCAACGGCAATGACGAACTTTACGCGGTCGGCGGCAACGAACGCGAACTCCTGGCCTCCCGCCCGGTTCCTGTCGCGGAACTCGCGCTGGGGGAAATCAAATGCCACGAAGGCGCGGTTCATGAAACGTCGGTGACGGTCGACTGCAGCCTCAACGGCACGGTAAATCCCGAGGGGGTCTCAGAAACGGAAGCCTGGTTCAGGTGGGGCTCCACTCCCGCTCTCGGCCAGGAAACACCTCGGCAGCCGCTCGCGACGGGCAACGCGTCCGTGCCGCTGAGCGCTCCGATCGAAGGTGCGCGTCCGAATGAACCGCTCTATCGACAGGTCGCCGCTGAAGACCAGAATGTCAAGGCACCCGAGCTGCTCACTACCGAGTTGGAAGTCGTCCAAGTTCCTCCAGTCCCTCCGCGGGTGCTCGGAGGCCTGGGCGCGTCGTTTCTCAGATCCGCCTCCGCCGTCCTGGCCGGGAGCCTGAACCCCGAGAACGCGAGCACCGTCTACGACTTCGAATACGGCCCCTGCCACGAAGCCTGCGCGACCTCACCGTTCACGGCCGCGACTTCGACCAGGGAATCGAGCGCGTACTCGCCGACGAAGGCGATCATCGAAGCCAGCGACCTGCAGCCCGCGACGGAATACCACTATCGTCTCACGGCGGTCAACCAGGGCGGGACGGCGTTGAACGAAACGGGTGAACCGGGGCTCCCCGAAGGCACGTTCACGACCGCCCCGGCCCCGGTGCCGCAGGCCGTGACGACCACCCCGACCGCGGTCGGCACCACCTCCGCGACGATCACGGGTACCGCCAACCCCGACGGGCAACCGTCGACCTATTCCTTCGAAATGGGCGTCTACAACTCTGGTGCCACCCAGTACGGGGTCGTCTTCACCGGCCCCGCGGGCGCGGGCACGCTACCGGTGGGGGAGACGTTCAATCTCACCGGCTTGCAGCCGGGGACGCAGTATGCGTACAGGATCGTGGTTCGCAGCGGCTTCGGTGAATCGGTCGGCGCGCCGGTGGTCTTCACGACCGCTGGTCTTTCCGCGGCTCTCGCGCTGCCGGGCGTCCTGGCTCAGCTGTCGGTCCCGGGTATCGCGTTCCCGGCCGAAGCCGCACACGGAACGCCCAGGAAGCTGACGCGCGCGCAGCAGCTCGCCCGTGCGCTGAAGGCGTGCGCGAAGCGGCCGAGGGTCAGGCGCGCGGCGTGCAGGCGCAGCGCTCGCAGTAAGTACGCGGCCAATACCAAGGCGAAGAAAGCGATAGCGACTCGCGCCGCCTACTGGCGCGGCACGCGATAACCACGACAATCGGAGAAACAGGCATGCTCACTGGCATACGCAGGCACCTCACCTACACCAACATCATCGTGACGCTCGCGCTCGTCTTCGCGATGAGCGGCGGCGCCTACGCCGCCGGCCACTACCTGATCACCTCGACCAAGCAGATCAGCCCCAAGGTGCTGAAGGCCCTAAAGGGCGCCAACGGCAAGGCCGGCGCCGCGGGCCTGGCCGGTCCCGCGGGCGCCCAGGGCACGCAGGGCGCTCCGGGACCACAGGGCGCTGCGGGCGCCAAGGGCGAAAACGGCGCGAACGGCTCTGCGGGGACGAATGGCGAAAGCGTCACCGTCGCCAAAGCCGGGAGCGAATGCAAAGAAGGCGGTTCGAAGTTCACGGTCGGCGGGAAAAGCGAACATGTTTGCAACGGCGAAAAGGGCGTGATCCACCCGGGCGAAACGCTGCCCAAAGGCTCCTCCGAGATGGGGGTCTGGGCCGAGCCTCACGCCCTCCAGTACGCAACCGGCAAACCCCAGCTCCTCTCTGTGCCGATCTCCTTCACGATCCCGCTTCCCGCGGAAATCCCGGAAAGCAACGTGCACTTCATCAAACCGAAAGAAGCCGCGCCCGCAGGCTGTAAAGGGGACGTCGAAAAACCTGAAGCCGAATCAGGCAACCTCTGCGTGTTCGCCTCTGTCCAGGAAGGCGTCACCGATCCGAGCTTCGCGGACCCGGAAACCGCGAGTGCCTCCGGCTCAGCGGGCCCACGCGGCACCCTGCTCCAGTTCCTGATCGGTGAAAGTGGCGAAGGAGTCCTCTTTTGCCGCGGCACCTGGGTCGTCACCGGATAAGCGCCTGGCGTCTGGCAACGGCCGCATGAGGTAGTGCGGGATCGGCCGCGGGGTATCGCCCCGCGGCCGTTTACCCACGTGCGATATACTTTTATATATCGTGGAGGTTGGGGATCTGATCCGTCAACAGCGCGAGCGGCTCGGTCTCAGCCAGCGCTCGCTCGCCCGCCGGGCGGGCACGACGCAGGCCGCCGTCAGCCGGATCGAGCGCGGCCTGACGGCGCCGACGTGGGAGACGGTGCGGGCGCTGCTGCTCGCGATGGGCTGCGAGCCCGAGCTGCGGGCACGCCGGCTGTCCGGGAGGTGGGACCCCGTCCACCTGGCGGCGCTGCGCGAGCGCTCGCCGGCGCAGCGGCTCGAGCTGGCCATGTCGGCGAATCGCCTGGCGGGACGCCTGCGGCGGGCGGGAGCGGAGGCGGCCGGTGGAGCCTGAGACGCCGCTGGACGCTGAGCGCATCCTCGCGGCGCTCTCAGAGCCCGGGTGAGCCGGGCGCCGACCTCCTAACGGATCTCGTCATACCCCTCGCGCTCCAGGCGCTCGACGAGCTCGACGCCGCCTGCAGCACGTGGCGGCGTGTGGTTTGCCCGTCTCAGCGCGGGGTTTTGGCTTTCAACGCATAGACTTTGCGGTTCCCTCTTGACAAGTGATTGTGTATCCTCTATGTTTCTGTTGTCAGGTGTCCGTTGGGGATGCCGGGCGTACATAGATCGGGTTTGGGTCTGGCCTCCTTGGCCGGCACAGGCGCGCCACAGGGATCACTCTTGGGAGAGGGTTCATAACCGGGTCGTAACGATGAGGGGTTGTTTTCGCGTGAGTTCTGGCAGTTTCAACGTGATGGGGAACGCTGCGCGCCCGTATGGGCCCGTAGGTAGATGCGTCAGCAGCGCTGACACATCTCTCTCTCTCTCTCTCTCTCTTGTACTGCTGACGCCCTCGGTCTAACCGCCGAATCGGGCCGTGTTTCCAGCCCCCTCGCGGGGAGGGGCGCGTGATGTCCACGGTACGGCGTCGCTCGCGCCCTCCGTTGTCCGCGTCCGCGTCCGTGCGTGCGCGAGTGGGTGGTGTGGAGGTCTCGGAGGTGCAGCGCGCGCGGATGTTGAGTTCCGCGGCGGCGGTCGTGTCCGAGCATGGTTACGGGCAGATGAGCGTGGCGCGGGTGACCGATCGCGCGCACGTGTCGCGGCGCACGTTCTACGACGTGTTCGAGGATCGTGAAGACTGCTTCCTGGCGTTGTTCGAGGACGCGCTGGCGCGTGTCACCGAGCGTGTCGTGCCCGCGTATGGGGGCGAGCGGTCCTGGCGGGAGCAGGTTCGTGCGGGCCTGGGCGCGCTGCTGGTGTTCCTGGACGAGCAGCCGCGGCTAGCCTCGCTTTTGATCGTGGACGGGCTCAGCGCCGGCCCGCGGGTCCTGGCGCGTCGTGCGGAGGTTCTCGCGAGCGTGGGCGCCGTGCTGGATCGCGATGGCTCGGAGTCCAGTGGCGGCCGGGGGTTGGCGGAGATCACGGGTGAGGGTCTCGTCGGCGCGGTCTTCAGTGTGATCCACACGCGGCTGCTGGCCGAGCGCCCGGGGGCGCTGGTGGAGCTGCTGAACCCGTTGGTGAGCATGGTCGTGCTGCCCTATCTCGGGGCCGGTGCGGCGCAACGAGAGCTCGAACGCCCCGTAGCGAAGCTCGCGCGGCGGTCTGGTGGCTCGCGTAACGGAGCGGGCGCGTCACCGTCAGCGCGGTCGGCGGAGGATCCCCTGGTGGGACTGCCGATGCGGTTGACGTATCGCACGTTGCGGGTGCTCGGCGCGATCGGCGACTGGCCGGGCGCGAGCAATCGCGAGGTCGCCGAACACGCCGGCGTCGTCGACCAGGGCCAGATGTCCAAGCTGCTGGCGCGATTGGAGCGCCTGGGTTTGATCCGCAACACGGCGGGACACGGCCATCAGCCCAGCGGCGAGCCGAACATCTGGCGCCTGACCGACAGGGGCCTGCAGGTGACACAGACGCTCCGTGTTCACGCGGGCAGCAACGGGGAGGTGGCATCGTGAGCCGCAAGAGGTCGAACGTTGGAGCACGCGTGTGCGTGCTGATGTCCTTCCTCGTCCTGTCTGCTGCTGCCCTCACGGTCAGTCCGGCCCAAGCCCTGTCTGAAGGCCGCGTCTACGAGCAGGTGAGCCCGGAGTACAAGGGCGGGTTGGGGGCGGGGGGTTTGCGGATGGTCTCGGCCGATGGTGAAAGGGTGGCGTTTGACTCGCTGGGCGTTTTTGCGGGAACGCAATGGAACACTCTCACCAACTTCTACTTGGCTGAGCGTGTGAATGGTTCGGGCTGGTCTGTCTCGTCGCTGCAGCCCTCGCCTGGTGGTATCGAGTCCGCGTTCTCCTCGGGGCTCGAGTATGTCGAGGGCGCAAGGCATATAGGTGAGACCAAACGCGAAGGGCCAAGCGAAGGCTTTGAGTATATTCTGCATCGTGTCGACTCGCCTAACGTGGCGGCGAATTGGGAAGCGCTTGGCACTCCTGTGGCACCGATCGACGGCGAGCCGTACACCGGGCTGGCGTTGGGGGCGAGCGGTGATTTGTGTCATCAGATTCTCGGCTTCACCGCGCCGCTGTTGCCAGAAGCTGAAGGTACCTTCGGGCAGATCTATGACCAGTCGAGGGGTTGTGGCGGCGCGGAACCCTACCTGCGGCTCGTCGCGTTGGATAACGCGGGAGATGTGATCAACCCGCACTGCGGGCCTGAGTTGGGCGTGAACGAGGCGACTAGCAATATACCGTTTGGCGGCAAAGAAGCGCGGGCGGGTTTCAACGCGATCGGCCCGCATGGAGACACGATCTTCTTTACGACGAGCGTTGAACAGAGCGCGTTGTGCCGAACCGGCCAGCAGCTGTTTGCCCGGTTGGGCGGGGAACGTACGCTTGAAGTGTCGAAGCCGCTTGGTGAAGTGTGCGCGGATGTTCCGTGCGCGGGGGCGTTGGCGCGGTCGAACTCGTATTTCAAGGGCGCCTCCGAAGACGGATCGCTTGTGTATTTCACGACGCGCGCGCCGTTGGTCGGAGGCGATCAGGACACCGGCAACGATCTGTATCTGGCGAGGATCGGGTGTGGGGAAGGCGAAGCGGGTTGCGCCGTGAGCGAACGTCGCGTCCTCTCGCTCGTGCAAGTCTCTCACGACCCCGTCGCTGGGCAGTCCGCAGACGTGCAGGGTGTCTCGCGTGTCGCCTCGGATGGTTCGCGCGTGTATTTCGTCGCGCACGGTGTGCTGAGCGAAGGAGCCAACGCGGAAGGTCGTGCCCCGGTGAGTGGTGCGGAGAACCTGTATGTCTACGATGCGCGCACGGCTGCCACGGTGTTCATCGCGGAGCTGTGCTCGGCGCCTGCGGCTTCCGGGTCCGTCCAAGACACGGCCTGCCCTGCAAGCCTGACCGGCGGCGGAACGGGCAGAAACGATTCAAGCTCGTGGGGCTACCAGGGAGCCGACTCGACGCGTGACGGCCGTGTCCTTGTCTTCAACAGCTGGGGGCAGCTCACACCGGACGACTCCGATTCCGCGCTCGACGTCTACCGTTACGACAGTGAATCCGGCTTGCTCACGCGTGTCTCGGTCGGCGAAAACGGGTACGACGCGAACGGCAACGACGAATTCAGCGCCGGCGCTAACACACCCGGAATCTATCCGGGGAGTTCGCCGGACCACCAGCAGGAATTGACGATTCGCGCGGTCAGCGATGATGGTTCGCGGATCGTGTTCACCTCGGAAGGGCCGCTCTCACCACGCGCAGAAAACGGGTTGGCGAATATCTATGAATGGCATGCCGGCGCCGGCCCTCACGGAGAAGGCGCGGTGTCACTGATCTCGAGCGGCAGCTCGTCCACGAGCGACGAAACCCCGACGATCTCTCCCTCCGGCCGCGACATCTTCTTCGTTACCGCCGCAGGCCTCGTCCCGGGCGACACCGACGGCCTGCGCGACATCTACGACGCCCGCCTCGACGGCGGCTTCCCCGTATCGGCGGCGCCGCGCCAATCGTGCTCCGGCGATGCATGCCAAGGCCCCTTGAGCAACCCCGCCCCATTGCTCGTCCCCGGCAGCGCCTCGCAAACTCCCGCCGACAAGCCCACTCTAGCTGTGCCCGCAATCAAGCCCAAGCCCACGAGCACGCAGACCCTCGCAAGAGCCCTCAAAGCCTGTCACGCCAAACACAACAAACGCAAGCGCGCCAGTTGCGAACACGCCGCCCACAAAAAACATCCTTCCACAGCATCGACGCGTACGAGGACCCGATGATGCCAACCTTGGGAGCTCCTCCAAACGTCACGTCGAGTTCTGCGGGCTATCGCTGGTTTCTCGCCGTCGTGGCGGTTGTCGCGTCGCTGGGCGCGGTGGCGCCCGGGTTGGCCGCAGCGGCCGAAGTGCCCCCGTTGACCGTCGCAAACTTCTCGTTTCAGACGACTAAGTCCACGCGAGTGACCGAAAGACCGGACCTCGGGCCGGCCGCTGCGGAAGTGGTGAACGAACCGTATGTCCCGGCGTTCACGCAGGCCGGCGGCCACCCCTGGGGACTGACGACCGTCGTCGAATTCTTGAGCGAAGACGTCGAAAAAGAAGTGAACCTGGGGCAACCGGAAAAAGTTCTATTTCCCACGCGTGACCCGAAGGACATCGTCGTCGACTTGCCGCCGGGGCTCTTGGGTGATCCATTGGCGGCGCCGTCGTGTCCGTTGTCCCAGGCCGTGACTCAGGGGACGTGTCCCGCGTCCACGCAGATCGGCTCTTACCATTTCGTCTTCTTCGGCGGACATGAGGAAGTGGGGCCGATCGTGAACGTCACGCCCGAACCGGGTCAGTCGGCGGAGTTCGCGTTTGAGAACCGCGCGCACGTGGCGACTGTGCTCACGGGTCATCTGGTGCGCACGGCCCAGGGTTATGGCTTCGCTGTCGAGAGCACCGGTATCCCTACGGTGAATCTGGTGCGCGTGGAAACGACGTTCTGGGGTGTTCCGGCGGACCCGACTCACGACCGCGTACGCGGCATGTTTTGCGGGAAAATAGAACGGTCCGAACCCCTCTTCTGCCAAGAAGGCAATCAGTCGAGTGGCGTGCTGCCCGCTCCCTTTTTGACTCTGCCGACGGATTGTGCCGCGGGCCCGCAGTCTGCTGCTGTGCGGGCCGATTCGTGGCAGGAACCGGGTCACGTGCGCCCGAACCAGGAATACGAAGGCTTCACCGAAGCACACGCCGTGATGCCGGCGGTGACGGGCTGTGGGGCGCTGCAGTTCAACCCGACGATCGGTGTCGAACCCGACACGGAACTCGCCGACGCGCCCGTCGGCCTCGGCGTGAACGTGCGCGTCCCGCTCAACGAAACGGTCGGCGGCAACGCCACGCCGCAGCTACGCAACTCCGTCTTGACGCTCCCCGAGGGGTTGTCGATCTCCCCCGGTGTCGTCGACGGTATCCAGGCCTGCGACGAATTCGGCCCGGAAGGGATCGACATCACCGGCCCGGAATCCGAAGAAGTCGGTGTCAACGGGGAACTCCAGCTCGCCTCCGGTCACTGTCCTGACGCGTCGAAGGTGGGTGACGCAGAAGCGATCACCCCGTTTCTCTCAGAACCGATCAAGGGCGCCGTGTACCTCGCCCGCCCCGCGTGTGGCGCTACGGGCCAGCCGGCCTGCATCGAGCAAGACGCGCGCGACGGCAGGCTCTACCGTCTGTATCTCGAACTCGGCGGCACCGGCGATCTCGCCCGTACGGGGATCCATTTCAAGGTTCCGCTTCTCACGCACGCGAACCCGGCGACCGGCCAGCTGACCAGCACCGTTGCGGAAACCCCCCAGGCGCCCTTCAGCGAACTGAAGCTGCACCTCAACGGTGGTCCGCGCGCGCCGCTGGATACCCCCAGCACCTGCGGTCCCGCGCTCAGCACCTCGGACTTCACGCCGTGGAGCGCCCCCGGCATCACCCCCGAAGGCCTGTCCGCGGCGGGTACCCCGGACGCGACGCCGTCCTCGTTCTTCAACGTCACGGGCTGCGCCAGCCCACCGGGCCTCTCCCCCGGCTTCCTCTCGGGGACAGTCACGCCGCTCGCCGGCCAGTTCAGCTCGTTCACGATGGACCTCACCCGCAAAGACCGCGAACAGTTCGTCAAGGGCGTCCAGGTCCACACACCGCCCGGCTTGGTGGGGATGCTCTCGAGCGTCCCCCTCTGTGAAGAAGCCCTGGCGAACAGCGGACACTGCCCGGAATCGTCGCGGATCGGCAGCACCACGGTCGCCTCGGGCGCCGGCTCCCACCCCTTTGAAATCTCCGGCAACGTCTACCTGACCAAAAGCTACCGCGGCGCCCCGTTCGGTCTTTCGATCGTCACCAACGCCGTCGCCGGCCCCTTCAACCTTGGCCTCGTCGTCGTCCGCGCGCAGATCCATGTCGACCCGGTGAACTCGACGCTGACGATCACGACCGATGAAACCGGACCCTACGCGATCCCGCAAATCGTCTTCGGCGTCCCGCTGCGACTGAAACGGATCACCGTCAACATCGATCGGCCCGGCTTCATGTTCAACCCCACCAGCTGCGCCGCGCAGCAGATAACCGCGACCATCTCCGGCAACCAGAACGCGGTAGCGCATGTCTCGAGCCCGTTCGCCGCCGGCGGCTGCCGCAGTCTCGCGTTCAACCCCCACTTCACGGTCTCCACGAGTGGTCGTACGAGCAAAGCTAACGGTGCGAGCCTCGACGCGAAGGTGATCTATCCGTCGTTTACGGCGGGCAGCGAGTCGAACATCGCCTACGTCAAAGTCGAGCTCCCCAAGCAGCTCCCCTCCCGCCTGACGACACTGCAGAAAGCGTGCGTCGCGGCCGTCTTTGAAACGAATCCGGCATCCTGTCCGTCGCAGTCAGTCGTCGGGATCGTGAAGGCGACGACGCCGGTCCTGCCGGTTGCACTCGAAGGCCCTGTGTATTTCGTCTCCCATGGTGGGGAAGCGTTCCCGTCGTTGATCGTCGTGCTGCAGGGCGACGGGGTCCGCGTCGATCTCACCGGTTCGACGTTCATCAGTAAGAGCGGGGTCACGAGCAGCACCTTCAAGACCGTCCCCGACGTCCCCGTCTCCACGTTCGAGCTGTATCTCCCCCAAGGCCCCTACTCCGCGCTCACGGCCAACGCCAACCTCTGCAGCCTCACCACATCGGCGACCGTCAAGCGCACGATCACCCGCAGAGTGCGCGGGCGCACCCTGCACCAGAGGATCACGAGCCATGTGCAGAAGCCCGCGAGCCTGTTGATGCCGACCGAAATGGTCGCCCAGAATGGCGCCGTGATCAAGCAGAACACGAAGATCGCCGTGACCGGCTGCGCCGCCCACGTCGCACGCGCCAAGCAGACCAGGCACAAGCGCAGGCGCCCGCAATGATCGCCGCCTGCCTCAAGCGCGACTTCGCGCAGCCGCCACGGCTCCTGCTCGCGACGGTCGCCCTCCTGCTCGCCGCGCCGGCACTCGCCTCGCCCACGGTCGCGTCCGCGAGCGAACCGCCGATCAAGGAGATCCTCACCAGCCACATCGGCTGGGAAGTCGACGAAGTCACCAAAGGACCCATCTGCACCGTCCTCTCCGGACACAAATGCCGGCCGGCCGGTTTCACGAGCGAACCGAACGGCTTCGCCGGCGCAGTGACGAGCGTGGCTGGCGGTGGCGCACCCGAAGGAGATCTCTATGTCGTGGATCCGGAAAACCATCGTGTCCAGGAGCTCAACTCGAGCGGCGAATTCATCGCCTCTTTCGGCTGGAGCGTGAACCGGACCAAGGAAGAAGAAGGCGCGCCGCAGGCCGCCCGAAACGTCTGCACGAAGGCGTCCGGCGACACCTGCCAGGCGGGGACCGCAGGTACGAAACCGGGACAGTTCCGACGCCCGAGCGCCATCGCGCTCGACCCGACGAACGATGACTTCTATGTCGCAGAACGTATAGAAAGTCCCACCTTTGCTCAGCGTGTGCAGAAGTTCACGGCCGAAGGACAGTTCCTGCTCGAGATCGGCAAGGAAGTCAACGAAGCAACGAACGGCAACCTCTGCACTCAGGCGGAAATCGCGAGCTGTAAGGGGCCGGCCGAAAGCACCACACCCGAACCAGGTTCGTTTCACTTCGGGACCGACGGCGGCATCCTCGCGGTCGGCGGCCCGGAAGCGCACCTCTACGTAGGCGACGAACACACCGTCCAGGAGTTCAGGCCCGACGGGACCTGGGCCGGCGAACCGCTCGCCAGAACCGAATCTATCGCCCACCGGCTGACGGAAATCGCTTCCGCACCGGGCTACGCGGTGACCAGGATCGCCGTCGACCAGGCCGGCACCGTCTACCTCGGCTACTCCATCACCGGCAACCCTCCGGATTCAATCCGCGAGTTCGACTCGACCGGTAAAGAAGTCGCGTCGTTCGCTGTCACCCCTTACGGCCTTGCTGTGGACGCGGCCGGCCGGCTTGCCGTCATGGGCTCCGAATCCGGCACGCTGTACGAAGTCATCGGACCCAAACTGCATCGCATCACCGAAATCTCCGGTGTGCAGGGCGGCGGCGTCTCCTTCAACGCCAATGACGACCTCTACGGCGTCGGCAGCGATGAACGCGAACTCCTCGCCTACCACCGTGTCCCCGTCGCCGAACTCGCGCTGGGCGAAATCGACTGCCACGAAGGCGCCGTGCACGAAACATCCGTCACCGTCGACTGCACGCTGAACGGCACCGTCAACCCGGAGGGTGTCTCCGAAACCGAAGCGTGGTTCCGCTGGGGCACCACAGCGGCTCTGGGCCAGGAAACACCAAAGCAGCAGATCGCGACCGGTAACGCTGCGGTGCCCATCAGCGCTTCGATCAAAGGCGTGCGCCCGAACGAACTGCTCGACAGACAAGTCGCCGCTGAAGACCAGAACGTCAAGGCACCAGAGCTTCTCACGACCGAAACAGAATCGCTCCAGGTCCCGGCGGTCCCGCCGCGGGTCCTCACCGGGCTCGGCGCGTCGTTCGTCAGACCGGCGTCGGTTGTCCTCAGCGGGAGCGTGAACCCCGAGAACGCGAACACTGTCTACGACTTCGAATACGGCCCCTGCCACGAAGCCTGTGCGACCGCGCCGTTCACGGCCTCGACCTCGACGCGGGAATCGAGTGCCTACTCGCCGACGAAAGCGATCATTGAAGCCACCGAACTTCAGCCCGCCACCGAATACCACTATCGCCTCACCGCGGTCAACCCGGGCGGGACGGCGTTGAACGAAACGGGTGAACCGGTGCTCCCCGAAGGCACGTTCACGACCGCTCCGGCCCCCGTGCCGCAGGCCACCACGACCGCTCCTACGGCGGTGGGTACGACCTCCGCGACGATCACCGGTACCGCCAATCCCGACGGTCAGTCCTCGACCTACAGCTTCGAAATGGGCGTCTACGACGCCGGCGGCACGCAGTACGGCGTCGTCTTCACCGGGGCCGCCGGTGCGGGCACGCTACCGGTGGGGGAGGCGTTCAATCTCACCGGCCTGCAGCCGGGGACGCAGTATGCGTACAGGATCGTGGTTCGCAGCGGCTTCGGTGAAGCTGTGGGCGCGCCGGTGGTCTTTACGACCGCGGGTCTCTCCGCGGCCCTCGCCCTGCCGGGCGTCCTGGCTCAGCTGTCGGTCCCGGGTATCGCGTTCCCGGCCGAAGCCGCACACGGAACGCCCAGGAAGCTGACGCGCGCGCAGCAGCTCGCCCGTGCCCTCAAAGCGTGCGCCAGGAAGCCGAAGGCCAAGCGCGCGGCGTGCAGGCGCAGCGCCCGCGGGAAGTACGCGCCCAGCACCAAGGCGAAGAAAGCGATAGCGACTCGCGCCGCCTACTGGCGCGGTACACGATAACCCCGACAATCGGAGAGAACAGGAATGCTCACTGGCATACGCAGGCGCCTCACCTACACCAACATCCTCGTCACGTTCGCGCTCGTCTTCGCGATGAGCGGCGGCGCCTACGCCGCCGGCAAGTACCTGATCACCTCGACGAAGCAGATCAGCCCCAAGGTGCTCAAGTCGCTCAAGGGCGCCAACGGCAAGGCCGGCGCCGCGGGCCTGGCCGGCCCCGCGGGCGCCCAGGGCACGCAGGGCGCTCCAGGACCGCAGGGCGCCGCGGGCGCCAAGGGCGAAAACGGCGTAAACGGCGCCCCCGGAACGAACGGCGTTAGCGTGACCAGCAAAGAAGTCGCCAAAGGCGCGACCGCGTGCAGCAAAGAAGGCGGCAGCGAATTCACCTCCGCCAGCGGCAAAAGCTTTGCCTGCAACGGCAGGGAAGGCTCCCCTTGGACCGCGGGCGGGACATTGCCCAAAGGCTCCTCGGAGATGGGTGTCTGGGCCGAGCCGCAAGGCATCGAGCACAACACAGGCAAAGCCCAGGCGGTCTATGTCCCGATCTCCTTCACGATCCCGCTCGCCGCGGGCCTGCCGGCAAGCAACGTGCATTTCATCAACGTCAAAGAAACGCTGCCGGCAGGCTGCAAAGGCAGCGCGGAAAAACCCGAAGCCGAATCCGGGAACCTCTGCATCTTCGCCGCCGTCCAGGAAGGCCTGACCGGACAACCGGCTATCGTCAACCCCGAAAACGAAAGCGCGAGTAACGACTCGGGGGCAAGAGGTACCCTGCTCACGTTCATAATCGTCGAAAGCGCCGAAGACGAAATCCTGGCTGTTCGCGGCACCTGGGCCGTCACCGGATAAGCGCCCCCGGCGTCTGGCAACGGCCGCATTGAAGTAGCGCGGGATCGGCCGCGGGGTATCGCCCCGCGGCCGTTTCCATGCCAGCTTTCTCTGATTCCCTGGCGCCGGCGCCGCCCCTCGGTGTACGCTCGCCTCCGAGCACTCAGAGCCCCCGAGCCGCTGCCGGCTGCTCCTGCGGTGAAGGGCCCTCGGGGTCGATGACCGTCTCGGTTCGCCTCGGCTGACTCCTGACCCTTAACACAGCTCCTCCACCTCGATCAGGTGGCACGTTGGGTCGTTGCGGGCGTGCCGGGCGAGCCTGGGCTCGAAGCCCGAGCGGGAGAAGAGGTAGACGTGCAGCCAGCTCTGGCAGACCTGCTCGAACGCCGCTGCTCGAACGCCGCTGCTCGAGCGCCGCGAACTCGTCGGCGCGATCGTAGAAGGGCATCAGAATGATAGTCATAACTATGATAGTTGTGGCTGCCTTACTCGGGTGGCTTGTCGCCGCATGGCTGGACTGCTCGACGCGCTCGACGCCCGCGTCCTGAACCCCCGGCAGCGAGGGTCTGAAGGTAGACGCCGCGTCGTTTCGGCGGATGGCGAGCGATCCGGATGCATATCGTCCCGAGGCTCTGGAGACAGACGCTGGTTTCGGGGCGCCGGCGCCGGACTGGTGAGCACGCCGGCTGCTGTTGCGGTGAGGGCCTGGTTGCGGCTCGGGGCGAGCTCAGCGGGGGGCGGGCCAGTCGATCCGTGTGGCCAGCTCGCCCGCAGCCAGCTCGATCAGCGCGCTGCGCGCGATCGGCCGGTACTCGCCGTTGTCCAGTCCCAGCCAGTCGACCGTGCGCTCCTGAGGGTCGACGATCAGCACCTCGTCGACGTTGTGGGCGGCGTAGAAGGGGAGCTTCTTCCAGCTCTCGTCGCCCGGCGAGACGATCTCCACGACGAGGGCGGCGGTGGCGTAGTACAACCGATCGGGTCCGGGGCGGTGCACAGCTCCGTCGGGTACGCGATAGTCATCCTCGACGCCGAGGTTGAACTCTCCCATCGCCGGCAGCAGGCCCGCGGCCCGGGCGGGACCATCCAGTGCCACGGCAAGCTGTTGCCCGATGCGTTGATGGCGACCGTGCGGCGCGGGATTCATGTGCAGCACACCCTCCCACATCTCGTCGCGGTGATCGAGGCCGAGCCGGCGGCGACGCTCGAGCAGCGCTTCGAGCTCGACCGGAGCGGGATCCATCACCAGGGTTGGCATACGGTCAGCATAACGCCCGCCGAAGCTGAGGGGGCGTGCTGTCAACACACCGCGCTCACCTCGATCCGGCGCCGGCCTGGCTCGCGCTGAGGCTCCACGGTGACCTCGGCGTGAGCGATCGGACACACGACTGCTAGTATGGACACATGAGCTTGGCCTTGCGGCGGTTGGCTGACGAGGTGGGAGTGAGTGAGCGTACCCTTCGTCGGGGGGTGGGCAGCGAGCTCATCCGGGCTCGGCGTATCAGTTCTCACCGGCTTGTCGTCGCCGAGGGGGAGGCGGAGTGGGTTCGCCTCCATTGGTCGTTGATCGGTCGGCTGCGCGGCGCTCTCAGAACGGAGCCCAACTTGGAGTTGGTTGTGCTCTTTGGATCCGTCGCGCGGGGAGACGACCTGGCGGGGATCTCTGATGTGGACCTGCTGGTTGAGCTTCGTCGTCCCTACCCGGGTGCTCTGGAGGCGCTGCGCGGACGGCTGAATGAGCGTGTGAGGCCGGACGTGCAGTTGGTGCCCTTGAAGGGCGCGCTGCGCGATCCGGGCCTGTTGGCTGAGGTGTTGCGCGACGGCCGTCCTCTGGTGGATCGCTCGGGGAGCTGGCCCGAGCTGCGGGCGCAGGCTGAGCAAGCCCATACGCAGGCCGATCGGGCAGGGCGTGAGATACAGGAGGGGGCCCGGGCGGCGATCGGCTACTTCCAGCGGCTGGCCGCCGCTCGCGCGCAAGCGTCCGTCGGCGCCGGCCGGTGAGCGGTTCTTCCCGTTCGCCGGTTGCTGCCCAGGCGCGCCTGAAGGCGTTGCATAACGCGCTGGGGCAACTGGCGCGTACGATGGAACAGCTGGAGACCGCGGTATGCGCCTTTCCGCCGGACTTCGACCTATCGGCATTCAGCGCCGCGTGGTACTCAGAGGTTCCAGCGGAGCGCAACCGGGCCATGTCGGTGCGGTCGAACATGGACGACCTGCACAACCTCTGTCAAGGTCTTATCGGTCTCAGCGTGAGAGTGGCTCAAGATCTGGGCGCGATTCCCGCCGACCGCAAGACCCCGGCAGCGGACCAACTGCGGCGACAGGGTCTCTATGCGAAGAAGGCAGAGCAGGTCATGCAGGAGGTCGTCGACTTGCGCAATACCAGCCAGCACGAGTACTGGATACTGACGCCTGATGAGGTGCATGTCGCCGTTGAGCACCAGCGTCAACATCTACCGTCTTTCATCGCCGGGATAGGCGCCTGGATAGAGGGTCTTCCTCGCTGACAGCCGGCCGGTAGAACGACCGTCTCGATCGCCCGTTCAGGCGCCGGTGTCACCGGCCGCGAGGGCGCCCCGCATCGCGCCGAACTCCTGGCGGATCTGGTCATAGCCCTCGCGCTCCAAGCGCTCGACGAGCTCGACGCCGCCTTGCAGCACGATGCGCCCGTCCATCAGGATGTGCACGAACTCGGGCTCGACGTGGTGCAGGATGCGCTGGTAGTGGGTGATGATGAGCGCGCCGAGGCCCTGCTCGTCGTGCAGGCGCTGGACGCCCTCGGCGACGGTGCGCAGCGCGTCGATGTCGAGGCCCGAGTCGGTCTCGTCGAGGATCGCGATGTCCGGTTTGAGCATTGCCATCTGCAGGATCTCCGCGCGCTTCTTCTCGCCGCCGGAGAAACCGTCGTTGAGGTGGCGCGAGGTGAACGAGCGGTCCACGTCTAGCAGCTCGATCGCGTGCTGGAGCTGGGCGCGGAACTCCTTGACCTGGATCGGCTCCTCGCGCCCTGCGTTGATGGCCATGCGCAGGAAGTTCGCGACCGAGACGCCCGGGATCGAGACGGGGTACTGGAAGGCCAGGAACAGGCCGGCGTGGGCGCGCTCGTGGGGCTCGGCCGCGGTGATGTCCTCGCCCTTGAAGACGATCGTGCCCTCGGTGATCTCATACGAGGGATGTCCGAGCAGGGTGCTGGCCAGGGTGGACTTGCCCGAGCCGTTCGGGCCCATCAGCGCGTGGATCTCCCCGCGCGAGATGTCCAGGTCCACGCCTCGCAGGATCTCGCGCTCCTCGATGCGCACGTGCAGGTCTCTGATCTCTAGGTCGGCCATGTCGCTGGTTCGGGCTCCGGTCGTCGGGGATGGATGAGGGTGGGTCGGGTCAGTCGCCCAGCGCGGCGGCGCGGGCCGAGGCGGCGGCGGGCAGCGTGGGCAGGGTGGCGGCGCCCGTGTCGGCGGGCAGTCCGGCGGCGAGGCCGAGGGACGGTGCGAGCACGAGGTCGGCGAGCGTCGTGTCCTGCAGCGTGCGCACGATCGCGCCGCGCACGCGCGTCCACAAGAGCTTGGTCGGGCACACGTGCCCCGGGTCGGACTCGCGCGAGCACACGATCGAGCCGTCGGCCGCCTGGGAGATGCACTCGATCGGCGCGATCGAGCCCTCCAGCGCCTGCACGACCTCGGCCATCGTGATCTCCGTGGGCGAGCGCGCGAGCAGGTAGCCCCCGCGCGATCCCCGCCGCGAATCGACCAGGCCCGCCTTGCGCAGCCGCGCGACGAGATGCTCCAGATAGGCCAGCGGCATGCCGTCGTGCTCGGCGATCTCCGCCAGCGGAACGGGCTCGTCACCGGCTCGCCGAGCCAGCTCGACCATCACGCGCACGCCGTACTCGGCCTTGGTTGAGAACATCATCGCTCAAATACCTACCTGCGCGCTAGGGTATCAGCCGCGCGCAGAGCATTCGGGCGTCTACGGTTTGGCTTGGAGCCTGCGGATGTCATGCGCGAGCGCTTCCGGAGTGAGCACTTCCGGCGCGAACAGCACCCGCTCACGCCCGCGCGCGTCGAGCATCAGCAGGAAGGCGTACTTGTCGAAGGCGGCGCGTCCGGCGCTCGCAGGATGGACGCGATACGCGCGCCAGACCGCGCGCAGTTGGGCGGGCGAGCCGGTCAGGTAGCGGACGCGCCCCGTGAGCGAGACCCGGGCGAGAAAGCGCGCGACGCTCGCAGGCGTGTCGGCGCTTGGGTCGGCGCTGAGGATCAGCACGGGCACGGGCTGGGCCAGTTCGTCGAGCGCCCCGCGGATCTGCTGGGCGATGAGGATGCACGTGGCCCGGCAGGTCGAGTACAGGAACGTGAGCACCGCGACGTGGCCGCGCAGCGCGCTCAAAGAGACGGAGTGGCCGTACTGGTCGGTGAGCGTGAAGTCGGGAGCGAGCGGGCTGGGGATGAGCGCGGCGCCGTCGAACCCCGACGCGTTCGTCGCATCTGTGCCGGTCATCGCGGTGCTTGTCACTGGGGAGGAGGCTCCATCGCGCCCGGAGGGTGTCGCCAGGATCGCAACCAGCGCGACGGCCGCCGCGAGCGCGGTAAGCGAGGCGAGCGCGAAAGCGAGGCAACGCCGGGGCATGTGAGGCATGATCGCTGTTCCGGAGGGAGCGGCGGGCGGCGATCCCGGGTGCGGCAGGTGCCTTGTTGGTGTATGCTCTACACATGAGCCGTACAAACGTTGAGCTGGACAACGAGCTGATCGGCCGCGTGATGGACCGCTACGGGCTGAAGACCAAGCGCGCGACGATCGACTTCGCGCTGCGCCAGCTGGACCTGGAGCCGATGAGTCGCGAGGAAGCATTGGCGATGCAGGGGACAGGCTGGGACGGCGATCTGGAGGAGATGCGCACCGGCTGGCGGGATCCCAACCTGTGATTCTCGCCGACAGCTCGGCCTGGATCGAGTATCAGCGTATGACCGGCAGCCCAGCCCACCTCCGTCTGCGGACGGCGGTCGACGCCGGCGAGTCCCTCGCGACGATGGGGACCGTGATGTTCGAGGTGCTGGCTGGAGCCCATGACGAGCGCCAGGCGCGAGACATGCGCCGCCTGCTCAACCGCTGCACCTATCTGCGCCTGGAGGAGCCGCCCGACTACGAGGCGGCCGCCGCGCTGTACCGGGCATGCCGGCGCGGAGGCGAGACGGTGCGCAAGGCTCCCGACTGCCTGATCGCGGCCGTCGCAATCAGAACCGGCTCGCAGCTGCTCCACCAAGACGCCGACTTCGATGTGATCGCGCGCCACACTGCGCTCGTCACGGTCTCACTCTGATTCGGCGCTATACTTTCTGAAGTCTCCATGAATCCCGACCACGATTTAGGAGTTTCACGATGAGCCCGTCAGGCGCGGAGCTGCTCAAACGAATAAAGTCCCAGATCGCCGAGATCGACCCCTCGCGCGTGCGCGAGCTGATCGGCGAGGGCGTGGCGATCGTCGACGTGCGCGAGACCGAGGAGTTCGCGGCCGGACACCTGCCCGGCGCCAAGCACGTGCCCCGCAGCTATCTGGAGACCCGCATCGAGGCCGCCGTTCCCGACCGCGACGCGCAGATCGTCCTGTACTGCCAGTCGGGCAACCGCTCGGCGTGGGGCGCGCGCACGCTGGAAGACGACCTCGGCTACACGCACGTCGCCTCGATGACGGGCGGCATCACGCTGTGGAAGGATCGCGGCTACGAGATCGTCGTGCCGCGCGCGCTGAGCGCGGAGCAGCGCGAGCGCTACTCGCGCCACCTGCTGATCCCGGAGATCGGCGTCGAGGGTCAGCAGAGGCTGCTCGACGCGAAGGTGCTGCTGCTCGGCGCCGGGGGCCTCGGCTCGCCGACCGCGCTGTACCTCGCCGCGGCCGGCGTGGGCACGCTGGGGATCGTCGACGACGACGAGGTCGACCTGTCCAACCTGCAGCGCCAGGTGATCCACTCCACCCAGCGCGTGGGCGTCCCCAAGGTGGACTCCGCCGAGGAGTCGATCCACGCGCTCAACCCGGACGTCGACGTCGTCAAGTACCCGGTGCGGATCGACGCGTCGAACATCATGGAGATCATCGCCGGCTACGACGTGATCGTCGACGGCGTCGACAACTTCCCCACGCGCTACCTGCTCAACGACGCGAGCGTGCGGCTGAAGATCCCGGTCGTCTCGGCCTCGATCCTCGGCTTCGACGGCCAGCTGTCGGTGTTCAAGCCGTATGAGGGCCCCTGCTACCGCTGCCTCTTCCGCGAGCCCCCGCCGGCGGAGCTCGCGCCCTCCTGCGGCGCCAACGGCGTGCTCGGCGTGCTGCCCGGCACGATGGGCCTCTTGCAGGCGACGGAGGTCGTCAAGCTGATCCTCGGCATCGGCGAGCCCGCGATCGGGCGGCTGCTGCTGTACGACGCGCTGGGCGCGACGCTGACCGAGGTCAAGGTCCATCGCGACCCCGACTGCCCGATCTGCTCGCGCGAGCCCGAGGACATCAGCGACGAGGAGATGGGCTCCTTCCCCGACTACGAGGCGTTCTGCGCGGCCGCAGGGTAGTCTGCCCGACCGGTATGGCGACGATCAAGATCCCTCCTGTGCTGCGGGCATCGGTCGGCGGCGAGAAGCAGGTGAGCGCAACCGGCGCCAACGTCGGCGAGGTCCTGCGCGACCTCGCCTCGAGCCACCCGGCGACCCGCGAGCAGCTGTTCGCCGCCGACGGGGAGCTCAACCGCTACGTCAACGTGTACCTCAACGACGAGGACGTGCGCGTGCTGGGCGGGTTGGACACGGCCGTGGGGGAGAGCGACACCTTGGTGATCCTGCCGGCGATGGCCGGCGGGCTGTAAGCGCGGCGTTTTTCCGCCGCCGCGGCGTCTAGCCTTCGCGTCCACGTTTGGTGCCGAGCCTAAGCCTCGGCGGCTCCTCGGACGATGGGATTGCGCTTATGAGAACCAGCATCGATTTTGTGCGCGGTCTTCGGCTCATCCACGGGCGAATCGGCTCGATCGGAGGGGTCCTGCTCCTTGCGCTGATCGTGACCTGCGCCGTTGTCGCGCCCGCCGGGGCCACCTCGCCGCCGAAGTACACGCTGTCGATCACGGAGGGCGAGACGACCCAGCCCGAACACAGCGTCATCGCGACCAGCGGCCGCGTCGATCCAGAAGCCTCGGTGGCGGTGTCGATAATCCGCGGCGGCATCGAAGTGTCCAGGAGCAGCGGCGACGATGGTTACGCTTGGATGCCGTCGATCCCCGCTCCCGGTGACGTGGTGAACCTGGAATCTCCGACCGGCCTCAACGGTCACCCGGGTGGAAGTATCGTCGGGTCGTTCGTGTATGACGGCCGGCCCTCGATGGACCCGACCGTATGCGCGGGCTCGGTCAACTTCTCGGGCCAGCGGTCGACCGGCCAGACGATCCAAGGCGGCAACTTCCTGGATGTGCCCGGGGCCTATGGCGGCTTCGAGCGCTGGAACGCGGTCCAGGCTCAGATCACGCTGCTGTCGGGGTCAACCTTCGGCGGCGGCTTCCTGAGTCCGCTGGCGTTCGGGGAGACGGTGTGGGCGAGCGAGTCGCTGGAAACGCCGCTCGCGGGTGGAGCCGTCTTCACCTACGAAAGCGAAAACGTGCGCCCTGTGGGCGCGTGCCCCGTGCCTCCGGCGCCGCCACCCCCGCCTCCGCCCCCGGCCCTGCAGGGCTCGATCCTCAAGCTCGCGCGGACCACGATCCACCGCTTGCTGAAGTCGGGCTGGCTGGACCAGGTGACGATCAACCAGCCGGGCACGGTCGTCCAGGATCTCTATCTCCAGGGAGGCGCGCTGCCGGCGTACGCCGCCGGCCGGAAGGGTGGGCGCCATCACCACAGGCACAAGCCGCCGGCGCTGCTGCTGGCGCGCGGGACGGCCACGGCCAAGAGCGCCGGCACGGTCACCGTCCTGATGCGCCTGACGGCGAAAGGCCGCCGCCTGCTCGAGCACAGCAGCCACGTGCGCGCGGTGCTCGTCACCACGCTGCGCAGCGCTTCGGGCGCCAAGCTGAACCTGGAACGTCGTTCGGTCACGCTGCATCGCTAGGGCGCTCACAATCAGGGCCGTCGCGCCGCGGTTCGCCGATCAGGCAGTTGCAACCGTATCTGAGGAGGCCGGCTCGGCCGCCGCTCGGTCCACTGTCGACGCCGTCCCGTTCCCGGCGGCTGCGGCCATCGGCACATGACTCATCGCGCGCTCGGCCAGGGCGGTGATCGTCAGGGACGGGTTGACGCCGACGTTGGCGGGGATCGCGGAGCCGTCGCAGACGAGCAGGTTCTCGTAGCCGAACACGCGCTGGCGGGCGTCGATGACGCCGCAGGCGGGGTCGGGGGCGATCACGGCGCCGCCGAGGATGTGGGCGGTCGTGGGGATGTTGAAGAGGGCCTCGGTGACGGAGCTCTGCGCGACGCCGCCGGTGCGATGCGCGAGCCATTCCGCGGCCTGGTTGGCGATCGGGATGAACGTCGGGATCGGTCGCTCGGGGTCCTGCTCGGTGGTCAGCCACAGCGAGCCGAACGGTCCCCGGCGCGGGCGCAGCGCGATCGCGTTGTCGAGCGTCTGCATCACGAGCACGATGATCGTGCGCCGCGACCAGTGCTTGGGAAACAGCGCCTGCACGAAGCGCTTGGGGTGGCGCAGGATCTGGGCGAGCAGCTTCAGCGGGCGGGTCAGGCGCGTGCCGTCGCCGACGAGCAGCGTGTACAGGCGGTGCATCGAGTCGCCGTCGTCGCCGTAGGTGACGGTCTCGATGTGGGTGTTGGGGTCGGGATAGATCGAGGAGGTGATCGCGACGCGTTCGATCAGGTCCTCCGGGTAGTCCTCGGGCACGGTGACGGTGAGGATCGACTCGCTGTTGGTGCGCACCAGCTCGCCCAATCGCGAGGAGATCCTCGCGAGCGAGCCGTTGCACCGGCAGCGCGCAAGCAGCTTGTTCGTGCCCAGCGGCCCGGCGGCGACGACGACGCCGCGCGCGCGCTGGACGCGGCGATCCTTGCGCAGCCAGGCGCCCGAGCGCACCGATTCGACCTCATAGCCGTCCGCGCCGTCCGCGCCGCCGAGCGGGCGGATGTCCACGACGGTGCGTTCGGGCATCACGCGCGCGCCGCGCTTCTCGGCGAGGTACAGGTAGTTCTTGACGAGCGTGTTCTTCGATCCGTGGGGGCAGCCGACCATGCAGCGCCCGCACTGCCGGCAGCCGGTGCGGTCCGGTCCCTCGCCGTCGAAGAACGGGTCGGAGACGGTCACGCCGGGCTCGCCGAAGTAGACGCCGACGGGCGTCTTTTTGTACGTGTCACCGACGCCCAGCTCCTCGCCGAGCTCGCGCAGCAGCTGATCGGCGGGGTCGTCGTGGGGGTTTTGCACGACGCCGAGCATGCGCTGCGCTTCGGCGTAGTGCGGGGCGAGATCCGCCTCCCAGTCGATGCCCATGTCCGCCCACTGGGGGTCTTCGAAGAACTGCTTCGGCGGCACGTACAGCGTGTTGGCGTAGCCGAGGCTGCCGCCGCCGACGCCGCAGCCGGAGACGACGGAGACGTCTTTGAAGGTGGTCAGGCGGAAGATCCCCTTCATGCCCAGTCGGGGATTCCAGAAGTAGCGCTTGAGGTCCGCCGTCGAGCTGGGGAACTCGTCGTCGGCGAAGCGGCGTCCGCACTCCAGCACGCCCACGGAGTGGCCTTTCTCGGACAATCGCAGCGCGCTGACGCTGCCGCCGAAGCCCGAGCCGATGACCAGCCAGTCGAAGTCGTAGCTCTCGTTGTGTGAATGCATTGACCGCCGCGCTCCCTCGTGCACGCGCCGTCCCCCGGCGCCCGGTCATCTTACTGGTTGACTGGTCGCTCGGCCGGCCGCCGTAATCGCGCGGTTGCCACGGACGGGCGCGCGGCGAGCAGGTCGTCCCGAGGTGGATTCAACACAGCTCCACGACTCCGTGCAGTACCGCTATATTCCGTGAAGTAATGGCCGTTCAGCCGCTGAAGAACCGGCCCTGCGGAGGGCGCTATGGGGATGTCGTGCAGTCGATCGGCAACACGCCGCTGATCGAGCTGCCGCGTCTGTCGCCGAAGCCGTGCGTGCGCATCTGGGCCAAGCTCGAGTCGCGCAACCCGACCGGCTCGGTCAAGGATCGCGTCGCGCGGGCGCTGATCGAGGACGCCGAGGAGAAGGGCGCGCTCTGCCCCGGGCAGACGATCCTCGAACCGACCTCCGGCAACACCGGCATCTCGCTGGCGATGATCGCCGCGCGCAAGGGCTATCGCCTGAAGGTAGTGATGCCGGAGAACGTCACGCCCGAGCGCACGCAGCTGCTGCGGATGTACGGCGCGGAGATCGTCTACTCCGAGGGCTCGCTGGGGTCCAACGGCGCGGTCGAAAAGGCGCTCGAGATGGCCCAGGCCGACGCCTCGGTCTACATGCCCTACCAGTACGGCAACGAGGCCAACCCACTGGCCCACTACAACGGCACGGCGCTGGAGATCCTCGAGGAGCTCGACGAGGTGTCCGCGTTCGTCGCCGGCCTGGGCACCGGGGGCACGCTGATGGGCAACGGGCGCCGTTTGAAGGAGACGTTCGGCGAGGGCGTCAAGATCGTCGCCGCCGAGCCGATGCAGGGCGAGCCCGTCCAGGGGCTGCGCTCGCTGGACGACGGGTTCATCCCGCCGATCATCGACATCTCGCTGCTGGATCGCAAGATCTTCGTCACCAACCGCGACGCGATCCTGTGGACGCGCCGGCTGCTGGATGAGGAGGGCGTGTTCGCGGGCGTCTCCAGCGGCGCGATCGCCTCGATCGCGGTGCGCATAGCGGGCGAGCTGGACGAGGGCAACGTCGTGTTCGTCGTCGCCGACGACGGCTGGAAGTACCTGTCGAGCGGCATCTACACGCTGCCGGTCGACGAGGTCGAGAACCTCGATGCCACCGTCTGGTGGTAGATCCTCCCCGCAGCTGGACATGGCAACCGCGGTCGGCTGGGCACTCCGCGGCGGACGCGCGCGTGGCGCGATTCCAATAGAGATGAACATCTCCCGCTCCCTCCTGGACGATGTGATCGCGCACGCGCGCGAGGAGTACGACGAGGAGTGCTGCGGCATGATCGCCTACGCCTCCACCGAGTCAGACGGCGAGCCGCGCGCGATGAGGGTGCATCGCGCGCGGAACATCCATGCCAGCCGCAAGCGCTTTGAGATCGACGGCAAAGAGGTTCTGAGGACTGAACGGGAGTTCGACGAGGCTGGGTGGGGTCTTGGCGCCATCTACCACTCGCACACGCACACTGCTCCGTATCCCTCCCAGACGGACATCAACTTCGCCGCCAACTGGCCGGGCCTGGAGTGGGTGATCGTCGGGCTCGCCGGCGAGCAGCCCGAGGTTCGCTGCTATCTGATCGAGGATGGCGCCGTGCGGGAGGTCGAGCTCCAGGTGCGGTGATGGGCGTGGCGGCCGACGATCATCTGGAGTGCCCGTCCTGCGGGCGGGAGCACCCCCCGGACGAGCGCTTCTGCGCCGCGTGCGGGATGCCGCTCGTCCATCCCCCGCACGCGGGCGACGCCGAGCCGGGCGAGCGTCGCGAACAGGCGCGCAAGATCAAGCCCCAGTACAGCGAAGGCCGGCTGATCAAGGTCGCCTATGCGCAGAATCTGCCGGAGGCGCAGCTGATTCAGGGACTGCTGCTGGAGGAGGGCATCCCCAGCATGGCCCGCCGCGCGCCCGGGTTCGACGTCCCCGACTTCCTGGCGGCCGGCCCGCGCGACATCCTCGTGCCCGAGTCGGGCGTGCAGGCGGCGCGCGAAGCCCTGCGGGCGCCTCCCGCGGAGTAGCAATGTGCGTTGGAGTGGAACCAGCTACCTAGACGGTCGATGGGCAAGCAGGTCAAGGACGCAGGGAGCGTGGCGTACCGATCGTCGATCAGATGCGATCAACGATCGGCCAGCACGCGAGCGACTGAGGACGCAGACCGATCGTCCGGGATCGGCCAGCGCCGCTCAGCGGCCGTCTAGGCGGCGACCGGCGTTCCCGCTTCGCTGGTGGCGATCGCCTCGATCTCCTCCGAGGCGCGCTCGAACTCGGCGTCGGACAGCACCGGAGTGCCCTCGAACGGCAGTTCGCGCTGCAGCTCGACCCAGGTCTGCGAGGCGTTGTACTCGTCCCTGACTTTCACCGTCACCGGCCGCGGGATGCGGTAGGTGCGCAGCAGCAGCACGTGCAGCGGCTGCCGGCGGCGCCAGCCCAGGCGCCGTTCGGCGTAGCTCGGCGTCCACACGTAGAACGGGGACAGCGCATCGACGCAGCGCGGGTCGGTGATCGTGAAATGTCCGGCGACCTCCGCCCACGCGCGGATGCGCACGCGGTCGGGCTGCTGGATGGGGACCCCCGAGGTGAAGGCGTGCAGCGGCGGTTCGCCATCGCTCCAGACGCCCTCCTCGAGCGCCCGTCGCAGCTCGGGCTGGTGGGACTCGCGCACGAGGTCGCCGCTCTGGTTGTCGAACGTCGGATACAGGAAGAAGCGCTCGTGGGCGAGCCGGAACGGCTTGCCGGACTCGCGCAGCACGCCCTTGCGGAGCGTCAGCAGCTGCTCGCCTTCCGCGAGGGCGCGGACGGTGACAGCCCACTCTTTGAAAGCAATTGGCATGGGAAGAATCGGTGGATGGTTGAGGGGAGACTGCTCGATGTATGCCCTGTGCGCCGCCCGCGCTAACAGGACGGCCAGGCCTTAAAAGATACGAAATCCAGGGGTAAATCCCAAATCCCCTGCAAATCGGCAGATTTTTCGTGGCTTGAACCGAGTTGGGGCGCGTGTGCAAGCCGTTCGCGGCGTCTGCTCAGGCCTCGCCGAACCCGCCGCCGCCGGGCGTCTCGATGCGCAGCCGCGCGCCCGCGCGCAGCGTGCCGGTCGACTTGCCGGGGATCGGCTCGCCGTCGAGGAAGTCGCGCCCGGCGAGCCCGGGCTCACCGCCGGCGGCGCCGTGCGGGGCATGGCGGCGGCGCTCGGCGATCAGCGAGAAGGTCATCTCGCGCAGCGCTTGCAGCTCGCGCACGATCCCATCTCCGCCACGCCGCATGCCGGCGCCGCCGGAGCCGCGGCGCAGCGCGTACTCGATCACGCGCACCGGGAATTCGCGCTCCAGCGCCTCGATGGGGGTGTTCAAGGTGTTGCTCATCGCGACGTGCACACCGCTCGGGCCGTCCGCGTCGGGGCAGGCGCCCTGGCCGCCGCCGAGCGTCTCGTAGTAGGAGAAGCCCTCGTCGCCGTCCCGACCGGGATCCGCGGGCGGCGAGCCGCCGTCCACCCCGTCGTCCTCGCCGGCGGAGTCCGCGTGCGCGGGGCCGATGCCTGCGGGCGTGCGCGCGGGTGCGCCGAGCGTGAGGTTGTTCATCGTGCCCTGTCCCTGCGCGCGGCCGAACGCGGCGAGCACGAGGTCGGCCACGCGCGAGCTCGTCTCCACGTTGCCCGCCGCCACGGCCGGTCTGTGCGCCGGGGCGCCGTCGCGCGCGGGCAGCGGCCGCGCGTTCAGGATCGAGCCTGCGGGCACGACGATCGCGATCGGCCGGTAGGCCCCCGCCGACGGGGGGATGTCGGGGTCGGTGAGCACCCGCGCGGCGAACAGGCAGGCCGAGTGGGTGACTGCGAGCGGGCAGTTGAGGTTGCCCGGATGCTGCGCGGCGCTGCCGGCGAAGTCGAGGATCAGTCGCTCACCCGCGACTGTTGCGCGCAGGCGCAGCGCAAGGTCGCCGTCGGGCGCCTCGAGCACGTCCTGCGCCTCGCGCGTGCCGTCCTCGAGTGCCCGCAGGCAGGCGCGGGCTCGGCGCTCGGCGTAGTCGAGGACCGCGCAAAATGCCTCGCGCACGCCACCCACCCCGACCGCGGATGCGAGCTCTCTCAGGCGCCGCGCGCCTATGCGATTGGCGGCCAGCTGGGCGCGCAGGTCGGCCTCGCGCTCGCCCGGCTGGCGCATCCGCGCGGACAGCCGCCGCACGGCAGCCTCGTCCAGGCGGGTCGGCTCGATCACGACGCCCTCTTCCTCCAGCGCGCGGCTGTCCGCGGGCATCGACCCGGGGATGCGACCGCCCACGTCGGCGTGGTGCGCGCGGCTGGCGGCGAACCCGAGGATGGCGCCGTCCACGAGCACGGGTGTGATGACCGTGATGTCGGGCAGGTGCGTACCGCCGGCGAACGGATCGTTCAGGACCCACGACGCGCCGTCCGCGTGATCCTCCTCCAGGACCGCCCCCACCGCGGCTGGCATCGAGCCCAGATGGACGGGGATGTGCTCGGCCTGCATCACCATCTCGCCGCGGGCGTCGAACAGCGCCGTCGAGGCGTCGTGGCGCTCCTTGATGTTGGACGAGCGGGCCGAGCGGATCAGCACCGCGCCCATCTCCTCGCACGCGGCGCGCAGGGCTCCGGTGAGGACCTGGAGCCGGATCGGGTCCAGGCCGCTCGGATGAAGGCTCCTCGGGTGCAGGCTGCTCGGGTCCAGGCTGCTCATGTGGGGTCCTCGTGAAGATGCACCGTGCCCCACGCATCCACCTCGCCCGCCCATCCGGGCGGGACGTACAGCGTGGCCTCGGGCAGCGGATAGACGGCCGGTCCGTGCACCCGCTCGCGATCGCCACCGCCTGCGTCGTCGCCGGTGCCGCGCAGGCTCAGAGGCGGCGCCGCGCCCCAGACCGAGGCGCGGATCGTCACGAGCTCGACCTCGCCGTGCTCGTCGCGGTAGCCGTAGCGCCGCTCGTGCGCGCGGGCGAACTCCTCGCGCAGGATCGTCGGGTCGATCGAGTCCGACTCGACGGACAGCTCGTGGGACTGTCCGCGATAGCGCAGCTCGTAGACCATGCGTCTGCGGGCATCAAAGCGCGCGTGCGCATGTGCACGTGTACGCGCGCGCGTGCTGCCGGCCAAGATGTCCTCACCGCTCTGCGCCGTCGAGCTCGATCCCGACTCGGCGGCCTCGTGTGCGCACACGGTGCCGTCCAAAAAGTCCTCACCGCTCTCCGCCGTCCTCCTTTCCGCCGACCCCGCCTGCGCGAGCAGTTCCTCGCGCATCCGCGCGACTGCGTCTCGCGTGAGCGCCGACCCGCGCAGCATGACCGTGCGCGCCGCGTCGCGCCGCGGCGCCGCGGCGGCGAGGCCGAGCGCGCACAACACGCCGGAGGCGCGCGGGCATACGACGCGCCGGATCCCCAGCTCCTGCGCCAGCGCGCAAGCGTGCAGGGGGCCGGCGCCGCCGAACCCCATCAGCGCGTGCTCGCGCGGGTCGATGCCGCGCTCGACGGTCATCACGCGCAACGCCCGCAGCATCTCGGCCTCGGCGACGCGCACGATTCCGGCGGCGCACGCGCGCGTGTCCAGGCCCAGCTCCCGCGCGAGCCGTGCGACCGCGCGCTCGGCGGCGGCGAGGTCGAGCGTCAGCCCGCCCGCCAGCGGGGTCGTGAGCGGCAGGCGCCCCAGCAGCAGGTTGGCGTCGGTCACGGTCGCCCGCTCGCCGCCCTGCCCGTAGCAGGCCGGCCCGGGCATGGCGCCCGCCGACTGCGGGCCCACGCGCAGCGCGCCGCCGCCGTCGCGCCAGGCGATCGAGCCGCCGCCCGCGCCGACCGTGTGGATGTCGAGCGCCGGCAGCGCCAGCGGGCGCCCGGCGACTATGCGCTGCGCCGTCTCGGCGACCCGCCCGGCGGTGATCAGGCAGACGTCGCAGGAGGTGCCGCCCATGTCGAAGCACAGCACGTTCTCCGCGCCCGCCGTCTTCGCCAGCAGCAGCGCGCCGCCCACTCCGCCCGCCGGCCCGGAGAGGACCGTGAGCGCCGCATGGGACGCGGCGCGCGCGGTCGCTGCCAGGCCGCCCGAGGACTGCATGATCTCGGGCTCCACCAGCCCGCGCGCCGCCGCCTGCGCGGCCAGCCGGCGCAGGTAGGCGCCGACGAGCGGGCTGAGCGCCGCGTCGAGCACGGTCGTCGCCGTGCGCTCGTACTCGCGGAACGTGCCCACGAGCTCGCTGGACACCGATACGTGCGTCTGCGCGGGCAACCGCTCGGCGAGCAGGCGTGCCAGCAGGCGCTCGTGCGCGGGGTGCGCGTAGGAGTGCAGCAGCGCGACCGCCACCGCCTCGGGCTCGGCCATGGCGACCTCCTCGACCAGCTCGCCCGCCAGCGCCGGATCGAGCGCCAGCAGCGGGCCGTCGGGACCGCAGCGCTCGGGCGCCGCGAACCGCAGCTCCGCCGGCACGAGCGGCGCGGGCGCGGTCTCGCACAGCCTGTACAGATGCACCCGGGCCTGACGGCCCAGCTCGATCACGTCGGTGAACCCGTCCGTGGCGATCAGCGCGGTGCGCGCCGCACGCCCCTCCAGCAGCGCGTTCGTGGCGACCGTCATGCCGTGGGCGAACCCCGTCACCTCCGGCGGCGTCGCGTCCGCCCGCGCGAGCACCTCGTCCACGGCGTCGAGCACGCCGACCGCCTGGTTCGCCGGTGTCGTGGGGACCTTTGCGGTGTGCACCGTCCCGTCTGCCCCGACGAGCACCGCGTCGGTGAAGGTTCCGCCTACGTCTACGCCGAGAAGCATTCCCCAGAGCGTACGTGGGACCGGACACCGATCGGAGATCGACGAGATCTCCGATCGGCCAGCGCCCACGGCCGCCGTCCGCGCACCGAACATGCGCGGAGGCGACCCACCCAAAACTCCCAATCAGGCCGCCGCGAGCTCCCGGTCCTCGGTCTCGGCGAGGTGTTGATGGGAGGGGCAGTAGCCGTTGTGCGCCAGCGGCACGCGCTGGCAGGCCGAGCCCTTGCGGGTCGTCGCGCGGCACTGCGGCGGCTGGCCGCTGACGGACGTGTATGCCGCCACTGGGTTCTCGACGAGGAACCGCTGGGCGTAGCCGATGTAGCGGTTGACGACGCGGTGGACGTGGCCCTGCTCGCTCATCGCGAAGTAGCTGCGGACGTCGCAGTAGAGCGTGCGCGCGGGATAGGCGAAGTAGTGGCGATCGGTCGCCATCCGCTCGACGACCGCCTCGCAGGCGTGCAGCACGTGCTCGTGGTTGGCGCCGACGCTCGCGCCGTGCGCAGGCGGGAGGATGTGCGGCGCAAGCTCCCTGTAGATGGCTCGGCTGAACTGGTACATGATGGCGAATGTCCTCTCCCTCTCCTTGTGTCGATCTGTCTGTTGGCACGCCCGCCGTATCCAAAAGACTCCGATCGTCCCCCCGTTCTTTCACCTCCTAAACACGGCGCTTACCAGAAAAGATGCGGTGTCGCGCCGGCAGGTTTAGGGTGGGTGACCCATAGCCAGTGGTTCCGACGGCGCTCGCAACCACGAGCTCTGATACGTCCGCACGACGCGAATGCCCGGCACCCAGCGCTCGACCCCGGTTGAGCTCGGCGTGCTCACCGGATGACCTCCGCTCGCCCGAACTCCACGCGACCTCGACAAGCCCAGCACAGCAGGCGCGTTGCGAGAAGGCCAGACCCTATCCCGATCGCCGCACCGGCCGCTACGTCGCTTGGATAGTGAACCCCGGTGTGCACGCGCGAGTACGCGACGGCGCCCGCAAGCGGAACGAGGACCGGCGCGAGGACCGGCAGCTCCGTGCTCGCGCCAGTGACGAACGCAACCGCTGCGGCGGTGTGGCCGGACGGGAACGATGTCGATCGCGGCGTGCGGATGAGCGTCGGCTGCCAGCGAGAGGACGGTCGCCGCCGGCGCACGAGTAGCTTTGCCGGGCCGTTTGCCGCTGCTGCCGCGATTGCGATCGCGATCAGGCCGCGTCCGACCGCCCTGCGGCCTCGTCGTCCTCCGAACACTGCGAGCATGCCCGCGACCACAAGCCAGAGTCGCGAGTAGTTCGCCGCGCGGGTGGTCGTGATGAGGGCGCGATCCAGTGCGGGTGAGCGAGCCCCGAACGAGCGGCTCATCAGCCGGCGGTCGAGACGCTGTACGCGACGCCACATCGTCATCGATCCTGAGCGTCTTGGGACAGGCTCTCAGGCTCCCGCAAGCAACTCGACACGTACGTTGCCCAACCGGCGCCGAGCAGCATGCCGGCGACCACGTCGCCCGGATAGTGGACGCCCAGATAGACACGAGACGCGGCCACGACAAGAACGATCAAGAGCGCGATGCCGGCAGCCACTCTAGTCAGCTTCGGCGACGCCCCGGCCGCGCGCATAGCTAACACCAGCGAGAACCAGAACGCGCTCGCCTGCGTCGCATGGCCCGAGGGAAAGCTCGAGCCGGTAACCGCCTGCAGGTGCTCCACGGGCGGGCGCGGGCGCGACACGAGCAGCTTGACCCAGCCCGAGATCAGCATCGCGCCGCCAAGGCTGAGTGCGACCGCGAGCGCCTCTCGGTGCAGGCCTGTCCGGGCAAACGCCAGGCAGGCGATCAGGGCGAGCGGGACCAGCAGGAACGCGCTGCCCGCCCAGGTGACTATCCGCGCCAGGTCGGTGAGCGTCGCCGTGCGCTGTGCGGCTACGTCGCGTACCGCGTTCAGCTCGACCGACTCCACAATCGAGGTCCAGAGCTCCCCGACCACCCAGCCTAGAAGCACAAAGACAGCGAGGCCGAGCATCAGCCGCGCGGCCGGGTGGCTCACCGGCCAGCCGCCACCCGTAAAAGCGCACCCAGGTTGTCCGCGGTCAGTGCCGCAGCTCTGGCGGCCGGCGGCAGGCCGACCCCGCTGGGCAGCCGCACGCGTAGCGCGCCTGGCAGCGACGCGAAGCGCAGAGGTGGATCGAGCACGAGCGCCTCGCCGTCGAGCCCAACCTCCACCGAGTCGCTGGAGCGGACCTCGAACTCCTGGGGCGACCACGACAAAAGGCCCGGAAAGCGCCCAACCTGACCGACCAGCTCGAGCGCGACGAACCTCGAGAGGTCGGCGGCGCTGCGCACCCGCGCGGCCAGAACACCGAGCCGGCCCGTATCGATCCGCTCACGCGTGCCCGCGCCGGCAAGGCTCGCCAGCAGATACGGATTGTTCGACACGAGCACGAGCGGCGCATCGTCACAGCGGCAGCCGTCCGGAGTGGTGAACTCGAGATCGATCGGCTCGGCGTCGGGGCCCAGCAGGTCGGGCAGCATGCCGGTCCAGGTCTCGAGCTTGGCATCGCGATAGGCGTCGGACTGGACGACCTTGGCATAGACACCGAGCGAGGCGTTGTTGACGAACACCCGATCGTTGACCCGGGCGAGATCGATGCGCCGCTCGATACCGTCCGTGAACGCGTCCAGCGCGCCGACGACGTCGTCGCGGTCGAGGCCGAGGTCCAGCGCGAAGTGGTTTCGAGTCCCCGCGGGAACGCAGACATGGGCGATGTCGTGCCGCGCGGCAACCGTCGCAACGAGGGCCTGCGAGCCATCACCGCCCGCCATCCCGATGACCAGCGCACCACGCGCGATCGCGCTCTCGGCGAGCTCGAGCAGGTCATCGCCGGGCTGCAGAACAACCGGCTCGACGCCCCGTCGCCGCGCATGAGTAGCGAGGTCGAAGCGCTCGGCCTTACCACCGCCCGACTTCAAGTTGATGATCAGCACCGCAGATCCGGCAGCGCCCACGGGCACAACCGCGCCAGCTACGCCCCTGACCGCCATCTCCCCGCTCCGCCCCAGCGCATAGCGCGCGGCAAGTCCAAAAACGGCCAGCAGCAAGAGCAACGCAACCAGCACCACCACCCCTTGCCAGTGAGTCGCCAGCACCACGATCAGCCCGACCCCGCTCAGCGCGGCCAGCGCGGCGCTGAGCGCTCGCCGCGGGCCGCGACGGGTCAAGGCGAACCAGACGGCCGCGCTGCAGACCAGCACGAGCCCCACCGCCAGCACGGCGACGGGCACATCGCCCGCCAGTGCGACCGCGGCCACCACAGCCATGAGAACCGGTGCGAGTAGCGCGAGGACCGCGGCGATACGGGGCCGCCACGGCGGCCGCGCCGCCAGGTCGCTTCCCGGAGTCGCGGGGGTCGCGTGCACGGTGAGGCCCCCATCTTGCCAGACCCGTACGGGTGTCATCGGCGGATGTCCCGCGTCGGTCGGGAGCCCGCCTACCCAGCGCAGATGCTGCTCCTCATGCTCCAGCTGATCGAGTGCCGATGCCGATGTTGATTGCCTTCACCAGGCATAGGACGTTTCGCCCGGCTCGGGGCCTCGTGCCGATCTAAGCGTTGAGGATCTTTGCCTTGGCGGTTGCGAACTCCTCGTCGGTGAGGACACCGGACTCGTGCAGCTGGCCGAGTTCCTTGAGCTTCTCGATCGAGCTCTCTCCCGGGGGCGGCGCGGCTGCCATCTGCTGTTCCTGGGTGCCCCGCTGCTCTTCTTCCTGTCGGGCCCACCGGCCCTGCTGGCGATGCTGAACGGCCCCGGCGGCGCCGCCTGCGACGGCGCCGGCGGCAGCTACACGGGCAACACGGCGAAGTAGTGGCATGCTGGTCTCTCCTTCTCGTCTAGGATGCCGACTCGGCGGCACCGAGGGCTTGGATGGCGGCGATGACCTCCTGCGTCGGGACCCGCTGGAAGTCCAGCAGCCGCCCCCCGTTGCGGCTCACCTCAGCGGCGAAGGGACCGGCCCAGGCGTTCTCGAAGCAGATCAGCACGGCCGCTTCACCCGGCTCGAGCGCCTCTCCCGCCAGGGCTGCGTCCTCGTCGCCGAGCATGCCGGTCTGCGCCCCTTCGAAGACGAGAAGGTCGCCGGCGCCGTCACCGTAGAGGTCGCCGATCTCGAGGCCCGAGACCACGCCCTCGGCGTCCTTCTGGACCAAAAGCACATCTATGACCCGGATGATCCCCCGGTCCACGAGGTCCACGAACATCGGAATCGCCTCGCCCGTTCGCGGCGCATCCGGAGGGAAGCCAATCACAACAATGTCGACGGGGCCCAGCTCCAACTCCTCGCTGCTCAAGGCTCCTCCTCTGGTTGGTCTGTCGTCCTCCGAGGGGTGCCGGCCATGGTCGGCTCATCGGGATAACTCACGATGGAGTGTAGCGGGGCCATCGTGCATTCACCAGCGCGTTTTGCTCGCGATGGCCGCCCTCGAGCTCATGGCACCTTCGGGCGAAATGGCCGCTGCTCGTCCTGGCCTCGACCTACGATCCGGCAGGTCGCCTCGGGCACTTCATTCCACACGCCCGGGATGTCGCCAAGCGGCTCGGAGACGACCATTCGTGCATCTTCTGAGACGAGAGTGAAAGCGCCGTAAGGCGTCCTTTGGGTGGGTGAGCTGGCCGCCAGCAGCGATGTCCTGTTCCCGGCTCGGCGTGCTTACCGAGTTGATGGAGGAGGAGGTCGACGAGGTCGTCGGCCCGAAGGGCAGGCACGACGCCGATCGCGTCGCCGTCCGTCACGGCCACGAGGACGGCGAAGTGACGCTCGGTGGACGGCGCGTGTCTGTCAAGCACCCGCGGGTCAGAAGCGCGGACGGCGAGGCTGAGGTCCCGCTCTCCACCTGTGGGCGCGCGACGAACTTCGGCAGGCTTTCTCACGAAGGGGCGCCTGGTCGCCCAAGGGTCCTACTCCCATGCCTCCCAACTGACCTCGTCCTCGCCCGCGACGACCGCGTGACGGTGATCCAGCGCCGGGTCGCGCGCGGGGTGATCCAGGCGCAGATGCGCGCCGCGGCTCTCCTCGCGCGCGAGCGCGCAGAGCGCGATCAGCCGGGCCAGCGGGTGCGGATCGTCCAGCAACCGGCGCAGGCCCTCGCCCGTGCGCTCGATGCCCGCGTCGCGCCAGAGGGCGGCGCGCGTCGCGGGTGCGGCGGCGGGGATCGGCGGGGCGTCTGAGAGCCGGTCGATCTCCTTCGCCAGGGGGGTCGCGGGGGCGGGCTCGGAGAGGGCGCAGGCGACCGCGCGGCGCGCGAAGACGAAGCACTCGCTGAGCGAGTTGGACGCCAGGCGGTTGGCGCCGTGCAACCCCGTGCAGGAGACCTCCCCCACGGCATACAGCCCCGCGACGCTGGAGCGCGCGCGCAGATCGACGGCGATCCCGCCCATCGCGTAATGGGCGGCCGGGGCGACCGGCACGAGCTCGCGCGTGGGGTCCAGGCCGGCCTCGCGCAGGGCGGCGACGACATTGGGGAAGTGGGCCGGATCGATCGAGCGCATGTCGAGGCCGACCGCGGTGGCGCCAGTCTCGCGCAGGCGGGCCTGGATCGCGCGCGAGACCTCGTCGCGGGGGGAGAGCTCGTCGACGAAGCGCTCGCCCGTGCGCTGGTCGTGCAACGTCGCGCCCTCGCCGCGGATCGCCTCGGTCACGAGGAACCCTTCGCGCCCGGGCACGCCGATCGCGGCGGTGGGGTGGAACTGCAGCAGCTCCAGGTCCGCCAGCCGCGCGCCGGCGGCGTGCGCGAGCAGCAATCCGACGCCCTGGGAGCCGGGCGGGTTCGTCGTGCGCGCCCACAGCGCCGCGGCGCCGCCGGTCGCGAGCACGATCGCGCGCGCGGAGACGACGAAGCGCGCCGCGCCGCTCCCCGGGGCGCCGTTGCCCGCACGATCGGCGCCGCCGTCGCCGTTATGACCATTACGCCACTGCTCGCACAGGAGCCCCCGGCAGCGGATCTCCTCGCCGGAAGGGCGCCCGTCGGGGCCGGCGTCCGTCCACAGCGCGCGCGCGCGCGCGCCCTCGAGGATGCGGATGCGCCGGTGCTCGGCCGCGAGCGCCGACAGCTGGCGGACGAGGCGTCGTCCGGTGGCGCTGCCCCCCGCGTGCACGATGCGCCGGATCGAATGCCCGCCCTCGAGCCCCAACGCGAGCCGGCCGAACCGGTCCGCGTCGAAGCGCACTCCCAGCGACTGCAGGTCCTCGACGCAGGCCGACGCCTCGCGCACGAGGATCTCCGCCGCCGAGTGCCTGACCAGGCCGCGACCCGCACGCTCGGTGTCGGCGAGGTGGCGCTCGGGGGTGTCGTCGGCGGCGAGCGCCGCCGCGAGGCCTCCCTGCGCCCAGTAGCTCGCGGTCTGCGCCAGCGGCGTGGCCGAGATGAGGACGACCTGCGCACCCTCCCGGGCGGCGCACAGCGCCGTATACAGCCCGGCGGCGCCGGCGCCCACGACCGCGAGGTCGGCCTCCGTGGTGGGGCCCACGCCCTGCGACGGCTGGGGGTTCTGAGGCATGGACGATCGGGTCTGGCGTCTGGCGGGGGCGGCTATTTTTTGGTGCGCGGCAGGAATCCGGCTTTGCGCAGCGCTTCTTCGGTCGAGGGCGACACTCCGGTTCCGTTGTGCCTCGGGGTGGTCGGGGTCGTGGTCGTCGCGGTGGGGACGGCGGTCGTGGAGGTGGAGGGCGAGAGCGTCGTCGGCGTGCCGGGCGTGCCGGCGCCCGTGGTGGTGGGCGCCGCCACGCCGCCGAGGCCCGGCGCGCCGGTGGCGGGCGCCGTCGGGGTCGGGATCGCGCCCGGAATCGCGCCGGGGAGAATCGGAGTCGCTGTGGTGATCGTCCGCGTGATCGGCGCGAGCACCCGCGGGGCGCCGGAGCCGCCGCTGAGCTTGACGAGCGCCGCCGCGAGCACGCCCAGCGCGAGCGCGGCGATCGCGGCGATCGCGACGATCGGAGCCTTCCAGTTCGTGGGGGCGGCCAGGCGCGTGCGCGCTGCCGCGCCGCAGCTCAGGCACCACTCCTGCCGGGGATCGAGCGGAGCGCCGCACAGCGGGCAGGCCGCGTCCACCGGTGGAGACGAGCTCGCGCCGGGTGCGCTCGGCGGAGGGGTGGCGACGGCGCTCAAGGGTTCTGGCTGGGTGGACGGACGATCTCGGTGGGCTGATCCACGTTCGGCCGGCTCTCGCCTGCGGCGGGATCCTCGTCCCCCGCGGGCGCCGGGCCGGGAGGGGGGGTGGCGTCTTGAGCCGGCGCCACTGGAGCGGCCGGGGTCGACGGCGCGCCGGCGCGCGCCGGCGGCGCTGTCGGGGTGGGCGCGCGCGGGGTCCGAGCGGCGGGAGCGGGCGATGCGCCGGCCGGCGGCGCAGGGCTGGGCGCTGGAGCGGTCCGAGCCGGAGCGACCCGAGCCGGGGTGGCGGCGCTCGGAGCGGGGGGCGTCGCCGGCGGGTTTGGCGCGGGTGTCGCAGGCGCGGGAGCGCCGCCGGCGTGCGCCGCCGGCGGCGCCTCACCGGAGGCGGGCATCGCCGGAGCGGGCGCGTGCGCAGCGGTCGGCGTCATCGCCGGCGCGGGCATGGGGGCCGACGCCGAGGTTGGAGTCGACGCGGGCGGCGGCTGGATCGCGCTCTGGGGACCGGCCATCGGCCGCTCGGCGCGGAGGTCCATCGCGAGCCCGCAGTTGGGGCAGAAGCGGTCGTCGCTGCCGTGGATCGCCGCGCAGCGCGGGCACGCCGCGACGCCCGCCTCGCGCAGGACGGTCACCGGCCGGCGCTCGGCCAGGGTGTCCTGCAGGGCGCGCAGCTCGGTGTCGATGCGACCGATCGTCTCGAGCTTGGCGAGCACCAGCGCGTCGTTGCGCCGGCCGAACCGGTGCAGGTCGAACACGAGCCCGCCGAGGTCGCGGTAGGCCAGCTCGCGCGCCTTGCGCAGGAATCGCATGCGCCGGCGCATGCGTCCGCGCTCGCTGAACCCGGGCGAGCCGCTGGGCGCGTCCACGCCCGTCGGCGTCTGCGCGATGCCGGTGTCGTCTGTCGCCGGACCGGTGGTCTGCGTGTCGTCCATCGACCGATCCATGCTACCCGGGGCTCGCGTCAGACGATGCCGCCGGTCGCGGCGATCCGGCCGCGTCGACGCGCTCGAGCGCCGCGCGCCAGGCCTCGAGCACGCGCTGCGCCAGGCGCGGCGCGGAGAACGGCTCGGCGTGGGAGCGCCCTGCGATGCGGGGGTCGGGATCGCGCAGGTGCGGCCCCAGCGCCGCGCGCCAGACGGCGAGATCGAACGGCGCGCACAGCGTGCCCGCGACGTTCGCAAGCGCCTGTGGGTGGATGCCGACGGGCGTGGCGAGCACGGGCACGTCGCACGCCAGAGCCTCGAGCACGGCCAGGCCGAACCCCTCGCGTGCGCTGGGGACGAGCACGGCGTTGGCTGCGTTGATCCACAGCGCCACGAGCTCGGGAGCGACGTCGTAGAGCGCGCGGACTTCGGCGTTCGCGTCGCGCGCCAGCGCGAGCGCCAGGTCGTAATGCTTCTCCGGGCGCGACGGGCTCGAGAGAAACAGCACGAACGGCTCGTCGTCGAGCTTCAGCTCCGCGCGCGCGTCGGCGCGGGGGATCGGGTGAAAGCGCACGAGGTCAACCCCGCACGGCAGCACCAGCGCGCGCTCGCGCTGCACCGGCAGCCGCTCTGCCAGTGGCGCCGACGCCGCGGCGAGAATGTCCATGCGCGGGATGACCCTGGCGGTCAGGCTGCGCGTGCGGGGGTGGCTGAGGTCGGTGCCGTGCACGGTCAGCGCGCGCACCCTGGCGGATGCCGCGAGCGCGGGCCAGGCGGTGAGGCCGAAGTGGGCGTGCACAACATCCAATCGCCCGCGCCCGTAACGGCGACGCAGATCCCAGGCGGCGCGCGCGAGCTCGCGCTTGCCGGGCGGGAACTCGTACAGCTCGACGTCCACCCCATCGATCCCGCGCAGCGCATCGACCTGGTCGCGCACGAACCGCCCCCGCTGGGGATGCGCCCGGTCGGGCTGCATGTTCGAGACGACGAGCGCGCGCATGCGCGCGTCACGATAGTTGGCGCGTAGTTGGCGCGGTCGCGACGGATGGCTCCGACGTCAAGACGCTGCGGAGCGGGGTTTGAAGGGCAACCCACGAACGGCGCGCGTGGCGGCGCTCTGGGATGATGGCGCGCATGGACAGCGCCTCCACCGGTCGCGATCCGCGCGCGCGGCCGATCGCCGTGTTCGATTCGGGCGTGGGCGGGCTGACGGTGTTGCACGAGCTGCTCGTGCGCCTGCCGCGCGAGGATTTCGTGTATCTGGGCGACACGGCCCGGTTCCCCTACGGCCAGCGCGAGCCGCACGAGATCGAGCGGTTCGCCGCGGAGATCGCCGAGGAGCTGTTGCGCAGGCAGGCGAAGCTGCTGGTCGTCGCATGCAACTCCGCCACCTCAGCGGCGCTGCCGAGCCTCAGCGCGCGCATGCGCCAGACGACGCTGGGCATCGACGTGATGGGCGTCGTGCGCCCGGAGGCGCTGCGCGCCGTCGCAGCCACGCGCAGTGGACGCATCGGCCTGTTGGCGACGCCGACGACCGTGGCCAGTGGCGCGTACGAGCGGGCGGTGGCGGCGGTCGATCCGCACGTGGCGCTGCACGCGGTCCCGTGCCCGACGCTGGCGTCGATCATCCAGGCGGGGGAGCAGTTCGACGAGGAGGCCGTCGCGACTGTGCGCGCCGCGTGCGAGCCGCTGCGGCGCGCGGACGTGGACACGGTGATCCTCGGCTGCACCCATTACCCGCTGATCAGTCCGATGTTGCAACGGATCCTCGGCCCGGAGGTGACGCTTGTGACCTCGGGTGCGGCGCTCGCGCGCCAGGTCCAGCACGCACTGAGCACGCGCGAGCTGCGCAACCCACGCGGCGCGGGCGCGGGTGAGGGCGATTACCGCTTTCTCTGCACAGGGGACGTCGACGCGTTCCGCGAGCTGGGGACGCGCTTCCTGCAGATGCCGCTCGGCGCCGTCGAGCACGTCGAGCTGGCCGCCGTCGAGGCGCTCGCGTGAGCCGGCCCACGGATTGTGGTCTCCTCGGCCCGGCGCGGTTGGGGCGCTCGGCACAGCTGGGGCGCTTGGCGTGAGCAAGCGCAGCAATGGCCGCGAGCCGGACGGGTTGCGCCCGACGAGCATCGAGCCGGGGTTCGTGCGCGCCGCGACCGGCTCCGCCCTGATCTCGATCGGCGGTACGCGCGTGATCTGCACGGCGGCCGCCCAAGAGGCGGTGCCGCGCTGGATGGCGGGCAAGGGCAAGGGGTGGGTCACGGCCGAGTACGCGATGCTGCCCGCCTCCACCGGCGATCGCAAGCCGCGCGACATCGCCAAGGGCCGCCCGGATGGGCGCAGCGTCGAGATCCAGCGCCTGATCGGGCGCTCGCTGCGCGGCGTCGTGGACTTCAAGGCGCTCGGCGAACGCACCATTTACCTGGATTGCGACGTGCTCGAAGCCGATGGCGGTACGCGCTGTGCGGCGATCACGGGCGCGTACGTCGCGCTGGCGCTGGCGTGCGCCAGGCTGCGGGAGAAGGGCAAGCTGACCGAGAGCCCCCTGACGGGCTCGGTCGCGGCGGTCTCCTGCGGGATCGTCGACGGCCAGCCGCGGCTGGACCTCGACTATGGCGAGGACTCCAACGCCGAGGTCGACGCGAACGTCGTGATGACCGGCGAGGGCGGCCTGGTCGAGGTGCAGGCCACGGCCGAGCGCACTCCTTTGTCGCGCGCGCACCTGGACGAGCTGCTGGCCTTGGCGGCGACCGGGATCGAGACGCTGCAGGGGCTGCAGGCGATGGCAATCGCCCAGGCGACGGTCGCCGCGTGAGGATGGCGGCGAGCCCGCGCACGGCCGCGCGATGACGGGTGCGGCGAGCACGGGCGCGCGCAGGCTGCTGCTCGCCACGCGCAACGAGCACAAGCGCCGCGAGTTCGCGCGGCTGCTGCCGGGTTGGGAGATCGACGCGCTGCCCGACGATCTCGAGCTGCCGCCCGAGGACGGGGAGACGTTTGCCGAGAACGCGCTCGCCAAGGCGCGTGCCGCCGCCGCGGCGACCGGGAGGGCATGCATAGCCGACGATTCGGGCATCGAGGCGGCCGCGTTGGACGGCAGGCCGGGCGTGCGCTCCGCGCGCTACGCGGGGGAGGGCGCGAGCGACGCGGACAACCTCGCCCTGCTCCTGCGCGAGGCGCCGGCCGGCAGCGCGCTGGAGTACGTGTGCGCGCTCGCCTACGTCGATCCCGAAGCGGGTGAGGAGCGCACCTTCGAGGGGCGCTGCGCCGGCACGCTCGCGGCCGAGCCGCGCGGCGAGCGGGGCTTCGGCTATGACCCGGCGTTCTTGCCCGACGACCGGCCAGGGACAGAGACGATGGCCGAGCTGAGTGACGAGCAGAAGGACGAGATCAGCCACCGCGGCCGCGCTGCTCGCGCGCTGCTCGCGTGGTGTGGGCCGTACCGTGATGAGGCGGCGACTGGCGGCAGATCCGGCTGATCGCGCGGAGCTGGCGGCGCTGCGCGAGGAGCTCGACGGACTCGCTCCGCCCTGGCCGGCGGATTGAGGTCCGCGGCGAGGTTGTGCGGGTGGTTATTGCGCCGCGCCGGGCACGCGGCCACGACGCACAGATGATCAAGGGCAGCCTGGGCCGTCTGAGCCATGCTGAGATGGCTGCCCTGCACGATGTCCTGGCGCTTGTCCTCGGGCTCTAGATTTTTTACGGTTGGGACTTGACTTGAGCCCACGCGGCTCAGGGAAGCAGCGTGAAGCTGGGGGCGTGCCGGGGGCGTACGACGGTGAAGTGACGCCGGTCGAGTGTCGCGATCTCGGTGACCCGGTGGCGTTCTGCCAGTGCGACGATGGACGCGTCGACGATACCCAGCGGAAGGTCGAGATACTGCTCCATCAACTCGGCGATGCGATCCCATTCGGAATCCAGAACCGGTTCGACTACGATCTCACCGGTGGCGATCGAGCGTCCGAAGGCAAGCTCTGCGTGGGGGCCGATGCGGTCCTGCAGCATGTAGGAAACCTCGGTCACGACGAGTCCGGGCACGAGCAGCGGTTGGGGCGCCCGGGCGAGCAACTCCACGCAGCGGCGATGATTGTCGTCGCGGGTGGCGGCGGCGGCGTACAGCGGCCCGGTGTCGACGATCAGAGGACGCGGCAACTGGTCGGACTGGGGTTAGGGCGAGTCCGGATGGCGCTTGCCGACGGCGCGTCCCACGAAGCGCTCGACGTTCTCGGAGGCGTTCTTGGGGCCACCCTCTCCGATGGCGAAGAAAGACAGATGGCCGCCGTCATCCGTGGGATCGGGCAGCTGCTCCTCGATCGCCTTGCGTGCCACATCGGCGATCGACGCGCCGCGCATTTTGGCCTCGCGGCGTAGGCGAGCATCGAGTTCGTCCGGCAGCATGATTGTCGTACGCTTCACGCATACAACATAGCGCATAGTTGCCTACAGCAGGTTGATCGCCGCCGCCGCGGCCACGGCCGTGGAGAGTCCCGCGTAGCCGATGTAACCGGCGAGCAGCAGCAGGAACGCCGTGAGCAGGGCGACGAGCACGGTCAGGATCCAGGCGACGCGTTCGAATGTCATCGCCCGACATTGTCGTCGATGCGGTGGTCGTCGCGGTCCCACCGAGCGAAATCATCCGCAAACGCTGTTAGCGTCAGGCAAAATCCACTGTGAGTCAGCCATGAAGGAGGACGAAGTGACGAAGTCCGAGCTGGTCGATCAGGTGGCCGATCGTGCCGGCCTGACCAAAAACGAGGCCGCGCGCGCGGTCGAGGCGGTGCTGGGCACCGTCCAGGACACGCTGCGGCGCGGCAGCGAGATAACCCTGTCGGGGTTCGGCAAGTTCCACGTGGGGGAGCGTGGGGCGCGCCAGGGCGTCAACCCGCGCACGGGCGAGCGCATCCAGATCGCCGCGGCGCGCGTCCCGCGGTTCACGGCCGGCACCGGCCTGAAGAACGCGGTCAAGGGTCGCTGAGGTCGCGCATGGGCTCTGAGGCTGCGAGCCGGCGTGCCTGAGCTGCCCGCAGACGCTACGGCCGTGACGGTGCGCTCGTTCGGCGACGCGCTCGCCGCGCGAGTGCAGGAGCGCCGGTCGCAGATCGTGCTCGGGCTCGACCCCGATCCGGGCGCGTTGTGGCCGGGAGTGGAGGAGCCTCGTCACGGCGGTGGCGACGTGGCGATGGCGGACGGGGCATCGTCTCCGGCGCAGAGGGCCGCGTGTGCCGTCGAAGCCCACTGCTCGGCGCTGATCGACGCGGCGGGGTCGGCGTGCGTGGCGGTCAAGCCTCAGCTCGCATGCTTCGAGCGGCTGGGCGCCGCCGGCCGCCACGCGCTGGAGGGGGTCGTGCGGCACGCCCGCGAGGCGGGGCTGCTCGTGATCGCCGACGGCAAGCGCGGCGACATCGACGTGACCGCGCGGGCGTACGCGCAGGCGCTGTTCGGAGGCGTGCGGACGCCGTTCGGCGAGGTCGCGGGGCTGGGCGCGGACATGGCGACCGTCAACCCGCTGATGGGAACCGACGCCATCGAGCCGTTCGTGACGGCCGCCCGCGCGACGGGAGGGGGCGTGCTCGCGCTCGTGCGCACGTCCAACCCGGGAGCCGCGGACGTCGAGGATCTGGAGCTCGCCGAGACGGTTGAGGGCCCCGCAAGCGTGTGGGAACGGCTGGCGGAGATCGTGGACGAGCTGGGCCGGCCGGGCGTGGGGGAGAGCGGCCTCAGCGACGTGGGCGCCGTCATCGGCGCCACCGGCTACGGGCATGTCGCCCGAGCGCGCGAGCTGATGCCGCACGCAGTGTTCCTGCTGCCCGGCGTCGGCGCCCAGGGCGGACGCGTGCGGGACCTCGCCCCGGCGTTCGCTCCCGGCCGGGCGGGGGGCCTGGTGTCTGCCTCGCGCAGCATCGTGAACGCGTATCTGACCCATGGAGGCGATCCGGCCGCGGCGGCTCGCGCCGAGGTAGAGCGGCTGCGCGCGAGCGCCTGGGAGTTGGCGTAGTAGGCTGAACTCGCAATGATCATCACGGTCACGCTCAACGCGGCGATCGACAAGTCCCTCTCGGTGCCGAACTTCCGGCTCGGGCGCAGGCACCGCACCGTCGAGCAGCGCACGATGGCCGGCGGCAAGGGCGTAAATGTCGCGCGCACGCTCAAGGCCCTCGGTCAGCCCGTGATCGCGACGGGGTTCGCGGGTGGCGTCACCGGCACGCACATCGTCGAGCAGCTCACCGACGAGGCGGTCCTCAACGACTTCGTGCGCATTCGCGAGGAGTCGCGCACGAACACATCGGTGCTCGACCCGACCACGGGCGAGCAGACCGAGATCAACGAACGCGGACCATCGGTGTCCGAGCGCGAGGTCGAGCTGTTCGCGGACAAGCTCCTGTATCTCGCGCGCGGGGCCGCGATCGTCGTGTTCGCCGGCTCGCTGCCGCGCGGCGTCGAGCCCGAGATCTACGCTTCGCTGATCCGCGACCTCGCGCGGATGGAGGTCACGACCGTGATCGACACCGACGGCGAGCCGCTGCACCACGCGGTTCGCGCCGAGCCCGACGTCGTCTCGCCGAACCTACTGGAGGCCGAGGAGCTCGTCGGGCACGAGTTCGCCGGCGAGGCGGAGCGCTCGCTGGCGGTGCGCGAGATCGCCGCGCTCGGGCCGCGTGAGGCGATCATGACGCTCGCCGACGGGTGCTACGCGCAGGTGCTCGTCGACGGCCAGCCCTCGCTGAAGCGCGCTCGGGTGCAGCTGCGCGAGCCCGTCGCCAAGAGCGGCTCGGGCGACGCGTTTCTCGCGGGCTATCTCGCCGCGCGCTACGAATCGCGGGCTCCCGACCAGTGCCTGCGCTTCGGCGTGGCCTGCGGCGCCGAGTCCACCGCCCGTCTCGGCGCCGGCCTGATCGACCCGCGCGAGGCGCGGCGGCTGATCGGCGAGGTGGAGCTCACCGAGGTCGAGCTGCCGGCCGAGGTCGGCTGAGCGCTCGCGCCGCCGCCCCGAGCCTCGATATCCCGGCCTGTCGATATCGCGCAAGACGTTCGCTCCGATACGCGGCGTGTGGCACGGGAGCGCGGGCACGCAGCGCGGAGCACCGACCTGCGCGGATGCACCGCTCGACTTGTATAGTGCCGACCTTCTGAATATCAGAAGGTCTCTGGCAGGAGGATGTCATGGGTCACAGGTTCGGCGGGCAGCAACGGTCCGGGATGGGCGGCGCGCGGCGCTTGATGTCGCCGGTGGGCGTCGCGGTGTGTCTGTGCGCGCTGTGTGCGATCGTCGCGAGCGCCGGCTGCGGGGAAGGCTCGGGTGGCAAGTCGGCGAGCGTGGCCGCCACCACGACCGCCGCGACCACAGCCACGACGCCCGCGGTCTCCACGACGCCCACGTCCCCTACGACACCCGCGACCAGCTCCACGGCGGCCAAGCCGCCCGCTTCAAAGTCGTCCAAGCCGTCCACGACTACGACGAAATCGACCACGACGCCATCGCAACCGCCCGCGGCGAAAAGCTCGACCAAACCGAGCAAACCCGTGGCCAAAGAAAAAACGTTCGGCAAGATCAAAGTCACCAGTACCGCGTTCAAAGTGGGTGGGCCGATCGCCGTCAAGTACACCTGCGACGGCGCCGGCACCTCCCCGCCCCTGCAGTGGCGGGGAGTGCCGAGGGGCGCCGCGGAAGTGTTCGTGCTCGCGCTCGACCTGAGCGGCGGGTCGCGCGACGTGGTCCAGTGGGCGATCGCGGGCATCCCCTCGAGCGCCACGAGCATCCCGGAAGGAGGCCTGCCCGCCGGTGCGGTCGCGGGCGTCAACAGCGCCGGCAAGGTCGGCTGGGGCGGGATCTGCGGCGCCAAAGGCCGGCTGCACCACGTCGGGTTTCTGTTCTACGCGCTGAAGCACAAGCTGGGCCTGAAAGCGGGCTTCAACCCGATCGAAGTGCGCAACGGGCTCAAAGGCGCGACGCTGGCGACGGGATTGACGCTGGCGACCTATCAGCGCCATTGATGGTCGAGACTATTGACCATGGCCACAGGCACATCGCGTTGTGGCTGATCGGGAAAGTGGGGCCGTGACCGTGGCGGTCCGTGCCGTGGTGCGCGGCGAGGTGCAGGGGGTCGGGTTTCGCGACGCCACGGTGAATCGCGCGCGCGAGCTCGGCGTGCTGGGCTGGGTGCGCAACGGGGATGACGGCGCCCTGCTGGTTCACGCCGAGGGCCCCGAGCGGGCGGTCGACGAGCTCGTCGCGTTTCTGCACGACGGCCCGTCGCCGGCACACGTCGCCGAGGTCGCGATCGACAGGGTTGCGAGCGAGGGCCACGAGCAGTTCGCGATCCGCGGCATCAGCGCCGGGGTGTTCGTGGTCCAGGAGCACGCCGCCACCGCGCATCACTTCGACTTTCGCCTAGAGGTGGAGGGCGTAATGCGCTCGTGGGCGGTCCCGAAGGGGCCGTCGCTCGATCCGGCGGTCAAGCGCCTCGCGGTCGAGGTCGCCGATCACAACATGGATCACAACACCTTCGAGGGGGCGGTCGGGGAGGGCGGTGTGATCGTGTGGGATCGCGGAACCTACGAGCAGGGTGGACGCGTCGCGTGGCCCGACGCGCTCGCTCGCGGTCACGTCGTGTTCGTCCTGCACGGACAGAAGCTGTGCGGCGGCTTCGCCCTGCAGCGCACCCGGCCGGGCGCCAAGGCGCAATGGCTTTTGATCAAGCGCCGCGACGAGTACGCGCAGCCCGGTTCGGACGTCGTCGCCGAGCACCCGCGCTCGGTACTCAGCGGACGGACGCTCGAGGAGATCCTCGAATGAGCTTGCGCCCGGGGGACACGGTGGTATAGACCCGGTCCGACGGCCTGGCCTGTGGTGTCTGGGGCCAAGCGGCTCGCTGGCTGTGGGGAGGCCTGGAAGAGGGAGCCTCGTCAGCGCAGCAGCAGCCGGCAGCGGCGCAGCAGTTCCTCCATGGTGGCAGGGCGCAGGCGACCCAGCCTGCGGGACAGCCGCTCGTGGGAGATTGCGCGAATCTGCTCGGGCATCGCGAAACTTTGCCGGCGCAGACCGCCCTCTGGCGGGGAGATCGCCAGGTGCAACGGATTGGCGAAGTCAGTGCGGGTCAGCGGGGCGGCTAGCGACAATTGCAGCGGCGTCCGGTTGAGCTGATCGACTGAGACGATTACAAACGGTCGTGACTTCGCCTGCTCGGAGCCGCGGGTCGGGTCTGGGTCGGCCCAGTAGACATCGCCCTGCTCAGGACGGGCGCTCACCAGTCCGGAGCGGACGCCTCGAAGCCGGCCTCTATCTCGCGTATCTCGGCGCGATAGGCTGCCAGCGCGTCCGGGTCCCGGGCCAGGCTCTCAAAGGCGGTCTGGGCATCACGGAGCAGCATCTCATCGTCGGCGGCGTGGACGAGCTCGGTGACGATCTCACCAGCGGACTTTCCCTCCCGTGCACTGAGTGCGTTCAGACGGTCGCGCGTGGAGGATGCTACTCGGATGGTTGTGGTCTCGACCATGTAGATCAACAGTATACATCTTTTTCGTCTCGCTCGCTATCATTACCCTCCCGCCACGTCGCGCCGCAGAAACACTAGATACGCCGCGAACAGCGAGGGGATGGCATACAGCGCGCAGACCCAGGCGGAGTGCCAGATCGGGGCCCAGTCGGTGGGGGTGCGCAGGAGGCCGTGCCAGTTCTCGAACTGTTCTGTCAGCAGGTAGGGCTTGATGCCTTCCAGGCCCGGGATCCCTGAGACGATGAACAGCAGGATGACGAAGCCGACGGCGCCGACCACAGAGGCTGTGCTGTTGCGCGTCGCTGTAGAAAGCAGCACGCCGATACAGGCGACCGTCAGCAGCGGGATCATGTAGCAGGCGTTGGCGGCGAACACCAGCAGCAGGCCTTCGGGCGCTGAGACGATGCTTCCGGAGAAGGTTTTGATCGGGTCAAAGCCCCACGAGGCCACCCCTCCGACGGTTGCGACGAGGGCAGACAGGAACACGGCGATGGCGCCGTAGGTGAGCGCCGCCAGCGTCTTTGCGGCAAACACCTGCCCACGGTTGACCGAGCGTGTGAGGATCGTCTTCAGCGTGCCGTTGCCGTCCTCGGCCGCGACGATGTCCCCTGCCACCAGCGACGCGATCAAAGGCAGAAAGAAGACTGACTCGAACAGCAACATCAGTACTGGGGTCGCAAGGCCCGACTGAGTGATCTGGGCGGCGAAGATGCTGTCCCCTCCGCCACCGTGATGTTGATGCACGTTCTGGACGATCACGAAAATCAGCGGCAGGATCACCGCCAGGCCCAGGCCCATATAGGTGCGCTTCTGGGAGACGAGCTTGCGCAGCTCCCAGCGGTAGGCCATAAGCGTCGACGGCCGTCGCCCATGGGCGACGCCGGGCGTCCCGGTGACAGGCGGCGCCAGCGGGGGCGTGGCGGCGGCGCTGCTCATGCGGTTGCTCCCGCGCCGATCGGCGTCTCGGGCTGGGCGCCGTTTTCGGTCAGCCTGAAGAACAGGTCCTCGAGCGTCGCCAGCTCCGGGGTCAGCGCGAGGATGCCGATCTCGGCCCGCGCGAGCGCCAGCGACAGCGCGCCCACGTCGGACTCCTGTGCCTGGAAGCCCAGGCCGTGCTCGCCGCTGGCGGCGTGCTCGATGCCGGGCTGGGCGCGCAGCACCGCGAGCGCGCGCGTGTCGTCGGTGCTGCGCAGCCGGTAGCCTGCGCCGCCCTGGCGGCGCAGGTCCGCGAGCGCGCCCTCGTAGACCACGCGCCCGCGGTCGACGATCGCGACGCGGTCGCAGAGTTCCTGCACCTCCGGGAGCTGGTGGCTGGAGAGCAGCACGGTGATGCCTTCATCCGCGAGGCGGCGGATCAGCTCGCGCATGTCGCGCATGCCCGCCGGGTCCAGGCCGGTCGCGGGCTCGTCGAGGATCAGCAGGCGCGGGCGGCGCAGCAGCGCCGCGGCGATCCCCAAGCGCTGGCGCATCCCATGCGAGTAGCCCCCCACCTTGTGCTTGGCGCGGGGAGCCAGCTCGACGATCTGAAGCACCTCGGCGATGCGCTCCCTCGCGCCACCGCCGTCCAGCGCGGCCAGCAGCTCCAGGTTCTTGCGCGCGCTCAGATACGGGTAGAACCGCGGCGCCTCCACGAACCCGGCGACGCCCTCCAGGGCGCGCGCGCCCAAGCGGATCGGGTCGCGTCCGAACAGTTCGACCGTGCCCTCCGTCGGCATGATCAGGCCGAGCGTCATGCGCAGCGTCGTCGTCTTGCCCGCGCCGTTGGGTCCCAGGAACCCGTACACGTCGCCCGCGCGGACGTTCAGGTCGATGTGGTCGACCGCCAGGACCTCCTTATAGCGCTTGACCAGACCTCTCGCCCGGACCGGCGGCGCCTCTTCGCCCCTGGCTGTGTCCTCAGTCGCTCGCTGGCCGATCTCAGATCGGTCGAGCACGCCACGCTCCCTGCGTCCTTGCCAGGAACGACGATCCATCCGCCGGACGGCGGACTGGCTTCGCCAGTGCCACTTTTAAAGGCCCTTGGCGACCGCTTCGACCGCCGCTGGGCCGACTGCGCCGACAAGCAGGTAACGCACGCCCGCGCGCTCGAAGCTGAGCAGCGTGCCGAGCTCGGTCGGCAGCTCGGTCGCTTCGATACCGTTGATCTTGACCTTCTGCAGGCCTTCGGGCAGCGCCGAAGAGGAGCCGCCGGCGCCCGCCTTCGCCTTGCCTTCGACCACGGCCACCGAGGCGATCCCATGGCCCTGGGTGGTGACGTGGGGGTGTTCGCCGGACGCGCCGGGATTGGTCGTGCCTTCTTCGGGAGCGGCGACTTCTTCGACCTTGGCGTTCGCCGGCGGCTTGAAGTCGAACACCGAGCCGTCCACCGGGCCGTAGGAGACTTCGGTGGTCGCCAGTTCGATCGCCGGCGTGGCGCTCGTCGTGGAGTAGATAGCGGCGCGCAGGGGGACGCCGTGGGTGGCGTCCCACGAGAGCTCGGCGCCGGCGATCAGGCTGCCGGATTCCTTGGGGGTGACGCGCACGGTGTAGGCGGCCTGGCCGGCGACGTCCGTTGGGGTCGCGCCGGAGACGTTCACGTGGCGCAGACGGGAGATCGCTTCTTCGATCTTGGCGACGCTCGGGACTTCATGGGGGGCCGTCGAGGAGTCCGCGCCGGAGCTCCCGTCCGAGGAGCCGCCTGCGTGGGCAGGGACCGTGTAGCGGTAGAGCGTGTTCGAGGAGGCGTCGTACAGCGACACGGTATGTCCGTCGTAGTAGACCTGAGTGTCTCCCTTTTCGGATTGCAGTTCCAGGCGCGCGCGGCCGTCCTTGGCGATCCACAGCCGGCCGGAGGCGCCGGTCAGCAGCGGGTTGGAGGACAGCTGGCCGGCGGCCCCGCCGCTCCCGCTCGCGAGGTTGGCGCCTTCGAGCAGGTGATCGGTCAGCTGGATGCGCGCGCTGACCCCTTCCACGGGCGGCGCGGTGAGCGCATCGTGGACGGCGTCGGCGAGGGGCTTGGCCGGCGGCTTCGGTCCCGTGCCAAGCGCGAACGCGAGCGCGGTCGCCGATACGCCGAGGACGACTGTCAGGCCGCACATGAGCAGCAGGCGGGAGAGGGGAAGTCTGCGCAGGAAGTAGGTCATAGAGCTCCCAACTGCAGAGTAGCGCGACACCTTGCGCCAGCCTAAAGGTGGAAGACCTCTCATCGGGCCGTCCTGCCTGCGCACTCGATATGGTCCCCGCCTGCATGGTCTACGCGTTCATCGCATTCTGGGTGCTGCTCGGCCTCGGCGTGTTCTTCGTCGCGATGCGCGGCGGCCCACGCGGCGCGCGCGAGTCGTTGCACACCGAGTCCAGAGCGGGCCAGCGCGCCGTCACGATCGGGATCGCGCTGCTGTTCGCGTTCGGCCTGATCGTGCCCGCGTTCGTGCTCGCCTCCAACGCCGAGCACAAGGCGAGCGTGGCGGTCGGCGGGCTGCGCCTCACCGCCGAACAGCAGAAGGGCCGCGAACTGTTCGCGCGCACGTGTGCGGTCTGCCACACGCTGTCGGCCACCAACGCGGTCGGGCGCGTCGGCCCCAACCTCGACGTGCGCGTGGGCGATGACATCTCCACCCCGGCGGGACGCAGGGCGCTGGTGCTGAGCGCGATCGCCGAAGGCCGCGCGCGCGGCCTCGGCCAGATGCCCGCCCTGCTGTATCAGGGCAAGGAAGCCGAAGAGGTCGCCTCGTTCGTGGCTGCGGTGGCGGGTCACTGAGCCCCTGAGCGGTTTGGCCAACAGTCGATAGCGGCCCGCTGGGTCATCCACTAAGGTCCGCCGCGATGGCCGAGCAGGCGACACCGGAGCAGGCGCAGACCGCCGAGGACGTCAAGGCGCTCGTGGCCGAGCACGACATCCGCTTCATCCGCTTTTGGTTCACCGACATCCTCGGTCAGCTGAAGTCGTTCTCGATCAACGCAGCCGAGCTCGACGACGCATTCGAGGCGGGAATGGGCTTCGACGGCTCCTCGATCACCGGTTTCAACGCGATCGAGGAGTCGGACATGATCGCGATGCCCGACCCCTCGACGTTCGCGGTGCTGCCATGGCGCCCGGAGGCGCAGGGCGTGGGCAGGATGTTCTGCGACATCGTCACGCCCGAGCGCACCCCATACGAGGGCGATCCCCGCCACGTGCTGCGCCGCGCCCTGGAGCGCGCCCAGGCGATGGGGTTCGACACGTTCAACGTGGGGCCCGAGCTCGAGTACTTCCTGTTCCGCGACGCCCACTCCACCGAGGTGCTCGACGAGGGCGGCTACTTCGATCTGACGACGCTCGACGCCGGCTCGGACGTGCGCCGCGAGACGGTGCTCGCGCTCGAGCAGCTCGGGATCCACGTGGAGTACACCCACCACGAGGTCGGCCCCTCCCAGCACGAGATCGACATGCGCTACTCCGACGCGCTGAAGATGGCCGACGACTGCATGACCTACCGCATCACGGTGAAGGAGTACGCGCTCAAATACGGCTGGCATGCGACGTTCATGCCCAAGCCGCTGTTCGGCGAGAACGGATCAGGCATGCACACCCACCAGTCGCTGTTCAGCGACGGCCGCAACGCGTTCTTCGACGCCGAGGACCAGTACTTCCTGT
>DATMPZ010000005.1:0-25042 GCA_035567335.1 Solirubrobacteraceae bacterium
GTGAGTCGCTCCTTCGGTGGCCCGACCAACCGCTGCGCGTGAGCGGTCTCGTGGCTTTGCGTCCCCGCCTCGCGACGGGTTTGCCTTTATCCAGAGCCGTGGCAGCGAATCCCCGGCCCGGAGGACCACCACGGTCCTCCATGCTCATATCGACCACCCCCCTACCACCACGAACAGCCCCAACCCACAATCAACCATCCGTCCAAGCTACGGGCGACTCCGGGAAGTAGAACCCCGGCCCTGGAAGTCAAACCGCCCTGATACATCGGCCGAAGACGGCCTTGAGCCATCCCCGGGGCTTAAGGGACGATCCAGCGCCACGCTGCGCGCAGCTCGAAGATGTGCAACTCGCGGCTCAAGAGCAGGACCGCGAGGAACGCAAGCGGTCCCAGGATCACGCCCAAAGCCCATTGCCCGATGCTGAGGGTGGCGCCTGTGCCCGCAAGCGCCAACACGCAGCCCATCGCCGCCGCGGCCAGCAGCCCACGTGCAAGCACTCTGCCGAGCGGACGCAGCTCGATGCCGAGCTCATGCCGGCAGATCGCCAGGTGCAACGGCACGTACACGGCATAGCCGACGTCGCTGCCGATCGCCCCGCCGACGATCCCGATTCGTGGGATCAGGATCACGTCGATCACGAGGTTCGCCACGATCGCTCCCACGGCGATCGGTATCCGTCGTGGCGCCTGGCCCAGGTAGTTCACGCCGAGCGATACGAGCGGAGCGATCCCACTGAGAAAGATGTAGGGCGCGAGGCCGCGCAGCACGGCGGCCGATTCGCCGTAGCCGCCACCGAGCCCGAGATGAAGCAGGGGCGCCGCCCACACGACGACCGGAGCCATCAGCGCGGCCTGTGTCAGCAACAGCCATCGCAGGCCGTTGAGGAAGGCGTCCCCGTTCGGCTGTGAGCCGGGCGTACGCACCAGCCGGGGCGCGATCGCGCTGCCACCGGCGACACCGCCGTAGTGCAGGAACGTCGCCAGCCGCAACGGCGCCTGAAACAGCCCCGCTGCGGTCGCACCGAGATAGGCGCCGACCAGCAGCACGTCCATCTGCTCGAAGAGCGTAAAGGCAGAGTCGACGATGACGAGCGCTCGCGCATAGCCGGCTATCTGCCGCGCGAAGCCGTGTCCGCGGCGCAACCGAGATGGCAGCACATGCCGACCCAGGAGCCTGATCGCGAGCACGACGCCGACGAGCGCGCCGAACAGGTAGCCGGCCGCCCGCCCAAACGCCGCGCCCGTCGCTCCCGCACCTAGGAGGACGAGCGCGATGCTGGCGGCGAATTCCACGGCGCTCTCAGAGATCGTCACACGCAGCTGTAGGCCCATCCGACCAAGAGCGACGAACGCTCCGCTGTAGAGCATCAGCAGCGTCTGGCCGAAGATCGCGAGGGCGATGGCGCGCACGGGCCATGCCAGTCCCGCGATGCCGTATGCGTCCGCGATCGGTCCGGCTAGGCCGAACAGCACGGCGCAAACGATCAGTCCGACCGCGAGCTTCAGTCGCAGCGCGTCGGCGAGCAGCGCGCCGACCGCGCGTCGCTCGTCTCGCCGCTCAGCCAGAAAGCGCGCGACCGATGAGCTCAAACCAGCGTCGGCGGGCAGCACGAGGACAGCGCCGATGCCCATCGCCACCGCAAGCACGCCATAGCCGCTGGGGCCGAGACGGCGGGCCAGGAAGATCGTGAGGATCGCGGTGAACGCCGCGGTCGCCAGCTGCGAGGCCAGTGCGATGCCCGCGTTGCGCACCATGCCTGTTCGCCCAGGTGCGGTGGTCGGCTGCGGCGCACTCACCGGATGACTGTCACGCTCGTCGTCGGTCACGGCTGCGGATCTCGGGGAAGTGCGGTCGGGCGAGCCAGGCAGCTACCATACCCGCGACGCCCGACGGGTGGTGGGGTCCGATCTCCGTTGCGGATGGCCTTCCGCTCTTCGCGTGGAGTCTCGCGCTCGGCGCTCAACCGCGATGGCGAGCTCGGAGGATGCGGCGTACGAGCTTCGACGTCTTCAGCGAGAAACGCGCCTGATCGTCCTTGAAGTACACGCCCACGCGAGGCCACTCCATGGGATCCGTGACGCGTGTTGGACCTGGCAGCGCCGCGGCGGATCGGTAGCCGGCCGTCCTCGCGGCCCGCACGACACGCTCATCGACGTCCCCATACGGATAGGCCAGCGACGAGCAGGGGCGCGCCATGTGCCGTTCGCATGAAGACTTCGAGTCGCTCAGCTCTCGCTGCAGCGAGGCGTCGTCGAGCTCGGTGAGCCGCGGATGCGAGCACGTATGGGACCCGACCTCCCAGCCGGCCTGGACCAGCAGCTCGAGCTCCGCCCAGGAGAGCGGCGACAGCTCGTGCTCGTGCTCACTGCTCAGCCACCGATCGACGCCGGGCCAGGACATCGGTCGTTCGCGGCCGATGAAGTCGGTGGGAACGAAGATCGTGGCCGGCCAGTCGAGCTCGTTCAGGATCGGCAGGCCAAGCCGCAGAACGGACCGGTAGCCGTCGTCGAACGTGACCGCGACGGCGCGCCCCGAAGGACGCTCGATCGCGTCTGAGAACGTCACGCCGCGATAGCCGCGACGCGCGAGGCTGCGCAGCTGCCGCGCAAACCGTGTTGGAGTCGTCGATAGCTGCGCGGGAAAGCGCTCGCTGAGCGCGTGATAGCAGAGGACGAGCGTATCTTCCATGTCAGGGTCGATGCCCTCTCAACCTCACGGCTCGACTCGCGGTCGTCGCGGTCGTCGCGTCGCGGGCGATGTCATCCTGGTCGATCGAGCCGATGTCATCGTGGCCAGTCGAACAACGCCTCATCGCGCGAGCTTTCGCGTCCACGGCAGGCGATGGGCAAACAGTCGGTTGCGCGGCACGAGCAGGCGGTAGGCGCACTTGTGCGCAAACGCGAGCCGGCGCAGTCGCACCGACGCGGCGTATCGCTCGAAACGGCTGCGCACTCGATCGATCTCAGGATGCGGCGCGAACATCGCCATGGCCGCTAGCTGGCTGATGTGAAGTGCGTGGTAGAACGAGCTCGCCGGGTTGGGAATCGGGTGGGGAAAAAGGTCGTACAGCGACCAGCGGCCGGTGTCCCAGCGATGGAGCTCGAGCGCGAGCGTCTTGGCTCCGTCGGCGAAGTCGCGCCGCGCGTCCTTCTCGCCCAACGCGATCGCGACGTCGCGTAGGCCCCACAGCGCAAAGATCGCGCCGTTGAGCACATACGACGGCGGTTGGGTCGGATACTCCTCTGGAAAGGGTCGCTCGCCCAGGAGCGCCTGTACTCCGCCCCGGGCCGCCGGCGTGCCGAATGGCCGCAGTGCAAGCACGGCGCTCTCGCCGAAGCGCTGTTGGCCGGTATGGGCATGCAGGCGCACGAGCAGGCTTGCCCCCTGCCCCTGGGCCATCGCCGAAAGCCAGGGTGCGGGCAGAGGCAAAGAGTGTGGGTAGGGGAAATCGTGAGTCCAGCCACCCTGCCTGGGGCCGCTGCGCTCTTGAATCGAAAGCAGATGCTCGGCACATGCGACGGCGCCCGCGAGCCACCGGTCTCCTTCTCCGGCGAGATAGCGCTCGTGGCAGCCGAGCGCCCACTGGATCACATCGACGTGCAACTGGCTCTCCAGCGGTTGCAGCGACGCGGGCGGCCATGACGGAGCGGCGGCCTTGACACGCATGTCGATCGGGTAACCCCGCACGCCGTCGGGGTCGATCAGCTCGCCGAGCGGCAGCGTGAAGCTTCGTGCGCTCGAGAGAAATCCGGGTGAGTCGCGTTCGGTGCGTGCGCCGGCCGCCTCCACGGCCCATAGATTTATCAACATGGTCTCCTCATCAGCCGATCGGCGCATACGCGTGATGACGTTGATCGATCACGCCGACGTCGTCGGTGGCGCTGAGCTGCTCGCCGTGAGGATCGCGGCGGGACTCGATCCCGCGCGGTTCGAGTCCCACCTGTGCGCAAGCCGCTCCCCGCGCGATGGCGTTGACCCCGCGGTGGACGCCGCCGTCGCAACGCTGCGCGAGGCCGGCGTGCGCTACCACACACTCGGTCGCCGCCGCAAGGTCGATGTGTGGCGCTGGGCGCAGTTCGTCAGCCTGCTGAGAGATGAGCGAATCGACGTGCTGCACGCGCACAAGTTCGGTTCCAACGCCTGGGGTGTGCTGACGGGCCGTATCGCAAAAGTGCCTGTGATCGTGGCGCACGAGCACACCCGCAACGACCCCTACGGCGCCAACCGCCTGCGCAAGCTGATCGACCGCGAGCTGATCGCCCGCTTCAGCGACGTGTTCGTGGCGGTCTCGCGCGCGGACCAGCGGTACATGATCGACGTCGAGCGAATCTCGCCCGCAGCGACCGTGTTCATCCCCAACGGCGCTCCCGCAGGCCGACCCACACCGGGGATCGACGCGCGGTCGCTGCTGAATGTCGCGCCCGACACGCCGACGGTGGGCAGCGCGGGCTTCATGCACAGGCGCAAGCGGTTTGACCTGCTCATACGCGCGGCGGCCATTCTGCGCTCGGAGCTCCCCACTGTGCGGGTATTCATCGCGGGCGACGGCGACGAGCGTCCACGACTGGAGCAGCTGATCGCTGAGCTCGAGCTGGTCGACACCGTGACGCTCCTCGGACGGCGAACAGACGTGACCGATCTGCTTCCAGGCTTTGACGTGGCGGTGTGCTGCTCTGATCATGAGGGAAGCCCAATCTCGGTGATGGAGTACATGGACGCCGCGAGGCCCGTGGTGGCCACCAGCGTCGGTGGGAATCCGGATCTGATCGAAGACGGAGAGGACGGTCTGCTCGTCGACCCCGGGGACCACGTGGCGCTGGCCGGCGCGATCGGGCGACTGCTGGGAGATCGCGAGCTGTCACGGCGCCTGGGCGCGGCCGCGCGCGCGCGCCGTCTGCGAGAGTTCACGATCGAGGGCATGTGCGGACGTCTGGAAGCTCTCTATGTGGAGCGTCTGGAGATCGCCAGCAGTGCGGGACCGAGCGCGAGCAGAATCCACATGAGCTTGGAGTAGTTCTCGGAGATGAAGAACGACGCCGCCAGGAAGCCCGCCGTCGCGACGAACAGCCCGCGGGCCAGCAGCTCGAGCTCCAGGTGAGCGGTACGTGCGGCGGTGCGCGCGGCCAACAGCATGCAGCCGGCGCCGGTGATGATAATCGCCAGGAAGAGCAGTCCACCGGGCAAGCCCAGCTCGGCAAATGCCTGCAGGTACGTGTTGTGGGCGATCTTGGGCGTCGTGATGATGAAGTCGCCTCGGTGGATGAGTCCGGGCTGCAGCAGGTAGTGGATCGAGGCGTCTTGGAAGTTGCCGACACCGACACCGCCCAGTGGCTTCGCGTTGACCATCCGCAGGCCGACCGTCCACAGGTCTGTGCGGCCGGTGCCAGTCCCGACTTCGGTCACGCGTTCGCGCGCCGGCACAGAAGCGAGGAGCGCGAAGTAGAAGATCGCGCTGGCGCAGAGCGCGATACCAGCTGCCAGCATCGGCCCGCGCCAGCGGCCGGCGACCACCACCGCGACTATGGCGGCCACACCCAAAGCCACCAGACCTCCGCGGGACAGCGATAGCAGGATGCCTGCGAGACACATCACGGCTGTGCCGAGGCACGCGACCCGCAGGACCGTCGGTCGAGCGCGGTCGAGCACGATCGCAGAGGCCAGGAACAGGCCCACGACCAGCGCTGCGGCCAGTTCGTTGGCGTCGCCGATCGTTCCCGTCGCGCGCGCCGGTTCGAACGCGCCGGGATTGGGCGGTGGGCTGAGGATCCCGGCTGCCGCGGCAAACGTGGCTCCGCCGATCAGCACCATCACGACCGCGAACACGTGCCTTCGCTCGCGTACAGCGGTGTAGGCGATCGGAAACAACAGCAGGTTGGGCAGGTATCGAAACAGGGAAGTTGTGGCGTGTCCCCGGCTCTCGGCCCACGCGATGCTCAGTGTCGCCCACGCGGCGAAGCCGACCAGGGTCGCCGTCAGCCAGGGACGGTCGCGGGCCAGGCTGGGGGCGTCGCGCCGGGTCGTGATCGTCGCGATCCACGAGATGGCGAGCAGCAGCCCGGCGATCTTGGCGAGGCTGAGCGCTTCGACGGTCGGCAGGACGTCCAGAAAGCTGAGGAACGCCAGGACACATAGGCCGACAGTAACGTTGCCGAGGACCAGCGCGGCGAACCCGAGGCCAAACGCGACGCCTATTCCGATCTTGGGATCGACGCCGGACAGCACCCCGGTGGCAGCGGCCGCTGTCAGCAGGCCGAGCAGAAGGAACGGCGTGTAGAGTGGGTTCGCACGCGCGCTCACGGATGCGTTGCCAGTGCTCAGGCGGTCTGAGTCGTGCTCGCGGCCGTCTGCGATCGCGAGCCGCCGACGTAGTAGTAGTCGCTGTCGCGGCTTGCGCGCTCGGTGCCGACGAGCACCACTCCCAATGGCGTGATGCCGTTGTGAGCGAGTAGTTCACCGAGCTCCGCGAGCGCGCCGACGCGGCTGACGCCGATACGCGCGACGATCAAAACCTCGTCGGCCGCTTGGGCGAGGGGAAGGGCGTCGACGATCTGGCTGAGCGGAGGCGAGTCGATCACGACGAAGTCGGCGAGCAATTGAGCGGCCCGCAGCATCTCGCGCGCGATCGGGAGCGCCAGGCGATCGGCGGCCGACGGTTCCGGACGCTCGACCAGCAACAGCTTGAGGTTCTCTGGATATCCGGGGACGGTCACAAGCGCATCATCAAGCGGAACTTGGCCCGCCAACACGCCGATCAGACCAAAGCGCATATGAATCTTCAAGGCGCGAGCCAGGCTCGGTCGCCGGACATCCGCCTCGATCAGGATCACACGCTGCCCCGACTGGGCGAGTGCATAAGCGAGGTTCAGCGCGGTGCTGCTCTTGCCCTCCGATGGTGAGCTGCCCGTGACGAGCACCGACTGGCCGAAGCCCCCCGCGGGTTCGGATCCGAACACGGTGGCGCGCAACGCGCGAAAGGACTCCGTGGCCGGCGCGGTGAGTCGAGCGGGCAGCAGCGCGCCCTCCCCGCGCGCGCCGGGCTCGCGCGGGACCCTGCTGAGTATCGGCAGCCGGAACAGCTCTCGAAGCTGCTCCTCGCGCCTGAGTCTGGGGTCGATGTTCTGCAGCACGAATGCGGCGCCCAGCCCGAGAATCAGACCGGCGAACAGCCCGGCCGCCAGCGACAGTGCCTTGCGCGGTGAGGACTGAGAGGTCGGCAGGTCGGCCAGCGCGGCGATGCTGATCGTTGGGTCGGGTTGGGCTCTCAGTGCTTCCAGGCCGGCCAGTCGCGCCGCCACGGAGTTGTTGCCGCTGGCGTTGAGCTGTTCCTTGGGCAGATGGGCCACCTCGACCTTCAGCAGGGCGATCGCCTGGTCCTCGATGCCGTGCACCCGCTGGGTGCGTACCGCGACCGTTTGCTGTGCGAAGCCGTTGGCGATCGTTTGCGCGCGCTTGGGCGTGGAGGCGCTCGCGGTGATGCTGACGAGGCTGGTGTTGGCGAGTGGCACCGCGCTCACCTTGGTCAGCAGCTTGCGTGGCGTTTCGGAGAGCCGGGTGGCGGCGATCACGCTGCTCGCAATTTCGACGGTGGTCACGAGGCTGGCCGCCGTGGCGACGTCCCGTCCGGGATCGTTGGAGGTCGAGATCAGCCCCAGCCCGAGCGTCGCGGGGTCCGACGGTTCGACGGGAGTGACGAGCAGCTGGCTGGTCGCCTTGTAGACCTTGGGGGCCAGCGTCACATGGGCGGCGGCGCCGATCAGCGCGAGGGCCACGCATGCCACCACGACACGCCAGCGCTCGCGAATCGTACGTACATAACGCTGCAGGCCCTCCTCCTCCAGTCGCGGGCCCAGCCAGGGCGCCGCGTCGGGCTCGCTCGTTACCATGGGCGCTTACTATGCCAGCTCAAGTGGCGGCAAGTGCCGAAAGCGCCGCTGCACAAGTCCTCGTCAGCGTCCTCGTGCCGGTGCTGAACGAGTCCTCCAACATCCGTGAGGCGGTGGCCGCGATGCTCGCCCAACAGGTGGACGGTCAGATCGAGCTGCTGCTCGCCGACGGCGGGTCTGACGACGGCACGCGCGAGCTGCTGGAGGAGATGGCGAGGAACGATCCTCGCATCGGGGTTCTCCAGAATCCTGCCGGTCGGACGCCCAGCGGGCTGAACGTAGCGCTGCGTCACGCCCGCGGCGAGTATGTGGCCCGGATGGACGCACACGCGTTCTATCCGACCAATTATCTGCGGTCGGGGATCGAGCGGCTGCGCGTCGGCGATACCGATTGGGTGAGCGGTCCGCAGGTGATCGCGGGCGATGGCCGCATACAGCGCGCCTTTGCCCTCGCGCTCGAGAGCTGGCTGGGCCGCGGGGGCTCGGGCAGGTGGGCAACTGGGGGCGCGCGTGAGGATGCTTGTCCGGAGTGGGAGCTGGACACGGGCGTATTCACCGGGGTGTGGCGGCGCGAGACGGTGCTGCGGATGGGAGGATGGGATGAGCGCTGGTGGCGCAATCAGGACTCCGAGATGGCGGCGCGCTTCCTGGAGGACGGTTCGCGCCTGATCTGCCTGGCTGACATGGCCGCTCGCTACGTGCCGCGAAACTCGCTGCGTGGTCTCATCCGCCAGTACGAGGGCTACGGCTTCTATCGGGTCGCCACCGCACGGCGCCATCCCGCGAGCCTGCGTCGCTCGGCTCTGCTGATGCCGCTGCTGGTCTGTTGCGCCGGGTGCGCGCTCCTGGCCCCCGGGCCCGTCAGGAGGCCGGCGCGTGCAGGGGTGGCCATCTACTTGACGACGATCCTCGGCGCCGGCGTCGCGGCGGCCCGCAAGCGCCCGATGAGCGTGGCGGCCACGGTTCCCCCGGTGCTGGCGGCCATGCACGTCGGGATGGGCGTCGGCTTTCTGCGCGGCATGGCGCGATTCGGCGTGCCCTGGGCGGCGCTCGCTGCAATCACTGGCATGGGGCGTTTCCAGCGGGTCCTGGCGCCCGCGCGAGCCGATCCGGTGTACGCGCCGTCACTGGACGCGAGCTAAGGGTGCGTCTGTGCGTGTACACCGACTATGCGTATTCGCAGGCCGATGGCTCGGTCTACGGACAGCGCGCATTCGTCGCGTTCATGTGCGAGGTCGGCTCACACTTCGAGGAACTCGTCGTGCTCGGCCGGTTCGATCCGCAGGAGGGACGTTCGCGTTACCCATTGCCGCCCGACGTGCGCTTTGTGGGGCTGCCCTTTTATGAGAGCCTGACCAAGCCGTTGCGCGTTCTGATCGCGCTCTTGCGTTCGCTGCGGCGGGTATGGCACGAGCTCGGCGAGGTCGATGTGGTCTGGCTGTTGGGGCCCTATCTGCACTCGTTCGCATATGCCCTGCTCGCCGTGCTGCGCGGTCGTCGCATCGTCCTCGGCGTGCGCCAAGAGCTGGTGCGGTACACCCGTACGCGACACCCCGGGCGCCGCGCGTTGCTGGTGGCCGCCCATATCGAGGAGGCCGGCTGGCGACTGCTCGCCCGCTTCGCTGCAGTGGTCGTCGTCGGCCCGAGTCTGGCGGATTCCTACCGGCACGCGCGATCGCTGCTGCCCATCTCGGTGTCGCTTGTGCGCGAGCGGGACATCGTGGAGCCGGCCTCCGTACGCGCCCGCTCCTATGACGGCGAGCTGTGCGTGCTGGCGGTCGGGCGGCTCGACGCCGAGAAGAACCCATTGCTGCTCGCCGACGTTCTCGCCGAGCTGCGCAAACGAGAGCCCCGATGGCGGTTGATCGTTTGCGGCGAGGGCTCGCTGGAGCAGGCGCTACAGGAGCGGCTGCGCGAGCTCGACATGGCCGAGCACGCCGAACTGCTCGGCTATATCCCGTTTGCCGAGCTGCGCGAGATTTACCGTAACGCTCACGCCTTCCTGCACGTGTCGTGGACGGAGGGCGTTCCGCAGGTTCTGTTCGAGTCCTGGGCGGCGGCGCTGCCGGTCATCGCGACCGCGGTGGGGGGCGTGCCCGAGGCCGCCGCTGGGGCGGCGTTGCTGATCCCTTCAGGCGACGCCACCGCGGCTGCCGAGGCTCTGTACAGGGTGGTCAGCGACGTCTCCGTGCGTGCCTCGCTGATCGATTCTGGTTACGCGCGGGTGCGCGAACGTACCCTGGAGCGCGAAGCGGCTGCCGTCGCGGACTTCATTGGCGCTCGATAGAGTGACGCCGCTCTGGCGAAAGTGACATCCAGTGCGAGGGTTCTAACCAAGGCGAGGCTCTCAGCGCACCGTGATCTTGCCCGACGCGTTGCCTTCAAAGTGCATGGAGACGTGCCCGGCACGGTCTGTCGCACGCACCAGCAGCACGTAGTGGCCGCGTGGGAGTCGCGCCCCCAACGGGAGAATCCAGCGCACGCTCCCATGCGCGGCGCGCAGGCGCGCTGTCAGCCACGACGGTCGCATGCAGGGGCTCGCGACGCGAGTGAGCCGCTTGCGCTTCACAGACCACCACACGCAACCCCGTCCTTTGACGCTCTGCGGACGGATCGCCACCTGCAGGCTCGCGAGCGCAATCGGATCGCTCACAGTTCCGCTGAGCGAGCTCGGCTTGGGCTTGAGCCGGTCGAGGCTCACACGAGGCGCGACTGTGGTGAGCGATTCGATCGGGTTGGGGACGCCCGTCATCGAGCCGTTTGGAGCGCTTTCGGGTTTGGCGACGTGCAGCGTGATGCTCGCGGGCGCTGATCTCGCGCCGTGGGAGTCGATCGCCGTCAGGCTGATCGAGTACGTGGCGTTGGGGTCGCCGGCGGCGTCAGGGGTGAACGTGGCCGTGGTGCCGTTGGGCACCGTGACCAGGCTTTCCGCGCTGTTTGCATGACGCACGATGGTCCACGTCAGTCGTTCGCCGGGCTCGGCTCCGTCCTCGGGATCGGTGGCCGATCCGTGCACGGTGAGCTGCTGGCCGGAGACGACGGTGCCGGCGTTTGCGGGTGAGTCGATCGTGGCGGTTGGGGGGGAGTTCGAGCGGGAATAGGTCGCCGTGAGTCCCTGCGGGTCTTCGGCCACGTGTGCGGGATATTCATAGGGATGCACTTCGTGTTCGCGGGCAAGGCCGTCGGACCAGCTCACGAACGTGTAGGTGTAGCCGCCGTCGATCCAGGTGCTCGGCGCGCGCACGCTGGCGAGGGCGTTCTTGGCGACCTGGAAGTAGTCGCGTTCTGTCGGCTTCCCGGCGGTGACCACTTGAGGAGTGCTGGTGTGGATGAAGGTCAACGGCAGTCCTGGCAGTGGTTCTGCGGACTGGCCGAGTGCGTCCATGTAATAGCGCCCGGTCTGCGGGTACATAGTCTGAGAGACCGTCGTCGTGCAACCGTTCTTGTCGACGGTGAAACGCAGGATGTAATGCGAGTCGGCGCCGTGAAATCCGTCGGCGGTGAATTCCGCGTCTCCGGTTTCCGTCGGGATGTCGCCGAGGACGTGGTCGTGGGTGCCGTTGTGGTCGAGCACGGGCTCCCATGACATCCTCACGGGAGGGGCGGTGGTTGTGCCGCCAGACAGGTGAATCGGCCTGCCCGCTAGATACAGGTCTCCTGGCAGAGGGGCGCTGATGCTCGCGTTGGGCGGTTCGTCCCCTGGGCCGATGTGCAGCGTCAGGTAGGCGTTGTCGCTGTTGCCTTTGCTGTCGGTGACGGTGAGATGGACCTCGAATGTGCCGGTTTCCGAGTAGGTGTGCTGAGGGTCTGCTTCAGTGGAGGAGCCGCCGTCGCCGAAGTCCCATCGGTATGACAGGACGAGGTCGCCATCGGGATCGCCCGAGCCATCTCCGGTGAAGTTGACGGTGGGTGCGGCTTTGTTCGTGTCGATGCAGGAGGCGCTGGCGGTGGCTCGCGCGATCGGGGGCTTGTCGGCGGGGGCGTAGCGGATCTCCTGCACATCGCCGCTGGCGGGAGCGGGATTGGAGGGGTCGCTGTAAATTGCCACGGCGACGAGGTCGCCGTCAGGAGCCTGCTGCAGGGAGACATATGGCGTGCCGTGGCCTTCGGGGTCACCGGTGAGGAACGTGTGGGTCGCTTCGAGTGAGTCCACGCTGTCTTCCAGCGAGCGGAAGTTGATCCAACCGTGCACATAGTCGGTGTTGAACACCTCACCCTGATAGGTGGACGGGTAGCTGACTCCGCTGTAGACCGGGCCGGCGACGATCGCCCCGCCCGTCTGTTCGATGCCTTTGTAGTGATTGAAGAGATAAAATGGATGGTCGTAACCAGCGCCGAGCGTTTTGCATTGCGTCGACGCTTCGTACGGTTCGCCGGCGGCGACGTTGCCCTCATAGCACGGCCAACCGCCGTTGAAGCCGCGGTGCACGTCGTTGAGCTCCTCCCAGTTGCCCTCGCCGACGTCGCCGACGACCGGCTGGGTGACGCCGCCGACCTGGCGCAAGGTGAACCGAAATGGGTTGCGAAAGCCCTTTGCGTAGACCTTGCTGCAGTTGTCGGTCGTATCGGTCGAGCTCGCGCAGAAGGGTGAGCTGGGAAAGCCGCTGCCATCCGATTTCACATGGATGATCTTGCCCGCGAGGCTTTCCGAGTCCTGCGAGCGCAGGTGATACACGGCGCTACTGGCTTCCGTGTAGGCACCATCGTTGTAACCGTCGCCGCTGCCGATCCACAGCGAGCCGTCTTTGGGGTCGACCTGCACCGTCCCGATCGAGTGCGTGTAGCCCTCGCTGGGGATGCAGTCGGTGTTCTCGGAAAGGCAGCCGCAATTGGGGCTGCCGGCCGTGCAGCTCGACAATTCCGACGGACCGGTGATCTTGACGGAGCCGATGACGGTGTGCTCGGTGGGGTCCGTCGTGACCCCCGATTTGGTTGTGCCGCCTTCGATCGAGTCGTCCGGTTTCACCAGCACCCACGCGAGCGTGGAGTCCGCGATCTGGGTGGTGGTGGTGCTCGGTTCGCCATGCGTGTAGAGCATGTACAGGCGGATGTCGCCCTGTTCGTCGACCGGCGCGGACGCCGCCAGCCCGAGCAGGCCGCGGTCGCCCGTGTTGACGACGTGATCGTGGATGTCGATCAGAGGACCAGCGAGCAGCGTGCCGTCCGGCTTCACCACCCGCACGTAGCCGAACTTCTCCGCGATGAACATGCGTCCATCGGGCGCCCACGTAACCGTGGTCGGGAAGTCGAGCCCAGACGCGAGCGTGGTCGACTCAAAGCAGGGCGCGATTACGCCTTCAGGGCAAGGTGCGTTGAAACTTGCTGCGCTCGCGCTCGCCGAGCCTGCGCCCCCGCACAGTGCGAGTGCTAGGACGATGGTGAGGCGGCGGTGCATACGAGCGGCCCTGTTGGCTACTTGGAGGAGTGGGCGAGTCGTCGGATGAGCAGCGCCGTGGCGAGCAGGCAGAGGGTCCCCGCGAGGATCAGCAGCACGTCGAGCGCGCTGAGGGGCAGCACGCTCGCCGCTTCATCGGCGACTGGCGATGACGGCTGTTCGGTGGTGGATGCTCCGGCAGTGGCAGGCGTGGTGGCGTTGCCGGCGCCGGCTGCCCCACCGGCCGCCCCGCCCGCGGCGCCCCTCCGCGGCGCGGCTGCATGGCTGGCTCCAGTCGAGCTGTGGGTCGATCCGGAGCCGCCGGCCGATCCTGAGCCCGATCCCGTCGGCCCGCCGGAGCCGGACGAGTGTCCTCCCGCACCGGAGGACGAGCCGGTTTCGTTCGTTTGCCCCGAACTGCCCGCGCCATTGCTCTGCGCGCCGGCGCGATGGCGCTGAGGGTGATTTGGCTTGCCAAGGACAGCGGCCTGGCCCCCGTAGGCGTCCACCGATGAGATTTCGGCCGTCGCGGCTGGCGCTGTCAAGGCACAGATGATCGCCGCTGCCGCGAGTGCCTCCTTGCACCATGCGATGCCCATCCCTTAACGATAGCGGCGAGGATGCTCGCGCGACGCGCTTGCGCTCAGCGGCCGAACCGCTGTTCGGCGCGTTTGGCGAGGATACGCTGAGCCTCGACAAAGGTGAGCGGCCGCCCGGCTCGCAGTTGCGCGAGCGCCCGCGCGATGACCGGCTCGCGCGGGTTGAGCGCGTGCGCCTGGATGAGCAGCGTCCGCGCCCGTGCTCGTCGCTCCTGTTCACCTTCGCGCACCTGTTCGCCTTCGATCAGCCCGAGCGCGAATGGCGCGAGCCACGCCTGATCGTTGTGGCGTTGCGCTTCCGCGAACCAGCGGCCGGCTGTCGCGGGCTCTTCGCGGTTGAGGCCTATCGCCCCCCCGACCAAGTAGATCTGAGCATCGAATGGCATCAGGTCCGATGCGGACCGCAGTTCCGCGTAGGCGAGCGCCGGCCGCCGCGGCCAGACCGCGATCGCCTTACCGACCTTGCGTGCCGCCACGTACGGCACGGCCACCGCCGCGAGCGCGCCTGCCCAGATGAGCGCCGCGCAGACCCATCCCGCGGCGGCAGTCGCTCGGCGGGCACGGGGGTCGGCGGGCGAAGTGGGAGCACACAGCGCCCATGGCGCGAAGTGGGGGGACCGGCCGAGCGCCATCCCGGCGCCCGCAAACGCCAGGGCGCAGACGCTCAGCGCGGGGAACTCCCACAGCCAGTCGATCGAGCCGTGGACGAGCCACACGACCAGCGGCAGCAGCGCGACGCCGACGGTGACGCGCTCGCGCGTGCCCGCACGCCGGTTGCGTAGGGTGCCGAGCGAGGCGGCGAGCAGAAACAGTCCGAACAGCAGCGCGCCGACGAGTCCCGTGTGCGTCAGCAGGCGCAGCTCGAGCGAGTGCGTCCAGCGCGGCTCCTGATCGGTACGTCGATCTTGCAGATAGCCGTCGGCGAAGTTGTCCTGGCCGATGCCCGTGAGCGGATGTCGCGCGAATTCCTCCCAGGCGACGCGCCAGAAGTCCACGCGCTGACTGCCCAGGGTCGTGAAGCGCGACGAGCCGTTCGCCGTGTTGTTGAAGTTGGCGAACGAGCTCCAGGCGCGTTCGGCGCGCCCGATCGGATCACCGTGAGTCGCCACCAGCCCGCCGGCGATGCAGCCCAGCAAGGCGATCGCGGCGATCGCGGCGCCGAGTCGATTGACCCGCTGTTGCGCCGCCGCCGTGAGCTCGATGCGCCGGTCGAGCCTCACCACGAGCGTCGTGAGTATGGCCAATGCCGCGTCGGCGACCAGCATCGTGCGTCCGGCATGGCCGCCCTGGCGATGAAGGATCTCACCCAAACGGGGTTCGGCCAGCGCCACACCTCCCACGGTCGCGTCGCGATACACCCGCAGCAGCGCGGGCGCCGCCGCGGCCGTGGCGAGGGCGGGGCCCAGCGTAAACGCGAGCAGGCGCAGGCGACCTGGCACCAGCACCAGCGCGAGCGCGAGCACGATCGGCACGGTGAACAGCCACCCGCGACTCTGTCCCAGGACCGCCAGTTGCAGGCACACGGCTGCCATGACCGTTCCGGCGACTCGGAGCACCGCCGGGACGTCGCGTCGCGAGCAGAGTGAGATAGCCGTCACGGCGGTCATCGTGAACATCGCTGCGTCGGCGTTGTAGTAGCCCAGCGGATAGGACAGACGCGCGTTCAAATAGAGGCTTGCAGGGTTCGGGAGGAGCGCCAGCCTGATCGCCGTCGCGGTCGCCAGGAGACCGAGACCCGCGACAAGCATCCCCAGCGCGACGCGGGTCGACCAGCTGTTCCAGGGGAGGATCGCGAAGGTCGCAAACGCCACGAAATACACAAGAGCTCGGTCACTGCCCAGGAAGGCCGCGCCCTGGTCGTGCGCCCACAGGATCGACAGGAACGACCAGAGAACGTAGGCTCCGAGCGCGACGCACGCTGCCACCGTCAGGCGGGAGAGGCGTAGCACCTTGCCGAGGCCGAGCGCTGTCGCGCCCAGCAGCCCGATCAGCGCAAGCGCGCCCAGATACCAAGGACCCGGATCGTACCCCGCGCCGAGCGCCGGCTGTGATTCATAACCGCCTCCCGTGGCAGCCCAGGCAACTGTGACGGTCACTGTGATGCCAGCCGGTATGAGGGGCAATCCCTCTGAGCGCAGACGCGTGAGGAGCGTGGCTTGCCGCGTCACGCATGACATCCTGCCCGAGTGGGCAGACGCAAGCGGCGAATGACCGAGTGCCGGGATGACAGAATGACACCCCGTCGCCGGGATCAGGGGGCGAAGGGAGTGACCAGGATGTCCGGCGGTCGGCGCAGCGAGAACGCGGGCGCGGCGCCTGCGCCGGCCTGGGTGGCTCGCAGCTGCGCGCTCGTGGAGTTCGCTTGGAGTGGGAGCCACAGATAGCCGGTGAAGATGCCGTCCCCGTCGGTCTTGAACGTGGCGAATGTATGCCACCGGTGACCTTGCAGCCACTCGATTCTGACTCGCCCCCGTGTTCCGGCGGGCGTGCGGCCCCAGACGAGCACCCGCCGCTTACCGGAGGTGTACGCGACGAAGGGAAAGCGAAACGCCGCGGCCGCCGGCTTGGGCGTATCGCAGGAAGACGTACCGTCCGTGCAGGCAAAATACAGTCCGGTTTGAAACGGCGAGGCATTCGCTGGCTCATCGTTCAGCTTGAACCAGGTGAATACCTCGATCCCCGCCTCCCACGCGCGGTAGAGGGTTTCGGCCACCCATCGCCGCTCCAGCCCGACTGACACTCCCGTATGGTCGGGGGGGTTGCTGTTCCAGCCGAACTCGGTCACCCACACCTGGGCGGGAGACATCGAGACCAACGTTCCCACACGCTGGGCGGCGTGGACCAGGGTTGTGAGCGATGTGAGATTGGCGATCCACACGTTGTCTGGATTCGCTGGTCGTGTAGACGGGCCACCCGACGTATATGGATGAACGCTCCATACGTCGACGTTCACGGCTGTCTGGCACACGCGACGAGGCTTGGTTCCGGTGGACAGGCAGAAGAGGCGGCGCGTAAAGTCGAGCGGAGCGATCGCGGTGACGCCCGGCCGGCGCACTGCGTTGGGAAACAGCGCGCCGCCGATGACGACGTTGTCCGAATGCACCCCATGAACGGCTGAGGCGAAGTCGTTGATCATCGTCCGATAGGTATCCACCGAGACGACGTTGCCTCCTCGTGTTTGGGATTGAAGGAAAAAGCTCGCGTTCGGCTCGTTCCAGACCTCCCAGTATGCGACTCGCGGCAGTCCCGGCTGGGTTCCGTCGTAGCGAGATGCCACGGCGTGTGCAAACAGGGCAAGCTGGTTCGGATCGGGCCTGGTCTGCCCAGATCCCGGCGGAGATTGCGCCCATGCGGGCGGTTCGGCGATGTCGATCACCGGCGTCAGTCCGTGCGCGACTATGGCGGAGATCGTCGCGTCCAATGGCGCCCATCGGTATGTGGGGTCGTTGGGATTGGCCGGCTCGAATCCCGGCGGGGGGCTCATCGGAGCGACCTCGCTCCAGTCGACGGCGAGCTTCAAGAACTGCGCCCCGATGGCCTGTGTGCGCGCCAACTCGACTTCTCCGTTGGATCCGAACGGCGGTGATGTGGCGATACCCGTCTGCAGCGAAACGCCGAACGCGCCCGCGCGCGTAGCGGTGACGGGCATGATCAGAGCCGCGAGCGCGAGCGCCAGCGCTGCGGCACGAAGGACTCGCGTGCGCCCGCGCCCGTCGGGGCAAGCAGGAGTGCGCATGTGGGGGAGAGGGAACATAGTCTGGTCCTGATCGGATCGGGGGGGGCGTTGCCGATCTATGCGTTGGAACACCGGCATGCGCATGGCGGTGCGGTCCATCCCCGTTTGACGCTCGTCCTGCCGCCGCGCGGTGGGGAGTCTACGCCCCACCCTACGGAGTCTCACCCGGATATGATCCCCCCGCCGGCCTCCCGGCCCGGCGTCGGCTACCGCAACAGGAGGACCATGTTCAAATCGATCGTAGTGGGAACGGACGGCTCGGACACCGCCACTCAGGCGGTGCGCCAGGCGGTCGATCTGGCTCGCGCGGTGGGAGCGGCGATCGAGCTCGTCAGCGCGTATGAGCCCGTGCCCGCGCAGCGCCTGCGCGAGGAACGCCGGGAGGCGCCGGAGGATCTGCAGTGGGCGATCAGCCCGCGCGAGGACGTCGACAGCACCCTGGAGGCGGCCGCCGAGGTCGCGCGCGGGGCGGGGGTGAGCGTCAACATCTACCCGCGCCAGGGAGACCCGGCCGATGCGATCCTCGACGTCGCCGAGGAGCGGGAGGCCGATCTGATCGTCGTGGGCAACAAGGGCATGACCGGCGCCAAGCGCTTCCTGCTGGGCTCGGTGCCGAACAAGGTCTCTCACCACGCTCCCTGCTCGGTGCTGATCATCCGCACGACCTGAGACGTCGGGCTATGGCAGCGAGCCGGGCGGCGCGAGCCAGATGGAGTCGAACGTCATGATCTCTGCGAGCGTGTCGTAGTCGCGGTCGTAGTGCAGCACCGCCGCGCCTGTCTGCTGGGCGGCGGCGGCGATGAGGTAGTCGACGATCGGAATGCGCTGGGCGCCGGCGGAGCGGTGGGCGAGGGTGCGCATCGCGTCCTCGGCCGCGCGCGCGCTCGCGGCTGTGAGCGGCGCCGCTCGCAGCGCGGACAGCTTTTCCGCCAGACCGTCGAAGTCCTCGCCGCTGCGTGCGCTCAGCAGGATCTCGAGTCGTGCCGTGGGCGATACGCGCAGACGATCGGCGCGCAGCGCCTGCACCCAGGCCTTGGCGACGGCCGGGTGATGGGCGCGTGACCATGCGGAGGTGTCGAGGACGAGCGCGAGCTCGCCCCAGGCAGCCTCCTCGCTAGCGGAGGGGCCAGGCATCGAGCTTGCCGCCGCGCAGCACATCCCAGTCCCACGGGGCTGTATCGGGGTCCTCGAAATACCCGGCGAGGTCCTCCAGCAGCACCCTGCGCACTTCGGTGGGTGGCTCATCGGCGAGGTGACGCGCTCCGGCGATCGCCAGTTCGCGCACCTGCCGAGAGCGTGGGAGCCCGGGCGGCAGGTGCGGTGCGGCTGCGCGCAGTGCGCGTGCGAGCTCGGGATCCTCGGTGACCTGGATACGAGGGTGGGATGTCGCCATCGGATGAGTGTACCACCGGTGTACCAATTGATTCCGGTGGGCGCATGCGCCCACCGGCGGGAGCGCGCATGCGCGCTCCCGCGAGGCGCCGCATGCGGCGCCTCGTCCGAACGGCGCATGCGCCGTTCGGCGGGGCAGCACATGTGCTGCCCCGAACTGCCCCGATCCCCAGCCCCGTCCCGCCAGTGAGCCGGTCTCGCGCATGGGGCGCCGGTCCCGGATCCGGCGGCTAGGTTCGAGCTATTCGCACGCGGCGGGCCACAAGCAACATTTCTTTGCAAAATGGGCGTTTGTCCGTCTATCATTCGGCGTCATGCACTCGAGGACGACGGGCGCCGGTTCGAGCCATGTTCGATGGAGCCGGCGGCGGTAGTAGCTAAGACGGCTTGTATGCAGACGGCCGCTGCGTCGCGAGGCGCGCCGGCTCGGGTTATCATGGAAGGCCACCACGGAAGGTAAGGGTACGTGCGGGGAATCAGCAGAGTCGGGAATCAGGGGGAGGCTCATGTCTCCGGCGCTTCGATCGGACTATTGTCGGCGAGCGCCGCGGGGGGATCGGCGGCACAGCTCGCCGCTGACTGTGAGCCAGGCGCGATCCGCTCGCCCGTGCGGGGCCGTCGGGGTCGTGCGTTCTCCCCGTTCGACAGCTTCCGGGTGCGTCTGGTGGATCGTCGGAGCCGAGCGGTGGAAGACGCGCTGGCGCACGAGCGCCGCCGGATCGCCGCCGACGTGCACGATCTCGTCATGCAGGATCTCGCGTTCGCGCTCGCCACAGCGCGAGTTCTCGCCGACGAGCCCGTCCGCGCCTCACAGGCGAGCGCGGTCGTGGCGGCCGGGGAACGCGCCCTCGCGGGCGCCCGCCACGTGGTGGGCGGCCTGGTCGCCCAGAACCGCACACCGGTCGTGCAGGCCGTCGCGGCCGGCGTGCGCACGGCCGCGAGGAACACGCCGTTGAGCTTCGACGCCAGTGGGGTCGCTGCCGGCGCGCAACCCGACCAGCCGACGCGCGACGCGCTGATCCACATCGCACGCGAGGCCGTCACCAACGCGGTCAAGCACGCCTCTGCAACCGCGATCGAGGTCACGCTGGAGCGCGCCGACGAGTGGCGGTTGCGGATCCGCGACGACGGCCATGGCTTCGACGCGCTCGCCGGCGGTGACGGCGGGTTCGGCCTGCAGAGCATGAGCCGGCATGCCCAGGCGCTCGGCGGCTCGCTGCGCGTGACCAGCGCACCCGAGCGGGGCACGACGGTGGAGGCAGTGCTGCCGTGAACGGAACGCCTGAATGCGCGTCTGAACGCGATCCGCTCAAACGCGACGACGCTCCGACCGTCGTCATAGCCGACGATCATCCCGCAACGCGTCTGGGCGTGCGCATGGCGCTCATGCGCGGGGGCTTCGACGTCGTCGCGGAGGTCGCCGACGCCGACGGGGCCGTGGGCGCCGCGCGGCGCGAGCGCCCCGACGTCTGCCTGCTGGACATCAACATGCCCGGCTGCGGCATCGAGGCGGCGCGCAAGGTGGCCGAGTTCTCGCCCACGACGTCGGTGGTCATGCTGACGGTCTCCAACAGCACGGACGACGTGCTGGCGGCGCTGCGTGCCGGCGCCGTCGGCTACCTGCCCAAGGACACGAGCCCGGATCGGCTGCCGGCCGCGCTGTGCGGCGTGCTGAAGGGCGAGGCGGCGTTGCCCCGTGCGCTCGTCGGCGTCGTGCTGCACCGGTTTCGCGACTACACGGCCGCGGTCGCAGACCCGGTGCGCGTCGGCGAGGTGGAGCTGACGGCGCGGGAGTCGGAGATCCTGAGGATGCTCCGCTCGGGGCTGAGGACCGCCGAGATCGGCGACGTCCTCTCGCTCTCGCCGGTCACCGTGCGCCGCCACATCTCCGCCGGGGTCGCCAAGCTCGGCGTCGCCGACCGCGACGCGGCGATCCGCGCGATCGAGCCCCGTGCGGCGATCGCGCCCACCGCGGCGTAGGCGTCCAGGTCAGGGACCGAGCAGTGCCGCCGGCACGACCGCGATCCCATCCGGCCGGCGGTAGGCGTACGGTCCGGTGGTGATCACGACCGCGTCGAGCGGCTCGCTCCCGATCGGGCTCACACCAGCCCGTTGCGCACCGCGTACACGGCGGCCTGGACGCGGCTCTGCACCCCGAGCTTCTCGTAGATGTTGGTCACGTGCTGCTTGACCGTGTGCTTGCTGATCGACAGCGCGCGGCCGATCGCCGCGTTGTCGGCGCCGTCGACGATCATGCGCATGACCTCGAGCTCGCGCTCGGTCAGCGCGTACTCCTCGCCCGTGGCCTGCGCGATCGCGTGATTGTCCGCGCGCACGTGCTCCACGAGCGCCCGCACGACCTCGCGTGAGAGCACGGCGTGGCCGTCCGCGGCCAGCCGGATCGAGCCGACGAGCTCGTCGGGGTGCGTGTCCTTCAGCAGATATCCACAAGCGCCGGCGGCGAGCGCCGCGATCGCGTCTGACTCGTCGGCCGAGACGGTGAGGGCGACGAGTTGGGTGCCGGGGCTGGCAGCGGCGATCTGGCGAATCGCATCGACCCCCGAAGCGTGCGGCATTTTCAGGTCGATCACGACGACGTCCGGCGCCAGCTCGCGCGTGAGCGCGACGGCCCGAGCACCATCCGCCGCCTCGCCCACGACGACCATGCCATCCGCCGCGAGCATCCCGCGCAGCCCCTGGCGGAAGAAGTGATGGTCATCGGCCACCACTATCCGGAGCGCTTTAGCAGAGGCTTCCACACCGGGAAAATAGACCACTGGAGGCCGGTTCGCGGTCGCACGAGCGGTTTACCGCAACACAGCGTGGGTGTACCGAAGTGATTGTTGGAAATGTACGAACGGCAGACATGGCTTGTCCGGATCGGCCGACGTCGGTGTCGTACGCGCAGCACGACATCGCTGCCTAAGCGTCCACGAGCTTCCATCGGCGCTCCGAAGGACGTGCTTAGACGCCGAGAGCGGGATCATGCTTATCTATCTCACCGGACGACCCTCGAGGCTCGAGCTCAAGCGCTTCACGCCCGTCCTGTTCACAGCAGCCGTCCTGCTGCTGCTGATTGCTGCCGCATCGGCGTTCGGCGCTCGCAGCCCGCATCATGCAAGGGGGCATGCAACCCACCGCGCGAGCCACCGGCATAGGGCCGGACGCCGGGCTCACCATCGAACCCGGGCTCACCATCGAACCGCGGCTGCCTACAAGGCGAGCACGACGGCCGCCACCACGCTGCTCGGCGACGAAGCGATCGAGTCCAACAGGGACAGCCTGATCGCCGGACAGGCCGAAGCCTTCCCCCTCCAGGCGAGCACATCGGGCACAGCCGGGACCGCGCACGTCTATGTCGACTATCACGACGCCGCCAATGTCCTGTTCGTCGGTCTTTACACCAACCTCAATGGCCATCCCAGCTCGCTGCTCACCACCAGCGCGCTGTTTGCGCCCGTGGCCGGAGCGTGGAACACGGTGGCGCTCGCTCCCGTTTTGCTCGCCTCGGAAACCACCTACTGGCTGGCCGTGCTCGGCACGGGCGGAACGCTGCACTATCGCGACCGCGCGCAGGGTCCCTGCAAAGCCGAGACCAGCGCGCAGACCAATCTCGCCGCGCTCGCGTCCTCCTGGAAGACCGGCAAGCTCTACTCGACCTGTCCCGTCTCTGGCTACGTGAGCGGGGCGACCGCGACCTTGCCGGAAAGCCCGCCCGTGGAAGTGCTGCCGGTCGGATCGCCTCCGCCCCCTCCGCCGCCGGCCGCTCCCACCAACAGCTCGCCACCGTCGATCAGCGGAACAGCCACCGAAGGGCAGCTGCTGAGTGCCTCCACGGGCGTGTGGACGGAAAGCCCGACCTCCTACGCCTACCAGTGGCAGGACTGCAACTCTTCGGGCGCGAGCTGTGTGAGCGTGAGCGGGGCGACGGCCTCGAGCTACAAGCTCGCAGCGAGCGATGTGGGACACACCATGCGCGTGGTCGTGACCGCGAGCAACGCGGGCGGTTCGACGCCGGCGAGCTCCGCTGTGACGGCGATCGTCGCCGCGGTTGCGCCGCCTCTACCGCCTCCGCCACCCACTGCGAGCTTCACCTACTCTCCGACCTCGCCGGTCATCGGCCAGGCGGTCGCGTTCAACGGCGCGAGCTCAACCTGTCCAGACGCTCCGTGCACATATGAATGGTCCGACGACGGCTCCGCCACGCGGCCGATTCCAGCGCTGTGGCCGCTTGGCAGTGGGCAGACCTTGCAGTACACGTTTGCGAGCGCCGGCACGAAGTACGTGCGCCTCGTGCTCGTCGATGCGGTGGGTCAGGCGGCCACGGTTGAGCACAACGTCGTGGTCGCAGAAGCGCCGCTGCCGCCGACTGCAGCGCCGAGCAACACCGCTCTGCCGACAGTCAGCGGCACCACTCAGGTCGGGCAGACGCTCAGCGCCGGCACCGGCACGTGGACGGGAACCCCGACCGTTTATGCCTACCAGTGGGAGGACTGCGACTCTTCAGGCGCGAGCTGTGTGAGCGTGAGCGGGGCGACGGCCTCGAGCTACAAGCTCGCAGCGAGCGATGTGGGACACACCATGCGCGTGGTCGTGACCGCGAGCAACGCAGGCGGTTCGACGCCGGCGAGCTCGCTCGCCACCGCAGTCGTGGCGGCGGTCGAATCGGAAGGGCTGCTCGTCGGGAGCTCGACCGTGCAGGCGAGCGGTGACACGGACTCCGCGGGCACCGCCGAAGCTTTCCAGTACACCGCCACCGCCGGCGGGACAGTGCGCAGCCTCGCGCTGTACGTCAACTCGGGGGGCAGCGCGCCGACGATCACCGTCGGGCTCTACACCAATGTCTCGGGCCACCCCGGAATGCTGCTCACCAGCGCCACGATCGGCTCGCCGCTCGCTGGGGCGTGGAACGCCGTCGGCGTCCCGGCGGTGACGGTGAGCTCCGGCTCGATCTACTGGCTGGCCGCCCTGGCTCCGAACGGTACGCTCGCCATGCGCGACGTCGCGAGCGGAGGCGGCCCCACCCAGAGCAGCGCCTCCAACACGCTCAAAGAACTGCCGGCGTCGTGGTCCAGCGGGTCTTCCTGGTCCAACTCGCCGGCGTCCTTCTATGCGTCGGGCGCCGCCGTGAGTCCTCCTCCCGCGCCCGTGAATACCGCCGCGCCGGCAATCGGCGGGACGGCCACCGAAGGCCAGGCGCTGTCGGTGAGCAACGGCTCCTGGGCGAACAGCCCCACGAGCTTTGCCTATCAGTGGCAGGACTGCAACGCCCTGGGCGAAGGCTGTGCGAACGTCAGCGGCGCGACGGGCTCGACCTATACGCTGGGCTCTGGTGATGTCGGCCATACCATGCGCGTCACGGTTACAGCAACCAACAGCGGTGGTGTGGGGACCGCGACGAGCGAACATTCGGCCGTGGTTGGAGAAAAAGTTGGCACGTCGCCGACCGGCTGTTTCGGTCATGAAGAAGCCTGTGGTTATCCCGGCCCGGAAGATACGGGTGTTGAAAAGGGCGTGACGCTGACCAAGCACGCGGGTAGTCTATTGGTGACTAAAGAAGGCGAAACGATCAAGGATGAGAAGATCGAAGGCAATCTCGAAATCGCCGCCAATAACGTTACGGTGGAAAACGTCGAAGTTGTCACATACAGCCAGAAAAGGGCTTGCGAAAAAGAAGAAGGAGCGGAAGGCTCCGGCGGTCTCCAGGTGCAGGAACACAAAAGAGAAATCTCGACCGGTATCGTCATAAAGCACGTGACGGTCCATGGGGTGACCCAGAGTTGCCCGGAAGACTTGGGTAACGGGGTCTCGATCCAGCAGGCGAGCGCGGCGACCGACGTTAAGATTGAATGGAGCAAGGTCTACTGGACCGGGCAGTGTTTTCGGTACTCGGCCTGGTATGAAAATGACTACTGCAACGACAACGGCGAGCTCCCGGCCTATGGGAAAGTGTCAAACGCGCACTATGACGGGGTGTTCGACAACGGTACCGGCACCTTGAGGGCAAAACCGGGACTCGTCATCAGGCATAATACGATCATCGTTCCGCACTGGCAGA
>DATMPZ010000006.1:0-2868 GCA_035567335.1 Solirubrobacteraceae bacterium
ACACCACCGCCAACCCCCAATACGCCAACCCCAACACCGGCGACTACCGCATCAACAACACAAGCCCCTGCGCCAACCAACTCACCAACACCAACACACCCACCCAACCACTCACCACCACCAGCACCACCACCTACACAAACAGCGAAACTCCTCCTACTCCCGTGAAAGGCGCAACGAGCACGCCGAGCGGGTCATCGGCCGGCGGCGCAACGACCGCTGGCGGCTCGACGCCGGGTCAGCCCGGCTCCTCAGGCTCGCCCACCCCGACCAAACCGCAGACGGGCAAACATCGCCTCCGCCGCTCGAGCACGCTGGCACGCATCGCGACACACAAAAGCGGTGGCCACGCCAAACGTCGCCGTCATCACAAGGCCAAGCAGGCCAGAGCGCATCGACGCGGCGTCCACGGCTAGCGCCGCTTGAATGGAGCCGCGCGCGGCTGGGCGCATCGGCGACGGGAGCGACACCTTCGCGGGGAGCGACACCTTCGCGGGGAGCCACACCCTTCGCGTATACAGTGTGAGCTGGGCGGAGCCGTCCACGCCGCACGCACATGCGCCTGATCCATTTCGCTGACTATGGGGGATCCTACCCCGGTTCCTTTATACCGATGGTGCGCTCGGTGCTGCTAGCGGGCCGGGAGCGAGGGTGGGACGCAGAAGCCGTCTTCACGGAGGTGGCCCAAGATCGGGCGTGGTTGAGCGAGCTGCGCGATGAAGGCTTTGGCGGACACCTCGCGCCGGCGGGCAGACACGGTATCGCGAGCACCGTGCAGGCGCTTGCGAGCGGAGCACAGCCGACGATCTTGCACACCCACTTCACCGCCTTCGATCTGGCGGCTGCCGGGGTGGTGCGCCGAAGCGACCACGTCATCGCCTACTGGCATCTGCATAGCGCTCTACGTCCAGGAGCATGGTGGCGCTTGCGCAACGCGGTCAAGTTCGGGCTCCTGAGCAGAGGGGTGGCGGAGATCCTGTGCGTGGCGCCCAACATCCTCAATCAGGCTCGCAGCCGGCTCGCGCCGCGCGAGCGCTTGACGCTCGTTCCCAACGCGATCGACCTCACACGTTTTTCGCCGGCGACACCACAGGCCAAAGAGGCGGGGCGCCGGGCCCTCGGCTTGCCGAGCGACGCGAAGGTCATCCTGCACTTCGGATGGGACTGGGAGCGCAAGGGCGGAGACGTCCTGCTGGAAGCCATCGCCATGCTGCGCGCTCGCGACGAGCTGGACGGACTGATGGTGGTGACGGTGGCCGAGCGCGATCGGGTCGAGACGGTCGCGCGCTCGCTGGGGATCGCCGAGCAGGTGCGGGTGCTCGCGCCGAGCGACGACGCGCCCCGGCTGTACGCGGCAGCCGATCTCTTCGCCGCGCCGAGCCGGGGCGAGGGGCATCCGTTCGCCGTCGCGGAGGCACTCGCCTGCGGCCTGCCCGTTGTGGCCTCGCCGATTCCTGGACACGAGATGATCGCCGAGCTAGCCGGCGAGGCGTGCCGGATAGCCGCTCTTGACCCCTCGTCGCTCGCGCAGGCCCTCGCCGGGTGCCTTGCTCGCAGCGATGACGAGCATGAGCGCGCGCAGGTGGCTGCGCGCGAGTGGGTGATGCGCGAGATGGACATAGTCGCCTGGAGCGAGCGCATGCTCGCTCGCTACGAGAAGGCGCTTGCGTGCCGCTGATCACGCAGCGGCCCGCCGGCTCCGCGCCAAGGGGACCGCTAACACCGAGTGCGAGTTCCGCGGACTATGCGACCGAGCCCGAAACCTGTCCGGCGCACACGCTCGAGCCGTGGCGGCAGCTCGACCGAGCGTCCGGCGATGACGGCGGCGGGCACCTCCTGCGTGAGCCACCGTTCCAGCTCAATCAGACCCGGGAGCGTGGCGGCGGCGGCCCGAAGGTGCTCTGAGATCCCCGGCGGACGGCTGCGCACGTTATGCATATCCGAGGCGACGTTGTGCACCATCCCCTGCTCGAACAGCGAGATCGCAAAGCGGCGCACCGAGCCCCCGAAGCGACCGGAGAGCGAGCTCGCCGTGATCGACAACACGGCGCCCGCCAAGACGAGGCGCTGCAACCGCTCGGGATCGCGCTGCAGCGTAGGAGAGCGCTCGGGATGGGCGAGCACGTACCTGCGATCTGAGGCGGGGCGCTCGCTCAGGAAGATCTCGAAGTCGCCGGCCGTCGAGCTGAGCGGAGCCTCCACGAGCAGATAGGGCCCGCCGCCCAAGCCCAGTTCGGCGAGCTCGCGCGCACCAAGCTCAGGAATACGGTGCGCGGCGACCTCGGCGCCCGGAAGAACCTCGACCGGCACCCGCTCGCGCGCGAGCTGATCGTTCAGCGCCGCGACGGCCGAGCGGATCGTCCCGGCTCGCGGGTCGTACTTATGATCGACATGCGGTGTGGCGAGGATCTTGCGCACACCGGCGACGCTCGCCTTACGCGCCATTGCCACAGCCGTAGCCATGTCTGATGCGCCATCGTCGATTCCCGGGAGGATGTGGCTGTGCAGATCGATCACGGTCTCAGGCAGCGCCGGCGACGGTCGCAGCCGGGGCGCGGCGCAACAGTTGCATTCGAGCGGTGCCAGGAAGGCTAGCGACAGCCCGGGGGCGCCGTGTATATCCAGCGTGCACCGGGCAACCCGCGTGCAAACGTTGTCACCAGCTCAGCAGCGATCGCCCTCGCGCGGCGCGTTCAAGCGGTGGCTGGTGTTGGTCGATGGTGAGTGTGGAGGACCGTGGTGGTCCTCCGGGCCGGGGATTCGCTGCCACGGCTCTGGATAAAGGCAAACCCGTCGCGAGGCGGGGACGCAAAGCCACGAGACCGCTCACGCGCAGCGGTTGGTCGGGCCACCGAAGGAGCGACTCAC
>DATMPZ010000007.1:0-14722 GCA_035567335.1 Solirubrobacteraceae bacterium
TCGATCAGGTCGATCGCCTTGTCGGGCAGGAAGCGGTCGGAGATGTAGCGGCTGGCGAGTTCGCCGGCGGCGCGCAGCGCCTCGTCGGTGATCTGCACCTTGTGGTGCTGCTCGTAGCGGTCGCGCAGCCCCTTGAGGATCTCGACGGTCTGGTCGATCGTCGGCTCCTCCACGCGGATCTGCTGAAAGCGGCGCTCCAGAGCGGAGTCGCGCTCGAGGTACTTGCGGTACTCGTCCAGCGTGGTGGCGCCGATCGTCTGCAGCTCGCCGCGCGCGAGCGCGGGCTTGAGGATCGAGGCGGCGTCGATCGCGCCCTCGGCGGCGCCGGCGCCGACGAGGTTGTGGAGCTCGTCGATGAACAGGATGATGTCGCCGCGCTGGGTGATCTCCTTCATCACCTTCTTCAAGCGCTCCTCGAACTCGCCGCGGTACTTGGAGCCGGCGACGAGCGCGGCCAGGTCGAGCGTGTAGATCTGCTTGTTCTTGAGCAGCTCGGGCACGTCGGCGGCGGTGATGCGCTGGGCCAGCCCCTCGACGACGGCGGTCTTGCCCACGCCGGGCTCGCCGATCAGCACGGGGTTGTTCTTGGTGCGCCGCGAGAGGATCTGCATGATCCGCTCGATCTCCGTCTCGCGCCCGACGCAGGGGTCGAGCTTGCCTTCGGCGGCGAGCTTGGTCAAATTGCGCCCGAACTGGTCGAGCAGCTTCGAGGACTTCTTGCCCTCCGCCGGGCCGGGACCCGAGCCGGCGCCCGCGCCCGCGCCCTGGCCCTGGCGACGACCGCCCGGACCGGAGAGCATGCGGATGACCTCGTTGCGGATCTTCTCGGAGTCGGCGTCGAAGTCGAGCAGGATGCGCGCGGCCACGCCCTCGTTCTCGCGCACGAGGCCGAGCAGGATGTGCTCGGTGCCGATGTAGTTGTGACCGAGCGAGAGCGCCTCGCGCAGGGCGAGCTCCAGGCCCTTCTTGGCGCGCGGCGTGAAGGGGATCTGCCCGCTGGTGACCTCCTCGCCGGAGCCGACGATGCGCACGACCTGCGCGCGCACGCGCTCGACGGTGATGTCCAGCGACTCCAGCACGCGCGCGGCCAGACCCTCCTCCTCGCGCAGCAGCCCGAGCAGGATGTGCTCGGTGCCGATGTAGTTGTGCTTGAGCGTCCGCGCCTCCTCCTGCGCAAGAACGACCACCTGCCGGGCCCGTTCTGTAAATCGCTCGAACATGGTGTAGATCCTTCCTGCGAGGACGGTGCCTCAAGCGCTATGTCGTCTCGTCTGGCTTCAAGCGCAGTCTACCAACCGGTCCCCCGGGGCCCTGCCGGTGGCTTGGGATGGGGTAGTTCGACCCCGCACATGTGCGGGGTCGCCGGTAGGCGCATGCGCCGCTCGGAACTGCTCAACTCCTGAGCGCCGGGAACAGCACGACTTCGCGAATCGAATCGCGCCCGGTGAGCAGCATCACGAGACGGTCGATGCCCAACCCGACACCACCCGTCGGGGGCATGCCCTGCTCGAGGGCCTGCACGAACAGCTCGTCGTAGGGCTGGACCTCGTCCTCGCCCAGTGTGGCTAGCCGCTGCTGGGCCGCAAACCGCTCGCGCTGGACATCCGGGTCGATCAGCTCGCTGAACGCGTTGGCAATCTCCATGCCGCCGGCGAACGCCTCCCAGCGCTCGACCAGTCCGGGCCGGGAGCGGTGCTCGCGCGCGAGCGGCGATATCTCGGCGGGATAGTCGGTCACGAACGTCGGCTGGCGCAGGCTGGGCTCGACGAACTTCGACAGCAGGTCGTCCGCGAGCTGGAACCAGGTGAACCCGTCCGTCTGCATCTGCAGACCCCGCTCGGCGATCGCGGCCGTGAGCGACTCGACGCCGGGATGCGCCATCAGATCGATGCCCGTCGCCTGCTCGATCGCCTGCACAAAGCCGATTCGACGCCAGGGCGCAGAGAAGTCCAGCTCCCCGACGTAGCCGACCGCGTGCGCGGCCTGCGCGACCATCTCCTCCAGGCGTCGCGCCTCGTCGTTGTAGTCGGCGTACGCCTCATACCACTCGACCATCGTGAACTCCGGGTTGTGCTTCGGCGACAGCCCCTCGTTGCGGAAGTCCTTGCCCAGCTCATACACCCGCTCCAACCCGCCGACGATCAGCCGCTTGAGATACAGCTCGGTGGCGATGCGCAGGTACAGGTCGCGGTCGAGCGCGTTGTGGTGGGTCGTGAACGGGCGCGCCAGCGCGCCCCCGTAGAGCGGCTGCAGCACCGGCGTCTCGACCTCCACGAACCCCTGCCCGTCGAGATAGGCGCGAATCGCGGAGATGATCCGCGCCCGGTCCATGAACAGCCTGCGGGCGTCATCGCTTGCGATCAGATCGAGCTCGCGCCGGCGATAGCGGGTCTCGACGTCGCTGAGCCCGTGGTGCTTGTCAGGCGGCGGACGCAGCGCCTTGGCCAGGACCTGGAAGGAGTCCACCCGCAGGGTGAGCTCGCCGTGGCGGCTGCGCAGCACGGCCCCGTCCACGCCGATTAGGTCGCCCAGGTCGAGCGAGAGCAGCCGCTCGTAGGCCTCCCCGCCGAGCACATCCACGCGCGCGTGCAATTGAATCTTGCCGCTCCGATCGACCACGTCCAGGAACGCGGCCTTGCCCGAGCCCCGCCGCGCAGCGAGGCGCCCGGCGACTCGGTGGCGCTCCTCGGTTTCCTCGCCGGTGGCCAGATGCCCATATGCCGGCAGGATCGAGCCGATCGGCTCGGCATCCGGGAACGTGTAGGGAAACGCCTCGAGATCGGTCTCGCGCAGCCGCTGCGCCTTCGCCCGGCGCTCGGCGATCAGCTCGGCCAGACCGTGCCGGGCGCCCTCGCCATCGGAACGGGCCTCGTCATCATCGCTTGCGCTCACGGCGCCAAGCCTATGACAGGCTCATCGCAGCCGCCGCCCCGCGGTCGCGGCCTATTGCAAGCCGACGTCGATCTTCGTGATCTTCAGCTTGCGCGCCGGCCCGCGGGGAACCTTGACGGCGACGACGTCGCCCCGCTTGTGCCCCAGCAGCGCCCGCCCGACGGGCGACTCGTTGGAGAGCTTGTTCTCCTGTGGTCGGGCCTCGGCGGAGCCGACGATCGTGTACTTGACCGACTTGCCGGTCTTTTCGTCCTTGACGTGCACGACCGAACCCACCTGCACCACGTCGGTGGAGAGGTTGTCGGTCTCGATGACGGTGGCCATGCGCAGCTTCTCCTGGATCTGCGCGATGCGACTCTCGATCATCGCCTGCTCGTTCTTGGCGTCGTCATACTCGGAGTTCTCTGAGATGTCTCCGAACTCGCGCGCCTCCTTGATGCGCTCGGCGACCTCGCGGCGCTTGGCCGTCGACAGCTGCTCGAGCTCTGCGTTGAGCTTCTCCAGGCCTTCGGGGGTGAGGATGACGTCCTTCTGCATGCTGCCTCGATCGCGGGGTTGGAGGATGACCGGCGACACGCAAAACCCGCTCGTAAGCGGGCGGTTTCGGCGGCCACTGGGCTCGGCGAGCGCAGCAGTATAGCGGGCTCCGGGACGGCATTCTCAGCCGGCCGCAAAGCCGCCTCGCTGGCCGATCGGGATCCCATTTGGATCCTTCGATCGGTCGGCCGGGCTGAGAAATATCCGCCCTGCGCGGCTGCTGATTTGATGATCTGCAAGCCTCAGGCGGCAAGGACACGCGCGAGCGGAGCCCGGACGCGCTCCAGCAGGTCGCTCACCGCGTCGAGTGTGTCCGCGTGTTGCAGCGACTCGCTCAGCCGCTTGGTCTCGACGGGCTCCAGGTGTAGGCGGGCCACATACCAGGGAAAGAACTTGCGCAGGTAGCGGGTGGCACGCGGCTCGCCCAGGTGCTCGACCGCGCGGTCGATCGTCCACGTGAGCTCGTCCAGGATCTCTTCACGCGTGGGCTCGCGCTCGTCCTGGCCCAGCAGCTGCTGAAACAGCCACGGGTTGCCGAGCGCTCCGCGCGCGAGCATCACCGCGCAGGCGCCGGTGCGCGCGAACGCCTCGCGCGCGTGCGCGGCGTCGCTGAGACCGCCGGTGAGGATCACGGGCGCGGGCAGCGACTGCACCAGCCGGGCGGCGAGCTCATAGTCGGGAACGCCCTTGTGATGCACGGCCGCCGAGCGGGGATGGAACGCGATCGCCGCGACCCCCGCCTCTTCCACCAGACGATGCGCAAGCGCATAGCCGCTCTCATCCCCCGGGCGCAGCCCCGAGCGCAGCTTGACGGTGATCGGCAGCTCGCGTCCGGAGTCTGCGACCCCCTCCCCGGCGGCGCGGGCGACCGTGACGGCGAGACCGGGGTCGGCCAGCATGCCGGCGCCGGCGCCCGTCTTGCGCACCTTCGGCACGGGACAGCCCATGTTGATGTCGATCGCATCGGCACTCGTCGCGCGCGCGACGTGGGCTGCGGCCGAGCGCATGACCGCCGGGTCCTCGCCGAACAGCTGAATCGACACCGGACCCCTCGTCTCGCCCGCCCCAGGAGCGCGCTCGTCGGGGTGGATGCGCAACATCTCCACGCACGTTCTCTCGTTGCCGTAGTGAATCGCATGCGAAGACACCATCTCCGACACGGTCATCCCGGCGCCGTAACGGGCGGCCTGCAACCGCACGAACCAGTTGCCGATCCCGGCAAGGGGCGCCAGCAGGACACGATTGGGCACCTCCAGGGGACCCAGCATCCACGGGTCTGTCAACAAAGTCATCACACCATGATTACGCAGCGATCCATGCTCCGCACGCGTAGGCCCCCGTCAAATCGCCGCTTACATTTATTGCCGGTCGCAGACCGGCCGGCGACTCCGTATGGATTTGTTCCCGCACTGGCCCATCTCCGGCAAGCCCACACCGCGCGTGTCGCCACGCGAGGTAGCGGCGTAGCTGAACCACTCACACCATCTCGACATCCACCCCGCGCGGATGACGCCCACACCCTCGAGAGCCGCGCTCGTGCGGCAACGGGCGCAGGCCCACCCCCGCACCGATCACATAGCGAGCCCGTCCCGCATTGGCCTCCCACGCTTCGCTCTAGGAGTTGCGTTCGTGCAACAACCGCAACCCCGTGAGCGTCAGCAGGTCGTCGACCTCGCCGATCTCCTCGGTGTACGGAACGACCAGCTGCGCGAGGCCGCCCGTGGCGATCACCTGCGCGCGCTGGCCCAGCTCGTCGTACAGGCGCCGCAGGATCGCGTCGATCGCGCCGGCGTAGCCGAACACGACACCCGAGCGGATCGCGTCGATCGTGTTCTTGCCGATCACGCTCTTGGGTGGGGCGAGATCGATCTTCGGCAGGCGCGCGCCGCGCTCGGAGAGCGCTTCCAGCGAGACCTCGATGCCGGTCATCAGCGAGCCGCCGAGATAGTCCCCATCGGCGGAGATCACGTCGAATGTGGTGGCGGTGCCGAAGTCCACGCACACGGCCGGTCCGCCGAAGCGCTCGCGCAGGGCCACCGCGTTGACGAGCCGGTCGGCGCCGATCTCGCGGGGGTTGTCGTAGCGGATCGCCATCCCCGTCTTGGTGCCGGGCCCGACGATGTGCGTCTCGTGGCCCAGATAGCGCGAGGCCATCGCCGCCCACTCGGGCTCGAGCTGAGGGACCGTGGAGGAGACGATCGAGGCGTCGAGGTCCTCGAACGACAGCCCGCGCAGGCCGAGCAGGTTTCCCAGCGCCGCGCCCAGCTGGTCGGCGGTGGACTGGCGCACGGTGGCAAAGCGCCAGTGCTCGACGAGCTCCTCGTCGCGGAAGGCGCCGAAATGGGTCTGGGTGTTGCCGACGTCGACGACCAGGAGCATGGGCGAGTGCGGAGTTCGTAGGTGAGGGTCGGAGGTGCGGAGTCGGAGGTGCGGAGTCGATGCGGGGCGGGTGCGGGGTGGAGTGCGGAGATAGGACAGATCGGGAGTCGCGAGCGCAAGCCCCGAACGAGGCATTATGCTGAGGACCATGGCCAGAGGGCGCGCGGACCGATGAACGTCAGGCTGTATGTGCTGCCGGCCTCGCACCCGTGCGCCGCAGTCGAAGCGGCGCTGAGGCTGAAGGACATCGAGTTCGAACGCGTGGACCTGATCCCGATGACCCAGCTGCTGATCGGGCCGCTGCGCTACGGCGGGCCGACGGTGCCGGGCGTGCGGATCGACGGCGAGAAGCTCGTGGGCTCGCGCACGATCATGCGCCGGCTGGACGAGCTGGCGCCCGCGCCGCCACTGCTGCCGCCGCCCGGAGACGAGCGCTACGCGCCCGTGCTGGAGGCCGAGCGCTGGGGCGACGAGGTCCTGCAGAGCGTGCCCCGCAGGATCATCGACGTGGCGTTCCTGCGCCGCCCACACGCGATGCTGAGCTATGCGGTCGACGCCAAGCTGCCGATGCCGCGCGCGCTGATGAGCCCGGCGGCGCCGCTCACGGCCAAGCTGATGGCCTTCAGAAACAAGGCCCGCGACGCGAGCGCGCGCGCGGACATCGCGGCGCTGCCCGGCCAGCTCGACCGCGTCGACCGCTGGATCGCCGAGGGTCTGATCGGCGGCGAGCAGCCGAACGCCGCGGACCTGCAGATCGGCTCGACGATCCGCCTGCTGATGAGCATCGGCGACATCCGCCCCCTGATCGCCGATCGCCCCGCGGCGACACTGACGAAGTGGTTCCCGCCGCTCATCGGCGGGATCGAGGCCGGCGTGCTGCCGGCCGAGTGGTTCCCCGCCGCGCCCGTCGCGGCGTAGACGGCCTGCGCCCGGTCTGTCCCGGTCTCGGGACTCGGGCGGTTCAGGAGATGGTGACCACTACCATCCGAGACATGACGATCAAGAAGCGCCTGCACCAGCTGGTGGATGAGCTGAGCGAAGCCGAGGCCGCCGATACGCTCGAGTACGCAGCGTCACGTCATGCGCGCGATGACAGGCCGGGAGACATCATCGACGAGTGGGGCAATCTCTCGGCGATGCGACGGGCATCCTCAGCTCGCAAAATGCGCAGACTCGCCGCCGAGGAGGCCGCAGCCGGGCATGATCCATGGTGAATCGAGGGGAGATCTGGTGGTATGAGCCGCCAGATATCAAGCGCCGGCCAGCTCTCGTCATGACCCGTCAGCGTGCGATTGCCGGCCTTGACGAGCTCTTTGTCGTGCTTGCCTCCACGACTATCCGCAACCTCGACACAGAGGTCGAGCTCGGAGCGGAGGACGGCATGCCGCGTAGTTGCGTCTTGAACGCCGATCAGATCGATGGCGCCGACAAGACGTTCCTTACCCGCCGTATTTACGACGCTCGGCGCTCACAAGATGTCTGAAGCGTGCCGCGCTCTCGCCAGGGCGACGGCCTGCTGACGTTACCCGTGCAGTACGACGCTCCGCGTCACGCTCGCCGCGGCGCCCACAACGGGCGTGAGCACGATCTGCACGGTCAGCGCCAGCTTGTGGTGGCGGCGCAGCGCGCTCTTTGCGCGTGCGTTCAAGGAGATCGAGAAGAACACCTTGCCTGCCGGTACCGAAGCGCGCACCAGGCGCCCGACCACCGTCGAGGCGGACCTCTTGTGCCGCACCTTCGCAAGCGAAGCGCTATTGGCGAGCAGGTCAACCTCCAGGCGCTCACCGGCTGCGGACTTGGAGACTTCGACTGAGCCGCGCACGGAGGAGCCGTGACGAGGAGCTGTCACCTTCAGGGAGCCTTCGACGAGCGCTGGAACCAGCGGAGCGATTTCCGGCTCAGGGGAGGTCGGACCGGGTGCGGGCGTCGGGGTCGGCGTTGGCGTTGGTTCTTTCGCGGGAGGTTCTTTGGTCGGTTCTTTGGCCGGAGTGGACATCGTCTTGAATGTGCGTTCGACGCCACTAATGGGTCCCCCAGCGGCATTCTTCGCCACGAGCCGGAAGTGGTATTCGGTGCCCGGAGTCAAGCCTTTGAGCGCGGCGGAGACACCCTGATTGTCACCTGCGCTCGTTTGGAGGGTCGCCTTTGCGGTTTTCTGACCGTAGTTCGCGTCGGTGCCGTATTCGAAGAAGTATTCGGTCGCTTCGCCTCCCAGGTTGACCGTGCCCTTGAGCGTGGCTTCGGTTTCTTTGGATACTTCGGCGGCGAGCGTAGTAGCGATGGGTGCGGCGACCGCGTTAGTTTTAAACATCTGTGGACCACCGGAAACGATCTTGTTGGCGCCGTAGCTCACGATCAGTTCGAAGTGATATTCGGTGCCCGCTGAGAGTCCGCTTACCGGGAGCGATACCGAGTGACTCGTGAAGTCGGCCGCGCTCAGCGTGCTGGCCGATGTCGTGTGTTCGGTTACGCTCGAGCTCCCGTACTCGAAGTAATATTGGACGGTGTTTCCTTCGGGATCGATGCTGCCGTTGAGCATCGCTTCCGTCTGGGTCTCGCCGCTCGCGGAAGTCGTCGCGTCCGTGGGCGGGCCTGCGACTACGATTTCGTATTTCGTGTAGTCGATGTTGTTGCCGTATGCGCTCCGTGGTTCCTTGAAAAGGGTCGAACTTTCGAATTTGTAGGTGCCCGACGTTGCGAACGTGCACTTTCCTGCCCAGGGGGTCGAGGCGCTTGTAGGCACACCGGTGCAGGCCGGCGCAGATCCCATCCAGACAACGGCCGCCGTTCTGCTCGTGTCGTTGTCTGTGAACATGACTTCGTCGCCGGCGGCGATTTTGACCGTGAGCGCGGGTTGGGGTCTCAACGCCGACCCTTCCGTGGTCCAGCACGGCCATTCGGGATCGACACAGTTTTGGTTCACTTCGAGCTGCACTACCGAGGCAGTGGCCAGCGCGGGAAAGGCGGTGGCTGCCCCCAGCAGGGCAACAAGGGCAAAAAGCAACAGCGTGCGCGGTCTCACGGTCTCAGCCACCTTTCCCTCAGGCGTGCACGGTTACGGATCTGGTGATGGTCAGCGCTTCGCCGCTGGCCGGTGTGAGCACGACCTCGACCGTCAACGCGAGCCTGTGGTGACGCTTGACCGCTCGCCGTGCCTTGGCGTTCAGCTTGACCGAGAAGGACAGCTTGCCGGCGGAGAGCGAGCCGCGCACGTAGCGCCCTACGCGCACCCGCGTGCTGTGTTTCGCCTTTGCCAGGGACGCGCTCTGAGCGAGCAAATCGACCTCGAGACGGTCGCCGGCCGCAGCTTTGGAGAGGTTGATCGAGCCCTTGACAGACCCTCCGTGCTGGCTTTTCGCGACCTTCACGGCTTGCGACTCCGAGCCGGCGAGAAGGGATTCGGGCGAGGGAGGCGGCGTGGTCGTCGTCGTTGTTGTCGTGGTGCCGGTCGTGCCGGTTGTGCCCGTCGTGGTCGTGGTGGTTGAGCCTTCGACTACGATTTCGTATTTGGTGTAATCGAGGTTGTTGCCATATGCGCTCTGTGCTTCTTTGAACATGGTGGAGCTTTCGAACTTATAGTTGCCCGGCGTTGCGAACGTGCACCTTCCTTCCCAGCTGGTCATGGCGCTTGTAGGCACACCGGTGCAGGCCGGCGCAGAGCCCATCCAGACAACGGCCGCCGCGGTGCTAGCGTCGTGGTCGGTGAACATGACGTCGCCGCCGGCGGCGATCGTGACTTTTAGCGCGGGTGCGGGATTCGCCCCCGAGCCGGATGTCCAGCACGGCCAGTTGGCCTCGACACAGTTTTGGTTCACTTCGAGCTTCACTTCAGACGGGGCCGTGGCACCCGCGAGCGCCGGTAGTACGGCAACGGCCATGCCGAGCACGGCCGCCAACGGTAGATAGCGCTTGCGAAGTCTCACGATCTCAACCCACCTCTCTCGACACGATTGGCCACCCAGCCAGCTCCCGCACGCGCGCGCAACGCGCGCACGCAACGCGTGAGAGGGAAGCCCTCTTACCGACTCTAGACGCCGCCCCGCGGCGATCCTTCCCGGCTCGTGCGGAGTCGCAACCGCAAGCCGCCAAGAATGAGCCAACCGCCCCACAGCGACTGCCCCGGCGCTACAGTCGCGGGACCATCAGAACGCTCGACCCGCAATCGCTGCCCCAGCACGTGGACCGCATGTATCGCGCGGCGTGGGCGCTGTGCGGGCGCAGGGAGGACGCGGAGGATCTCGTGCAGGAGACGTTCGCGCGAGTGCTCGCGCGCCCGCGGGTGGTGCGGGGCGAGGACGAGGCGTACTACCTGATGCGGGCGCTGCGCAACACCTTCTATACGACCCGCCGCACAGCCAGTCGCAGGCCGGCGACGGGGACCGCGCTCGAGGACGTGGTCGCGGCCGATCCACGCCCGACGAGCCGCCCGGAGCGCGCGATCGAGGTGCAGGAGCTGTATGCGACGATCGCGCGACTGCCGGAGGACTTTCGCCTGGCGCTGGTGGCGGTGGACGTGCTCGGACTGTCCTACCGGGAGGCCTCGCGCGCGCTACGGGTGCGCGAGGCGACGATCACGACAAGGCTGTTCCGCGCGCGCCGGCAGATCGCCCGAGCGCTCGACCCCGAGCCGGCGGGAGACACCCGATCGACCTCGCGGGAGACAGCCTCGCGGGAGGCCGCCGCTCCTGCGTCGAGCGCGCAGCCGTTCGCGTCCAACGCCCAGACGGCGCGACCGGATACGCACACCGAGCAGGGCCCAGCGGGAAGAGACGCGGGCGAGCGGAGTCTTACCCAGTAGGGGACACCATGAGCGATATGCACGAGCACACCGGATCGCAACAGGCCGCGCACGAGCGCGTGGCCGAGCGGCGGGTGGCCGAGTTGGTGCGCGCCGTGGACATGCGCGCGCCGGAGACGCTGCATCGTCGGGTACAGGAGATGGTGGCCTCGCACCCCGCTTCGCGCCGACGGGCTCGGGGCGGGGCGCTGAGCGGCCGGTTGCGGCCCACGCTCGCGGCGATGGCCGCCGCGGCGGTCGCAGGCGCGGCGGTCGCGCTGCTGACGGGCGGCGCACAGCGCTCGCAGGGACCGAGCGTGAGCGCCGCCTCGCGATTGACGCTGAGCGCAGCGACGATGGGCGCGCCGCGGGAGAGCGCAGCGCACGCCGCCCAGCTGGACGTGGCGGTGGACGGCGTCGCGTTCCCCTACTGGGAGGAGCGCTTCGGTTGGCGCACCACCGGCGCTCGCACCGACACGATCGGCAGGCGACGGGTGACGACCGTGTTCTACTCGACGAGCCACAGCGCTCACCGGATCGGGTATGCGATCGTCGGCGGCACACCGGCGCCGGCGACGAGCGGCGGAACGGTCGTGTGGCGTCGCGGCGTGCCCTACCGGCTGCGACAGCTGGGCGGCGTGCCGGTCGTCACCTGGCAGCGCGACGGGAGGCTGTGCGTACTCTCCGGCCGGGGCGTCAGCGGCGCGACGCTCATGCGGCTGGCCAGCTGGAGCGAGGGCGGTACGGCCGCGTAGCTGCCGATCGGACTCAGGAGTCGCGCTCGGGGACGTTCAGCGGGGGACCGGCCCAGCGCACGCCCTCCTCCAGCGGGAGCGCCGCCAGCGCATCGGCGAGCGAGGCTCCGGAGGGAGTGCGCAGCGCGAAGTCGAGCTCCAGCGCGGGGATCAGCACGAAGCGGCGACTGAGCAACTGCTCGTGTGGGAGCGTCATGCGCGGGTGCGAGAGCTCGTGAGCATCGAGCAGCAGCACGTCGATGTCGATCGCGCGCGGGCCGTGGCGGACCCCTTCCCCGCGCCCCAGCGCGCGCTCCAAGCGCTTGATGGCATCGAGCAGCTGCAGCGGCGCAAGCGCGGTCTCGATGCGTATGCACGCGTTGAGGAAGCTCGGCTGCTCGGTCACATCGCCGACGGGGTCGGTGTCGTACGTAGAGGAGCACGCGACCACGCGAACCCCGTCGTGGGGCAGCGCATCGACTGCCGCCTGCAGCTGGGCGCGGCGATCGCCGACGTTCGATCCGAGGCCGAGCAATCCGATCTGGGCGGGCACGCTCTGGAAGGTATGCGTTCGCTCGCCCGAGCGTCAGGCGCGCGTGGTCTGCAGACCGGCCGCCGTCGCCCGCTCGCCCATCGCCTGCGCGAATGGCGCCAGGCCGGAGAGCGGGCGCAGCATGACGGTGAAGTCCGCGATCAACCCCTGCTCATCGAAGCGCAAGAGGTCCATGCCCTCGATCTCCCTGTCCGCGACCCTCGCGCGGAAGATCAGGGCGTGGGCGCCGCCGGTCTCCAGCGCGTCGGTGTAGCGAAAGTCCTCGAACACCTGCGCGACCTCCCCGATCAGCCGAGTCACGGTCTCGCGGCCGATGAACGGATGAAACGTGACGGGGCTGTGAAAGACGACGTCGTCCGCCAGCAGCCGGCCGACGGCGTCGATGTCCTGACGCTCGACGGCTGCTCGAAACCGTGCCGCCGCACTCATGCGTGCACCTCGCCGAGCTTGCCCTCGCCCAACCCGACCCGGGCGTGCAGGCGGCGCAGCGGCCGGGGCGCCCACCAGATGCTCTCCCCGAGCCGCCCCATCAGCGCGGGCACGAGCAGCGCGCGCACGAACGTCGCGTCGATCGCGACCGCCAGCGCGGTGCCGACGCCGAACTCCTTGATGAAGAAGATGTGCGAGGTCACGAACGCGCCGACGGCGACGCAGAACAGCAGCGCGGCGGCGGTGATCAGCCGCCCGGTGCGCTCGACGCCGTAGGCGACGGCGTCGCGCGTGGTCATGCCGTCGTCGTGGGCCTCCTTGATGCGCCCGAACAGGAACACGCCGTAGTCGGTGGACAGCGCGAACGCGGCGACGAACAGCAGCACGAGGTTGGACTCCTCCAGGCCGCCGATCGGGCTGAACCCGGCGAGGCTCGCGAGATGGCCGTCCTGGAAGATCAGCACGAGCAGCCCCGCGCCGACGGCGACCGTGAGCAGGTTCATCAGCAGCGCGACGAGCGGCAGCACGAGCGAGCCGGTCATCAGGAACAGGAACCCGCCGGTGACGAGCGCGAGGATCAGCAGCGCCAGCGGCGTGTTGGCGGAGATGGCCGCCTTCTGGTCGACGAACCAGGCGGTGGCGCCCCCGACCAGCAGCGCCGGCGGACCGATCGAAGATCGGCCAGCCACGGCGCGCAGGCGTGCGATCAGGCTCTGGTTGGCGGACGAGCCCTCGGCGCCGCGGGGCAGCATTTCGATCTCCCACGCATCGCGTCCGAGATAGCGCGGCGGGCCGGCCAGGCTCGCCTGGGCGCCGGCGGCAGCCTGGGCGCGGTAGGCGAGGGCCGCGACGGTCCGCGCGCCGTTTTGAGGAGCGCGCGCGAGGATCGTGACCGTCTGCGAGCCGTCGACGGCGAAGTCATGGGTGATCGCTTCGGCCACCTGGCGGGGCTGCGCGGAGGCGGGCAGCACGTGCGCGTCCGCCGGCGTCAGCTGCAGGCGCAGGGCGGGCAGCGCGATCGCGATCAGCAGGGCGGACGTGCCCAGCGCGACGGCGCCGGGACGGCGCATGACCGCGCGCGCGAGCCGGTACCACGCGCCGCTCTCGGTCGCTTGCGCGGCCCGGGCAGCGTTGCGTTGCAGGCGCGCGGGCGCCAGCGCGTTGATGCGCGGGCCGAGCGCCACGAGCACGGCGGGCAGCACGATCAGCGAGACCGCGCCCGCGGACAGCGTCACGAGCGCGCCGCCGATCCCCATCGAGTAGAGGAAGCGCAGAGGGAACACGAGCAGGCAGGAGAGCGCGCCGGCGACCGTCAGCGAGCCGAACATCACGGTGCGTCCGGTGGTCTGCAGCGTGCGCCTGATCGCCGCGCGCGAGTCGAGACCGTTGGCGAGCTCCTCGCGGTAGCGGTACAGGATGAACAGGCTGTAGTCGATGCCGAGCCCCAGCCCGATGCCGGTGACGAGGTTGACGGCGAACACCGACAGGCCCGCGAACTGGTCGATCAGACGCAGCAGCAGGAACGTGATCACGATCGCGAACCCGCCCACGAGCAGCGGCAGGGCGGCGGCGATCAGGCCGCGGAACACCCAGAACGAGAGCAGCAGCAGAATCGGCAGCGCGAACGTCTCCGCGCGCGCAAGGTCGGAGGAGGTGCGCTGGTTGATTTCGTGAAAGGCCACGTCGCCGCCGCCGAAGCGCACGCCACTGCCCGCCAGCGGGCGGATGTGTTCGACGGCCGCCGCCGAGCGGTCGCGGTCGGTAAACGCGGCGAGCACGAGCGTCTCACGGCCGTCGCGCGAGACGAGCACGGGCAGGTGCGTGGCGGGATAGTCGAGCGCCCGCTGAAAGCCCGGCTGGCGCGAGAGCAGCGCGACCACGCGCGTCGCCTGCGCCTGCGCGGCGGGGTCGACCGATCGAGGATCGGCCAGCACGTTGGTTCGGCTCGGTATGAGCGCGGCCACGCCGTAGTAGGCGGCCTGTCCGGTGTCGTGTTCGATCGCGCGCAGTACCTGCTGGTTGGGCGCGTTCGGGTCCTGGAAGTCCGAGGATTCGCTCTTGAGGATCGTGACGACGGGGACGCCGATCGCCGCGGCGAGCAGGAACACAGCGCCCGCGATCAGCAGGATGCGCCGCGTGCGCTGGGTGGCGAGTGCTGCGAACCGGTCGATCATCGGGCCTCCTGACTGTCGCGCGGTGCGGTCTTCACCGCCGGTTCCCATGATTATAAGTTAGTGCTAACTAATGTCAAGGGAAATTGCGAAATTGACTCGCGTGCGGCTACTCCTCCGCCTCGCGCCAGACCTCGACCGACACCTCGTCCACGTGCAGCGCGATCGGCGGCTCGGGCTTGGTCGCCTTGACCCACACGCCTTCCAGCTCGTAGTCGCCGAGCAGCCGATCGGCGATCGTGCCGCACAG
>DATMPZ010000008.1:0-29728 GCA_035567335.1 Solirubrobacteraceae bacterium
TGATCGGCTTTCGCACCGAGTTCCTCACCGAGACACGCGGCACGGGCATCATGCACCACGTGTTCGAGCGCTGGGAGCCCTGGGCGGGCGAGCTCTTGACGCGCCAGAGCGGCGTGCTCGTGGCCGACCGCCGCGGCGCCACCGTCACCTTCTCGCTGTTCACCCTGCAGGAGCGCGGCTCGCTGTTCGTCGGACCCGGCGAGGAGGTCTACGAAGGAATGATCATCGGCGAGAACACCCGCGCCGAGGACCTCGACGTCAACCCCGTCAAGGAAAAGCACCTCACGAACATGCGCTCCTCCACCTCCGACGTGCTCGTGCGCCTGGATGCCCACCGCAAATTGACGCTCGACGAGGCGCTCGAGTTCGTGCGCGAGGACGAGGCCGTCGAGGCCACGCCCACCGCGGTGCGCATGCGCAAGGTCGTCCTGCCGAAGGTCGAGCGGCTGAAGGCCATGCGCAACGCGCGCAAGTAGGGCTTAACGCGCGAAGCCCGCCACGCGGCGGGCTTCGATGCGGCACGACTGTCCCTCGTGCGATGAATGCTACCGCTGTCGGCGGCTGTCGATAAGGTGCCGCGGATGAGATCGAAGAGAGTCCTCCGCATTGCCCTGCTGAGCCCCGTCCTGACCGTGGCGCTCGCCGCGAGCGCGTCGGGCGCCACCGCGATCCACTTCCAGTCAGAGAGCCTGCCGGCGCTGCAGGCGCAGTTGCACAAGCACGAAGTGCACGCCCTCACGTTCCATCCCACGCCCGCGCCCGGGCGCATTCACGCCTCGATGAACGACGGCCGCCACTACACCGTCGTGTACGCCGCCGGCCAACAGGCCACGCTCGTGGCGCTGGCGCACGCCAACGGGGCACGCTATACGGTCGCCAAGGTCAAACCGAAAGCGGCCAAAGCGACGCACCACACGCTGCGCTACATCGCCGGCGGGATCGTCGTCGTCGTGATCGTCATCGTCGTGGCGGTGCTGCTGGTCGATCGCCGCCGCAAGCTGGGTGAGGGCGACTCGGGGACCACATCGGCGCCGGGCGACTCGGCGACGTAAGGGTCCGTAGAACCCAATCAGAAGCCCGTATTCGTCTTCACGCGCTTGCGGTCGGACGCGTGCAGGCGGCCCTTGGCGTCGAGCGTGGAGCACGCCTGGGCGATGTCCTGGCCGAGCGTGATGGTGAGGGAGTGGCTGAGCGTCTGCTTGACGAGCGCGCGCATGATCTTGACGTGCTGCGCGTTTGGAGGAAGCGTGTAGGCGGGCACCATCCAGCCGCGCTCGGCGGCGAGCTGGGCGGCGACGTCGAACTCGTCGTAGTCGTGCTCGCCTGAGAGTTTGAAGGCGACGAGCGGCAGCTGCTCGGCCTCGGCGGCGCCGATGATCTCGAACTGTCCGGTGGCGGCGATCTCGTTGGCGAGCGTGCGCGCGTTGTACTTCATCGTCTCCATGATGTAGCGGTAGCCGGAGTGGCCGTAGCGCACGAAGTTGTAGTACTGGGCGAGCACCATCGAGGCGCCCGTGGAGAAGTTCAGCGTGAACGTCGCGTCGCGCTTGCCGAGGTAGTTCTCGTAGAAGACGAGATCCTCGGGCAGGTCGGCGTTCTCGCGGAAGACGAGCCAGCCGATGCCGGGATAGACGAGCCCGAACTTGTGCCCGGAGACGTTGATCGAGCGGACCTGCTCCAGGCGGAAGTCCCACTGCGTGTCCGGGTAGAGGAAGGGCCAGACGAAGCCGCCGGATGCTGCGTCGACGTGCAGCGGCACATCGAGGCCCTGCTCGTGCTTGAGCTGCACGAGCATGTCGTTGATGCCGCGGATGTCGTCGGCGTGTCCGGTGAAGGTGGTGCCGAGCACGGCGGCGACGCCGATCGTGTGCTCGTCCACGTGCGGCCGCACGTCCTCGGGGCCGATCGTGTACTTCTCGGGCGCGAGCGGGACGATGCGCGGTTGCACGTCGAAGTAGCGGCAGAACTTCTCCCACACGACGTGGACGTCGCCGCCGAACACGAGGTTGGGACGATCGGTCGACTTGCCCGCGGCCTCGCGGCGGGCGCGCCAGCGCCACTTCAGCGAGAGCGCGCCGAGCATGATCGCCTCCGAGGAGCCCTGCGTGCGCGCGCCGCGCGTCGCGCCGGGGGCGTGGAAGAGGTGGGCGAGCATGCGAATGCAGCGCTGCTCGATCTCGGCCGTCTGCGGGTACTCGGCGTGGTCGATGAAGTTCGTGTGCAGCGACTGCGCGATCACGCGGTCGGCCTGGGGCTCCATCCAGGTGGTGACGAAGGTGGCGAGGTTGCGCATCGGCAGCCCGTCGAGCACCATCTCCTCGTCGATCAGCCGCATCGCTTCGTCAGCGCTCATGCCCGAGCGCGGCAGCTGGTTGTCGGGCGCGGGCTCCAGCAGGAAGCGGTTGCCGTAGCGGGACTCCAGGCGCTCGATCTGCTCGCGCGTGAGCTCGGGGGGATGTCCGTCGGAGCGCGGCGCGCGCTGCTGGTGGGACGGCATGCCCGGGCGATCATACTCCCAGCCCGCGGGGGCTGGGAGAGCCCAAATCAAGAATAAGACTCAATCTTGATAGGGTTGGGCCGGTGGCTATGAGAACTCCGGGCGAGGTGTATCGCTCCCGCTCCCGCGCGCGGGCGGCCGGGCCCGCTCGTCCACGCACGTCGGCACTGGCGGCCTGCGCGCTGATGGCCGCGTTCATGGCGGGCTGTGCCGGCGGCGGGCCGAGCGCGACGGCGGGCGCGGGCGGCGGCGGCAGGCTGAGGGTGGTGGCCGCGGAGAACTTCTGGGGCAGCATCGCGAGCCAGCTCGGCGGGAGCAAGGTGGCGGTGCAGAGCATCATCGTCGATCCGAGCACCGACCCCCACAGCTACGAGCCGACCGCGGCGGACGCGCGCACGATCGCGGGCGCTCGGCTGGTGATCGTCAACGGCATCGGCTACGACAACTGGGCGCCGAAGCTGCTCGCGGCCAGCCCGGCGGAAGGCGATGGCCGGGTCGTGTTGAACGTGGGCGAGGCCTTGGGATTGAAGGACGGCGACAATCCCCATCAGTGGTATGCGCCGGCGAGCGTGAAGAGGGTGGTGGGGGAGATCGTCGCCGGCTACGACAGGCTCGACCCGGCGAACGCGGGGTACTACGCCGCACAGGAGAGGACGTTCGAAACCAAGAGCCTCGCGCGCTATGACGAACTGCGCGCGCGCATCCGGGCGCGGTACGCGGGCACGCCGGTGGGCTACAGCGAGAGCATCTTTCGACCGCTGGGCGAAGACCTCGGGCTGAAGCTCATGACCCCGTACGGCTTCGCCAAGGCGATCGCCGAGGGCGGCGAAGTGACCGCTCAGGACAAGCTAACGGTCGACGAACAGGCCGAAAACCGCGGGGTGAAGGTGTGGGTGTTCAACAGCCAGAACGTCACGCCGGACGTGCAGCGAGTGAATGAAATCGCGCGGGCGCACGGGATCCCGATCGCGACCGTGACCGAGACGCTGGCGCCGGCGAGCGACAGCTTCGAGCAGTGGCAGGTCGCGCAGCTGGAAGGGCTCGAGCGAGCGCTGCGGGCGGGGACGGGGCGGTGAGCGCTGTGACGGGCGCCGACACGCCGGCGGGAGCGGCACTCGAGCTGCGCGACGCGCGCGTGGACGTGGGTGGGCGGGCGGTGTGGAGCGAGGTGAGCATGAGCATGGGTCAAGGCGAGTTCGTCGCGCTGCTGGGGGCGAACGGGTCGGGCAAGTCGACGCTGCTGAAGGCGGCCCTGGGGATGTTGGGGCTGAGCGCGGGCAGCATCTCGGTGCTGGGAGGACCGGCGGGGAGCGCGAATGTGAAGGTCGGATACCTGCCCCAGCGGCGGGCGTTCGACGGCGGCACGAGGCTGTGCGGGCGGGACATCGTGCGGCTCGGGTGTGACGGGGAGCGTTGGGGCGTGCCGCTGCCGGCGCCGCGCTGGAGCGCAGCGGGCAGGCGCCGGAACGCCGATGCCGAGCGGGTGGCCGAGGCGATCGAGCTGGTCGGGGCGAGCGCGTACGCGGGCCGGTCGATCGGAGAGTGCTCCGGAGGGGAGCAGCAGCGGCTGCTGATCGCCCAGGCGCTCGTGCAGCGCCCGCGGCTGCTGCTGCTGGACGAGCCGTTGGACAGCCTCGACCTGCCCAACCAGGCGACCGTGGCTGCGCTCGTGGCGCGGATCTGCCGGGAGGCAGGCGTCGCGGTGCTGCTGGTCGCGCACGACGTCAACCCGCTGCTGCCCTACCTCGACAGGGTCGTGTACCTGGCGGGCGGGCGCGCGGTGGAGGGAACCGTGGCGGAGGTCGTCAGCAGCGAGACGCTGAGCAGGCTGTACGGGATGCCGGTGGAGGTGCTCAAAGCTCGGGACGGGCGGCTGGTCGTCGTCGGCCAGCCCGAGCCGCCGGCCCACCACCACGACCGCCACGAACACTCGCACGAGCACGACCATGTCCACTGAGCCCCTCGATCCACCGTCCGTTCAGTGACGAACCCGACCCTGACCTGGAACGTGGCGCGCGACGCGAGCGAGGTGCTCGAATATCACTTCATGGTCAACGCGCTGCTCGCGGGCACGATCGTCGCAGTGACGGCGGGCCTGCTGGGGTGGTTCATGGTGCTCCGCGCGCAGACGTTCGCGGGACATACGCTCGCGATGATGGCGTTTCCCGGCGCAACGGGGGCGGCGCTGATCGGGGTCGCGGCGGCGTGGGGGTACTTCGCGTTCTGCGGCGCGGGGGCGCTTGCGATCGGGTGGCTGTCGGGCGGGCGGACGCGTTCGTGGAGCGAGCAGTCGGCGGGCATCGGCGCGGTGCAGGCGCTCGCGCTGGGGCTGGGGTTCCTGTTCGTGAGCCTGTACGGGGGCGTGCTGGGGGATTTGGAGAACCTGTTGTTCGGCACGTTCCTGGGGGTCTCCGACGGGCAGGTGCTGACGCTCGCGGTCCTCGCCGCGGGCTCGCTGATCGCGCTGGCGGCGCTGGGGCGGCCGCTGCTGTTCGCGAGCGTCGACCCGGATCTCGCGGGCGCCCGGGGCGTGCCCGTGCGCGGGCTGTCGATCGCGTTCCTCGGGCTGCTGGGGCTCGCGGTCGCCGCGACGAGCCAGGTCACGGGCGTGCTGCTCGTGTTCGCGCTGCTCGTGGCGCCGGCGGCGACGGCACAAGTGCTCACACCCCGTCCTGGGCTGAGCCTGGTGCTGACGGTCGCGCTGGGGCTCGCGATCGTGTGGGTCGGGCTGGGGATCGCCTACTTCTCGGCGTACCCGGCGGGCTTCTATGTCGCGAGCATCGCGTTCGCGCTGTACATGCTCGCGCGTATGTGGGCCTGGGCGCGGAACGCTCACGGGTCGCGGCGGCGCGCGGCGCCGAGCCCCGGGCGTCCAGAGATGGACGCTCCGCCGACCGAGGGCGTGATCGCGTGACGGGCAGGGCTTGTCGGGCCGCGAAGCGTCTGACCGCGCCCCCCGAATCGGGGGGCATGTAGGCGTGTTCGGCCAGGAGTTCATGCGCAATGCTCTGCTCGCGGGCACGTTCGTGGCGCTGGCGTGCGGGGTCAGCGGCTGGTTCGTGGTGCTGCGCGCGCAGGTGTTCGCCGGGGACGCGCTCAGCCACGTCGCGTTTCCGGGTGCGCTGGCGGCCGCGGCGGCGGGGATCGACGAGCGCGTCGGGCTGTTCGCGGCGACCGTGCTCGTCGGGTCGGGCATCGGCCTGCTCGGGCTCGGGGGCGGGGCAGCGGGCGCCCGATCGGGCGGTGGCGGCTCGGCCGCGCAGGACACGGCGATCGGGATCGTGTTCATGTTCGTGCTCGGGCTGGGCGTGTTCTTCCTGACCCTGTTCGGCATGAGCGCCGGCGGCGGCGCGGGCATCCAGGCGGCGCACACGCTGTTCGGGTCGATCTACGGCCTCGGCGGCGGCGAAGCGCGCGTGGCGGCGGCGGTCGCGCTGGCGGCGACCGTAGGCACGTTGGCGATCGCCCGGCCGCTGCTGTTCGTGTCGCTGGCGGCGGACGTCGCCGCTGCCAGAGGCGTGCCGGCGCGAGCGCTGAGCGCCGGGTTCCTCGCGCTGCTGGGCGTCGTCGCGGCGGGAGCGACGCAGGCCGTGGGCGCCCTGCTGCTGCTCGGGCTGCTGACGGGGCCGGCGGCCGCCGCGCACCGGCTGACGGGCAGGCCGTACGCGGGCATCGCGCTCGCGGGCGCGCTGGCGGTCGGGGCGATGTGGGGCGGGCTGGCGCTCAGCTACGCCGTGCCGCGGCTGCCCCCGAGCACGGCGATCGTAGCGCTGGCGGTGGGGGTGTATGCGGTGGCGGCGCTAGTCGATACGTGGACGCGTCGTCGGTCGCAAAGCTCCGAGGCGCACGGCGAGACCTTGACAGCGCCGTCGCCCAGCATGGATGCGACGACTACCATCGCAACATGACCGCAGGCGAGACGACAGCAGGCTGGGCCGAGCGCGCCGAGGCGACGCTCGCCGCGGCCGGACACCGCCGCGGCGGCGCCAGGCGCGCGCTGCTGGAGCTGCTGGCCGAAACGGGGACCGATTCGGGGGACACTCGCTCCGCTCGCATCCCCGAATCGGCCAGCGCCGAAGGCGCGTGTCTCCCGGCTTCGGCGGGCCAGGAGTGTGCGCTGACCGCGCACGAGATCGAGGACGCGTTGCGCGCGCGCGGCAAGGGCAAGCGTGCCGTCAGCCGGGCGAGCGTGTACAGGATCCTCGACGAGCTCGAGCGGCTGCGGCTGGTGCAGCGCGTGGAGACCGGACAGACGATGGTCCGCTACGAGCGCATGTGCGAGCACGACGAGCACCACCACCATCTCGTGTGCGACGAGTGCGGGGTGGTGATGCCGTTCTCCGACGCCGGGCTGGAGCGCGCGATCGAGACGCTCAGCGAGCGGGTGCCGCTGGCGGTGTCCGAGCACGAGATCGTGTTGCACGGCTCGTGCCAAGACTGCGCGGCGTAGACGTCTGCGCGACGGGCCGTCCCCACAGGTAGGCGAGCGCGCAGATCAGGGCGAAGACCGCCACGACGAGCAGCACCGGGCCGGAGTCCTCGGCGAGCGCGCCGACGACGCCCGCGGTCAGCCCGCCGCACAGCGCGGCCCGCCACGCGGGGTCGCCCGCGACGGGGGCCAGCAGCCGCTCGCGCCGACCCAGGCCCAGCGCGGCGGCCAGCAGCGCGAGGGCGGTGGCGAACGGCATCGCATGGTTGTTCAGCTCGCCCCACGCGGCGCTGTAGCGGCGCACGATCACGTCGCGCACCTCACCGGCGGAGCGCGCGTGCAGGATGGTGCCCGTGTAGTGGCCCGAGCCGTGGGCGGTGGCGAGATCGAGCGCGGCCAGGGCGACGAGGCCCAGCACGGGGGCGATCAACACGACCAGGGCGCGGCGGCGGGTGAGCGCGCCGGGCAGCAGCATCGCGCTCGCCACGGCGAAGCCGGCGCTGACGAGGATCACGCCGCCGACGCCGGCGCCGATCCGCGCCGAGCCCTCGACGACGGCGAGCAGGACGCCCGCGCCCGCCATCGCAGAGGCCGCGCGGCGACCGTGCACGGAGGGATACAGCGCGGCGGCGACCGCCGCGAGCACGAGCACGGCGAGGCCGGACTTGAGCTCGTTGCCGATGCCGTAGAAGCGCGCGCCGAGGATCGGATTGGGCCCGAGCAGCGAGCGCATCAGCAGCTGCGTGCCCGCGAGCGCGTCGGCGGTGAGCGCGACCACGGCGACGGCCGCGGGGAGGAGCGGCGCGCGGGGCCACGCGAGCAGCAGGTCGGTGAGCGCTCCCAGCGTCAGGCACGCGCACACGATCGTCAGGTACTCGACCGCCGCGCTCGGCTGCAGCGCCGCTGGAATCAGCACGGCGACGGGCGCCCACAGCACGCTGAGCGCGCCGGTGCGCAGCGCCCACGCCCGGGCGCGCGGCGAGGGGGTCGATAGGAGCAGGAGCACAGCCCACGCGCTCAACAGGAACGCAAGCGCCTTCAGCCGCCGTCCGCCGATCACGTGCAGGCGCGCCATCAACGAGCGCAGGCTCGCAGAGCGCAGACGGCCGTCGAGACGGATCGGATGGCCGCGCATGGCGGACGGGATCGGAAGGCCGAGGTGGCGCAGGATCGTGGGGGCGAGGTCGATCGCCGCGATCAGCCCGCGCTCGTTCGTCGTCTGCGAGGTCAACGTCCTGCCGCCGCCGAGCCCGCCGACGGCAGCCCACAACAACTCGCGCCCCGTCGCGTCCCGATTGCGCTGCACGACGATCTCGAGCTCGTCCGCCGCGCGCGCGGCGCTCAGCGCGCGCAGGTCGGCAACGCCGGCCATGCCGGCAGGCAGCTCGGCGAGGACAAAGCGTCTGTGTCGCAGCAGCTCGGCGACGTGCGCGAGCGGCGCCGGTGCGGACCCCACGCGCGCCCCTCGGGTGATGCCGAGCAGCGGCTGGACGGTCGAAAGCGGGTCCTGCGTGGCGGACATGATCCCGACGGACAGGCCCGGTACGCTCGCAAGCTGGGCCTCGCCGGCCGGCGCGAACGCCAGCAGGACCGTGCTCCGCGCGGGCGGGTCGGCGGCCGCGGCGCCGGACGGGCAAAGGCCGAGCGCCAGTACGACACAGATCGGGAATGCGCGCCACGCACCCCGGCCGAGTGGGCTCAGCCCTCGGCCCCCTCGGTGGCCACGCCTGCGCGCGGGTGTGGCGCCGTGCCGGGGAGCACGGGCGAGCGCCCGTCCGCGGTATCAGACGGCAACACGGTGCCCTCGATATTCAGCCGCGGCAGCACTCTGTCCAGCCACGCGGGGATGTGCCAGGTGCGCTCGCCGACGAGGTGCAGCACCGCCGGCAGCAGCAGGCAGCGCACGACGAGCGCGTCGAGCAGCACGGCGCTGGCGAGGCTCAGGCCGAACTCCTTGATGACGCGGCTTTCGCCGAGCATGAACGACAGGAACACGCACACCATGATCGCCGCGGCCGCGGTCACCACGCGCCCGGTCAGCGCGAGGCCCTCGGCGACCGCGCGCGAGTGTTCGCGGGTATGCGTCCAGCGCTCGTGCATGCGCGAGATCAAGAACACCTCGTAGTCCATCGACAGGCCGAATACGATCGCGAACAGCATCACCGGGATGAACGACTCGATCGGCCCCTGCTGGACGCCGAACAGGCTTCCCAGCCAGCCCCACTGGAAGATCGCGACGATCACCCCGAGCGAGGCGCTGATGCTGAGCAGGTTCATGACGGCGGCCTGCAGCGGGATCACCAGCGAGCGGAACACGATCATCAACAGCAGCGCGCTCAGCAGCACGACGACGCCGATGAACAGCGGCAGCTTGTGGCCGAGCACCGCGGCGAAGTCGACCGCGCCCGCGGTGACGCCGCCGGCGTACACGGCCATGCCGGTGTGAGCCTCGACCGGCGGGATCACGCTGCCACGCAGGTGAGAGACCAGCTGGGTGGTCGCATAGGCCTGCGGGGAGGAATGCGGATAGACGGTGATCGTGGCCACTTCGCCTGCCGGGTTGAGCTTGGCGGGGGCGACCGCGGCCACGCCGGGCGTCGCGGCGATCGCCGCGCGCAGCTTTTCGACGGACGCCTTGCCGCCCCCCGGGGGCGATGCGACGACGATCCCCTGCTCGGCGGCTTCATGGCTTGGATTGGGGACCTTCGCCACGACCAGCAGCGGGCCGTTGAACCCTTCGCCGAACCCCTGTGCGAGCAGCTCGTACGCGCGGTGGGTGGTCTGGTTCGGAGGGTCGTTGGAGGCGTCGCTCGATCCGAGTCGCAGCGCCATCGCCGGCGCCGCGATCAGCAACATCACCAGCGTGGAGAAGACCGCGATCGTCCAGGGTCGGCGCTGCACGAATGCGCTCCAGCGCAGCCACGTGTGCCCAGCCTGCAGCGTGCTGTCGCCCCCGGCGAGCGTCTGTGTCCCGGTGGACCTCGCGGTCTGGGGGGCGCCGGCGACCGAGGTGAGCGCGCCGTCCTGCGCCTCGCGGGCCGCACGAGCGCGCGCGCGGCGACCGGGTCTCGCGACGCGCGCGCCGGCGATCGTCAGCAGCGCCGGCAGCAGCGTCAGCGAGGCGAGCATCACCAGCAGCACACCGATCGAGGCGGAGATCGCCACCCCGTAGAGGAAGTCGACGCCCAGCAGCATCATTCCGAGCAGCGCGATCACTACGGTGGCGCCCGCGAACAGGACGGCGCGCCCGGCGGTGTCCATCGCCTGCACGACCGACTCGCGCGCGTTCTGAAACGTCGGTCCGGGCGTGCGGTAGGCCTCGCGGAAGCGGGTGAGGATGAACAGCGCATAGTCGATTCCCACGCCCAGGCCGATCATCGCGGCCAGCTCGGAGGAGAAGTTCGGGGTGTCCACGACGTGCGTGAACAGCGCGATCGCCCCGAGGCCCGTGCCCAAGCCGAATAGGGCCGTGACGATCGGCAGGCCCATCGCGGTCAGCGAGCCGAACGTCAGCAGCAGCACGGCGATCGCCGCCAGCAGGCCCACCGCGGTGGACAGGCCGAAGCCGGCCTGCTCGGTCGCCTCGATCGCCTGCCCGCCGAGCTCGACCTGGAGACCCGTCCGTGCGGCTGCGCGGGCGACATGGACGACACGTTCGGCGGCCTCCTTGGGCAGGGTGTTGGCTTTTTCGTCGAATACGACGGTCGCGAACGCGATCTGGCCGTTGGCCGAGATCGCCCTGCCGGCCGACGCGCTCGCGTAGGGGCTGATCACAGCCGCGACGTGCGGGAGCTTTGCGACCTGCGCGAAAGTGGCGCTCATCCGCGCGCGCACGGTCGGGTCGAGCACCGTGCCGGAGGAGACTCTGTAGACGATCGTGTCGCGGTCGCCCGCCTGGGCGGGGAAGCTGCGCTGCAGCAGATCGGCGGCGCGCTGGGCGTCGGAGCTCGGCAGCGTGAAGTTGTTGGAGTAGCTCGTGCCCGCGGACTGCGCGAGCATGTTCACGACGATCAGCAGCGCGACCCAGCCGATGACCACGTACTTGCGATGGGTTGTCGACCAGCGGGCGAGCTTCAGCATGGCGGTTCTCCGGGAGGGTCGGCGGGGCGAGTGCAGGTACTCCCAGGAAGGGTAGCCACCTCCCCCGATCCGATCGCCTGCTCAGTTCACGCTCGGATCCGCGGGCATGCGCGCCAGCAGGGCATAGCCCCCGCCCTTGCGCCGCAACACCGTGCTCCACAGATCCAGCGGCACGTCGGTGAACACGTCGTCGGGGACTGCGGCGTGGGCGATCCAATCGCCGTCGGCGACCTCCTCGTCGAGCTGTCCCTCGCTCCAGCCGGTATATCCCGCGAACACCCGCCGGCGCGCGGTCGCCTCGGTCAACTCCTCGATCCCGGCGTCCGGAGCGGGAAAGCCGATGCGCCCGAGCACGAGCAGTCCCGCCGGGGAGGGGTCGAGGAACTCCGCCAGGCACACGATCGCGCTGGGCTGAACCGGCCCGCCGACATACACGGGCTCCTCCTCGGCGACGGCCTGCTCCAGCTGGGGCACGGCCTCGCCGACCGTGACCGTGGACGGGCGGTTCAGCACCACGCCCATCGCGCCCTCCCGGCTGTGCACTCCGACGAGGATCACGGCCCGTTCGAAGTTGGGGTCGTGCACCGCCGGCGAGGCGAGCAGAAGCTGACCGCGGAGCGATTCGTCCATGATGTCATTGAGGCTAGCGCGCCGCGCGCCGTGGGTGCGCGGACGGGCGCCTGGCCCGGCGCCGGCACGGCCTTGATGATGGACTGCGACGGTCACAAGGACCGCGACGGTCTCGAAGGCGGCGGCAAACGCGTGGCGAACGGCAAATTCGACGAAGGAGGCGGGCGTGAGCACGAACGAGCTCGATGTGATCGTGATCGGTGCCGGGCCGGCCGGGGAGGTGTGCGCGGGGCGGCTGGCCGACGGCGGTCTGCGCGTCGCGGTGGTCGAGCGCGAGCTGGTCGGCGGCGAATGCTCCTATTACGCGTGCATGCCCTCGAAGGCGCTGCTGCGACCCGGGCAGGCGCTGGCCGAGGCGCGGCGCGTGCCGGGCGCCGCGCAGGCGGCGGGCGGCGAGTTGGATGTCGCGGCCGTGCTGCGACGCCGCGACGAGGTCGTGCACGATCTGAGCGACGACGCCCAGCTGCCGTGGTTGCGCGAACGCGAGATCGAGCTGGTACGCGGACACGCGACCGTCGCCGGCGAGCGCGAGATCCGCGTCGGCGAGCGGACGCTGCGGGCGCGGCGAGCGGTCGTGCTCGCCACCGGTTCCAGCGCCGCGGTCCCGCCGATCCCGGGGTTGCGCGAGTGCCGGCCGTGGACCAACCGCGAGGTCACCACCGCCCGCGCGATCCCGGCCTCGCTGCTGATCCTCGGCGGCGGCGTCGTGGGTGTGGAGATGGCCTGCGCGTACGCCTCGCTCGGGGCGCGCGTGACGCTCGTGGAGGCGATGGAGCGGCTGATCGCGCGCGAGGAGGAGCTGGCCTCCGCGCAGGTGCGCGACGCGCTGGAAGCGCAGGGTGTGCAGGTGCTGCTCGGCGTGCCGGCGAGCGCGGCGCGCAGGGAGGGGGCGGACCGCGACGGCCCGAGGAGCGACGGTGGTGGTCGTGGTGAGGTGACCCTGGAGCTGAAGGACGGACGCTCGCTGACGGGCGAGGAGCTGCTGGTCGCGGTCGGTCGCCGGCCGAACACGAGCGAGCTCGGCCTGGAGGCGCTGGGGTTGGAGCCCGGCAGGGCGGTCGAGGTCGACGAGACCATGTGCGCTCGCGGGCACGAGTGGCTGTATGCGATCGGGGACGTCAACGGGCGCGTGCTGCTGACGCACATGGGCAAGTACCAGGGGCGGGTGGCCGCCGCGCACATCCTCGGCCGGCCGACCCCGCTGTTGAGCGACGGGTTGCGCTCGCCGCGCGTGATCTTCACCGAGCCCCAGGTCGCCGCGGTCGGTCACACGCTCGCGAGCGCGCGCGAGGCGGGTCTTAACACGCGCGCCGTGGACGTGCCCACGAGCGCCAATGCGGGCGCCAGCTTCGTCGGGCGCGACGCGCCCGGGACGTGCCGGCTGGTGGTCGACGAGGACCGGAACACGATCGTCGGCGCCACGTTCACCGGCGTGGAGGTCGGCGAGTCGCTGCACGCCGCCACGATCGCGGTCGTCGGTGAGGTTCCGCTCGAGCGCATCTGGCATGCGGTGCCGTGCTTTCCCACGCGCAGCGAGGCGTGGCTGAACCTGCTGGAGGAACTCGGGCTCTAACTCTGACGCGGCGGCCGCCGCGGCCGCTGCCTGCGCCGGCGAGCGCGGCGCTCCAGCAGCACCGACAGCACGCAGAGCGCGAGCACGACCAACGCGATGACCGCGGTCATCGCCAGACCGGGCGTCGCGAGCAGCAGCACGAGCGCCGCGACCAGGCCGAGGCCGAGGTCCAACCGGGCCAGGCGGACGCGGCGGCGCGCCTCACGACGGCGAGCGTGCAGCCGGGAGATGTCTGCCGGGGACGATCTCGTGGAGGGCTCTGGCGCGCGCCGGCTGGACGAGCGACCGATCGAAGATCGTCCAGCGCTCACCGCGCGATCCGGCGGAAGAGGGGGCGGGGAAGCATTCGCAGCACGAGCATGAGCCCGCGCAGGGCGCGCGGGGCCCAGACCGTGTGCGCCCCGTGGTCGAGCCCCGCGACCACGACGCCGGCGACGGCTTGCGGAGTGCTCGCCAGCGGCGCGGGGTCAAGGCCGCGCGTCATCCTGGTGTGGACGAAGCCGGGGCGCACGACGAGCACGCGCACGCCGTGCTCGCGCAGGTCGTCGCCGAGCGCCTGGGCGAGGGCGTCGAGGCCGGCCTTGGAAGCGCCGTAGACGGCGTTCGCGCGCCGCGGCCGCGCGACCGCCGCCGAGGAGAGCACGACGATCGTCCCGCTGCCCTGCTCGCGCAGGCGCCGCGCCGCGTGGATCAGCAGCGAGCCGGCGCCCACGAAATCGACTCGCATCGTCTGCAGCGCGTCGGTGACGTCGGCGGGGAGCCCACCTCGCTCGCCGAGCACGCCGGCGGCGAGGATCACGATGTCGGCCCCGTCCAGTTCGCCGAACGCCTGTGCGAGCGCCTCGCCGTGCCGGCCGACGTCGAGCGCGTCGAGCACGAGCGTCCCGACGCGCGGGCAGCCGGCTGCCCTGAGATCGTCCGCGGCGGCGCTCAGGGCGGCGGGATTGCGTCCCGCCAGCACGACCTCACGGGGAGCTTGTCGCTGCAGCTCGCCGACGATCGCCAGCGCGATCTCCGAGGTGCCGCCGAGGACGATCACGCGACGGCCGGCCGAGCCGGCGCTCACTCGCCCACCCCCCCGCAGAGCCCCAGCCGCCGGGCGAGGTCCGAGCGCAGAACCCCGTCGGGATCGACCCGAGCTCGCTGGGCGTGGAAGCGATCGAGTCGCGGGTACATCGCGCGCAGCGTGTCGCGGCGCAGGCGGGCGTCCTTGGCCAGGTACACGCGACCGCCGCAGCCCGCGACCAGCTCGTCGAGCGCCTCCAGCGCCGCGGACAGGCCGGATGCGCCCGCGGGCAGGTCGATCGCCAGCGTCCAGCCCTCCAGCGGAAACGAGAGCGGACCGCCGAACGCGGGGCCGAAGCGCTTGAACACCGCGAGATAGATGGGCAGTCGCCGCACGCGCATCAGCTCGAAGCAGTGCTCGAGCGCGGTCTCCTCGCCGGCGGGGATCACGAACTGGTACTGGATCAGCCCGGCTGGGCCGTAGAGCCTGTTCCACTCGCCCAGGGCGTCCAGGGGGAAGAAGTACGGCGTCAGCGCCAGCGGCCGTTCGCGCTCGCGGCGGGGGGTGGCGCGCCAGCGTAGCGCGTTGAACGCGCGCATGCTCGCGGGGCGCAGCAGCGTGGTGGGGAAGCGGCGGGGCACCTCGAACGCCGGGCGTCGGGTGAGGGCGTGGGGATAGGCGTAGGCGTAGGCGTGGTAGCCGGCGCTCGCGCGTCTGCCGCGGGGCGCTGCGACCGTCCCCGCCGCAACCGGGTCGGCGCGGCTGACGATCGCGCGTCCCAGCTTCGACCCGCCGGCGAGCAGGTCGAGCCAAGCCACCGAGTAGCGATGTCGTTCGGAGCCGCTCATCAGCGCAAGCGTCTGCTCCAGGCCGTCGGTGCGGTCGATGTCGGCCGCGACCCATGGGGAGGGCAGCGACTCCGCTGCGAGCGTCGCCTGCATGACCACGCCGGTTAGTCCCATGCCCCCGAGCGTCGCGTAGAACAGCTCGGAGTCCGTCTCGGGCGAGACCTCGATGAGACCGCGCGCGGGCGTGCACAGCGAGAGCGTCGTCACATATCTGGCCAGGCCGCCGTCGCGGTGGTGGTTCTTGCCGTGGATGTCGCTGGCGATCGCGCCGGCCACCGTCACGTGCCGAGTCCCGGGCACGACCGGCAGGGTGAGCCCGTGGCAGGCGAGGCGATGCATCAGCTGGGCCACCGTCGCGCCGCCCTGGGCGGTGATGAGCTTGCGCTCGCGGTCGATCGAGACGATGCGGTCCAGGCCGGTCATGTCCAGCACCTCGCCGCCGTCGTTCTGAGCCGCGTCTCCGTAGCTGCGTCCGGCGCCCCGCGCGATCACGCCGGTGTCTCCTCGCGCGCGCGAGGTGAGCGCGTCGACGACGTCCTGCACCCCACCGGGGTGGATGACCCGACAGCGGCTGCGGGTCGTCCGCCCCCACCCGTGCAGCGAGCGTTCGGCGCTCACGAGCGGTGGGCCTGCCGTCAGCTCAGCGACCGACATATACGCCGCCGAGGAACAGGAAGCTCCACAGCAGGCCGAGCGCGAGCAGAGTGCGGTCGCGCAGGATCAGCTCCTCCGGCGCCTGGCCTGCGCCGGTGCCGATCAGCACTGCGTAGCGGCTCAGCCACAGCACGAACGGCACGATCGACAATCCGTACCAGACGACGTGGGCGGGGCGCGTGAACGCCCACCCCGTGTATGCGACTCCGGCGAGGGCGGCCGTGCTCAGCAGCGTGAGACGCAGATGCCCGAGCGAGTAGCGGCGCAGGGTCGCCCGCCCCGCGATGCCGGATCCCGGGCGCTCGCGCAGCTCGGCGTAGCGCTTGGCGGCGACCAGGAAGACGGCGCAGCATCCGGTCACGATGACAAACCAACGCGACAGATAGACGTCGGTCGCCACGCCCCCGGCGAGGGCGCGCAGCACGAACCCGGCGGCGATCGCCAGGATGTCGAGCACGACGACGTGTCGCAGCCACAGCGAGTAGCTCGCCGTCAGGGCGAGATAGCAGCAGCCGACGGCGCCGAGCCCGGGAGCGATCGCGGTGGCGAGCACGATGCCCGCGAGCGCCAGCGCCACGGCGGCGCGCAGCGCGATACGCGGTGAGATGTCCCCGGCGGCGACGGGTCGCGCGCGCTTGCGCGGATGCAGGCGGTCCTGCTCGCGGTCGCGCACGTCGTTGAATAGATAGGTGGAGCTCGACAGCAGGCACATGACGACGAACGCCCCGGCGACCTGCGCGGCGATCGGCGGGCGGTCGATCACACCCGCGGCGGCGGGGGCGGCCAGGACGAGCAGATTCTTGCTCCACTGGCGCGGACGGCACGCACGCAGCAGCGCCCCCGCCGAGAGTCCCGGGGTGACGGGGATGCGCGCGGGGGCATATGCCTCGCCGTCATGGAACTGGGCTTGAGCTTCCTCGACGCTCACGGTGGCTCGAAGTGAGTTAATTTTAAACCCTTGATAAAGCGCGCTTGTCGCATCGATCATGCCCCGGCGGAGCCGGTGTCCACCGCATGATTCGTACATATTCACAGCGAATCCGTATGACTAGGTGAGACCTTTCTCATATGGGCGCTCTGACGCGATCAGCCTTGCGGTCGCCCCGCGATCGTGACGAGCACCGCGCTGGCGGGCGAGGTATCGAGCGTGATCGCGCCGGATCGATTGGGGATACGTTCGAGTCGTGCCGGTCCTGACCATGCGCCGTCGCGCCCGACAGCGCGACCTCCGAGCCGCACGCCCAGTGTAGCGGCGAGCGAGGGCGCCGTCAGCGACAGCGCAGTCGCGGATCCGAAGCGCGACCCCACGTGCAGCTCGACCGCGGCACGCTTGGCGCCAGGGGGGTCGTCGTCGACGATCACCACGTGGAGTTCGCCGCGATCGCCCAACAGGGCGATGACATCGACGTTCGCCGGGCTCGGAGTGGCGGTCGCGCGCACCGGGCGGTCGCCGACGAGCGCTTTGCTCAGCAGCAGCGCGTACCACTCGGGCTGGGCGATGAGAGCGCCTTCCGCCAGCTGTCGCACGGACGGTGCGCACACCGGCGTGTAGCTGCGGCAGTTGGCTGGGTTGCCTTGAACGTTGATGCCCCAGACGCCGGCGAGCATCGCGTGAGCGATGTAGTCGGTCGCCCACAGCGCCGAGGCGAACGTGTCGCTGATACCGGCCTTCCCACCACAGGACACGGTGTTGGTCTCGTCGAGGCGGAAGTGGATCGAGCCGTCGTGTGCGACCGACATGTAGCGGTGCAGGGAGGCGTCCTCGGCCCGACGGATCGGTCGGCTGAGCAGGCCGGCGATAGTCGGTCCCGGCGTGGAGTGGCAGCCCAGCGGGTAGTGATGTCCCGTGAGCAGCGCCGGTCGCTCATGAATTGCCTCGGCACGTCCCCAGCTTGCGAACACGTGCGATCCGGATACGTCCGGACCGACCAGGTCGAGCCCGGGCGCGGCCTTTTCGATGGCCCGCCGATAGGCGGCGAGTTGCGTGTCATACCGGGAGAACGTCCATGGCGCGGATCGCAGACCATGTCGTGCGTAGGCGTCCGGCTCGTTGCCGACCTCGATCCCCGCAAGCCAATGTCCGAGCGCCGCCTGTGCGGCGGCTGCCTCGCGCGCCGCCGCGCGCGGGTCATAGTGAGCCAGACCGATCGTCAGCAGGATGCGCCAGCGGCTCTTCGCCGCGAGCCTGCGAAGATCTGCAAGCGCGCCGGCATCGAGCGTCGACGACGCCCACGCGGGCCGCGGTGTGACGGCGTCGGTCCAGGCGACGCGCGTGTCTGCCGATATCCCGCCGAAGCGAAGCACCCCCGGCCCCAGCGACCGCAGCATCGCGACGAAATCTCCGCGGTCGGCGTAGCGAGCGATCTGCCCCAGCCGGGACAGCTCGAACGAGAGCCCGAGAAACCTTTGCGGGACGCGCGGTCCGGGATGACCGGTCTCGATCGAGACCGACAGTGGGTCCGACGGGGCATCGGTGCCTGGCTTGACACCGAATACGTAAAATGCCAACAGGAGCGTCGACGTCAAAGCGACCGCGATACCGCCCGCGACGCCGATGCGCTGTGAGCGTCGATCGCGCATAGAACGCGTCCCTACAGGCCCACGTTCTGCATAGGTTCGACTGTTCGTATGATGCTGCGGGACTCGGCGACCGGGCGGCATTGCGGGCCGACACTGTAGTCTCGATACGCACCGAGCGCGAGAAACCGCGACTCGCTAAGCGGGTTCTCATCGCTGGATGACCCACGATTTATATGCGCCGTCAATGCTGGCGGCATGTTGACCGCCGCCGGAAGCGCGCGAGCATGATCGGCGGCATTGATCTGCCGATCGAATCGGTGGAGACCCCCTCGCGCTCCCCTCCGGATGCCCGCTGGGCGTGGTGTCTCGCTTTGGGCTCTGTGCTTGTGCTGGCCTGCGCGCTGCGCCTGTGGTCGATCCACGACGTGCCCGGCAACGTCTTCTACGACGCGGCCGTGCGCAGCATGGGGAGCTCTTGGCACAACTTCTTCTTCGGCGCGCTGGAGCCCGGCGGGACGGTCTCTATCGACAAGCCGCCGGTGGACCTGTGGTTGCAGGTGACCGCCACCAGCATGCTGGGGTTCGGGCTGGTCGGCCTGCACCTGCCCGAGGCGGTCGGCGGCGTCGTCGCTTGCGGGTTGTTGTTCGGTGCTCTGCGGCGCCCATTCGGCTGCGGGGCTGCGCTGTCGGCGGCGCTCGCGCTCGCGGTCCTGCCGGTGGCGGTGCTGACGGCGCGCAGCGACACGATGGACTCCGTGCTGGCGGTCCTGGAGATCGCCGCGCTGTGGCTGTCCTGGCGCGCCCTGGAGAGCGCGCGCATGCGCTGGTCGGTGTTGGCGGCCGCTGTGATGGGCGTTGCCTTCAACGTCAAGCTCGGAGAGATGCTGATAGCGCTTCCCGCCCTGGCGTTGCTGTGGCTGTGGGCCGCGGCGCCTGGAACCCGCGTACGCGTCGTGCTCGCCACCGCGGGGACGTTCCTCGCGGTGGCGCTGTCGTGGACGGCGATCGCGTCGTTGACGCCGACCCGCGAGCGACCCTTTCCGATCGGCTCCGCCAACGGGAGCATCTGGCACGTGACGCTCGTATACAACGGCCTGGAGCGTCTCTCCAGTCGCGGCGCCACCGGGATGGCCGAAGGAGGCGCAGGCCCGCTGCGTCTGCTGAGCGCCGGCCCGATGCAGTACTGGACTCTGGTCGGAGTTGCCTTGCTCGCCTCCTCGCTGCTGGGCCTGCTGGCACTGGCTGTGCGGCTTGCGCGGGGTCGTGAGCGACTGCGGAGGAGCATCCACAGTCCGCCGGGAAAGCTTGCCGTGGGGATCGCCGTGTGGTTTCTCACCGGGCTGGTCGCTTTCAGCGCGATGGAACGCCTGCAGGTGCGCTACCTGGAAGCGTTCGCGCCGGCCATCTGCGCCGTGCTCGGGCTGTCGCTGAGCGTGCTCTGGCGCGGCGGGGAGAGCGCTCGCGCCCGACGCCGTGGAGATGTCGCAGGAAGCGGCAGAGTCGTGGGACTGCGCATCTGCCTTGTGTGCGTTGGTCTCGGCCTGCTGGTGACGTTGCTGATCAAGGACGCGTACGTTATCCGTCGCGCCCGCTCGGATTCGCTGCTGAGCGACTTCAGCACCCCGGCGCTGAGCCGCTATCTGCAGGCCCATGACGGCGGCGCCCGCTACGAGGTCGCGAGCGCCAACGTCAACGATGTCGTCGGGCTCGTGGCGCGTGACGATCTCCCCGTTCTCGTCCTCAACAGCGTCGACGGCTCGCTCACACGGACGAAGACCTTGCAGGCTCAGGTGAGCCAGCGCCGTGTGCGCTTCTACTTCGCCGCGCCACACGCCTGCCACGGCGGGCGCCGCTGCCCGGGCAACCAGATCTGGGCGTATGCCCACAGCACCCCGGTATCCGGGCAGCCCGGCCTGCGGCGCTTTTAGTGTGCCGCGACGCCGACGCGCGCCCGAGCACACACGGCCGGAGGGGAGGCATGACGTATGTCTCGGAGCCGCATGAACCTGATCGGGTTCATCGGTCGACCTGATGTGAGAGTTCGCTCATCAGCGCTTTCCCGCGGCGCGCCCCGCAAAGCAGGCTGCGTACAGTCAAAGCGATGGAGTCAGGTTCGGCAATTCACGAGCGGGCGCGACCCGGCAGCCGACGCACCGGTGTCGGTCGCCCGGTTACCGGCCTCGCCCGGCTGCGCCGCATAGCCCTGGTTGCGACGATCGTGGCGCTGGTTCCCGTGGCGTTCGCCTACTGGGGGGCGATGAGCCGGCCCTCGAACTCGAGCCTCGGGATTCGCACGGTCGAGTGGCTGCGCGATAACGGCGCGGCGGGGCTGGTGGCACGGGTCGAGTCGATCTACTACACGTTGACGGCGCCCGGCAAGGGCGGTCCCACGCTGCGCGCGCTGCCCAAAGCGGGCTACGGCGCTGGAGGGGTTGGGGTCAACGCCGAATACCGGCCCGCGCGCGTGCACGCGATGCTCCATCCGGCTCTGCCTGGCGAGGGCGTCTGGCACGCCACCCGCCCGAGCCTGGAAGCGAGTCCGCCGGTGCTGCTCACGACGTTGCGCAACCAGCCTGAATATCCGCGGGTGGTCGCGGGGCTGGCGTGGATCGATTCCAAGCGGACGACCCTGACCCTCAACCCCGGGCGTCAGGAGCCTTCGGTGACGATTCCGCGCGGGTCGATGGACGTGTCTCGGGCCAGGCGCCCGCGGCTGCTCGCGACGTTCAACAGCGGTTTCAAGCTCGCCGACTCGCGTGGTGGCTTCGTAAAGGATGGGCGTACCTATGCGGCTATGCACGACGGGCAGGGCACGCTCGTCGGATACACGGACGGGCACGTCGACGTGATCGACTGGAGCTACGGGTCGACCGCGCCGGCGGGGGTGTCGTTCGCGCGCCAGAACCTGCCGCTGATCGTCGACGAAGGTGGGCTCAACCCGAACCTCTCAAACGATGCCGAATGGGGCGCGACGATCGGCAGCGCGGTGCTCGTATGGCGGTCGGGGATCGGCGTCGACCGCCACGGCGACCTGATCTACGCGGCCGGTGCAGAACAGACGGTCTCGAGCTTGGCGCGGACGCTCATCCGCGCCGGCGCGGTGCGCGCGATCGAGCTCGACATCAACTCCTACTGGGTGAGCTTCATCAGCTACGGGGCGCCCGGCGCGGAGGAACCAACGAACCTGCTGTCCGGGATGGAACGCTCGGCGACCCGCTATCTCGAACCGGACGATCGAGACTTCTTCGCCGTGTATGAACGCTGAGCGCTCCCGGGCCGGCTTGGCGGTCCTGGGGCGGCTGAGCGCGCGGCCGGAGCTACGCCGAGAAGACGTCGAGCATTCCGGAGCTGTCGTTGTGGTCGTTGGCGTTGCCCTCGGGCTCGATCACGTGCCCGTCGACGACGATCGGGCTGTTCCAGTGCCCGGGCAGGCCGGGAAGGGTGACGATCGGGTGAGGCGAGCCGGGATGGTAGACGCCGATCCCGCCCGCATCGGGGTCGTACACGTACAGCAGCCCGCCGGCCATCACCGGGCTCGTGCCCGGCGTGCCGTTCTGCCACGCCTCCTGCAGCCGTCCCCGGCGCAGCACATAGGCGGCCGTGGCGTGTTCGTCGCCCACGAACACGGTTGTATGTCCGCCGTGGCGCCATACGGCCGGGGCGGTGAACAGCTCGCCGCCGCCTGCCAGAGACAGTCGCTGCAGTTCGCCGCCGAGCCGCGTGTGCGAGGACGCCGAGCGGCCGTTCAGGCGCGAGAGATCGAGCACCCGCACGATCCCGTCCTTGCCGGCGAGCATCACGCGACCCGAGCCGAGCAGCGCCGGGGCGCTGGAGCCGAGGTCGGTGTCGCTTTCGCTGAGCTGCGCCTGGTCGGTCGGCGTGAAGGTCTGGCGCAGGGCGAGGCTCGGGAACGTCAGCTCCAGGACGCTGTCGCCGAAGTTCGTGATCCCGTTCCACGGCCCGTTGCCGGTGTCGATCAGGATGCGCCGGCCGCCGGGCTCGACGACGGGGCCGCCGCGCGAGAGGATCGCCGAGTCGCTGGCCTGGCAGCCGCTGGGCACGAGCAGGCTGTGGCGGTTGGCGCAGAGCGTGTTGAACACGCGCTGAAGCCGCCCGCTGGAGCGGTCGATCAGGGCCACGTGGCCCTGATAGGGAGGGGCGTCGCCGAAGTAGCCGCTCGTGGCCACGAGGACGTCGGGGCCGTCGACGTTCAGAGCCGCGCCGAGCTTCTCGTGCGTGGGGTCGCGCGTGACGCTCACCGGCCAGGCGCCGGTGTGCTCCTCGGCGCCGTCGGCGAGCGAGAGCTTGTGGATCAGCCCGTCGGGAGAGGCGGCATACACGAACAGCCCGTCCGGGTCGGCCAGCGGGCTGGCGGTGGTGATCTGTGCCGTACCCGCCCAGCCGGCGTAGCCGGACGGGGTGAACGTCCACAGGACATGGCCGCTGACGGCGTCGATCGCGAGCGTCCGGCCGTACGTCGTCGTGACGACGATCGTCTCGTGGACGGCGCCGTGCACGAGCGCTGCGTGCAGGTAGATCGGCGAGGAGTCCACGGTCCCGGGGAGCGTCACACGCACCCGGTGCAGGTGGGCCGCGTTCGCGCTCGTGATGCCGGTCGCGCGTTCGGTCGCGTCGCTGCGCTGCGGGTCCAGGCCGAACTCCGGCCAGTTGCTCAGCGGAGCGCTCGCCGCCACGCGCGTCGGTGCGGGGATCGCGGCAGCTACGCCGGCCGCGGGTACGGAGCTGTCAGCGGCGTTGCCCGTGCTGCCGCCGCAGGCGGCGATCAGCGTGCAGGCCGACCCCACGGACACCAGGCGAGTGAGCTGGCGGGCACGCATGGTGTGTGTTCTAACGCATCCGCCGACGCACCCCGCCGGCTCGGCCGTCGGCCAGTTCGGGGAAACCGGGATGAGCGTCGCGATCGACCCCGTCAGTGGCGACCTCTACGTCGCCGATCGGGCCGCCGGCTCGTTCGCTCAGCGGGTGCAGAAGTTCACCCCGGATGGGCGTTTCGTGCTCGAGATCGGCAAGGAAGTCAACGAAACCACCAAACTCAACCTGTGCACCCAGGAAGAAGTCGAAAAAACCGCCGTGAAATGCACCGGCCCCGCGGCGCCGGGCAAAACCAGCACCGAACCGTTCCTCACGAACTCGACCCTCCCGCTGGTCGTGGGTGGACCGGAAGATCTCCTCTACGCCGGTGATGAAGGCCGGGTGCAGGAGTTCAAAGCTGACGGGACCTACAAGCGCGAACTGCCGCTGACGTCGATCTCCACCGCGCCCGGTGCTCATGTGAGCTCGCTCACGGTCAACGCTGAAGGCGGCCTCTACCTCCTCTACAAGACCGGGTCGGAAGGCACGACCGTCATCCACCGCTTCACCGCGAGCAGCGAAGAGGTCAAAGACGGGCACTTCCCGCTCACCCTCACGGCACGCCAGCCCAAAGAAGCGTCGACGTTCGTTGCGAACGCGGTCGCGGTCGACGCTTCGGGCCACCTGGCCGTGTCCGAGTTCGAATACCACTCCTTCCTTGACCAAGAAGTCTTCGGTTCGCTTCTGGACGCGGGCACGGCGCATTTGGTCACGAGCTTCCCTGTTCCGAACTTGGGGGGTCAGGGTCTCGCGTTCGGCGCGGGCGGTGAACTGTACGCCACCGCGCTCCGCGCGGGCGGCGAACTCGTCTCTTACGCCCCGGTGACGGTCGGTGAACTGCTCGCCACCTCTCATGCCTGCGCGCCCGGCGGCGAACTCGAAACGAATGTGGTGATCGGCTGTACCCTGGCCGGGGAAGCGAACGCGTGGGGCGTGCCGGAAACGGCGGCGTGGTTCCAGTGGGGCAATACCGCCGGGTTGGGTTCGGAAACGCCGAAGCAGCCGCTCCCGCCGGAAGAAGCGCTGGTGCCGTTGCACGCGGCGATCGAAGCGGAGCCCGACGAAACGCTGTTCTACCGGCTTGCGGGCGAAGACCAGCCGGTCAAGTCCCCGGAATTGTTGACGAGCGAAACGGTGTCGTTTACGACGCCGTCGGTGCCGCCGCGGGTTGTGGGGGAACCGGCCGCGTCGTTCGTGAAGGCCGGCTCGGCGGTGTTGTTCGGCGAATTGAACCCCGAGCACGCGAACACCAAGTACGGGTTCCAGTACGGCCCGTGTGAAACGCTCGAAGGTTGCCCCGAACGGTCCGAAACGGAAGTCCTCGAATCCGCCGCCTACGGCCCCGTCGGGGTGACCCAGGAAGCCACCAGGCTGCAGCCCGGCACCCGCTACGCCTACCGGGTCGTGGCGGTCAATGAAAGGGCGAAGCGGCCGTCGGGGAACACGGCGGCGGGAGTGTCCCCGAAGGCCACTTCGAAACCCCGCCGGTCTCGCGGGTCACCGCGGCCACGGGTGCGGCGAGCGCCGTGACGGGCACGAGCGCGGTGGTCTCGGGTCTCGCGGGCGCCGCCGGCGCCCCCTCGAGCTATGTTTTCGAACTGGGCGTCTACCAGGGCGCGAGCACCCAGTACGGCGTCGTGTTCTCGGGTCCCGCCGCGGCGAATCCGCCGCCCCGGTCGAAGAGACCCTCGCGCTCACCGGCCTGCAGCCCGGCACGACATACGCCTACCGGATCCTCGTCAAACGCGGCCTCGAAACCGCGACCGGGGAACCCGCCGTGTTCACAACCCAGGGTTTGCCCTCGGCGCTGCCGCTCCCGACGACGCTCGCGATGCTCGCCGTCCCGGCCGTCGCGTTCCCCACCGACGCGACACCACCACCTCCGGTGGCGAAATGCAGGCGCGGCTACAAGCTCGACAAGCACCACCGGTGCGTGAAAACCAAGAAGGCGAGGCGTCGCGGGAAGCGCGCCAGCCACAAACACAGATAAAGCCGCCGTTCGACCCGAAGGGAACACTGGATGCTCAGCACGCTACGCAAACGCCTCACCTACGCCAACATCGCCGCGACCCTCGCGCTCCTCTTCGCGATGACCGGCGGCGCCTACGCCGCCAACCACTACCTGATCAGCTCAACCAAGCAGATCAGCCCCAAGGTCCTCAAAGCACTCAAAGGCTCAAACGGCTCAAACGGCGCCAACGGGCCCGCAGGGCCCGCAGGGCCGACCGGGCCCGCAGGCGGCACCGGCCCGGCGGGAGCGAACGGCACCAACGGCGAAAGGCGCACCCGGCACGCCCGGTAAACCCGGCGAAAAAGGCGTCGAAGGCTCCCCCTGGACCGCGGGCAGCACACTCCCGTCCGGCAAGACTGAGACCGGCGCATGGAGCGTCCGCAAGAACGACAACGCATTCCATGAACTAGCAATCACGGCATTCTCGTTCACAATCCGGCTGGCGTCGGCCCCCACAGCGTCGGAATTCATCGCGGCCGGGGAAACGCTTGTAACCCACCCAGGGTGCAAGGGGTCAGCCGAAAAACCCGAAGCGTTGCCGGGCAACCTGTGCGTGTTCGAAGGCGAAGCGGCGTTTGGTCACAAGGGAGGCCTGGTCCACCTTGTTACCGTGGGTACCGCCGGCGGTGGAACCGGGACCACCGGCGGGGAGCTCATCATGCAAACCAACACACCCACAACCGTCGGCGAAGAAGTCTCAGCCGAAGGAACCTGGGCCGTCACAGCAGAATAGCGAGCAGGACACCGACGGGCAGCGCGATGTTTTATGACGCGCGTCTCGGCGCCGGCTTTCCCGTGGCGCCCGCGCCGCGCCAGCCTTGTGTCGCGGGTGATTCCCGCCAGGGGCCGTTGACGAACCCTGCGCCGCTGCTCGTGCCGGGCAGCGTTTCCCAGGCCCCGGGCGAAAACCTCCCCCCGCCTGCGATCCCGACCACGGCCGAAGCGAAGCCCAAACCCGTGAGGTGTCGGAAGGGGTACGTGCGCCACAAGGCCAAATGCGTCAGAAAGCCCAAGGCCAAGAAGGCCGCCAACCGCCGCGTTGGCTGCCCTGAGAGACTTGCGGCATGACGATCCGTGCGGTCCGCGACGATGACGTACCCATGCTGCGCGACCTCGTCGAGGGTGCCTACAGCCCGTACGTTGAGCGGATTGGCCGGCGTCCGGCGCCGATGGACCACGACTACGCCGAGAACGTCCATGAGGGCCGAGTCTTCGTCGCCGACGACGGCGGCATCGCAGGGCTCATCGTCCTAATCACCGCTCCACATCACCTGCTGATCGAGAACGTCGCTGTCGACCCCGACCGGCAAGGCACGGGCATCGGCCGTGCCCTCATGTCCTACGCCGAGGCGTATGCGCGCGAACGCGGCCTAAGCGAGCTGCGTCTCTACACCAACGCCACGATGACTGAGAACCTCACTCTCTACCCACACCTCGGCTACACCGAGGTCGATCGCCGCACCGAGAACGGCTTTCAACGCGTCTTCTTCTCCAAGGCCACCACACCCAGCTAGCCCGGACTATTCAGTAAGGGTGTGATTGTTGCTGGGTCTGTCCGATTCTCTGTGTAGGCATGAGCGAAAAGGAGTCTCATGTCCATAGCAGCGCGGGTCGAGACGCAGCGCCAGGGTTCCTGGCGGGCGCGAGCTTGATAGACCTCCCGGGGTGGGTGATCTGCCGCCGGAGGTCCGGGATCGGCTCAGCGATGAGCTCGTCGACGAGCTGCTCGCGGGTGCCCGCAGCGAGCAGGAGATCGTCGGGCCCGGGGGATTGTTGGCCGATCTGACGCGGCGGCTGGTCGAGCGGGCGATGGACGCCGAGCTGACCGACCATCTTGGCTATGAGCCCACCAGGAGCCGCCCGGAGGCGCGGGCAACACGCGCAACGGCACGACGCCCAAGGCGCTGCACACCGGTCATGGGTCGGTTCAGATCAAGACCCCAGAGACCGGGATGGGAGCTTTGAGCCGCAGATCGTGCGCAAGGGCCAGCGGCGCTTCCACGGGTTTGACGAGAAGATCATCGCGCTCTACGCCCGCGGGATGTCAGTCAGGGATATCCAGGCGCACCTGGCCGAGCTCTACGGCGTGCAGGTCGGCCACGACCTCATCAGCCGTGTCACCGACGCGGTGATGGACGACGTCCGCGCGTGGCAGCAGCGGCCGCTGGAGGACGTCTACCCGATCGTGTTCCTGGACTGCCTGGTCATCAAGGTCCGCGAGGGCGGCAGCGTGCAGCGCCGCGCGTGCTACCTCGCCCTGGGCGTCACCTTGGAGGGCGATCGTGACGTGCTCGGCATGTGGTTCCAGGAGAACGAGGGCGCGAAGTTCTGGCTGCAGGTCCTCACCGATCTCCAGCAGCGGGGTGTCAAGGACATCCTGATCGCGTGTGTCGACGGGCTGAAGGGATTTCCCCGAGGCGATCGAGGCCGCCTTCCCGAACACCTGGGTGCAGACATGTATCGTGCACCTCATTCGCCACAGTCTGCGGTTCGTGCCGCGGCGTGATCGTGAGCAGGTCGCCCGTGACCTGAAGCCGATCTACACCGCGATCGACGCGGATGGCGCCTGGGCAGAGCTCGAGCGCTTCGACGAGAAGTGGGGCACACGGTTCCCCGTGATCACCCAGACCTGGCAGAACGCCTGGGAGCAAGTAACGCCATTCCTAGCGTTCCCGGCCGAGGTGCGCCGGGTGGGAGGTTGTCCCACCTGGCGTAGAACTTTTGAAGTGGCGGTCCTCCCGCCTCGTCCGCTCCCGTTGGGAGCGTTCAGGGCGTTCAGGACCATCGAGATCAGGAGGAACCGCCATGAAGAAGGTACAGGTAAGGGAGGTCGCCCTTGCGGCGGGCACCGCAGAGGCGAGCGCGCTGCCCGAGCGCGTGCAGGAGGCGCTCGGCGAGCTCGTCGGCGCGGCGAAGGAGGGTCTGCTCGCGCTGAGCGTCGGCGTCGGTCTCGGCGTCATGCACGAGCTGATGGCCAGCGAGATCGAGGAGGTGTGCGGGCCACGCGGCAAGCATGACTCCGAGCGCGTCGCCTACCGTCACGGCTCAGATGACGGTGAGGTGACGCTCGGCTCGCGGCGGGTAGCGGTCGAGCGCCCGCGGATGCGCGCCAAGGACGGTGGCGGCGAGGTGCCGGTCGAGACCTACGAGCACTTCGCCAGCCGTGACGCGTTGAGCGCGGTCGTGCTGGAGCGGATGCTCGCGGGCGTCTCCACCCGCCGGTTTCAGCGCACCCAGGAGCCGGTCGGGGAGCAGGTCGAGGCACAGGCACGCTCGACGTCGAAGTCGGCCGTCTCACGCACGTTCGTGGCGCGTACCTCAGAGACGCTCAAGGCGCTGATGGATCGGCGCCTGGAGGACGTGCGCCTCGCGGTGCTGATGCTCGACGGGATCGTCTTGAAGGACCACACCAACGTCGTGGCGCTCGGCATCACCACCGATGGGGTGAAGGTCCCGCTCGGCCTGTGGGAGGGCTCCACGGAGAACAAGACGGTCGCGACCTCGCTGCTGTCTGACCTGGTCGCCCGTGGCCTTGACGTCGAGCAGGGCGTGCTGGTCGTGATCGACGGCTCCAAGGCCCTCAGAGCCGCCGTGAACGCTGTGCTCGGCCCGCGCACCCCGGTCCATCGGTGTGTCCGCCATAAGGAGCGCAACGTGCTCGATCACTTGCCCGAGCGCGACCGGCCAGAGGTCAAGCGCCGGCTGCGCCGCGCGTGGGCGCGTGAGGATCACCGCCAAGCTCTCGGGGAACTCCAAGCGCTCGCTGCTGAGCTGCAGCGCTCTCACCCGGGTGCTGCCTCATCCCTGGAAGAGGGGATGCAGGAGACGCTCACCGTCACTCGTCTCGGCGTCCGTGGCGCGCTGAAGCGCACGCTGGCGAGCACGAACCCGTGCGAGTCAATGATCGAGTGCGTCCGCCGATCCAGCCGCAACGTCAAGCGCTGGCAGTCAGGCGAGATGTGCCTGCGCTGGACCGCCGCCGGGATGCTCGAGGCCGAGCGGCAGTTCCGCCGGATTGTTGGTCACGCCGACCTCGCCAAGCTCGCGCTCACCATCGAAGCAGAGATCACCCAGCCCACCACCACACACGTATCTGAGGAGGCCGCTACGCTCGTCACCGTCTGAGAGTCACAGCCGGGCCGCCACCAAAGTTCCACGCCGGCCGGGACATCCTCCGCACACCGACCTCACCTGGGAGGACCTCGCCGCCATCCACGACGTCCCAGCCGCCCAACCCGCGTTCTCGCAAGCCACCGTTGCCAACCAGCGCCGCAAGGACCCCGACTTCGACCAGCGCTACCAACAGCTCCTGAAACACGCCCAAGCGCTACAGCGGGAGGCAGGCTACGCCAACGCCAACCCCATCCGCGGCCTGACCAGCAAACAAGCCAGTTAGCGAAGATCGCTCAAGGGGGTGCAAACTACCATCACATTTCAAACTACCGTGGGCGGCTACAGTTTCGCTTTGCAGAGCCAAATGCAGCGTACTGTCAGCCTGTTTCGGGCGGCACCTGCAGTTCGCTCTTGACAAGCCGTGCGGTTGGCGCTATGTTCTTTGGTGTTCATGACTCCTCGCTGTGGGGGGTTGGGCACGATAGGTCGGGTTTG
>DATMPZ010000009.1:0-59843 GCA_035567335.1 Solirubrobacteraceae bacterium
GCGAGTACCAGCTCAAACCGCCGCTCCCGTTCGTCCCCGGCAGCGAGATCGCCGGCATCGTCCGTGAGGCGCCCGAGGACGCGGCGGTCAAGCCCGGCGATCGCGTCGCGGCGTTCTGCGCGCTCGGAGGGTTCGCCGAGCTCGCGGTCGCGCCCGAGTTCCTCACGTTCCCGCTCGCTCCCCAACTCGACTACGCCCAGGGCGCGGGGCTGATCCTCAACTACCACACGGCCTACTTCGCCCTGCACCTGCGCGGGCGCCTGGTCGCGGGCGAGACGGTGCTCGTCCACGGCGCCGCGGGAGGAGTCGGGACGGCCGCGCTGCAGGTCGCCAGGGGTCTGGGCGCGCACACGATTGCGGTCGTGTCCAGCGACGCCAAGCAGCGCATCGCCGAGCAGGCCGGCGCCGAGGCGGTGCTGCGCTCCGACGGCCCCTGGAAGGACGAGGCCAGGGAGATCTCCGGGGGCGGCGTGCACCTCGTGCTCGACCCCGTTGGCGGCGATCGCTTCACCGACAGCCTGCGCTCGCTGCGCGAGGGTGGCCGCGTCGTCGTCGTCGGCTTCACCGGCGGCTCGATCCCCGAGGTCCGGGTCAACCGGCTGCTGCTCGGCAACACCGAGGTCATCGGCGCCGGCTGGGGCGCCTATGCGATGGCGCGCCCCGAGCTCTGCCGCGACGTCGGCAGGGCTCTGGATCCTCTGATCGAGAGCGACTTCGTCTCGCCGATCGTCGGTGCGCGCTTCCCGCTGGATCGCGCCGCCGAGGCGCTGCGCGAGATCGACGAGCGCCGCGCCACCGGCAAGGTCGTCCTCGACGTGTCTCCGGGCTGACCGGGTCGGAGACGCTGAGCCGCGATGGACTTCGAGCACTCACCGCGCACGCAGGAGCTGCTCGCGCGCCTGGTCGCGTTCCAGGAGCGCGAGATCGCGCCGCGCGAGGAGGCCTACCATCGCGCGGTGCTGGCGAGCCCCGACCCCTGGACGGCGGTCCCGCCGGCGATCGAGGAGCTGAAGGCGCTGGCCCGCGAGGAGGGCCTGTGGAACCTGTTCCTGCCCCCGGGCGCGACCCTCGACGGCGAGCCGATCGGCGCCGGCCTGTCCAACGTCGAGTACGCGCCGCTGGCCGAGCAGATGGGTCGCTCGCTGATCGCCAGCGAGGTGTGCAACTGCAACGCCCCGGACACGGGCAACATGGAGGTGCTGCTGCACTTCGGCTCCGATGCCCAGCGCACGCGCTGGCTACGGCCGCTGCTGCAGGGGACGATCCGCTCGGCGTTCTGCATGACCGAGCCCGACGTCGCCTCCTCGGACGCCACCAACATGCAGGCCACGGCGGTCCTCGACGGCGACGAGGTCGTGCTCGACGGGCGCAAGTGGTGGAGCACCGGCATCGGTCACCCCGCGTGCGAGGTGCTGATCTTCATGGGGCTGACCGAACCCGACGCCGACCGCTACCGCCAGCATTCGATGGTGCTCGTCCCGCTGTCCACGCCGGGCGTCACCGTCGAGCGGATGCTCACCACGATGGGCTTTCACGACGCGCCCGGCGGCCACGGCGAGGTCTCCTTCAGCGACGTGCGCCTGCCCGCGAGCGCGATCGTCGGCGGTCCCGGACAGGCGTTCGCGATCGCCCAGGCGCGCCTGGGCCCGGGGCGCATCCACCACTGCATGCGCCTGATCGGCCTCGCCGAGCTGGCTCTGCAACGTGCGTGCGTGCGCGCGGGTGAGCGCGTCGCGTTCGGCAAGCCCCTGGCCAACCTCGGCGGCAACCGCGAGAGCATCGCCGATGCGCGCATCGCGATCGACCAGGCCCGCCTGCGCGTGCTGCACGCCGCCTGGCTGCTCGACACCGGCTCGCCCGACGCGCTCGGCGCGGTCTCCCAGATCAAGGTCGCCGTGCCGAACATGGCCCAGCGAGTGGTCGACATGGCGATCCAGCTGCACGGCGGCGCCGGCCTGTCCGACGATCTCCCGCTGGGTGCGGCCTGGACGATCGCCCGCGCCCTGCGCCTGGCCGACGGACCCGACGAGGTCCACCGCGGCGTCATCGCCCGCCTGGAGCTCGCCCGCCACGGCATCGGCCGCTGGGCGTCCTGAGGTGGGTGGCGGACACGCATGACCCTCGCGCCCGCCGGTCGGGCGTGGGGGGTAGGCCCAACCCGCCGCCGGGATGCGCGAGGTCCGCTCCGAACCATCAAAAGATCGCTGTTTGCGGACAGGCGATGTGCCCGATTACAGACATCGTCCTGAAAAACGGGTTATTGTGGCTGGACGTGCACGAGGCCGGCCGAAATATGATGCGGACGTTCGTCCGAGTGGATTGTCCTGAGGAGGAGGCGGCGTGTCGTTGAGCGAGCGTTGGCGTGGGTATGGGCTGCGGAGCTGGTCGCGGGGTCGCCGTTTGCTGGTCGGCGTCACCTCCAGGGTCGCCTGCTTGGCGGTCGTAATGGTGGGAGCTCTCGCCTTGCTGCCTGCGGGTGCTTGGGCTGAACCTGTGTGTACGGATACGTGGACGGGGCCGAACGAAGGCACATGGCAGACGGCGGGGAATTGGTCGACGGGGAAAGCGCCTTCGTCTACCGATGTTGCGTGTATTGAAGCGGGGAAAACGGTCAAGGTTACCGAAGGGACCAACAGTACCGGTGTTCTTCTGGACAAAGGGATCCTCATCGTCAAGGAAGCCTCGCTGGAAGTCGCGAACGCCCTTGAAGTGTCGAGCGTCAAAGCCTTGACTATGGAATATCTGGGTACGCTGACCGGCGCAGCGACACTTGATGTGTCTGGGTCGTTTTCCTGGGCTGCTAACAGTACCATGTCTGGCTCTGGCTCGACCGTGCTTCAGTCTGGCGTGAAAGGGTCGATCAACAGCAATGCTGGTGGGATCTTGGCTGGGCGCACGTTGGTCAATGAAGGCGCTTTTACGTTTGAAGAAGGCGTGCTCACGGAGTCTGAAGGTGCGAGGTTTGAAAATAAGGGGACGTTCAACGCGAATGCGCAGGGCATATTTGGGATCTACGAGGGTGGGGGTGCCGCTTCTACGTTTGTGAATATTGGCATCTTCCAAAAGATCGAAGGAACAGGAGAAACTAGGGTCGAAGTCAGCTTCGAAAATCAGGGGACTGTCAACGCCAAAACTGGGAAGCTCGCTTTTCGCAAGTCAGGATCGACTGTGACGCTTACGAGCGCCAGTGTGCTTGAAGGTTCTATTTTGTTCAATGAAGTGAGTGTGGCAGCGAGCGGCTTCTATGCCCCGAGTGGGACCGTAACGCTCGAACGCGGCACGATGACTATCGCAAGCGGTGACACGGTCAAAATCGCCAACTTCGTCATGAACTACGAAGGTAACGTCACGGGTGCGGGTAACCTTGATATCTCGGGTTCGTTTTCTTGGGCTATAGAAAGCACAATGTCGGGATCTGGCGTAACGGTGTTGGAACCTGGTACATCGAACACGATCTCGGCTGGTGCTGATAGGGTGTACCTTGCTGGACGCACGCTGGTCAACGAAGGCGCACTCAACTTCAAGGAATTTACTGTAATCGTGGAGTCTGAAGGTGCCAAGCTAGAGAACACGGGAACCTTCAACGCGAACTCGGAACCGGAATCCGTGTTTCCTGCGATTAGGACTAAAGAAGGTTCCACCGGATTATTTGTGAACACTGGCGTTTTTCAGAAGACCGAAGGGACTGGAACGACGGTTATCGAAACGAATTTCGAAAACCTCGGGACCATCCATGCGGTAACAGGCAAATTTGAATTCAAGCATCCGGTAGTCCCAGAAGCATCGACGCAGTACGGCGGTCCGGGAAGCCCCTCAACGCCAGGGCATCCGCACTCGGAATGCGGCGATCCTGTGAGCTGCGCTACGGGCAATTTCTCCGAGACGCAGACCGACTTTGCGGTCGGTGGCCGTGGTGTCGGCTTGAACCTGACGCGCACGTATAACTCGCAGGCTGGCGCGGAAGAAACCAAAGGCGCGTTCGGATATGGCTGGACCGGCTCGTTTAGCGATCACATTAGCTTTATACGCTTCGTCGAAGTGGGCCTCCCCGGCGAGTTCGCGGAATTTCGTCTCTACCAGGCGAATGGTGGCACGATCACCTTCATTGATCATCTCGCCGCAAAAACCATTACCGGACCCGCCTGGACACAGGATGTACTCCGGGCAGAAGCAAGCCACTTCATCCTCACGTTGCCCAATCAGACGCAATACATGTTTGCGTATAGCTTTAGCAGCGAACCGAACCGCCTCGAAAGCGTCACAGACCGCAACGGAAACACAACGACCCTCGCTTACAACGAAGCCAAACAGCTGGAAACGATCACCGATCCAACCAGTCGCAAAATTACGTTCGCCTATAACGCTGAAGGGTTGGTGGAAAGCGCGAAGGACCCGCTTGGCCACACTGTCAAATACACGTATGAAGGCGGGGATCTCAAGAGCGTGACGCAGCCGGCGGAAGAAGGCTTGCGCTGGCAGTTTAAATACGACGGTTCGCAAGAGCTTACGGAAATGACCGACGGTCGTGGTGGGAAAACGGTCAACGAATACAACGGCTCGCATCAGGTGGTCAAGCAGACGGACCCTGCGGGACACGAACTGAGCTTCGAATACGAAGCGTTCCATACGAAGATCACGAACAAAACGACGGGCAGCGTCACGGACGAGCACTTCACGAGCTACGACGAGCCCTTCTCGATCACGCGCGGCTTCGGCACGACCAGTGCGACGACCGAATCCTTCACGTACAACGTAGGCGGTTATGTGACGAGCGTGGCCGACGGCAACGAACACGCGACCACATACGGCTACAACGGCGCGAATGACCGTACGAGCATGGTCGATCCGAACAAAAACGAAACGAAATGGACGTACGACTCGACGCACGACGTGGACACGATGACGACGCCGAAGGGCGAGACGACGACGATCAAACGTGAAGCCCGCGGCAACCCTGAAGCGATTGAACGGCCCGCTCCAGCAAGCAAAACGCAGATCACGAAATACAAATACAAGACCACTGGCGAACTGGAAAGCGTCGAAGATCCCCTCAAACGCGTGTGGAAATACGAATACGATGTGCACGGAGACCGCACCGCCGAAGTCGATCCTCTGACCGACAAGCGCACGTGGGAATACAACGAAGACTCGCAGGAGATAGCGACGGTCAGCCCGAGAGGAAACATCACGGGCGGGGAACCGTCGAAATTCACGACGAAAATCGAACGGGACAATCAGGGTCGGCCGCTGAAGATCACCGACCCGCTCACGCATACCACGAAATACACCTATGACGGCGATGGCAACGTGGAAACGGTGATCGACGGCAACTCGCATACAACGAAATACACCTACAACGCGGATAACCAGCCGACCAAGGTCGAAGCGCCCAACAAAGCGATCACGGAAACCGAATATGACGGCGCCGGGCAGGTCGTCAGTCAGACCGACGGCAACAAAAATACGACGAAATACAAACGTAACTCTGTCGAGGAGGTTACCGAAGTCACTGACCCGCTTGGGCGGATAACCAAAAAGGAATATGATGCTGCCGGGAATCTCAAAGCACTGGAAGATCCCGCGAAACGCACCACGACGTACAAGTACGATCCGGCGAACCGTCTGGAAGAAGTAGGGTACTCCGACGGGGTGACCCCGACGGTCAAATACGAATACGACGCGGATGGCGATCGTACGAAGATGGTCGACGGTACGGGCACGACGAAATACACTTATGACCAGCTGGACCGCCTGGCCGAAAGCGAAAACGGGCACAAAGAAGTCGTCAAATATGAATATAATCTCGCCAACCAGCAGACGAAGATCACGTACCCCAGCACAAAAAGCGTGACGCGTGTCTTTGATAAAGCTGGGCGACTGGAAAAAATCACCGACTGGCTTTCGAACATCACTAAATTCAACTACAATGCGGACTCCAATCAAACGGCGACGGTTTTTCCCACGGGGACGAGCAACGAAGACAAGTATGTCTACAACAACGCGGACCAGATGACCGAAGCCAAGATGCTCAAAAGCACCGAAACGCTTGCGTCGCTCGTCTACACCCGCGACAATGACGGGCAGGTCAAAAAGACGACCGCCAAAGGTCTACCCGGCGCGGAAATCACAGAAAACACCTACGACGCAAACAACCGTGTCACCAAATCAGGCAGCGAATACAAATACGACTCCGCCAACAACCCAACGACGATCGGCGCCGGCACGTACCAATACGACAAAGCCGACGAGCTCGAAACCGGCCCCAGCCTGACCTACACCTACAACGAACTCGGAGAGCGCACCAAAACCAAACCCACCACGGGTCCGGCCACGACGTACGGCTACGACCAGGCGGGGAACCTGATCTCGGTCGAACGTCCCAAAGAAGGCGAAGTCAGCGAAATCAAAGACATGTATGCCTACGACGGCAACGGCCTACGCGCGTCGCGGACGATCTCCGGGACCACTACCTACCTCACATGGGACATGGCGCAGGAACTTCCGCTGATCCTTAGCGACGGCATCAACAGTTACATCTACGGCCCGGGCGGTATCCCTGTCGAGCAAATCAACAACACCACCGGCACCGTCCACTATCTACACCACGACCAGCAAGGCTCGACGCGGCTCATCACCGGGAGCGCGGGCACCGTCGAAGGCAAATGCACCTACGGCGCCTACGGAACCCCCACATGCGAAGGGGCCGCGACCACGCCACTCGGCTACGACGGCCAGTACACAAGCACAGACACCGGACTCATCTACATGCGGGCACGTGACTACGATCCCGCCACGGCACAGTTCCTGAGCGTCGATCCTCTTGTGGCAGCCACAGAGACGTCGTATGGGTACGGTGCCGAGAATCCACTCACCTTCAGCGATCCTACGGGTTTCTTCTCGATTCCCCTGCTCGGTTCAATTAGCGAGGGCGCTGATGCGGCATGTGGCGTCACGTTTGAGGTCCCGGGTCTCGACGCCGTTACGTGCGGGGCGGCCGCTGCCGCCACAGCATATCTGGGCCCAAAGGCGCTCTCGGAAACAATCAGGCTAGCCTCCGAAAATAGTAGTAGCACCAACCCAGAAGTAGCGGAAGGCGAACCGGAAATTGAAGAAGACGCATCGTGTAAGCTACCGAGCAGGAGCCTTCCTTACAGAGGTGAGCCCAACAGCACCCAAGTCCTCGACCGTGGCAACGGCAGTGGACAGATACGCGACTATGGCCCTGACGGCTTGCCGGAAAAAGACTTTGACTTCGGTCACGATCACGGCTTTGGGGACCCTCACGTCCACGATTGGGTCGATGGCGTCCGGCAAAACCCAGGAAGATCGATCGGACCTAACGAATAGCAAGTAATGAGTACTACTGAGCGACAAGTAGTAATTGTAGTCTCCAGCGAGTTTGCACCGATGCTCGATGAGCTTGCGCTGTCTAGCCACGTATGGGCGGTGCGAACGGCCACGACGGAGGAGGCGGCACGACGGATTTGGGAGGAGCATCCCCCACAAGAGACTGATCCGCTCGCATCCGGACTGACGCTGTTCAAAGGAGAGGGAGACCCTGCGGATAATCTTCTGTCAATCCTCGATGAAGTGGAGCTCCATCACGGCATCGCTGGTGGACACATCCCGCCAATGATCGCCGTCAGGGTGTTCGGCACTGGGCTGACGGATGCCGTCCGTGAAGCGTTTAGCTCACTCGGATTCACCCGTTTTACGCCAAGTTCAGATGGGTTCGTCGCTCATTGGAGTGAGCCCGTGAGAGGGTGACTGCATTGCGCCTCTCGCCCTTTATCCGTCCACCCGCTGCCGCACCCGCCCCGCCCCCACGTTGCTGACGATCACCGCCACGATCGTCACCAAATACAGCTGCCCGAACAGCGCCTCGAGCACCGACATCATCCGCGCGGCGCTGGCGATCGGCGCGATGTCGCCGTAGCCGACGGTCGTCAGGGTGATGAAGCTGAAGTAGACCTCTTCGGCGTGCTTGTCGGTGCCTAGGTGGCTGAGGACCGGCGAGGAGGCGATCGCCTCCATGACGCCGTAGGAGAACGCGAAGATCAGCCCCGCCAGCAGGTATACGGTCAGCGCCCCCATGACGGAGTGCAGGGTTACGCGCCGCTCGACGCGAATGCCGCCGATTACGCCCCGTGCGACGACGATCGCCCCGACCGCGGCGAGCACTCCGCTCAGTCCGAATGTGATGCCGCGCTCCGCGGACCCCCGTCCGGCGATTGCGGCTGCGATCAGTCCCACGACCGATGCTCCCACGAGCATCCCGACCCGGCGCCATTGCGTGCGCGTGGCGCCCTCGGCGAACAGCGCGGTGACGACCGTCGCGCCCATCAGCAGCGCCTGGGTGAGCCATGCCGCCGGTGTGTCGGGCAGAGCCATCTGCACGCCTGTGGAGAGCACTGCGAGCAGCAGCACGAGCCCGTACCGGTAGCTCCCCTTCAGCTCGGCGACGTTGCGCGCGGCCTGCGCCGCGCGACCGCCGCCATGCTCTCCCTCGGTGCGCGGGCGCGCCGGCTCCGAACTGGTCCCGTCCGCATCGCCATTGCGCTGCATCGGCCCAGGTTAAGGTTCTGACCGGACCTGATACAAACCCGCTCCACGATGGCTGATCTGCTCACGACGATTCGTGCCGAGATCGATGCGCGCCTGAGCGAGCTGCGCCCGGCGGTCGCCGAGTACGAACGGCTGTCCACCGCCGCCGGCGCGCTTGCCGCCGAAGGCCGCGCCACCCCGCGACCGGGTGCTCGCGCTGCCCCCCAGCCGGACGCGCGGGCGCGCGCGCCCGCGAAAACGAAAGCGCGCCCCAAGGCGAAAGCGCGCCCCAGGGCCGCTCGTCGTACGCGCCGGCGCGGTGACACCGCGCAGAGCCCGACCGGTCAGGCGATTCTCGCGGCGCTCGAGCACGGCTCGCACACCGTCGCCGAGCTGGTGCTCGTGACCGCCCTGCCCGCTCCTGACATCCGCGCGGCTCTGCGGCAGCTGCGCGAGCGCAGGGCGATCGTCAAGACCGACCGCGACGGCAGATCCGCCTACGCGCTGCCTGCCCCCGCCGCGTAGCCCTACCGCGTCTCCTCGACCGGCGCGACGGCCGTGACCGGTCGCTTGCGCGCGATCCGTCCCGCCTCCTTGCCGCCGATGAACGGGGCCAGCGCGACGTACACGAGCTGGGGCGCGAGGTCGGCGATATCCTGCACGCGCTCGTGCTCGATGTGGTTGTGCAGCACCTGCCAGATGCCGCCTGCGATCGCCTCGGGCGCGATCCCGGGAACGGAGCGCGAGGACGGCGCGTAGTGATAGCCGGGCTGCAGGTACGCGGCGAACGCGTGCATGCCGGTGTCGCGGATTTCGATCGCCAGCGGGCTGGCCGCGAACGTGTCGACGACCGTCAGGTGGGCGTGCGCGGGCTCGGAGGCGAGGTAGTCCAGCAGCGCCCTGATGCCGGCGGCGACCCCCATCGGCCAGTCTTCGCCCTGCGCTTCATAGGCCTGCACGGCGACGCCCAGGGCCTGGTGCAGGCCGACCTTCTGCGCGCCGAGGAACGCGTCGTCCTTGGTCGGATACATCTCGTAGAACGTCTGGTGGGAGACGTTCGCGCGCCTGGCGATCTCGGGGATGGTCAGCCCCTGCAGGCCCTTCTCGGCGACGATCGCGGCGGTCGCGTCGACGATGCGCTCGCGCTGGTTTTTGACGATGAACTGCCGCGGCAGGTCGTGGCGCCCGCTCGGCAGCCGGCCCTCGGCCTGGCGTGCGCGCTCGGAGGCCATCGGCTTGGTGGCTCGCTGACCCTCCTCGGCCTCCGCGCTGTCCCGGGTGCCCCCGCGCGCCGGCGCCGGGCTGGGAGGCCCCAAGCCGGCCGGCGGTTTCGCGGGATAGGACTCGGCCCACGCGGCGAGCTCGTCCGCCAGCCCGGGCAGCGCGCCGGCCTGCCCCCGGCGCAGGCGCGCGGCGGTCACCTCGCGGATGCCCCCCAGGATCACTTTCACGGTCAGGTCCGTACCGTCCGCCTTGCGCGCCTTCTGACCGCCGCCGCGCGTACCGCTCGAAGATCGGCCGGCGGAGCGGCTCGAGCTGATGCTCTGCTCGAGCGCTTCCAGCGTGCGGTTGCGGCGCTCGAGCGCCTTCGGTCCCGCACCGAAGGCGCCGAGCACCATCAGCGACACGGCCTCCGGCTCGGCCGCAGCCAGCTCGGCGAAGGCGCGCATCGCTCTGCGCAGGCGCTCTCCCGGTGAGCCCTGCGTCTGGTAGGCCTCCATGATCGTGCTCGCCGTGCGCTTGGCGATCTCGTCGTAGGCGGCCAGGAACAGCTCTTCCTTGTCTGCGTACAGGCTGTAGAACGTCGGGCGCGAGACCCGCGCGAGCTTGGTCAGGTCGAGGATCCGCACGGCCTGGTAGCCCCGCTGCGCGATCAGCTCGATCAGCGCCGTCTGCAGCCGTTCGCGCTGGTCGCGCCGCACCTCCTCGGGGTCCAGGCCGTGCGCGCCGGTCGGCAGGCGCCGGTAGCGGCCGGACGCCCCGGCCGCCACCGCCCCACGGTCGGCGCTCGAGGCCCTGTCCGTGCTCGCCGGCGCGCCGCCGGCGCGACGGTTCTTCGCCGAGGAGGCGCCGTTGCGTGAAGTCCCGGCTTGCTCTGTTGGTTTGGTTGAAGCGCCTCGCGCAGACATCCGTGCCTCCGAAAACCTCTGTTTGACATCGAGCCAGATCAGGGTATCAAACCCGGACGGGCCGGTCAAGCCCGAAATCCACAAGCCGGCCGGCTACTAGCCTTTGATCGTCGGCGAGGTGCCGATGACCGCCCCGGCGCCGTTTAGCGCCTGCACGGCCACGTACTGCTCGGGGCCGGGTGTGGCGATCGTCGTCTCGAACCCGCTCTTGGCCGCGCCGGCGACCGGCGCGAGCGCCGACGGCGACATGCCCGCGAGCACCCGCCAGGCGACGACTTCGGTTGCCCCGTTCCAGCTCGCGTACACGTTCACCGGCGCGCTCGAGCCGGCCGCTTCGGCGGCGATCGCGGGCGGCGCGGCGGGCGTGCCCGTCCACGGGAGCCGGTAGGCGCGGTAGGACTGGTAGGAGCCGTGCCAGTGGGCGTCGTACAGCAGCTGCCCGGCGGCGCTGAACTCAGAAAAGTACGGCTGCGAGCCCCAGCCGACGAACACGTTGCCGCCGGGGATAAGCGTCTGCACGCTCCCTTGGCTGCCGGAGGACAGGCCGCGCGAGTGCTCGTAGCGCGCGAGCAGCGTGTCGGTGTGGGCGTGCGGGTCGACCGACACGACGATCGCCCGCGACTGGGGATGGACCTTCGGCACCGCGCCGTTGTCGAACACGCTGACGGTCCCGTCGGCCTGCATCGTCGCGTCGTGCTGGAACGCCGTCGCCGCGCCGTTCAGCGGCTTGACGTCGCTGCGCTTGCCGCCCACCCGCAGCCCCACCTGGCCGGTGGTCGTGTTCAGCTCGTACAGCGCCCATGTGTTGCGCGCGCTGATCAATGTCGTGCCGTCGGCCTGCTGGTCGATCGAGTTGATGTGAAAGAAGTCGTACGGCCACGCCGTGGTGACGCCCTCCGGCGGGCTGTATGACTCGCTCACCCCGACATGGTCGAGGCTGTGCCACTCGCGCCGCACGAGACCGCTCGCCAGGTCGATTTCCTGGAACACGCTGTCGGTGACCGCGCCGCCGCTCGGCCCCCCGACCGCCGACAGGTTGCAGGCGATCGGGTCGAACACGCTCAGCAGCGCCGTGCCCTGCGCCGTGATGTGGAAGTCGTGCAGGTCGGCCTTGTAGCCGTTGCCCGCGTGCACGCGCCCGATCTGCCGGTAGGAGCTCGAGTAGATCATCTCTTCGCCCTGGCCGAACCCCTGCGGGGGGATGTATCCCTGCCACCAGGTGAGCACCGGCCGGCCGGCGTACTGCTGCACCTGCAGGTTGGTCGCCGCGGTTTCTCCGGGCAGCGGATCGAACCACACCAGTTCGCCTGAGCCGTCGAATATCTCCAGCCCGTTGGGACCCGGGCCCGAGTAGGGAGCGGTGAATACGTACCCGGGCGCTGTCGCCGGGGAGTTCGCCGTCACCGTCAGCACCGGTGGCTGCAGCGACGGCGCGGAGTGAAAGTGCTGCTCCTCGTTGTAGTCCCTGGCGGGTTTGGCCAGCGGCCTGTAGGTCAGCGTGTCCTGGTGGGCGACGACGAACCTGTACACGAACCGCGTCGTCCTCCCGGAGGTGGCCCGCACCTGCCCGCGCACGGTCACGGTCTCGCCGGGAGCGAATGGGCGCGAGGGCACGAAGCTCGCGCCGTCTCCCTGCGTGTAGCCGCGGAGGCGCCCGGGGTGCGAGCCGCTGCCGGACCCGCTCGCGCTCACACCGCTGAGCGCGCTCGCCGGAGCTCCCAGCAGGCTGATCTGCGTGCGCGGCGAGGCGTCGTATGAGCCCGGCAGCGGGCTCACGGCGATGCTCGTCCCGGGCAGCACCGCCGAGCGGTTCAATTGCGAAGGCACACACCGCGGTCCCGCCGGCGCGCGGTAGGCGGCGTCCTCGGCGACGATCCGCTTCGCCGCGAACGCGAGTGTTCCCGAGCAGGCGATGGCAACGAGCACGCCACTGTAAATCAGCGCTCTACGCAAGTGGCTCAGAATATCCGCCGGTTCAGCGTCTCGGCGCATTGATGTCTCGATACGCCGGTCTGAGGGCCGCTCCGCGGCCCTCAGAACACGGGGGTCTCGCGATAGTCCCCGAAAACTTGCTGAAGAGATTCCACGATCTCTCCCTCGCTGGCGTGCGCGCGGGCGCAGTCGAGCAGGGGCGGCATGAGGTTGCGATCGGGGTGGGCCGCATGATCGCGCAGCGCCGCGAGCGTGCGCTCGACCGCGGCGCCGTCACGGCGCGCCCGCGCGGCCTTGAGACGGTCGATCTGCTTGCGTTCCAGGGCGGGGTCCACGCGCAGGGTGGGGATCGGCTCCTCGTCCTCGAGCACATAGCGGTTGACGCCCACCACGACCCGCTCGCCGGCGTCGATCTCGCGCTGGAGCTCGAACGCGGCGTCGGCGATCTCGCGCTGGGGGAAGTTGCGCTTGACCGCCTGGACCATCCCGCCGAGCTGCTCGATCTTGGCGAAGTACTCATAGCAGCGCCGCTCCATCTCGTCGGTCAGCGCCTCGACGTAGTAGGAGCCCCCGAGCGGATCGGCGGTTGCCGCCACGCCTGTCTCGTGGGCGATCACCTGCTGGGTGCGCAGCGCGATCCGGACGGCGTCCTCGGTCGGCAGCGCGAGCGCCTCGTCGTAGGAGTTGGTGTGCAGCGACTGCGTGCCCCCGAGCACGCCGGCGAGCGCCTCGACGGTCGTGCGCACGATGTTGTTGAGCGGCTGCTGGGCGGTGAGCGAGACGCCGGCGGTCTGGGAGTGAAAGCGCATCAGCCACGAGCGCTCGTTGCGCGCGCCGAAGGTCTCGCGCAGCTCGCGCGCCCAGATGCGCCGCGCGGCGCGGTACTTGGCGATCTCCTCGAAGAAGTCGATCTGGGCGTTGAAGAAGAACGACAGCCGCGGCGCGAACTCATCCACGTCCAGGCCCCGCTCGACGGCCTGGCGTACGTAGGTGAGGCCGTCGGCGAGCGTGAAGGCGAGCTCCTGCTGGGCCGTGGCGCCGGCCTCGCGGATGTGGTAGCCGGAGATCGAGATCGGGTGCCAGCGCGGCATGTGGCGGGTGCACCACTCGATCATGTCCCCGCACAGGCGCATCGCGGGGTCGATCGGGAAGCACCACTCCTTTTGGGCGATGTACTCCTTGAGGATGTCCGCCTGGATCGTGCCCGACAGCCGCTGTGCGGGCACGGCGCCGCCCGCTCCGTCGCCGTCCAGCTCGGCCGCGGCCACGTAGTAGGCGAGCATGATCGCCGCCGGGGCGTTGATCGTCATCGACACGCTGACCTCGCCGACGTCGACTCCGGAGAACAGCGTCTGCATGTCGTCGAGCGTGTCCACCGCCACGCCCTCGCGCCCGACCTCGCCCAGCGAGCGCGCGTGATCGGAGTCGTGGCCCATCAGCGAGGGCATGTCGAACGCGGTCGACAGGCCGGTCTGGCCATGGTCGAGCAGGTAATGAAACCGCTCGTTGGTCTCCTCGCTCGTGCCGAAGCCGGCGAACTGGCGCATCGTCCACAGCCGCCCGCGGTACATCGACTCGTAGATGCCGCGCGTATACGGATAGGCGCCCGGCCGGCCGATCGGGTCCTCGGGGCCTGCGCCGATTCCGGCGGGGAGGTCGGCCTCGGTGTAGAGCTCCCGCACCGGCTCGCCGGATAGGGTTCGCCCCGCTGCCTGCGCGTCCGCCGTGGGGCGTGGGGTCGCATCTACCGCCATGAATCCAGATCGTACCGGTCGTCACCTACGCCTACCCCGCGCGCCGGCGCTCGCGTGCCTCGCCGCGGCGGCGCTCGCGGGGTGCGGGAGCTCGGGCTCGCCGGCCTCCTCGGCGCGCGCCGGGGCGCGGTCGCTGCGGCAGGCCACGCTGATCCTCGACTTCACGCCCAATGCGGTGCACGCGGGCATCTATCGCGCGCTGGCGGCGGGGTACTATCGCGAGCAGGGGATCGACCTGCGCGTGGTGACGCCGAGCGCGACTACGGACACGCTGAAGCTGATCGACGCTCACAGCGCGCAGTTCGGGCTCGCGGACGGCAGCGACGTCGCCGGGCTGATCGCCGGCGGCGGCGATGCGCGGGCGGTGATGGCGATCGTGCAGCGCCCGCTCGGCGGGTTGATCGCCTCCGCGTCCGAGCGCCTGCGCTCGCCCGCGGACCTGCAGGGGCGCACGGTGGGGATCACGGGCGTGCCTTCGGACACGGCGGTGCTCGACACCGAGGTCCGCCACGCGGGCGGGGATCCGCGCAGGGTGCGCGTCGTGACGACCGGGTTCGACGGCGCTCAGGCGCTCGCCGCCGGGCGGATCGACGCGTTCACGGGGTTCATTCCCGACGACGGCGTGCAGCTGCAGGTGAGCGGTCATCCGATCGCGGCGTTTGCGCTGGACCGCAACGGCGGCCCGGCGTATCCGGGCCTGGTCGCGTTCACGACGCGCGGGCTGATCGCATCGGACCCCGCGCTCGTGCGCGGGTTCGTGGCGGCGAGCGTGCACGGCTACGAGGACACGCTGGCCGATGCGGGGCGCAGCTTGGACGAGTTGCTCGCGGCGAATCCAGCGCTGCAGCGGAGGTTCGTGCGCGCGTCGCTGCGGACGTACCTGCCGCTGTTCGCCGCCGCCGGCGCGAATGGCTCAGGGAGGGTCCCGTTCGGCGAGCTGCAGGCGGGCAATGTGCGGGCGATGTCGGACTGGATGCTGGCGAACCACCTGATCGCCGCGCCGGTTACGCCGGTGCGGTACGGCACGAACGCGTTCGTGCCGGGCGCCTGAGCACGGCGCTCGACGGCCTCGCGTGACGCGCAGCCGGCTGTGGCTGACGAGCGACCGGCTGCGCCGCGGCTCGGCACGGTAGGCTGCGCTGGCTCGCACACCACTCGTAACACACCATCGAAAGGAATCCGTCCATGAACAAGTCTCAGCTGGTCGACGCGGTCGCCGCCGACAGCGGTCTCTCCAAAGCCGACGCCGGACGCGCCGTCGAGTCGGTGCTCGGCGCCGTCACGAAGACCTTGAAAAAAGGCGACGAGGTGAGCATCACGGGGTTCGGCAAGTTCTCGGTCGTCAAACGGGCGGCGCGTCAGGGTGTGAACCCGCGCACCGGCGAGCGCGTGAAGATCAAAGCCTCGAAGGCGCCGAAGTTCACGGCGGGCGCGACGCTGAAGCAGGCCGTCAGCCCCAAAAAATAGGACGGCGCGATGGCGCTCGTGAGCGAGCTGGAGTTGCCCGGGTTCGACTACACGGATCCGTCGCTGCGGGGGGAGCGCTTTCACGAGGCGATGCGCGCGCTGAGCGCCCGGGGCTGGCTCGCCTCCGGGCCCTACGGCTACATCGTGCTCGACCGCGAGGCGGGCGAGTGGTGGCTGCGCACGCGCGAGGCGATATTTCCGGGGATGACGATCGCGGAGATATTCGACGTGCGCGAGGGGCCGCTGTACGAGCAGATGCGACGCAACATCCTGCACGTCAACGGCCCCGACCACACGCGCTTGCGCAGCCTCGTTAACCCCGCGCTGAGCGCGCGCGCGGTCGAGCGCTACCGGCCGGCGATGCGCGGGTTCTTGGAGGGGCTCATGGCGGACGCGTGCGCGGCGGGCGCGGATGGGGAGGGGGTCGTGCGGTGCGAGTTCGTGGAGGCGTTCGCCAAGCCGTATCCGTCGCAGACGATTGCGCGGGTGATGGGCGCGCCGATCGCGGACGCGCCGCGGCTGCACCACTGGTCGAACTGGATCCAGCGCCAGTTCGACGCCGAAGCGATGGCCACGCGGCGCGAGGAGATCGAGCGGGCCGTGGAGGAGTTCTATGCGTACGCCGAAGCGCTCGTGGCGGCGCGGCGCGAGGATCCGCGCGAGGAGGACGATCTGATCTCCAAGCTGATCGCCGCGGAAGAGGACGGGGAGAAGCCGTTGAGCGACGTGGAGTGCATCAACCTCGTGTTCAACGTGCTCGTCGGGGGCGTGGATACGACGCAGAGCCAGCTGGCGCACGCGATCAGGCTGCTGGCCGAGCATCCTGAGCAGTGGGAGCTGCTTGCGCGCCGGCCGGAGCTGGCGGAGCGGGCGGTGGAGGAGGCGCTGCGGTATGAGCCGATCACGCCGTTCACCGCGCGGATTACGACCGCGGAGGTGACGTATCGCGACGTGGTGTTTCCCGCGGGCACGGTGGTGATGGTGTGCGCGCACACCGGTAACCGCGACCTCGCCGCCGAGGAGGGCTCGCCGGACGAGTTCGACATCGCCGCCGACCGCGGCCGCGCACGGGCGCTGACGTTCGGCGCGGGCGTGCACTACTGCCTGGGCGCCAACCTCGCGCGGCTGGAGCTGCGCGAAGCGCTGACGTTCATGGCCGAGCGGATGCACGGACTGCGTCTCGACGGGGATGTCGAGTACGAGACGATCATGGGCATCTACGGACTGGCGCGCCTGCCGATCGCGTTCTCCGTGTGACGCTGGCCGCGGGTCGCGCGTTCGTTTTGCTGGGTAAGCCATAGCCAGCCCTTTCACCCACAGCGGTCCAAGCCGCTTACCGCAGCGGTTGGCGTAGCGGGAGCGTTTGAGGGCTGGAACAATTCGCAGGGGGGTCTGAGCGGGTTACGGAGCGACACAGGTAGGTGGAGATGGTTCGGAATAGGGTTGGGATGGCGGTCGCGGTGTGGATGGCGGTCGTGTTGGCTGGGCTGGGGTGCGCGGATGCGATGGCGGGCGGCTATCACGTGTACTCGTGCCGGACGCCCTGGGGTGCTGTTGCACCGACGGATGGGTGGACAGGGTATGTGGCCCCGAGGGGCGCGTACGACCAGTACGCGGTGGATACGTGCGAAAGCGGCGGCGCGCTGATCGCGGCACTTGGGGACCAAACAATCCACGAGGCAGGCTTTGATGCAGCTATGTGGACCTTTGAACCGCCTAAAGCTGAGGTGATCGCTGGTGCAACGCTATGGCGCGCGGGGGATGTCCACGCCGCTCCTGAAGAATATGCGACTTACCAGTTTTGGCTTGCAGGATCAAATGAAGAGTTCATTCTCGACGAATGCCTATACACACGGGGATGCCCGGGCAGGGGCACAGTCGGACAGCCATTTGCGGAAAACAATCGCTTGATATCGACATCCAAGCTCAGCAATCTCGATATCAGGACGTCCTGTGGCGTAGATCCAGGACAAGAATGTAAGAAGGTTCCGGGTGACGCAAACGGCTACGCGGCCGCCGTATACCTGTACGCCGCCGACATCCTCCTCGAACAGACCGTAGGCCCGACCGCAACTAACGTAACCGGCGAACTCGCAACTGCGCCCACGATACGAGGCTCGAGCGATGTGGCATTCAACGCGAGCGATCCCGCATCGGGCGTGTACGAGGCGGTGTTCAACGTCGACGGGCAGGTCGTGCAGCGCGCGGTCGTGGACGCCAACGGCGGACTCTGTCGCGACGTCGGCGGCACGAGCGACGGCCGGCCGGCGTTCCTGTCTGCACAGCCGTGCAAGCCGAGCGTGAGCGTGGACGTGCCGTTCGACACGACGCGCGTGAGCGACGGCGCGCACCATCTGATCGTGAGCGTGATCGACGCGGCGGGCGACTCGGCGCCTGTGCTCGACCGCGCGATCACAGTCGCCAACCCGCCGCCGGCGGGAGCGCCGAACGGGACGAACGCCTCGGCGCAGGCGACGCTCGAAGTGAGCTGGGCGGGGTCGAAGAAGGCGCGGATAACGAGCGCGTACGGCCGCAGCGCGCACACGATCGCCGGCCGGCTGACCGCGCCGGGCGGAACGCCGATCGCGGGCGCCCGCCTCGACTGTGTCGCGACCCCCGCGTCTCAGGGCGCCAAGCCCGGGGCGATCGCCTGCCCGCCCACGAGCGCGGACGGGCGCTTCGAGGTCGGCGTTCCCGGTGACGTGAGCTCGCGCACGATCCGGCTCGCCTACCGCGCGCACACCGGCGACGCGCTGCCGGCGGCGACGCGCACGCTCGGCCTGACCGTCACAGCGGGCGTGAGGCTGCGCGTCAGCCCGCGCACGACGAGCGTGGGCCACACCATCCACTTCACCGGCGCGCTGCTGGGCGGCCCGATCCCGCACGGCGGCAAGCAGATCGTGCTGGAGGCGCGCTCGCCGGGCGGGCCGTGGATCGAGTTCGACGTGGTCCACACGAACAATAGGGGCCGCTATCGCGACGCCTACCGGTTCAAGTTCCCCGGCCCCGTCGACTATCGCTTCCGCGCGGTCAGCGAAGGCGAAGCCGACTACCCGTATGCGACGGGCGCGTCGAACGTAGTACGCGTGCACGAGCGGTAGCGGGGACGAGACGTTTCGGGCCGGCCGAGAATCCGGTCGGGCGACCTCGCAACACGGGCAGCGTGTCGTCCCTTCTCCGCAGTGCCACCGGCGATCTGACGGCCCGGTGAGCACCGGCCGAGCGCCGGCGGCCATTTTGCCCTGCACATGCCAATAATCAGCCTACGAGTAGGACAAATGTCCAAATAGTCTGACGAAGCGATCCGGGCCGGTCGTGTCGTCCGAAAAGACCGACATGAGCAGTCCAGAAAGGGCAGCCAGGGTCAGGCTCGATGTCAAGGTCGAGGAGTTTCCCCTGCAGTGCGTGTGGACGCGTCATCCCACCAACGACCACCGCTGCCACGCGCGGGTCTCGGCCCGCAAGGTGGCCGGCGCCTGGCGGCGCGAGCTGGAGCTGGGGGGCGTGCGCGCGGACTTCTTCCGCTTCCGCTGGCGTGGCGAGGAATGGCTCGCGTACGGTCTGCCCGACGGCGAGGTTCGCGGCGTCTACTGCCCGGCACATCGCGCGCAGCGCGAGCAACGGCTCGGCTACGATCCCGGGCTTGCCCTCACAGCAGCCGGACACGCAAGCTAGCCCGACGACTCCGCGCGTCCCCGAGCGCCCGACGCTCGACGGGCTGGAGGCCAAGTGGAGCGAGGCGTGGGAACGCGACGGCGTCTACCGCTTCGACCGCTCCGCCCCGCGCGAGCGGGTGTTCGCGATCGACACGCCCCCGCCGACGGTCAGCGGCTCGCTGCACGTCGGGCACGTGTTCTCCTACACCCACACCGACGCGATCGCCCGCTACCGGCGGATGCGCGGCAAGGTCGTGTTCTACCCGATGGGCTGGGACGACAACGGCCTGCCGACCGAGCGGCGCGTGCAGAACCACTACGGCGTGCGCTGCGACCCCTCGGTCGCCTACGACCCCGAGTTCACGCCGCCCCCCGAGCCCTCGGCGAAGGAGCCGGTGTCGATCTCGCGCCCCAACTTCGTCGAGCTGTGCCTGGCGTTGACCGAGTCCGACGAGCGGGCGTTCGAGGCGCTGTGGCGCACGCTCGGCCTGTCGGTCGACTGGTCGACGACGTACACGACGATCGGCCGGGTCGCCCAGCGGATCTCCCAGCGCTCCTTCCTCGCTCTGCTCGCCCGCGGCGAGGCCTACCAGCTGCAGGCGCCGACGCTGTGGGACGTCGACTTCCAGACGGCCGTAGCCCAGGCCGAGCTCGAGGACCGCGAGCGCCCGGGTGCGATGCACCGCGTGCGCTTTGGCCGGGCGCCCGGCGAGGGCGGTGCGGCTGTCCCGGCGGACACGCTCGCCACCCACGCGCCCGGCGGCGCCGTGCCGGGCGAGGCGAGCGGCGAGCCCCACGTCGGAGACATCCTGATCGAGACGACTCGCCCCGAGCTGATCCCCGCGTGCGTGGCGCTGCTCGCCCATCCCGAAGACGCGCGCTGGAAGGGGTTGGTCGGCGGGGGGGCGCTCACGCCGCTGTTCGCCACGCGCGTGCCGGTGCTCGCGCATCCGCTCGTCGAGCCCGACAAGGGCACGGGCCTGGTGATGGTGTGCACGTTCGGCGACCTCACCGACGTGACGTGGTGGCGTGAGCTGAGCCTGCCCGTGCGCGCGGTGCTGGGCGAGGACGGGCGCCTGCAGGACGTGCCCTGGGGAGAGCCCGGCTGGGAGTCCGCGGACGTCGCGGGCGCACGCGCCAGCTACGCGGAGCTGCGCGGGCGGTCCGTCAACCAGGCGCGCCGGCGCATCGTCGAGCTGCTGCGGGAGTCGGGCGAGCTGATCGGCGAGCCCGAGCCCGTCACGCGCGCCGTCAAGTTCTTCGAGAAGGGCGAGCGCCCCGTCGAGATCGTCTCCAGCCGCCAGTGGTTCTTTCAGACCGTCGCGCACCGCGACGCGCTGCTTGCGCGCGGGCGTGAGCTTCACTGGCACCCCCCCTACATGCGCGCGCGCTACGAGGACTGGGTGGGCGGCCTCACCGGCGACTGGTGCGTCAGCCGCCAGCGCTTCTTCGGCGTGCCGTTCCCCGTCTGGTATCCAATCGACGAGGACGGCAATCTCGTCTACGAGCGGCCGCTCGTCCCGCCGGTGCAGCGCCTACCGGTGGACCCCTCCACGGATGTTCCCGACGGCTACTCCCCCGAGCAGCGCGGGCAGCCCGGCGGGTTCGCGGGCGATCCCGACGTGATGGACACGTGGGCGACCTCCTCGCTCACGCCCCAGATCGCGAGCTTGGCGGGAGCGCGCGGGGGGGACGGCGGACGTGGGGAGGACGAGGATCGTGGAGAGGACGAGGGCCGAGGGGAGGACGGGGATCGTGGGGATCGAGGGCCGGGCGGGGACGGCGAGGATGATGGCCTGTTCGCCCGCGTCTTCCCCATGGACCTGCGCCCCCAGGCCCACGACATCATCAGGACGTGGCTGTTCACGACGATCCTGCGCTCGCACCTGGACTACGGCGTGCTGCCCTGGCGCGGCGCGGCGATCTCGGGCTGGGTGCTCGACCCCGACCGCAAGAAGATGTCCAAGTCGCGGGGCAACGTCGTCACGCCGATGCGCCTGCTGGCCGAGCACGGCGCCGACGCCGTGCGCTACTGGGCCGCCAACGGACGCCCGGGCACGGACACCGCGTTCGACGCCCAGCAGATGAAGGTCGGTCGGCGCCTGGCCGTGAAGCTGCTCAACGCCTCCAAGTTCGCGCTCGCCGACCTGCCGCCCGCGGGCGAGACGCTCTCGAGCCCGCTCGACCGCGCGATGATCGCGCGCCTGGCCGCGGTCGTGGAGGATGCGACTCAGAGCTTTGAGGGGTATGACTACGCGCGCGCGCTGCAGCGCACCGAGGAGCTCTTCTGGTGGTTCTGCGACCACTACCTCGAGCTCGTCAAGGGCCGGCGCTACGACGCCGCCGGCGACCCCGACGGCGCGGCCTCGGTCAGCCGCGCGCTGCGCCTGTCGGTCTCCGCCTTCCAGCGCCTGTTCGCCCCGTTCCTGCCGTTCGTGTGCGAGGAGGTGTGGTCGTGGTGGCAGCCCGGTTCGATCCACCTGGCGCCGTGGCCCGACGCCGCCGAGCTGACCGACGAGCTCGCGCGTGCGCCCGCTGGGGTCGAGCGCGACGGCGAGGCGACGCGCCCGGCCGAGGAGGACGAGGCGCTCACGATCGCCGTCGAGGTGCTGAGCGAGGTGCGCAAGGCCAAGTCTCAGGCGCAGCGCCCGATGCGCGCGCCCGTCAGCAACGTGCGCGTGCACGACACGCCCGCGCGTCTGCCGGCCCTGCAGCTCGGTCTCGGCGATCTGCTCGCCGCGGGCACGATCGAGCAGCTCGAGCCCGTCGAGTCAGAGGAGTTCGCCGTCGAAGTGACGCTCGCGCCCGCTGACGCCACCTGAGAAGCGCCCGGACTCGGCCAGCCCGAACGGCGGCGGTGGCAGCACCCCGATCCGGGCGGTTCGTCGGATTGCCTCCCCAAAACTTCCACACATATAAGGTCCTCTGCCGTGGACAGGACCCTGACAGCCGACCTGCCGTCCAAGATCGGCGCCCGCGCGAGCGTGCGCGGCTGGGTGCAGGCGATCCGCGACCAGAAGCGCGTGCAGTTCGTCGTCGTCCGCGACGAGGCCGGCGCGGTGCAGGTCGTGCTCGGCAAGGACGATCCGCCGAGTGCGCTCAACGAGGCCGTCTCCGCGCTCACGCCCGAGTCGGCGGTGACGGTCAGCGGAAGCGTCGTCGCGGACGAGCGCGTGAACCTCGGCGGGCTGGAGTTGCAGCTCCAGGAGCTGCACGTGGACTCGCCCGCTGAGCCCGAGCTGCCGATCGCGCCCGACTCCGCCCTGGACAAGCGCATCGACTGGCGCTACCTGGACCTGCGCCGCCCCGACCGGCGGCTGATGTTCGAGGTGCAGAGCACGGTCGAGCACGCCATGCGCGAGTTCTGGCGTCGCGAGCGCTTCGTGGAGATCCACACCCCCAAGCTGATGGGCTCCGCCAGCGAGTCCGGCGCCGAGCTGTTCCGCGTCGAGTACTTCGACACGACCGCCTACCTCGCGCAGTCGCCCCAGTTCTACAAGCAGATGGCGATCGCCGGCGGCTTCGAACGCGTCTTCGAGATCGGCCCCGTCTTTCGCGCCAACCCCTCCTTCACCTCCCGCCACGACACCGAGTTCACGAGCGTCGACGTGGAGATCGCGTGGATCGACTCCCACGAGGACGTGATGGCGTTCGAGGAGCGCTGGCTCGCGCACGTGCTCGCCGTCGTCGCCGCCGAGCACGGCGAGCAGATCGAGCGCGCGTTCGGCGCCCAGGTGCTCGTTCCGAGCGTGCCCTTCCCGCGCATCGCGCTCGCGCAGGCCAAGGAGATGCTGCGCGTCGCCGGCCACGAGGGGGTGCCCGGCCCCAACCAAGACCTCGACCCCGCCGGCGAGCGCGCGCTCTCCGCGCTCATCGCCTCAGAGCACGGCCACGAGTTCGCCTTCGTCACCGACTACCCCGCCTCCGTGCGGCCCTTTTACCACATGCGCCACCCCGACGCTCCGACGTTGACCCGCAGCTTCGACCTGCTGTGGCGCGGTCTGGAGCTCACGACCGGCGCCCAGCGCGAGCACCGCCACGACGTCCTGCTCGCCCAGGCCGCCGACAAGCATGTCGACCCCGGCCCCATCTCCTACTACCTCGACTTCTTCCGCTACGGCGCCCCGCCCCACGGCGGCTTCGGCTTCGGGCTCACGCGTTTGCTGATGCAGCTGCTGGGGCAGGACAACGTGCGCGAGGTCACGTTCCTGTATCGCGGTCCCCACCGGCTGATGCCCTGAGACGACCGCTGGGCTGCGCCGGCCGATCTTTGATCGGTGGCGTCCTTGCCGATCGTCGATCGATGGGATCGCCGATCGGCCAGCACGCGTACGTAGTACGCCACGCTCCCTGCGTCCTGACCGATCGCAGACCGACGGGGTCTTCGATCGGTCAGCATGCCCATCGGCCGTCTTAGCCGCGCATGATTCTCATTCAGTAGATCCCGCCGAGCTTGCGGTGATCCCAGCTCGCGCGGCGTCGCTCGACGAACTCCAGCCCGACGCGCTTGGCGGCCTGGGCGTCCACGGCGGCGCGTGCGTCGGGCGGCAGCTCCGCAGGCGGCTCATCGCCGCGAGGAACGGAGTTGCGCAGTAGGATGCCGGCGCCCAGCGGCGCGACCGTCTCCAAGTCGCGGTGGACCACCACCTCGCACTCCAGCATCACCCCGCGCAGCTGCGCGTACTCCTCGCCCGCCTCGACCTGCAGCGTCGCGCGGGGATCGCGTTCGAGGTTGCGCACCTTCTGCGAGCGCCCGTACGTCCACGCCCACACGCGCGGCCCAACCTCCCCGGCTGGAGCCTCGCGCAACACGTACCACAGCGGCATCAGGTGCGGCCACCCGCGCGGTCCGGCGGTCGCGCACGTGACGACGCGCTCCTGCGCGAGAAACGCAGCGATCTCCTGCTCGGACATCTCGATCTGCGCGCGGCGACTCACGCGGCGCAGCGTATAGGCCCGTCTACACCCCGGCGGCCACGGCCCCGCCATTGCGGAGCCGCCCGACGGCCGCAAGCACCGCCTCCCGCGCGTCGGCGGGCTCGAGCACGGCGGCGTCGCCGGCTTCCTTGAGGATCTCGCGCACGAGCCAGTCGACGCCGGCGAAGCTCAGCTCGACGACGACCGAGCCGTCGGCGCGCTCGGATACGACGCGGCGGGCCTCGCGGGCCCAGCGGGCGCGCTCGGGGGAGACCCACACGCGCGCGGTGCGCGAGGCCTGCACCTCGCCGGTGCGCAGCCAGCCGTCGACCTCGGCGGCGGGGTCGACCTCGGGGCGGGGCTCGAAGGCGCGGTCGGAGATCTCCGCGCGCTTGATGCGGTCCAGGCGGAAGTGGCGCACGCCGTCGCGCTCGGGGTCGAAGCAGGCGACGTACCATCCCTCGCGCCCGTTGGTGAGCGCGTAGGGCTCGACCGTGCGGTGGGAGAGCTCGTCCTCGTTCTCCTTGAAGTACTCGAGCTCGATCAGCCGGTGCTCGACGATCGCGGTCGAGACCAGGCGCGCGAGGTCCGAGTCGTCGCTCGCGGCGTGGGCGACCTGCAATCCGTGTTCCATCGGGTCCTCGCCGAGGGCGGCGACGATCTTCTCGCGCGCGCTGCTCAGCGAGCCCTCGGGGATGTGCTCGCCGATCAGGTCGATCGCCGCGACGAGCGCCTTGCCCTCGACGGGCAGCAGCCGCGCGGGCCGGTCGAAGTTGTCGCTGTAGGGCTCGGGGTCGACTTCGATCGTGCCCTCACCGTCCTCGGTTTCGAGGATCTCCGCATACAGCACGTAGGAGCCGCCGCCGAAGTTGACGACGTTCAGGACGTTGACGTCCTCGTGCAGCTCCTCCGGGCTGAGCTTGAGTTTCTCGCATACGTCCGCGATCGACACCGGCTCGCCGGCGCGCCCGGCGTGGATCAGGATGCTCGCCAGCGTGACCAGCCGCGCGAACCGCTCGGGCCTGATCGCGGTGTCGTTCCCGCGGGTGCCCGGAGACTCCTCGCCTTCCTCCGCCGCGGTCCCGCGGCGCCCGCCCCGCTCGCGGGAGAAGCCTCCACGCTCGCTCGCGGGGTGTGCTTTGCCCGCCCGGCTTGCGGTCGCGGATCCCTTCGCCGCGGCGGCCTGGATGGCGGCGTCGAGAAAGACCTCGCCGTGACGCTCCCACAGCAGCTCCAGGCGCCGCTGCAACTCGTGCGTGAGCGACTCCGGGCCGAGCAGCCGCGCGTTGGCGCCGAGGCCGAGCACCCACGCGACGATCGTGCGCGGGCTGGAGTAGTCGGTGGCGAACACGACGTCGCCCTCGCTCGCGTGCGCCGCCTCCAGACGCTCCGCGCGCGCGATCGCGTCCGCGTCGGTCACGCCCCCGCCACCGGCCGCGCCGGTCGCCTCCTCGTCCGGCGCGTGGATCGCCCGGATCTCGCCGTAGCGACCGAAGTGGCGTTCGATCTGCCACGCGATGCGCGCGCAGACGAGCACTTCAGCGACTCCCACGGGGTCGCCGAGCTGCCAGTCGGCACGGCGGGCATAGGCGCGCGGGTCGAAGTCCTCGGGCCGGCGGAAGTCGTGCTCGGCCTTGGTCGCGTAGGAGACCTTGCCGCGGATGCGCGACAGCCGGAACACGCGGATCGCCTTGCGCTCGTGCGCGTACCCGAGCAGGTAGAACTGCCCGCCCTGGAACAGCAGGTGGTAGGGGTCGACGCGGCGGGGGCCGGTCTCGTCGCGCTCCATCGTGTAATAGTCGAACACGATCGTCTTGTTGCGGAAGATCGCCGTCTCGACCTTCGCCAGGCGCGCAGACAGCTCGTGGCCGCCGGCGGAGGCGGTGATGCCCAGCGCGACCGAACGCTGCTCGGGAGCGCGCAGCGGGCTGGGGCGCCCCCAGGTGATCTGCTGCAACGCCAGGCGCAGTGGCTCGGCGTAGGCGAATTCGCCGTCGAGCAGGCTCAGCGCCGTCTGCAGCGCGGCGAGCTCCTCGTCGGTGAAGGCGATCGGCGGCAGGTGGAAGTTCTCGGGCCGCAGCGAGTAGTTCTCCTGCTCGGCCGCCCCGTCGGTGGGGCGCTCGACGGTGAGCTGGATGCGCAGCGACTCGAGCTCGGAGCGGTCCGCGTAGAAGCGCCGCGCGAACGCGTCCTCGTTCATGCCGCTGTAGCCCTCCACGTCGCGCCGTATCTCCAAGGCCGTGACGGGCCGGCGCTCGGCCATCAGGTAGGAGATCAGCGACAGCTGGCGGATCAGCTTCTCGGTGTCCTTGGCCATCCCACGTTGAAAGATAGAACCCGGCGGTGGGACGGTTGTCCCGGTCGGAGTCGGCGCTCGCTATTTGCGGACTTTGGCAGGGGTTCGCGGCGCAGGCGTCGGCCCGCGGATCGACGCTCGCCCGTGCGGGTCAGGCGGCTTCGCGCGCGGGCGTGGCCTCGGGCGGAGCCTGCGTCCGCGCGTGGCGCGGAGCTTCGCCCGGAACTTCCAGCGAGAACTGACCCGCCGGCACGTCCTCCGGCACGCCCGCCTCGCCCGCCTCGTTCGCGGGCGCGGCGGCGAAGAACGCGCTGCCTTCCAGCGCCCGGTCATAGCCGGACCAGCGACGTCCGGGAGCGAGCTCCTTTTCGAGGCGGTCGAAGCTGCCCAGTCGCCCGCCGAGGTTGTCGATCATGTGCACGAGCGTCGCCTCGCGCGTGCACGGCACGACGGGGCTGCCGTGCTCGAGCGTCCCGTGGTGGGAGAGGATGATGTGGGTGACCGCCTGCGCCAGCTCGGCGGGGAAGCCCTCGATCTCCTCGATCGTGCGCCTGACCCGGTAATAGCCGAGCGCGATCTCGCCCTGCAGCCGCCCGGCGTCGGTGAGGTCGATGATCCGATCCCCCCCGCCCTCCTCGGTGTAGGCCTCGAGCTTGCCGATGTCGTGCAGCAGCGCGCCCGTCACCGCGACGTCGCGGTCGATCCCCGCGAACGTGGCGCTGGTCGCGCTGACCGCCTGGGCGACGGTCAGAGAGTGCTCGAGCAGCCCGTGGGGGTAGGCCTGATGGTAGTGCTTGGCGGCCGGGGCGATGCGGTAGGCCTGCCACAGTTCGGAGTCCTCGCCGAGCAACCGCTCCAGCAGCTCGCGCAGGTGCGCCCGACGGACGGTCGCAAGCAGCTCGCGCAGCTGCGCCTCCAGCTGCTGCACGGTGTGCGCCGGTCCGTCGCGCAGGTCCTCCGGGGCGTAGCTCCCCGGCGCCGGCGCCTCCAGACCGCGCAGGTTGATCTGCGGGCCGAACCGGGGGTGCACGGTGTAGCGGCCGCGCACGCGCACCGCCTCTCCCGCCCGCGCCAGCTCCTCGATCTCGCCGAGCTCCTCCCACACCATCGACACGACCGCGCCGGTGCGGTCGCCCAGACGCAGGCGCAGGTAGTCCCCGCCGTCGCGCCGCCGGCGGCGCTCGGTCTCGCGCACCAGCAGCACCTGGTCGATCTCGGCGCCGTCCTGCAGCTCGTTCACGAACACGCCCTTGACGTTAGGCGTTGCTTCGGACGGCGCGTCCCCACGAGAGGTCTACGAGATGGCGTAAGTCGTCGTTCCAGTCGCCCAGCGTCACCGGACCCGTCACCGGATCCGATCCGCCGCTCGGCGCCGGCGCGGACTCCCGTTTGCGCGCCCGCCGAGCGGTCCGCCGCGACGCCGAGCGGTCCGCCGCGCCGCTCGGAGCCCGGGAGGGAACTCCGTTCACGGTCCCCCCGAGCGGTCGCCGCGCCCGGCGCCGATCCAGGCGGCCTTCCCTCGGCTGTCAATAGATACGTACAACGACTACTTCAGCTGTCCATGAGAATCAAGAACAAGCGATGTTCAAAACGTCCAACCGCGCCCAGCGACATTTGCCGTTCTGTATCTGGTCGTATCCCTCTGCCATCCCTACTCTTGTTTGATGTAAGACAAGGTTTTACACGGAGTCAGAAGTCTTATTACACGGAGTCATCGAAGGTCATAAAGAGCACGGGAAGAGGATCGCGAAGATGGCACAGGGGACGGACAGGATCAGGGTCGTGAGCTGGAACGTCAACGGCATCCGCGCGCGCTGGCCACGCCTGGTCGAGCTGCTTGAAGAGCAGCAGCCGGACGTCGTCTGCCTGCAGGAGACCCGCTGCCCGGACCATCGCTTCCCCTACGGGCAGCTGCGCGACCTCGGCTATGAGGCTCAGCACAGCTGCGGGCGGGGCGGCGCCGGCGTGGCGATCCTGGTGCGGGCCGACCACGAGGTCGACAAGCGCAGCCTCGCGCTCGACCACGATCACGACATGGCCGCCGGCCGCTGGCTGCAGGTCTCGCTCGACGGTCTGACGATCAGCTCCGTGTACGTGCCCGCCGGCTCGCTCGAGGAGGCCGACGACGCCGAGGCCAAGCTCGCGTTCCTGGAGGCGATCGCCCGCCAGGTCTACGGCGAGCAGGAGCGCCCGCTGCTGATCACCGGCGACTTCAACGTCGCGCCCACCGACCAGGACGTGTACGAGCCGGAGTGGCTGATCGACTCCTCGCACACGGGCGCCGCCGAGCGTGAGAGCGTGCGCGAGATCATCGCGGAGGGCGAGCTCGTGGACGTCTACCGGCGGCTGCACCCGGGCGAGCGCGGCTACACCTGCTGGGACCAGCGCGACGGGCACTACGCGCGCGACTACGGCCTGCGCATCGACCTCGCGCTCGCGAGCGAGCACCTCACCCCCTACGTCACTCGCTGCGACGTCAACCACGCCTACCGCCAGGGCCGCAAGCCCTCCAACCACGCCCCGCTGGAGATCGAGCTGGAGCCGGTCGCGTAGGGAGCGCGGCCAGGTTCTCCACCGCGTCTTTGAAGGCCACCGTCTTCTGTCGAGGCCGGTCCGGACGGCCGGCCCGGTGACGTGTAGTGGCGGCGCAGCGAACGCCAAATGGTCACCTCCGCGGGACATCCGGTCCCGCGAAATCGGAACGGCGACCTCCTGTCGCCGTCTGCAAGCGAGCACGCCACGACCAAAAGCCCGGACGGCGGTTACATTCCCCGGATGGCAACCCCCAATCTGAAGGGCCTCATCCTCTCCGGCGGCAAGGGCACGCGCCTGCGGCCGATCACGCACACGAGCGCCAAGCAGCTCGTGCCCGTCGCCAACAAGCCCGTCCTGTTCTACGGCATCGAGGCGATGGCGGCCACGGGGATCGAGCAGGTCGGGATCATCATCGCGCCGGAGACCGGGCCGGAGATCGAAGCGGCCGCGGGCGACGGCTCGCGGTTCGGCGTGGAGATCTCCTACATCGTCCAGGACGAGCCGCTGGGTCTCGCCCACGCCGCGCTGACGGCCGAGCCGTTCCTCGGCGGGGACCCGTTCGTGATGTACCTGGGGGACAACCTGCTGCAGGGTGGGATCGCCGATCTCGTGGCGGCGTTTCGCGAGCACCGCCCGGACGCGCTGATCCTGCTGACGCCCGTGCCCGACCCGGAGAACTTCGGCGTGGCCGAGCTCGCGCCGGCCGAGTCGGGCCGCCCGGGGGACGTGGGTCGGGTGCTGCGGCTCGTCGAGAAGCCCGCCGCGCCGGCGACCGACCTGGCGCTGGTGGGGGTGTACATGTTCACGTCCGCCATCCACACGGCCGCCCGCGCGATCGAGCCGTCCGCCCGCGGCGAGCTGGAGATCACCGATGCGATCCAGCGCCTGCTCGACAGCGGCCTGCGCGTGGAGCCCCACATCGTGCGCGGCTGGTGGAAGGACACCGGCCGTCTGGAGGACATGCTCGAGGCCAACCGCTTGATCCTCGACAACCTGATCGAGCGCCACGACGGCGAGCTGATCGACTCGCAGGTGGACGGGCGCGTGGTGATCGAGGCCGGCGCCCGTCTGGAGCGCACGACCGTGCGCGGGCCCGCGGTGATCGGCGCCGGGGCACGGCTGCGCGACTGCTACGTCGGGCCGTATACGGCGATCGGGGAGAACTGCGCGATCGCGGGCGCCGAGGTCGAGCACTCGATCCTGCTGGCCGGCTCCTCGGTGTGCGACCTGGACGGGCGCATGGAGTCCTCGCTGCTGGGCCGCAACGTGACCGTGCGCCGCTCCGACTCCCAGCCGCGCGCGTACCGGTTCATGGTCGGCGACAACTCCGACATCTCGATCCTGTGACCGGCATCCAGCCTCCAAGGTCGCGTCGGGCTCCACTCCAAAGTTGCAGGAGAACGTTCCGCCCGCCACGACAGGTTACGGAGGCGGGCCATCCAGGCCCGCCGTGGCAATGCGGCTGCTGATTACGGGCGCCAACGGCATGCTCGCCCACGACGTGCGCCTCCTCGCCGAGCGCGCCGGGCACGAGCTGGTGCTGATCGACCTGCCCGAGCTCGACATCACCGACGCGGCGGCCGTAGAGGCGTTCTTCGAGCGCGAGCGTCCCGAGGCCGGCATCAACTGCGCGGCCTGGACCGACGTGGACGGCGCGGAGACCAAGCGGGCTCGGGCCCACGCGGTCAACGCCGACGGCGCGGGCAACCTCGCGCGCGCTGCCGCGGGGCTCGGCGCGCCGTTGCTGCACATCTCGACCGACTACGTGTTCGACGGCGCTCCGCCGCTGGACGGCGACGGGCGGCCGCGGCCCTATGTGGAGTCCGACCCCACCGGTCCGCGCTCGGTGTATGGCGCGACCAAGCTCGAGGGCGAGCGCCAGGTGCTCGGCGCCTCCCCGGAGCACACCGTCGTACGCACCGCCTGGCTGTATGGCGTCGATGGAGGCAACTTCGTCGACACGATGCTGCGGCTGGCGGGCGAGCGCGAGGCGGTGCAGGTCGTCAAGGACCAGATCGGCTCGCCCACGTGGTCGGGTCATCTCGCGCCCGCCCTGCTCGGGCTGCTCGAACGCGAGGTGCGCGGCCTCGTGCACCTCACCGGCGCCGGCGAGGTCTCCTGGAATGGGTTTGCGCGGGAGATCTTTCGCCAGGCCGAGGTGCAGTGCCGGGTGGAGCCCGCCACGAGCGAGCAGATGGCCCGCCCCGCGCCGCGACCGGCCTACTCGGTGCTGGAGTCTGAACGCGCCGACGTGCTGCCGATGCCGCCCTGGCAGGACGGCCTGGCGGGGTATCTGGCGGCGCGAGCCGGGATCGTCCGCCCCGAGAGCGGGTCTGCGGCGGCGTAGTCCGCCGACCCACCCTGGAATGATGCGCGCATGAAACTGCTCGTCTGCGGCGGCGCCGGGTTCATCGGCTCCACGTTCGTGCGCCAGCGCCTGCAAGAGCACGGCGACGAGGTGACGGTGCTCGACAAGCTCACGTATGCGGGGCGCGAGGAGAACTTCCACGACGTCGCCTCCGAGCCCGGGTTCCGGTTCGTGCGCGGCGCCATCGAGGACGGCGAGGCGGTCGCGACGGCGATCGAGGCGGACAGCCCCGAGGCGATCGTCAACTTCGCCGCCGAGACGCACGTCGATCGCTCGATCGCCGAACCGGACGCGTTCGTGCGCACGCATGCGCTGGGGACGTACGTGCTGCTGGAGGCCGCGCGCGCGCGCGAGCTGCGCTACGTGCAGGTGTCGACCGACGAGGTGTATGGGTCGATCGACGTCGGCGCGTTCACCGAGGAGTCGCCGCTGCGCCCCTCCTCGCCGTACTCCGCGACGAAGACGGGGGCGGACCTGCTCGTGCAGAGCTACTTCCACACCTACGCGCTGGCCGCGAGCATCGTGCGCGGCTCCAACAACTACGGTCCCTACCAGTACCCCGAGAAGCTGATCCCGCTGATGGTGCTGAACGCGCTGCACGGCGACGGGCTGCCCGTGTACGGCGACGGGATGCAGGTGCGCAACTGGATCCACTCCACCGACTTCGCCCGCGCGATCGGGCACGTGCTCGCGCACGGGCTGCCCGGCGAGGTCTACAACGCGGGCGGTCCGGACGAGCAGGCGAACATCGACGTCGTCCAGCGCATCGTCGCGCTGACGGGCGCGTCGGAGTCGCAGATCGAGCACGTCAGCGATCGTCCCGGGCACGATCGGCGCTACTCGCTCTCCTCCGAGAAGGTCCGCGCGCTGGGCTGGACGCCGCGGGTGCGCTTCGAGGACGGCCTGCAGGAGACCGTCGCGTGGTATCGCGAGAACGCCTGGTGGTGGGAGCCGATCCGCTCGGGCGACTATCGCGCCTACTACGAGCGCCAGTACGGCAAGACGCTCAGCTGAGCGACAGCCTTCGCGACGCGGCGTCCTCAGTCGCTCGCGTACCGATCGGAGATCGACGGGATCTCCGATCGGAGGGGCACACAGTCCGCCAGGGCTGGGTCACGCCGCGCTCTCCTGCGTCTTTGCTCACGCGACTCTCGACCAGCCGAGGGTGCGGTGGCGGTGGCAGGTTGGTCCGGGCTATCCGACGCTCGAGACCCGCCACTTCCCGCCTTCCTTGGCGAACGTCATCGTCTGAACGGCTTTCCTGCCGGCGACGATGCTCTTGACCTGCGCGGTGGCGGTGGCGCCGGAGATCTTGACCGCCTGGACCGTCGTTTCGAAGCTGTCGATCTCCTTGAGCTGAGATTCGATCGCCTGCTTGCAGCCCCCGGAGGCGGTATTCAGCTGTGCGACCCGGGCGGCGGCGAGGTCTTCGCCGCAGATCTTCTTCGCTTCCAGCGCCGTGGCGTGGCTCTGCAGATGCGCAACCGTCTGGGCGATGAGCTGCTGTTCGCCCTTGAAGGCGCCGGTCGAAACCGTGGTGGTGGCGCCGCAGGCGGCCATACCGGTCGCAAGCAGCGAGGAGGCGCACAGCGACGCGATCGTTCTGGGAGCCGTCATCGGCGCCAGAGAGTACGCTACCCGGCCCGGAGGACGAGTCCAGGCCGGGTGCGCGTGTGGAAACCGAGCCGGTCTAAGACTCGTCGTCGCGGCGGTAGCCCAGCCGCGCGGAGATGCGGTCGGCGGTGGAGACGAGGTGCGGGCCGAGCGCGTCGACGAGCTCCTCGAGGGAGATCATCGAGGAGTGCGCGGCCATGTTCACGGCGGCGACGACCTCGCGGGACTCGTTGCGCACGGGCGCGGAGATCGAGTGCAGCTCGGCCGCGAGCTCTTCGTCGTTGACGGCGAAGCCGGCGTCGGCGACCTCGTCGAGCTCGTCGCGCAGGGCTTTCTTGCTCGTGATCGTGTTCGGGCCGCGCTTGGTCAGCTTCATCTCCGAGAACAGGTCCTTCTGCTCGGGCTCGGGCAGGTAGGCCAAGAGCAGCTTGCCCATCGAGGTGCAGTACGCCGGCAGGCGCGAGCCCGGGTGCAGACCGAGGTCGATCTTGCTCTGACCGCGGCGGAAGCTGCGGGCGCGATCGACGTAGAGGATCTCGGAGCCGTCGAGCACGGACAGGTTGACGGTGTAGCTGGTGCGCTGGCGCAGCTCCTCGAGGTAGGGGTGGGAGTGCTCGCGCAGACCGGTCGAGTTCAGCGCGGACATCCCCAGGTCGGTCACGCGCAGACCGAGACGGTACTTGCGCGAGGCGCCCTGCTCGAGGTAGCCGAGCGCGACGAGCGTGATCACGTAGCGGTGCGTAGTCGAGCGGCTCATGCCGAGCTCATCAGCGATGTCGGCGATGCCCAGCACGGGGCGCTGGGGGGTGAAGCAGCCCAGGATCGCGAGCCCGCGCTCCAACGACTGCGAGTAGCGAGGCTCACGCAGGCTGGGAATCGACCAGGCGGGCTCTTGCGTTATGTCTGATTTTTTGGAAGTATTCGAACTTGTTCTGGGCATTGCACTCGGTTTCCTGTTCCTTGTCCTGGAGACTTCCCTAAGAGGGGAATTCCATGTCTGAATGGTCATCATACTTAATCTCAGCGCGAGTCTCAATCATAAACATTGATTTCCCTTTCGGGCTGCCCGGAAACATAGCGGCTTGTGTGTCCGTCTCTGGCTGTGGGAACGTCTCCGACGGGGGAAACGTCGCGGATCGCGGTTTCGTCGCGGATCGCGGTTTCGTCTCGGACTGCGGCTCCGTCGCGGATCGCGGCTTCGTCTCGGACTGCGGCTTTGTCTCGGACTGCGGCTCCGTCTCGGACTGCGGCTCCATCTCGGCCCCCGGGGCCGGCTGAGGTCGCGGGCATGCGCTTCTACCTGTTCCTCCCCGGCCAGTGGTGGGATCGCAAAAAGCCCGCGCGCGAGCTGTATGGGGAGATGGTCGAGCAGGCGGTGCTGGCGGAGGAGCTCGGCTACGACGGGGTCTGGCTGGCCGAGCAGAACCTCGTGAGCTTCCTGGCCGCGCCGGACCCGTTGCAGCTGGCGGCGATGATCGCGCAGCGCACCGCAAGGATCAGGATCGGGGTGGCGGTGTTCGTGCTGCCGTTTCACCATCCTCTGCGCCTGGCGGGCCAGATCGCGCAGATCGACCAGCTGTGCGGCGGGCGCTTCGACGTGGCCTGCGGGCGCGGCGCCTCGCCGTATCAGATGCGCCAGTTCCAGACGGAGATGGACGAGGCCGACAGCCGCGCGTTCTTCGCCGAGCACCTGCGGATCATGCTCGGCCATTGGCGCGATCCCTCCGCGCACGCGCACGAGGGGCGGTTCTTCTCCTATCCCAACGCGACCGTCCTGCCCCCGCCGCTGCAGCGGCCGCACCCGCCCGTGTGGCTGGCGGCGCTGTCGGCCCGCTCGGCGCGCTGGGCGGTCGAGCTGGGGTGCGACTGCGACGTGATCTCGGCCCCGTTCCGCGAGCCGTTCGCACAGGTCGAAGGCGTGTATGAGGCGTTCGAGCGGGCGCTGCGCGACGCCGGGCGCGAGCGCTCGCAAACGAGGTTCGGCCTCAACCGCATGACGTTCGTCGGCGCTGAGGAGGCGGAGTGCCGCGAGGTGTTGCGGTACGTGCTGATGAACCACCGCATCATCGACCAGCAGCTCGGCGACTCCGAGCACGTGCGCGGCGGCGACTACACGGTCGAGGAGGCCGTCAGGGAGGACGAGCCGGGGCTGGATGAGATGTATGCGAACATCGCGTTCGGCACCGCCCCGGAGGTGCGTGCCAAGCTCGCGCGCTACGCGGAGCTGGGCGTCGACCAGTTCTCGGCGTGGCACAACCTCGGCCAGCCCCATGAGCAGGTGTGCGCCTCGATGACGGCGTTTGCGCGGGAGGTGATGCCCGCGTTCCACACGCCCGCCGGACACCCGTCTCCGGGGGAGCCGTTCGCCGCAAACGGAGATGGCGCGTCCGGTTCGAAATAGAGATATCGTTCGCGCGAGGAGTTCGATACTTCATCGCCACCCAAAAGAGGGGATGTCGCTTCAATGAGAAGGCTGGCCGGCGGCCCTGCCACGGCGATCGCGCTCGCCGCGCTCGGGCCGGCGTGGGTCCTGGCGGGCTGCGGGTCCTCGAGCTCGCAGAGCGCGGCGCTGGCGCCGGGTGCGCCGGTGAAGATCGGCTACCTCGCCTCGCTGACGGGCTTCTGCTCGACGTTCTCCCAAGAATACGTCAAAGGCGCGGAACTGGCGGTCGAGCGCGTCAACGAACGGGGCGGCGTGCTGGGACACAGGCTGCAGCTGATCGTACGCGACGACAGGGCCACGCCGACCGTCGGCGTCGCCCAGGCGCGCGACCTGGTGCTGAGCGGCCACGTCAAATATCTCGCGGGGACGTGCTCGAGCGCGGTCGGCAAGAGCGTCGAGCAGCTCGTCGCCAACCCCAGTCACGTGATCTACGCGGTGGGCGTGGCGGACCCGGCGGTGTTCTCGGGCGGCCCGGAAATCTATGCTTTCGACACGATCCCGACGGCGAAGGTCGAGGGCGAGAACGCCGCCGCCTACGTGCGCGCGCATCCGCAATGGAAGCGGATCGCGGCGATCAGCGAGGACTACAGCTACGGCTATCAGGTCACGGCCGCGTTCAAGCAGGCGATGGCGACCGATCGTCCGGGATCGGCCGGCGGGCAGACGATAATCAGCCAGGACTACGTGCCGAGCGGAGGGACCGACTACACCCCCTACATCGACAAGCTGATCGCCGAGCGCCCCGACGTCGTGTACTCGACGGCGATCACCGAAGACACGGTCACGCTCGTCAAACAGGCGCTGCCGCTGGGGCTGTTTGACAAGACGCACGTGTTTGGGATCATGGACTACGCGACGATCGACGCGATGCCCAAGCCGCCGGTGGGCATCGAGGGATACACCTACTATCCGTCGTCCTCGATCTACCACACGCCGTTTGCCCACGACCTGGAAGCGCTCGGCGGCGTGGCGGCCAACGGCGGCGCTGCGGGCGACGCGTTCAACCAGATCCAGCTGATCGCGCAGGGGATCCTCAAAGCCAGATCGACGGACCCGACGAAGGTGCGCGAAGCGCTCTCCGGCGCGACGGTGCAGACCGTGCAGGGGAGCGTGGCGATCCACAGGTGCAACCACGAGGTGGCGATGCCGATCGCGATGGGCACGGTCGCCGGTCCGACTCGCGCGCAGCCGTTTGCGCACTTCGAACACCTGACGCTGGTGAGCACGAGCAAGTACTTCGAATGCTGAGGAGGACGACGCCCACCGGGCGCATTCCGATCTCCACGCCGACGCCCTGCGGGCGCGGGTAGCGGGAGCGCGGGGAGGCGCCGAGCGGAGGTGAGCCTGGCGACGTTCATCGCGCAGCTGTTCGCCGGCCTCGGGCTGGCGTTCGTGCTGTTCTTCACGGCCGCCGGCCTGAACCTCGTGTGGGGCGTGCTCGGCGTGATGAACTTCGCCGCGGGCTCGGTGTACATGCTGGGCGCCTACCTGACGACGAGCGCGATCGCGCTCGTCGGGGCCTCCGCGCTGGGGTGGACGCTTGCGCTGATCGCCGTCCCGCTCGCGGTCGCGGCGCTGGGGGCGGCGGTCGAGGTGGCGCTGCTGCGCCGCACCTACCGCGCGCAGGACGAGAATCGCCAGTTCATGCTCACGCTCGCGCTCAGCTATTTGATCGCGGGGGCGATTGTGCTCGTGTTCGGCACGCACTTTCGCACGGTTTCGCTGCCGGGCGCGCTGAGCGGCGGCTGGAGCGTGCTGGGCGCGACGCTGCCGCGCTACACGGTCGTGACGATCGTCCTCGGCCTGCTGGTGACGGCGGCGATCTGGGCGGTGTTGTATCGCACGCGCGCCGGGTTGCTGACGCGCGCGGCGGTCGACGATCGCGAGATGCTGTCGGTCCTGGGCGTGGACGTCGATCGGCTGTACTCGGGCGTGTTCGCGGTCGGGATCGGGCTGGGGGCGCTCGGGGGCGTGCTGATCGCGCCGCAGGGCACGGTGTCGACGAACCTCGAAACGACCGCGCTCGTGCCGGCGTTCATCGTCGTCGTGACGGGCGGCCTGGGCAACATGACGGGCGCGCTTATGGCGGCGCTTACGATCGGGATCGCGCAGAGCTTCGCCGCGCTGCACGACGCGACGCTCGCGCAGCTGACGCCGTATGCGGTCATGAGCGTCGTGCTGCTGGCGCGCGCGGCGACCGGGCGGCTCGGTTGGTCGCTGACGGGCCTGCGGTCGCGGCGCGGCGGCGCGGCGCGCTCCGCGGCCGGGTAGGAACATAAGATGGCGCGCATGGGCGTCGTCGTGGGGAGCGCGCGAACGCGCCGGGCGCTGCTCGCCGACGGCGGGCCGGCGCTGGCGCTGCTGGCGCTCGCGGCGCTGCTGCCGGCGGTGGCCTCCAGCGAGTACGTGCTGCTGGCGGCGTCGATGATCGTGAGCGCGCTCGTGGGGGTGAGCTTCAACCTGCTGTTCGGGTACACGGGCATGTTCTCGTTCGGGCAGGCGGCGTTCTACGGGCTGGGCGCGTATGCGACGGCGCTGTCGATGAATGAAGCGAGCGTCGATTTCTATGTGGCGCTGGCGGTGGGGGTCGTCGTGGCCGTGGCGGCGGGGGTCGCCGGCGGGACGGTGCTCGTGCGGATGGAGCCGGTGGCGTTCGTGATGCTCACGTTCGCGCTGGGGGCGCTGCTGCAGTTCGCGGCCGCACACTCGCCGCGGCTGACCGGCGGGGACAGTGGCCTGATCGCGACGAGCCTGCCGCGCGGGCTGAACGTGGTGGTGGACGTGAACGGCGTGTACTACGCGATGCTGGCGGTCGCGGCGGCGGTGCTCGTCGGGGTGTTCGCGTTCGTGCATGCGCGCGCGGGGCTGATGCTCAGGGGGATCCGCGAAGACGCGCTGCGCGCGCGTACGCTGGGCGTCGCGGTGGAGCGGCGCAGGCTGGGCGTGTTCGCGCTGGCGGCGGGCGTCGCGGCGGTCGGCGGCGGGCTGTCGGTGCTGTCCGCGCAGATCGTGTATCCCGATGTGTTCGACTGGAAAATCTCCGCGAACGCGCTGATCGTGACGCTGCTCGGGGGCGTGGGCAGGTTCTCGGGGCCGGTGGTGGGCGCGGTGGGGCTGGGGCTGATCGACTTCTACGTGGGCAAGCTGAGCACCGACACGCTGCTCGTCGAAGGCGCGGTGCTGCTCACGGTGATCCTGCTCGCGCCCCGCGGGGTGGTCTCGCTGCGCCGCAAGCAGGGGGTCGGCGCACGAAATCCGCAGACAGCCGGCAGGTGACGGTTGTCGGTAGACTTTCGTCTGCTTTGTGAGAGAATACACGTGTGGTGGCATCGACAGTGAGCATGCGGGGGCCGTTCGCCGCGAACCTGCGCGGTCATCGCGAACGGCTGGGTCTCTCCCAGGAAGCGCTGGGCTCGATGTGCGGACTGCACCGCACCGAGATCAGCCTGCTGGAGCGCCGCAAGCGCTCGCCGCGCCTGGAGACGATCGTCGTGCTCGCTCGCGCGCTGCAGCTGAACTCGCCGGCGGAACTGCTCGACGGGATCCCGTGAGGCGCGACGGCGCGGAAATCACGCCGATCCGCGCCGATGCGCGTAGCCTGAGTAGATGGGTTCGGCGGGCGCGATCGACCCACCGCCGGCGCTCGAGCTGAGGGACGTCCGCAAGAGCTTCGGCGGCATCCGCGCGGTGGACGGCGTGTCGCTGTGCGTGGGGGCGGGCGAGCGGGTCGCGGTGATCGGGCCCAACGGCGCGGGCAAGAGCACGCTGTTCGGGTTGATCTCCGGGGAGCTTCAGGCCGACGCGGGCGAGGTGCTGCTGGCGGGCAGGAGCCTGCGCGGCGTGGCGCCTGCGCGTCGCGCGAGGCTGGGGTTGGGCAGGACGTTTCAGAGCGCGCGGCTGTTTGAGGGGCTGTCGGTGCGCGAGAACATCGAGCTGGCGCAGGTCGCGGGCGCGCGCGGAGGCGGGGATGGGGATGGCGATGGGGACGGCGTCGGCCGCGCGCTGGCGGAGGTGGAACTGGGCGGGGAAGAGGAGCGCGAGGCGGGTGCGCTGGCGCAGGGGGAGCGCAAGCGGTTGGAGTTGGCGATGGTGCTGGCGGGCGAGCCGAAGGTGCTGCTGCTGGATGAGCCGACGGCGGGGATGGGAGGCGAGGAGCGCGCGGCGATCATGGCGCTGGTCGTGGGCGCGGTCGCGCGCAGGGGGCTGACGATGGTGTTCAGCGAGCACGACATGGATACGGTGTTCGCGCATGCGCAGCGCGTGGTGGTGATGGATCGCGGCAAGCAGATCGCGGATGGGACGCCGGAGGCGGTGCGCAGGGACGAGCGGGTGAGGCGTGTGTACCTCGGCGATGGCGAAGCGCCGGTGGGCGGGGTGTGACGGCGGTGGATAGGAATGGGTGACCCGCAAGCTCGCGGTTTCAACCAGCCCGGCCGGCGCCGGTCACCGCACGAAGCCGAGCATCGAGAGCGCGGGCCACAGGCGATGTTGAAGGTCGAGGGGTTGAACGCCCGCTATGGCGCCGCGCAGGTCCTGTTCGACGTGGACCTGGAGGTCGGAGCCGGGGAGACGGTCGCGCTCGTGGGTCGCAACGGCGCGGGGAAGACGACGACGCTGCACTGCGTGATGGGGATGGCGGGAATCGCGAGAGCCGGCTCGATCAAGGTCGCGGGGAGGGAGACGATCGGGATGCCCGCGCACGGGATCGCGCGGTTGGGCGTGGGGCTGGTGCCGGAGGGCAGGCGGGTGTTTGGGAGCCTGACGGTGGAGGAGAATCTGCTCGTGGCGGCAGGGGGAGGGAAGCGCGCGGGATCGAGCGAGGACGAGAGGAGCCAGAGGGAGAGCGCGTCGTCGTGGCCGCTCGAGCGGGTGTTCGACGTGTTCCCGCTGCTGGCAGAGGTGCGGGAGTCCAAGGGCGCGTGGCTGAGCGGCGGCGAGCAGCAGGTGCTGGCGATCGCTCGGGCGCTGGTGGCGAACCCGAGGTTGCTGCTGCTGGATGAGCCGAGCGAGGGACTCGCGCCGCGCTTGGTGGAGACGCTCGTCGAGCAGCTCATGATGGTGCAGGGCACGGGACTGACGATGCTGCTGGCGGAGCAGCGCGCGGGGCTCGTGAGGGAGCTCGCGAGCCGTGTGTATGCGCTCGAGCGGGGGATCGTTCACTGCGCGGGGTGAGGGACTGCAGGGCCGATCTGACGTTCGATTTTCTCACTCGCGCGTCGATACTTGGCGCGCGAGAATGTTGTGTGATGGGTGTTTACTTCCGAGACTCGGCGGCTGAGGGGTGTAGGCGGGTCGTGTTCTACCCCTCATCTTGATGAGCTAGCGTGGGGTCTCTTACGGGCATTTGATCGTTGTGTCTGGGCTCAGTATTGATCAGCATCCCTTCTCGCGAGGGCCTAAATTCGGCCAACTAAAACCACCGGGGTTACGACAGAGGCTTCGGGATCCAGGTTTGGCGTATGCGTTTCTGACCCCCCAGTCCGATGTTCCAGATGTGGAGAAACGGTGGGTGCAGGGATTTTGACGTCCTGTTGTCTGGTTGGAATGCCCGTGTGGAATAAGGAAGTTGTCGCTCTCTTGACTGGGGCTGTGCTTTCGGCGTATGTTGCGTGGTGATCCCTCGTCTGGGTCGAGTTGATCCGTCGAGGGAGCTGGCAAGACGGGTGTCGGTACGTGTTAGCTCTGCGCCCCGATGTCTATATAAGAGCAAGCTATGAGTGTCTCCGGTACCGTCCGGTGACATTTGGAGGTTATTATTCATGTCACGTTTGAAATTGGTCCTGCTTAGCCTGCTGGCCGCATTTGCGATCAGTGCGATCGCGTCGGCGTCGGCGTCGGCGAGGTGCGGTGGACCTAACCCTACTCATTGGGTGTTCTGTAACAATGAAGAACCAATGAAAGAGTTGGGGACCCCCCCGGAGTTCGCTTTAGGTTTAGGTGGGTTACAGTTATTGGAAGGTAAAGTAACGGGTGTAGCCGCTAAGTTCCACTGTCTAGATGTTCATATCCTCGCGTGGCTGTTATTATTAGGCAATTTCCATGCTCTATTGATTTATTTACACTGCATAGAGATTAAACCGTCAGGGTGTAAGCTCTCCACTGCGCAAGAAAAAGAAATTAAAACCAAATTACTCCCAGGTCGGACGATCCCCTTAGGGGCGCCTCTGGGGAGTCCGCCGCAGATGGAAGTCAAAGGTGCGGGAGCAACAGAAGAATTTGTGGCTCTCGAAGTAGAAAAAAATGGGACCATGGAATGTGCGATCCCAACGGGCAACTACTCGGTGACCGGCAATCAGGTCGTGGAACTTCCTGAACCGGAATCGATGAAAGTTAACCATGAACTAGTCGCTACGAAAGCAAACAGCCATCTGAGCATCGGCGGCACTGCCGGCGCCTCGTATTCAGGTACGGCTTTAGTCCATCTGGGGAGCCTCTTAGCATGGGGCATCTTACCAGGTACTTGATAATAGTGTACTAACTAGGGCATAATTAGCCGTATATGAAGTCTGGGGGGCCGGAATTCCGGCCCCCCAGAGCTTGCTATCAGCCTGTGGGTGCGGAGTGGCCGGCTGAGTCGCGAGTTAGAAACACTACTAGCGGGTGCATCGGCGATTCTGACAGAATAGAGGGGGCTGGAATGAATGAGATGAATGGCTAGAGAGGGGAAGATGAATGGTGGGGTTCCGAGGGGGCATGGTCAGCTATGACGGTCGCGTGTTGCTGGGGATTGCATTTCTTGTGATTATGGGCGCTGGAAGCGGCGTGCTGGCGATTGCGGCTGAGGCGGAAGTGTGCCCCGCAGTTACCGAACAAGTCCGTAGCGAGCAGGTCTACGCGCCCGGTCTGCCGGACTGTCGCGCGTACGAGCAGGCCTCCGTGAACAAGAATGGGGTGGATGCCAACGGCGAAGTAAACGCCGTGCAGGCCTCCCCGTCCGGCGACGCGGTCAGCTTCTTTTCGATGGCGCCGTTCGCAAACGCGCTGGGCGCAAAATCAGGCGTGGCGCAGATTCAGCTCAGCCTTCGCTCTCCCGGCGGCAGTGCGTGGGCGACCGAGAGCCTCATGCCCCCTAACTCTTCTCGCATTGAGTCGCTCTTGGTTGGCTGGACAAAGGATCTCGCCAGAACGATCGTGGTTTCGGGGGAACCGGTCCTCGCGGAAGGCGGCGTGGCTGGGCCAAGCATAGAGAATGCGTATGTTCGTGACAATGCAACGAACGCGTATAGGCTGCTCGCACCCAACATAGAAAAGCCTTTGCGCTTTGTGGATGCGTCGCGGGACTATTCCCGCATTCTCTTCGAACTCAACGAAAATTTGGCTACGACGAATGTGCCGCCGGCGTCGGGGTTCAACAATCTGTACGAGTGGAACGAAGCCAAGCCGGTGGGTGAACGTGTGAGCTTGGCGGGGGTGCTGCCCGGTGGCACAGCGCCGGAAGAAGGGTCGATCGGGGGCCCTTTGCAAAACCCTAAAGGTCAGCGCGGCTTTTACACACAGAATACGATCTCCGAAGACGGTTCGCGCGTGTTCTTCACGGATGTCAAGACCGGGTTTGTCTACATGCGTGAACCCGAAGTCGGAAAGACGTTTCAGCTGTCGGTTGGCAGTGCGGCGTGGCAGGCTTCGACTTCGGACGGGGGCTTTATCTTCTACATCGAAGGCAGTGAGCTCTATCGCTTCAACGTCAAACGGTTTATCAATCTGTTCAAGGAAAAGAAAGAACCCGAAGCGACATCGCTTGTGCAGGCGCGGGAACAGCTGACCATTGGGGCGGAAGATGTTGCCGGCACGCTCGGGTTCTCTAGCGATGGCGCCTATGCGTATTTTGTGGCTGCTGGTGTGCTGGCGACCAACAAGCGTGAACACGAAAACAGTAACAAAGAAATGGTCGTGGAAAAAGCCGAAAATGGCAAGAACAATCTCTATGAGTGGCACGAAGGCACCGTGGTGTTCATCGCGCAGGACACTCAGCCAACCGACTGGAGTGCGCGCTATGATGCAGAAAGCAATCCTGGACCTTCGGGGGGGGAGAGGAGTTCGCGTGTCACTCCTGACGGCAGGGCGCTCTTGTTCTCGGAAAGTAATGGGTTTGACTTGTATCGTGCCGGATCACCTGTGTCGGTGCATAATCCCGTGTGTGTAACGTGCAATCCAAGCGGTGTTCCGGCGAGCAGCCCCGCGGAACTCTCTGCCCCGCAGGTCTCTTTGATCGCGCGCCCCAATACGGGTGGTTTTAATGCTTTTGTGACGCGTAATCTGTCTGATGATGGTGGGCGTGTCTTTTTTGAGACGGAAGAAGCGCTTTTGCCGGAAGATGTGAATTCTGTGCGGGATGTGTATGAGTGGGAGCGGGAAGGAGAGGGATCTTGTACGAGCGCGAGCGTGAGCTTCAGCGCGCGGTCTGGGGGTTGCTTGTATTTGATTTCGACGGGGCGGAGTGTCAGCGAATCGTATTTCGGTGACGCGAGCGCGGATGGCGGTGGTGTGTTCTTCTTCACTGCGCAGTCGCTGGTGGCTCAGGATCAGGATGCGAATGTGGATGTTTACGATTCCCGTGTCGGCGGGGGAATTCCCGCGCAGAACATCGTGCCTCCTGCGCCGTGTTTGGAAGAAGATACATGTCGCGGTGTGGTGGGGTCCTCACCCGTGCTCGGCGCGCCTGCGAGTACGTCGCTGTCGGGGTCGGGAAATCTCGCCGCGCCGTCGTCCGCGTCCACGACGGTTGTCAAGAGGGGCACGGTGAAATGTCCCAGAGGCAGGAAGTTGCGCCGCGGAAAGTGCGTGAAGGCCAAAGCGAAGGGTGGGACGAAACGTAGGGCGAGGAAAGCCGGCTATGAGCGGAGGGGCAGGTGATGATGTTCTCTATGCTTGGTTCCCTTCGGGCGAGGATCCTCGGCGTAAATCCCGCGCACTCCTTTGGTCGGGGTAGGCCGGTGGTTATGTTCATCACAGTAGCACTCGCAGCCGTAGTGGTGTGTGTGTTTGCTGGGTCGGCGGGTGCTGCGGTTGGTGTGTGTGGTCCGGCGTCGTTTGGTGTCTGTGGATTTGAAAGCCCGATTGTGGCGGGTGAACTGGGTCCGCCTGCGACGCGGGCGGGGTCGCATCCGTACGCGCTCACGACGACGATCGTCTTCAACCACGAAACCAAAGAAGAAAACGAACAATTCGAACTAGACGAAAGTCTTGGGGAAGAAGTTCCGATCGAAATCCCGGAAGTTTTGGGGAAAATCTACGGCGAACCGAAGCACATCGTCACTAACCTTCCCGCCGGTCTCGTCGTGAATCCCACCGTGTCGACGAGAAAGTGCACCGAGCGGCAGCTGGAGACGGTGCCGGCTCACGGCGGTGGCTGCCCAGTCGGCTCGGTGGTGGGTGTGGCTACGATCTACGCGATGGGCGCCAATCTGGGTTTTTTCCGCTCGCCTGTGTATAATATGGTGCCGCCGGCGGGCGTGCCGGCGGAGTTCGGCTTGAACCCCGGTGAAATCGGATTCATAGCGCACATCATCGGCGGGGTCCGTACCGGCGGCGACTATGGGCTCTCCGGCAGCGTCTCGGAGATCACTCAGCTGAAGCGGCTGTGGGCGGTCAAGCTGACGCTGTGGGGCAACCCGTCAGACCCGAGTCATGACAGGGAACGAGGGGTCTGCGGTGTGCATAGCAGAGCCCAACAAAAGATAAAAGAAGAGACCTACACGAAACTGCTCGAAACGGCGATCATGACCCATAAGCGGGTGTCGGAATACCCGGAAGAAAGCTTTTATGAATTCAATTGCCCGTTGCCGGCACGCGAACGGACCGGTACGCCGTTCCTGACGATGCCCGGCTCGTGCACGGGTAGTCCGCTCGCGACGTCGATGAGCACGTATTCGTGGCAGAAGCCGGAAGAACTGATCGCGCCGCCGCCATTCCAGTCTCCCGCGATCACGGGCTGCAACGAACTCGCGTTCCATCCGTCGTTGAGCACCGAACCGTCGCCGAAAGGGGTGGGTACGGAATCCCCGAGCGGATTGAACGTCGACCTGAAGGTTCCCCAGGAAGAAAGCCTCGCGGGGCGCGCGGAGGCTAACCTTAAGGAAGCGGTCGTGAAGTTCCCCATGGGTATGGCCGTCTCGCCGTCGGCGGCGAACGGGCTTGGAGCGTGTCCGCTGGAAGGCCCTGAAGGGATCAACCTCACCTCGGCGGAACCAGCCAAATGCCCGGACTCGTCGAAGGTCGCGAATGTCGAAATCGACACGCAGTTGCTCGAACATCCGTTGAAGGGCTCGGTGTTCCTGGCGCAGCAGGGCGATGTGGCGGGTAACGGCTCCAACCCGTTCGGATCGCTGCTCGCGCTGTATGTGGTCGCCGAAGGCCAGGGCGCGGTCGTCAAGCTCCCGGGCGAAATCGTGCTGGATAAAGAAACGGGACAGCTCACCGCGCGCTTTGGCAAGGATCCGGTCAGGAGCGCGGCGACCGGCGAAGCGCAGTTCCTGCCGCAGTTGCCGTTCAGCGACGTGAGGATGAGCTTCTTTGGGGGATCTCGAGCGCCGCTGATCACACCGATTGCTTGCGGGACGTACACGACTGCATCGCAGTTGTTCCCGTGGAGTGGCGGTCCACCTAAAGAATCGCAGAGTAGCTTTACGATCAGCCAGGGATGCGGGGCTGGAGTGGGGTTCAGTCCCTCGTTTACGGCGGGTACGATCAATAATCAGGCGGGCGCATTCAGCCCGCTCAGCGTGACACTCGCTCGCCAGGACCGCGAACAGCGCCTGTCCGGCGTCCAGGTCACGACGCCCCCGGGTCTGTTGGGGGTTCTCAAAAGCGTCGTGCAGTGCCCCGACCCCCAGGCCGCGCATGGAACGTGCGGACCTGAGAGTCAGATTGGGGTAACGACGGTCAGCGTAGGGCCCGGCGGTACACCTTATTGGGTCAAGGATGGCAAGGTGTACCTAACCGGGCCCTACAACGGCGCTCCGTTCGGGTTGAGCATCGTCGTGCCCACGACCGCGGGACCGTTCACGCTCACCGGCAACGGCGGGTTCGGCAAGGAGGTCGTGCGCGCCAAGGTCGAAGTCGACTCCCACACCGCGCAGGTCAGGGTCACAAGCGATCCGCTGCCCACGATCCTGCAGGGCATCCCGCTGGACGTGCGCACGATCAACGTGACCGTCAACCGTCCCGACTTCATGTTCAACCCGACGAACTGCTCGCAGCTGAGCGTCACCGCGCTCATCACCTCGACCGCCGGCGCGAGCACGGGCGTCTCCTCGCCGTTCGAGGCCTCCAACTGCGCGAACCTCCCGTTCAAACCGAAGTTCGCGGCGACGACGGCGGCGAAGACGAGCAAAGCCAACGGCGCCTCGCTGGTCGTGAAGGTCACCCCGGGCCCGGGCCAGGCCAACATCGCCAAAGCCCGCGTGACGCTGCCCAAGCAACTGCCCGCGCGATTGACGACGCTGCAGAAAGCGTGCACCGACAAGCAGTTCAACGCTAACCCCGCGGGATGCCCCCTCGCGTCGAACGTCGGCACCGCGATGGCCCTCACGCCGCTCTTGGCGCACCCGCTGACCGGGCCCGCGTATCTCGTCTCCCACGGCGGCGCGGCGTTCCCCGACCTCGTGTTCGTGCTGCAGGGCGAAGGGATCACGCTCTACCTCGACGGCAACACGAACATCAAGAAAGGCATCACGACCTCCACGTTCAACAGCGCGCCCGACGCGCCGGTCAGCTCATTCGAAACGACATTCCCAGAGGGCCCATTCTCCGTCTTGGCCACCAACCTCCCCACCAAGGCGAAGGGCAACATGTGCAGACAGAAGCTGACGATGCCCACCACGCTCACCGGACAGAACGGCGCCGTCGTGACTCAGACCACCAAGATCGCCGTCACCGGGTGTCCCAAGAAAGCCAAGAAGGCTGCCGGCAAGAGGGGAAAGCGGTAGGGGCACAGCTCCTCGAGAACGACGCGCGGCCGCCGGAGCAAAGCCTCTCCCGGCGGCTGTGCGCGTTCTTTCGTCTTCTCGTGCGTATTTGGATCCCGTACCTCGGCTCGAATACTTCGACAGGTCAGAAACAGCGCTTGCCGCGCTCATGGGCCCCTCTATAGTCTGTAGGAGGTACGGACTTGGCCTGCCGCAGGGCGGGTGCCTCCGCGCCCAACCTATCCATCGGCAGAGACGGAGGTTAGCTTCATGATCAGGCAACAGATAGGGAGTACGCCCGTGTCCCGGCGGGCGACGGCAGTCGTGGTGGCGCTGCTCGCGTCGCTCATCGTCCTCGGGTCGGCTTCGTCGGCGCTGGCGACCGAACACCATCCCAAAGGGGACTTCGCGGTGTTCAACCAGTGTCCGCTGAGCAACTCGGCGACGACTCTCTGCATATTTGCGCAGACTGAAAGCGGCGAATTCACGGTCGGCAAAAAGACGGTGCCGATTAAAAACACGATCACCCTCCAGGGTGGCGTACACGTTATAGAAAACAAAAGCTTTGAAATCGAAGGCTACGAATTCATCGGTGCGGAAAACGGCGTGACGCTGTCCAAAACGCCGCAGAGCGTCCCAGGGGGGCTGGCAGGTTTGGTCAACTGCTTCGAAATCAGCAACTTCTTCGAGCGGCTGGCGTGCGAATTGATCTTCGAAAACGGTCTCACCGGCGTCAACGCCACAACCGAACTGGCTGCGCCCGCGAGCTCGATCGGCATAAACCTTCAAAATCTAGTCGAAGCGGAAGGAACAGCGCTCTCGCTGCCGGTGAAGGTCAAACTGGATAATCCGCTCCTCGGAGAAAGCTGCTATATCGGCTCGAACTCAGCACCGATCTCGCTGCCTCTGACGACCGGCACCACAAACCCGCCCGCACCGAATAAATCGATAAAAGGCAAAATCGGTAAAGTCGAATTCAAGGACAATTTCAACCTGAGCATCATACGAGAAAACTCGCTCGTGAACAACTCGTTCGCGGCACCCGGCGCAGAAGGCTGTGGCGGACTCTTCTCATTCCTGATCGACCCGCTAGTCAACGCAAAACTCGGCGTCCCAGCCACAGCCGGACACAACACAGCCATCCTCAACGGCACACTGCAGGACGCCAACGCACCAGCCGTAAAAGCAAGCGAATAGAAGTCAGCAGCTAGCACGGAAGCGCACGACGGACAGTCACGCAGCACAGGGGCCCGCCGCAGGATGCGGCGGGCCCTTTTTACGATCGACCCTCCGGAGCGCTGTAAGCGCTCACCCCGCCCGGAGGGATCATGGGCCCGACTCGACGACTCCATCGGCGCTGCTCGATAACCCACCGGCCACTGTCAGAAACACAACCCCACAGGCAACCCTCGAGCGTGTACAAATAGAAGAGGTCCGCCGTCCCTCTTCCGGCGGATTGACGTGTTCGAGACCGAGCCGGTCTCGTGCCCGGAGGTGTCCCAGGGCGCCGCGGCTTCCGCAGGCCGCGGCGCCCGCGGGACGAGCGTGGGTTTCGCACGAAGCGCGGCCGCGGCGTCCGAGACGCGAGCCCACTCCCGACCGGCCTCTTCACACTGGCGTCTTCACATGTGCTTGACCCCCCACCGCGCCAGGGCGCGCGCGATCGGCAGCAGCTCGCGTCCCGCCTCGGTCAGCGCCAGCTCCACACGGGGCGGCATTTCCTTGAAGCGCCTGCGTAACAGCAGTCCCAGCCCGACCATCTGCTGCAGATGCCGGTCGAGTACGCCGCTGGAGATCTCCGGCAGCCGGCTGCGCAGCTGCACGGGGCGCTGGGGTCCGTCCGCGAGCGCGTGCGCGATCAGCAACGTCCAGCGATCCCCCGTCGCGCCCAGCGCCCGCGCCAGCGGAGTCCACTGGCCGTGATCGCGCGGTTGCAGCCCCTCGGCGGCGGCGCCCTTTAGCACGACGAGATTATAGTTCCGTTCTTCCGATTCGCCTAGCGTTTTCGAAGACTGTTTCCCAGTCGCGGCGAGTGAGAAACACCATTGGCGATATCTGATAATCGGAACTAAAGTTTGTAAACGAACATATGAGATCTCGGCCTTGGCCGCCGCACAGGATGTGCGCACGCGGCCGGGAGCTCGGGCATTGTCCTTACCTCTCCGGCGATGCTCGAGTAGAGATCGAGGCGTCCCCCCGACGATGCCAGGTCTCCGCGGGCGCCGCGGCCATTGACGGCGCGGCGCCTGTGAAGGCCTGCCCGAGGGCGCGGCCGGCGCTCCGGGACCTCGCTAGCCTCAATCGCAGCATGGTGCCGAGCGCTAGCAGCAGTCCCTTGTCCAGCTTCTCCCCGCGCGTACGCGACTGGTTCGCGGCGGCCTTTGCGGCGCCCACGCCCGCCCAGGCGCAGGCGTGGCCCGCGATCGCGCGCGGCGAGCACGTGCTGCTGTCGGCGCCCACCGGCTCGGGCAAGACGCTCGCGGCGTTCCTGTGGGCGCTCGATCGTCTCGGCGGTGACGCTCTTATCGAACCGGCGCCCGGCGGCAAGTCTGGGGCGGAATCCGCTGCAGAGCACGCGCCCGGTGGGTCCACTACCCGCGTCGTCTACGTCTCGCCGCTGAAGGCGCTCGCCTACGACATCGAGCGCAACCTCCGCACCCCCCTGCGCGGCATCGGCATCGCCGACGCCGTCTCCCTCGCCATCCGCACGGGCGACACGCCCCAGCGCGAGCGCGCCGCGATGGTGCGCAACCCGCCTGACATCCTGATCACGACGCCCGAGTCGCTGTACCTGATCCTCACCTCCCGCGCCGCCGCGATGCTCGCCGGCGTGCAGGCCGTGATCGTCGACGAGATCCACGCCGTCGCCCACTCCAAGCGCGGCGCGCACCTCGCGCTCACGCTCGAGCGCCTGGACGCGCTCGTGACCGGATCGCGCTCGACCCAGCACGAGGGGCCCTCGCCGGGTCCGCAGCGCATCGGCCTCAGCGCCACCCAGCGCCCGCTGGATGAGATCGGGCGCTTCCTCGTCGGCCCTCGCCGCGAGGTCACGATCCTCGACGCGGCCGCTCCGCCCAAGCTCGACCTGCTCATCGAAGTCCCCGTCGAGTCGATGGCCGAACCCGGCGTCCACGATCGGACCGACGGCGCGGCGCCGGACCCGCTCGAGCCGATCGCCGGGGGTGAGTCGGGCACACACGGCGAAGCCGTGGGTCGTGGTTCGATCTGGCCGGCGATCTACCCCGAGCTGCTGCGCTCCGTGCGCGAACACACCTCCACGATCGTATTCGTCAACAACCGCCGCGCGGCCGAGCGCGTCGCGCTGCGCCTGAACGAGCTCGCCGCGCGCGAGGATGCCGGGCTCGCCGCCGGCGAGGCGGACGCAGACGCCGGCGAGGGCGCGGAAGGCCGCGATCGCTCCGCGGCCGTCCCCGCCGCGCGGGAGATCGCCCGCGCCCACCACGGCTCGCTCGCGCGCGAGGAGCGCACGCGCGTCGAGGAGCTCTTGAAGGCCGGCGAACTGCCCTGCCTCGTGGCGACCAGCTCGCTCGAGCTCGGCATCGACATGGGCGCCGTCGATCTCGTCCTGCAGGTCGAGTCGCCCAAGTCCGTCGCCCGTGGACTGCAGCGCGTCGGGCGCGCCGGCCACGGCGTCGGCGAGGTCAGCCGCGGACGCTTCTTTCCCAAGTTCCGCGGCGACCTGCTCGAGTGCGCCGTCGTCTGCCGGCTGATGCGCGCCGGACAGATCGAGCCGACCGTCGTGCCCCGCAACGCCCTCGACGTCCTCGCCCAGCACATCGTCTCGATCGCCGTCGCCGCGGAGGACGAGGACGGCGTCTCCGTCGACGATCTCCACGCGCTCGTCACGAACACCTGGTCCTACGCCGAGCTCTCCCGCGAGCTGCTCGAGCGCGTGCTCGACATGCTCGACGGACGCTACCCCGACACCAGCTTCGGCGACCGCTCCACGATCGGCCTGCGCCCGCGCATCGTCTGGGATCGCGTCGCCGGCGTCATCCGACCCCGCCGCGGCGCGCGCCAGCTCGCCGTCTCCAACGCCGGCACGATCCCCGACCGCGGCCTCTACACCGTCACGCTCCCCGACGGCCGCCGCGTCGGCGAGCTCGACGAGGAGATGGTCTACGAGGCCCGCGCCGGCCAGGCCTTCATGCTCGGCGCCTCCACCTGGCGGATACAGGAGATCGGTCGCGACCGCGTGATCGTCACCCCCGCCCCCGGCGCCCCCGGCGCCGTCCCCTTCTGGAAGGGCGACACGCTCGGTCGCCCGCTCGAGCTCGGGCGCGAGATCGGCGCCTTCTCGCGCTGGGCGCTCGACCAGGACGCGCAGACGCTGCAGCGCGAGTGCGACCTCGACGAGCGCGCCGCGCGCAACCTGCTCGCCTACCTGCGCGAGCAGCAGACCGCTACGCGCGTGCTGCCCTCGGACCGCACGATCGTGCTCGAGCGCTTCCGCGACGAGATCGGCGACTGGCGGCTGTGCCTGCTCTCCCCCTACGGCGGGCGCGTCCACGCCGCCTGGGGACTCGCGCTGTCGGCGCGCGTGCGCGAGCGCTACGGCCTCGAGGCCGACGCGCTGTGGTCCGACGACGGCATCGTCCTGCGCCTGCCCGACCTCGACGACGAGCAGGCGCAGTCGCTGCCCTCCGCCTCAGAGCTCGTGCTGATCGAGCCCGAGGAGCTCCAGCGAGCCGTCACCGACGAGCTCGGCTCCTCCGCCCTGTTTGGGGCGCGCTTTCGCGAGGCCGCCGCCCGCGCGCTGTTGATCCCCCGCGCCTGGCCCGGCCGGCGCACGCCGCTGTGGCAGCAGCGCCTGAAGGCCCAGAACCTGCTCGAGATCGCCCGCGAGCACGCCGACTTCCCAATCGTGCTCGAGACCTACCGCGAGTGCCTGCGCGACGTGCTCGACCTGCCCGGCCTGCAGTCGCTGCTGCGCGGTCTGCACTCCCGCGAGATCGCGCTCGTCGAGGTCGAGACTCCCATCGCGTCCCCATTCGCTTCCTCGCTGCTGTTCGACTACGTCGCCACCTACATGTACGAGGGCGACGCGCCCACCGCCGAGCGCCGCGCCGCCGCGCTGTCGCTCGACCGCGACCTGCTGCGCGAGCTGCTCGGCTCCGAGGAGCTGCGCGAGCTGATCGACCCCGGCGCGCTGAGGAGTGTGTGCGACGAGCTGCAGCGCCGCTCCCCGCTGACGCGTGCCACCGGGCGCGACGAGCTGCACGACGTCCTGCGCCAGCTCGGCGACCTGACCGCCGCGGAGGTCCGCGAGCGCGTGCTCGACGGCATCGACTCCGAGGAGCTGCTCGCGGGGCTGGGCCGCGAACGGCGCGCCATCTCCCTGCGCATCGCGGGCGAGCGACGCTACGTGGCCGCCGCCGACGCCGGGCTCTACCGCGACGCGCTCGGCGCCGTCCCGCCCGGCGGCCTGCCCGAAGCGTTCCTCGCCGACGTGCAGGACGCCCTCGCCCAGCTCGTCGCCCGCTACGCGCGCACCCACGGACCGTTCACGAGCGAGCAGCTGCGCGCGCGCTACGGCGTCGACGCAGCTGCCGTGCTGCGCGAGCTCGAGCGCGCCGGCACGCTCGCCCGCGGCGAAATCGCGCCCGGCGGCAGCGGGGTCGAATGGGCTGACGTCGAGGTCGTGCGCCGCCTGCGCCGCGCCTCGCTGGCGGCGCTGCGCAAGGAGATCGAGCCTTCCGCTCAAAGCGCCCTCGCGGCCTTTCTCCCGGCCTGGCACGGCATCGACCGGTATCGCAGCACCGGCGCCGGGATCGACCGTCTACGCGAGGTTCTCGTGCCTCTCCAGGGACTTGCGCTGCCCGCCGAGACGTGGGAGCGCGATGTGCTCCCCCGCCGCGCCGGCGCCTACTCGCCCGCGTGGCTCGACTCGCTCTGTTCCAGCGGCGAGCTCGTGTGGGTCGGCGTCGCAGGGCACGCAGCCCGGAGGGCTGGATCGGCGCGCTCCGGGCGGGTGGCGCTGTACTTCCGCGAGGACGCGCCCCTGCTCGGCCCGCCGCCCCTTCCCGCACGCGGCGCCGAGCCCTCGCGCGGCGATGAGCCGGACGCGCCGGACGCGCCCGCGCGCGAGCTCCTGCGCGCCCGCCTGCGCGCCGGCCCCTGCTTCTTCACCGACCTGCTCGCCGAGCTCGACCTGCCCGCCGAGGCGATCCGCGAGGCGCTGTTCGACCTCGTCTGGACGGGCGCGGCGACGAACGACTCCTGGGCGCCGCTGCGCTGGTCGATCTCCGATCGGTCGCGCAGGCTGACGCTCGCGCGCTCCCAGACCGCCCCGCCCGTGGGAGGCGGGCGCGCGGGACGGGCGGGGGCTCCCTTCCCGGGGCGCTTCGGCGCGCGCCGCCGCCGCCGCGGATCGGGGAGCCCGCCCGGGCGCTGGTCGCTGACCGAGCCGCTCTTTCGCGGCGGCGCGGAGGACCCGTCGCCGACCGCGCGCCGCCGCGCGCTCGCCGAGCTGCTGCTCGAGCGCCACGGCATCCTCACGCGCGAGCAGATCCTGGCCGAGCGGGTGCAGGGCGGCTTCGCCGGGCTGTACGCGACGCTGTGCGACCTCGAGACGCTCGGCGTCTGCCGTCGCGGCTACTTCGTCGAGGGCCTCGGCGGCGCGCAGTTCGCGCTTGCAGGCGCCGTCGAGCGCCTGCGCTCCGTGCGCGCCGAGGAGCTCGTGCTCGCCGCCACCGATCCCGCTCAGCCCTACGGCGCCGCGCTGCCCTGGCCCTGCATTCCCGAGCGGGAGGGCCAGAGTCGCAGCGTCCGCCGCCCGGCGCGCGTGCCCGGCGCCCACGTCGTGCTCGTCGCCGGCGCGCCCGTCCTGTACGTCGAGCGCGGCGGGCGCGGCCTGATCGTGCTCGCCCCGCTTGGCGGCGCAAGCGCCCACGCCGCCGTCGGAGCCGCAGGCGCCGGCGCTATCGCCGACGAACCGGTGCGCTCGGCGCTGAACGCGCTCGGCGAGGCCGTTCGCGCGGGCCGGATCGGGCGGCTCGCGCTGGAGCGGATCGACGGCGAGCCGGCGATCGGATCACAGTGGGAGACATTGCTCGCGGAATTCGGCTTTCGCTCCGGTCCGCGCCGCCTGGAGCTCAGCGCCTGATCGGCGGCCGCGTCGCGGCCGCGCGCCGGAGCCCTCGAAAATCAAGAAACCGCTGCTCTCGAAGGGGTATCCGATGATTGGAACGGGCGCCTTTTGCGCCTGTTCGAATCCAAATGTCTGTCGGACATTCGGAGGTAGCGGAAACACGACTGGAAACATCCGACGGATATTGTTATAAAAAACTTGCAATTAATCTTGAGATCGCCTATCTTCCAGAACCGTGGGGATGAGCGGAACTCAGAGGGATGCTCAGGCGGATCCGGCGCCGTTGTACCGGAGACTGCCACACGGGCCGCACGGTATGGATCGCGAGGACGTCGCCAGACACCAGCGCGCGCGCCTCTACGGAGGGATGATCGAGTCGATCGCTCAGCGTGGCTACGCCCGCACCACCGTAGCGCACGTGATCGGGCTGGCGGGCGTCTCACGGCGGGCGTTCTACGAGCAATTCGCCAACAAGGAAGAGTGCTTCCTGGCGACCTACGACATCGTCGTCGCGCGCTCGCGCAAGCTCGTGCTCGAGGCGTGGAGCTCCGAACGCGGCTGGGCCAACCGCCTGCACGCCTCCTGCAAGGGCCTCCTCGACGACATCGTGCAGGAACCGAAGGGCGCCCACCTGGTGCTGATCGACTCGCTCGGCATCGGCTGCAAGGCGCGCGAACGCCTGCACCTCGCCGGCAACGCCTATGAGCGCCTCGTGGCCGCGGCGTTCAGGGTCTCGCCGAACACGGCTCCGCTGCCGGCGATCGCTTCGCGGGCGATCGTCGGCGGCGTCCGCCACGTCGTCTTCAGCCGCATCCGCGAGAACCGCATCGAGGAGCTGCGCACGCTCACCGACGAACTGCTCGACTGGGTCGAGGCCTACCGCTCGCCCGTCACCACGCGGCTGAACGCGATCGCGCTCAAGCAGCCGCCCGACATCCCGCCCGCGCCGGCGGCCTTCCTCGCCAGCGACGACAAGCGCGCGCGGGTGCTCGGCTCGGTCGTGCATCTCACCCTCGACGAAGGCTACGGAGAACTGACCGATCCCCAGATCGCACAGTTCGCAGGCATCTCCACCGAGGCCTTCCACAAGCAGTTCGCGAGCAAGGAAGAGTGCTTCCTGACGGTCGTCGACGAGTTCGCCTCCGAAGCGCTGCAGGCCGTCGAAGCGGCGATCGAGCCGATCTCCACCTGGTCGGACGCCGTCCCCGTCGCGGTCAGCTCCTTCATCGAGCACATCGTCTCCCACCCCGCCCTGCTGCGGATGGCGTTCATCGACCTCTTCGAAGTCGGTCCCGGCATGATCGGCCGCATGACCAAGTCGATCGATCGCTTCACCGGCATGCTCGCCGACACCGGACCCGCGCCGCGCCGCGCTCCCGAGATCGCCTCCGAAGCGATCACCGGCGCCGTCTGGGACATCATCAGCGCCTACTCCTCGGCCGAGCGCATGCGCTACCTGCCCTGCCTGTCCGACCACATCGCCTTCGTCGTGCTCGCCCCCTACACCGGCCCGAAGGTCGCGATCGACGCGATCGAGCAGGCCCGCCTCGGCGCCGGGCGCCGCCGCAGCCTCGTGGCCGCCGCGCAACTGGCCGCGCCGCCGATGGCCCAACCGGCGACGGACGCCGCGGCGGACACGCCCGCCGACTCCGGAGCGAAAACGGTCACCAAGCTTCGTCCCAAGACCTCCGCCAAATCCGCGACCAAGCCGACCAAGCCGACCAAGTCCGAGGCGGGGACGGCCGCCAAGCCCGCACCGAAATCGACCGCCAAAGCGGCCAAGCCCGCCAGGAAGACCGCGGCCAAATCGACGGCCAAATCGGCGGCGGACAAAGCCCCGCGGACCTCGGCCAAAGCGTCCGCCAAGCCCGATGCGAAGACGTCCGCCGAGCCGTCCGAGCAGCCGGCGCGCCTGCCCAAGCGCTCCGCGTCGCGGTCCACGCCGAGCCCCGCCGGAAGCAGCCGCTCGCGCCCGCGCCCGCCGAAGTAGTAGTCCGCGCCAGCCGATCAGACACACCGCTTCTAGGGGCCGTCGCTGGGCATGCCGTCCGAGCGAAGATCCCCTCGATCTTCGATCGGTACGGCGCAGGGAGCGTGGCGTGCCGGCCGATCGGAGATCCCCTCGATCTTCGATCGGTAAGGACACAGCCTCGCGCCGGCGGGCGCCGCCGGCGAAAGCCGGTGGTCGGCGTCCTCAGGGGATCATGCACTCCGCTGCGCTGTACCCCGGCGGGTCGGCTCTCGCCACGTTCGGGTGCCCGCCGCTCGTCGTCCGCGTCGCCTCGTGCACGACCGTGGCCCCCCGGCGCCACTGGAACGTCACGAACCCCCTCATCGTGTATCCGGGCTGACCCTTCGGCGCCCCGAGCTGAAAGCTGCTCCCGCCCTGGCGCCCCGTCTTCGCCGCCCCCACCGCGATGAACCCCGAGTCGGCGCCGTGCGTGGGCACGCTCCAGGCTTTGCTTTTCGGATCGAGGTATTCCAGCTGAAAGCGCATGTACATCGCGTCCTTGACGTGCCCGTCTCCGGGCATCGAGCCGCGGATTCCGACCGTGTCGGGCTCTTTCGCCGGATTGCACACGTCGATCGTCGCCCACAGTTCGCGCGAGCGCAGCAGCGAGTGTCCATGCGGATGCGTAGCGAGCGCTCCGGCGAGCGCAATCGGCACGATCAGCTTCAACGGCCCCATCGATCGAACATTACGCCGTGCGTCGACCGCTTGAGCCGGTGGCGCGGTGTGATATCCCTGCGCCGTGGCCGGTATGCGCTCAGCCGAGGTCGTCGAGCTGCTTGCGCGCGTGCCCGTATTCTCGACGCTGCACCCCGCCGACCTGCAGCGCATCTCAGAGTTCGCCGTGCCCCGCGAGTTCGAGCCCGGTCAGGTCGTCTTCCGCGAGGGCGACTCCAGCGACACCTGCTACATCGTGCGTTCCGGTCGCGCCCGCGCGGTGCGCGAGCACTCCGACGGGCGCGTCATCACGCTCGCGACGTTCGGTCCCGGCGACATCTTCGGCGAGCTCGCGATGTTCGAGGACGAGCGCCGCTCCGCCACCGTCGAGGCGGTCGAGCCGACGACCGCCGTGGCCGTGCTCGGACCCGACATGCGCCGTCTGATGAGCGAGCACCCGGGCATCGCCACGCGCCTGGCGATCGCCCTCGGCCGGCGCCTGCGCGAGTCCAACGAGCGCCTCTCGCGCCAGTCCTTTCAGACCGTCCAGTCCCGCGTCGCGGTCGTCCTGCGCGACCTCGTCCAGCAGGAGATCGCGGCCGGCCACGCCCCCACCGAGGTGCTGCTCACCGCCACCCAGGCCGACCTCGCCCAGCTCGCGGGCTCCTCGCGCGAGTCCGCCAGCCGCTTCCTCGCGGTGCTCGAGCGCGCAGGCGTGATCTCCCAGGGCCGCGGTCGCCTGACCGTGCACGACCCGCGGGCGCTCGACCAGTATGTCTTCTGAGTCCACCAAGGGAGAGGCTTCGCAGGGAGCGCCCCGGCGCCCGCAACACGCCAAGCGTCCCCGCGAGATCTCCGCCGGCGGGATCGTCGTGCGTGGCGAGCCCGGCCGCGAGCAGACGGTCGTGATCGTCCCCACCCGCCGCGCGGGCGACGGATCGCGCGTGCTGGCGCTGCCCAAGGGCCACGTCGACCCCGGCGAGAGCCCGCTGCAGGCCGCCACACGGGAGGTCCGCGAGGAGACCGGGATCCTCGCCGAGCCCGTCTGCGAGCTCGGCTCCTCGCGCTACTGGTACCGCCGCGACGGGCGCGCGACGCCCAAGACCGTCACCTTCTATCTCTTCGCCTACCTCTCCGGCGACACCGCCGACCACGACGACGAGGTGCTCGAGGCCCGCTGGATCGACCTGCGCGACGCCCTCACCGAGCTGACCTACGAAGGCGAGCGCGCGATGATCGAGCTCGCGCTGGCCCGGTTGCACAAAGACCGATAGCCTGCCTGCGTCCATGCAGGTCCTCAACTTCTACTCCACCATCTTCGCCGACGAGCTCCTGCGCGGGCGCAAGACGGCCACGATCCGCCTCGGCGACAAGTCCGGCAAGTACCGCAAGAACCAGGCCGTCCTCGTCACGATCGGCTACCAGTACTCCCCCCGCGAACGCATCTTCGAAGCCGTGATCGACCAGGTCGAGGTGCTGCCCCTCGCCGAGCTCTCCCCGCGCGACATCAAGCACGACAACCCCGAGTTCCGCCGTCACGAGGAGCTCATCCACTTCCTCGAACAGATCTACGGCCGCTCGGTCACGATGCAGGACACCGTCACGGTCGTGCGCTTCTCCCAGATCGTCGACAAGCCGGCCGGGATGACCGAGGCGATGAAGGGCTTCGGCGGCGCGCAGAACTGAATGCTCCCGCAACGCCGGCGGCTGTCGTAAGCGGCTTGGACCGCTGTGGCTGGAAGGGCTGGCTGTGGCTTACCCATGATCTTCACCGGCTTGCCCGCGCGATCTTCTATATATTGATAGCGTCTTGGCACTCTCTCCCCGGGAGTGCCAGCGACGTACGGTCCACCAACTAACGGAGGTTCTTTCGATATGAAGCTCAAGCCCCTGGGCGATCGGCTGATCGTGCGGGCGATCGAGGAGGAGGAGACCACGGCATCCGGCCTCGTCCTGCCCGACACCGCCAAGGAGAAGCCGCAGAAGGGCAAGGTCCTCGCGGCCGGCGATGGCCGCCTCGACGACGACGGCAAGCGCATCCCGCTCGACGTCTCCGAGGGCGACGAGGTCCTCTACAGCAAGTACGGCGGCACCGAGATCAAGGTCGACGGCGAGGACCTGCTCGTGCTGCGCGAGTCCGACGTGCTCGCCAAGGTCCTCTAGAGGAAACCCCAAGCCGCTCTCGATCGGCCTAGCACACTTTTCAAGCACTGTCCACCACCTTCAAGCAGCGGGGCCGCCGGTCTCGCAGAGGAGAACTATCGACATGGCACACAAGGAGATCAAGTACGACGCCGAGGCGCGCAAGGCGCTCGAGTCGGGCGTGGACGCGGTCGCCAACGCGGTCAAGGTCACGCTCGGTCCCAAGGGCCGCTACGTCGTGCTCGACAAGAAGTTCGGCGCGCCCACCATCACCAACGACGGCGTCACGATCGCGCGTGAGATCGAGGTCGAGGACGTCTTCGAAAACCAGGGCGCCCAGCTCGTCCGCGAGGTGGCCACC
>DATMPZ010000010.1:0-71500 GCA_035567335.1 Solirubrobacteraceae bacterium
CCAAGAGTCCACATCGACGGCCCGGTTTGGCACCTCGATGTCGGCTCGTCGCATCCTGGGGGTGGAGTCGCTCCCAAGGGTTGGGCTGTTCGCCCATTAAAGCGGTACGCGAGCTGGGTTCAGAACGTCGTGAGACAGTAAGTTAACCGTTGCTGTCTATAAATTCGGCTATATGCTGGAAAACCCGAGAATCCGACGCTACTCGCCTCGTAGAGGCAGTGACAATGCGTTCGGTGCGGACAATCAGCAGGAAAGGCCGGTCGAAGTGACCGGAATCCTCAGAGACTATACGCCGAACACGAAGAGTGATGCCTTCGTGAAGATATAGTCCGAGCTGCATGGCGACATGCAGAGCCAGGCAGAAATGACCTGGCCCACGCGGCTCCTTAAAGAGTCGGTGGTAACAAAGCTGTCGGTCCCTATCTGCCGTGGGCGTTGGAGAGTTGAGAGGATTTGTCCCTAGTACGAGAGGACCGGGATGAACGCACCTCTGGTGTATCTGTTGTCCTGCCAAGGGCATTGCAGGCTAGCTACGTGCGGATCGGATAACCGCTGAAGGCATCTAAGCGGGAAGCCGGCCTCGAGATGAGCTCTCCCATCCCCTAGAGGGAGTAAGACCCCTGGTAGACCACCAGGTTGATAGGCCGGATCTGGAAGGACGGTAACGTCCGAAGGAGACCGGTACTAATTGGTCGAGGGCTTGACGGATTTTTTCGATCCGCCCCCTGCAGGGGCGCGTTGATACCCGCTGTGGCACTGTGCAGTTTTGAAGGACCGAGGACAGCTCCCCAAGCGGTCTCTCGCCCTTTTCCGGTGGCTATTGCGAGGGGGAAACACCTCTTCCCATTCCGAACAGAGTAGTTAAGCCCCTCAGCGCCGATGGTACTTGGCTCGCAAGGGCCTGGGAGAGTAGGACGCCGCCGGTTTATTGCATACGGGTCGCCTGCGGGCGGCCCGTTCTTGTTGACGATGTGCGCCGGACTGTCGCAGTCGCAGGGCGTTCAACAGGACACACGCAAACCTGTGGGGCCCGCGCCGTTTGCCCCGCGCGTACTCGCGCAGAGCGGTTGCGCAAGGCCGTACGATGCGGGTGGGGCATCGAGCCCAACCCACGCGAATCTCCCCGGCCAGGCTCGTCCCCTGCGACCTCCCAGTCGCGGACGTAGTCGTCCTCGAGCAGCAGGAACGAGCGGGCCAGGGAGAGCGCATTGCGCGCTCGGCGCGTGAGCGGGAATGGAGTGCTTCGGGGGAACATATGTTCGTAACCATATGCCGCCGTGCGGATGGATGGGCACGAACATATGTACGTATCTGGGGATGATCCCGTAAACCGGCATTCTAGAGCCAAGAACGAGCGCCAATGCTGCAAGGAAAGTTGCGTCGCGGCGGGCGCTCATGTCGTGCGAAGTCTCAGAGCAGGGCGATCGGCACGGTGGGCGAACACCGCTGGAGATGGCTGTTACGCTTGGCAGACGCTCCTCGGGCGGCCCGATCCTGGGACTGCGAGCGCGTGTTCGGCCCATGGAGAAGTTCGTGATCGAGCGCGTCGCCACGGAGCCCGCCATCCACGCCTGAGACGTCGCGGACGCGAGCGCGAGCAACCGCGGCTGCGTCCGTCGCGACGCGCGCCCCCGAATCTCCCGCCGGTCCCCAGACCCCGGATATCCTCCCTGCGAGCCCCGCAATGGCGTGACCGATCTCATGATGCATCCGATCCCCAGCGGCACCCGCGACGTGCTGCCCGACGAGACGCGCGAGCTGCGCGCGATCACCGATGCCTTGCGCGCGGTGTTCGAGCGCCACCGCTACGGCGAGGTCTACACACCCGCGCTCGAGTACGAGTCGGTGCTGGCCCACGCGGGCATCGCCGGGACGGGACCCGTGCACCGCGTATTCGATGAGACCGGCGCCACCCTGGTGCTGCGCTCGGACATGACCGTGCCGATCGCGCGGCTGGTCGCCACGCGCTATCCGGACGTCGCCGAGCCGCTGCGGTTCTGCTACCTCGCGCACTGCTATCGCGGCATCCGTCCCCAGTGGAGTCAGCCGCGCGAGCTGCTGCAGGCCGGCATCGAGCTGATCGGCTCGCCCGCTCCGCGAGGGACCGCCGAGGCGCTGACGGTGCTGTGCGACGCGCTGGACGCCACCGGCTTGAAGGACTACCGCGTGGGGCTCGGCGACGCCTCGCTGTTCGCGACGCTGATGGACCGCCTGCAGATCGCCCCCGGCGCGCGCGCCGGCCTGCTGGAGACGCTCGCGAGCCGCGACTTCGTCGAGCTCGGGCAGCGCCTGGAACGGATCGGCGCCTCCGCGGAGGCGTCTGCGCTGCTGCTGAGCCTGCCCCAGCGCAGGGGCGGGCCCGAGGTGCTGGCCGAGCCGCCGGGGCCGGCCGCCGACGCCGTCGCGGGCATGCGCCAGGTGAGCGAGCTGCTGGACGAACGGGTCGCCGCCCGGGTGATCTTCGATCTCGGGCTGGTGCGCAGCATCGGCTACTACACGGGCGCGGTGTTCGAGGTTTATGACCCGACGCTCGGCGTTCCGCTCGGCGGCGGCGGGCGCTACGACGATCTGCTTCAGAGCTTCGGCGCGGGGCGCCCGGCGGTCGGGTTTGCGCTGGACGTCGAACGGCTGCACATCGCGCTCGCGGGTGAGGAGCGCGGAACGGGCGTGGTGGTGGCGCCGCGATGACGACGACGATCCGGGCATCTCGATGACGGGCTGGCTCGACGATCTGACGATCGCCGTGCCCCGCGGCGCGCTGTTCGAGGGAACCGTCGAGCTGCTCGCCTCGCTCGGGCTGGACACGACCGAGCTGCGCGGCAACGACCGCAAGCTGCTGTTCGAAGACATCGGCGTGATCACGATGCGACCCTCGGACGTGCCGACCTACGTCGAGGACGGCGCGGCGGACCTCGGCATCACTGGCAAGGACGTGCTGCTGGAGCGGGGTGGACGGGCATCCGATCACGACGCGCGCGAGCGCGGGCGCCGGCAGATCTACGAGCTGCTCGACCTCGGCTATGGACGCTGCACGATGGTGTTCGCCACCGCCGACCGCGTCAACGATCGCGGCGAGGATCCGGCCGCGGAGGCGCTGCGCCGGCTGGGCGCGATGAGCGTGGCGACGAAGTACCCGCGAATCGCCGCGCGTCATCTGGAGCAGACCGGACGCCAGGGAGAGATCGTCGAGGTCAAAGGCTCGGTCGAGCTGGCTCCGCTGACGGGCCTGGCGGAGGCGATCGTCGACCTCACGGCGACGGGGACGACGCTGCGCGAGAACGGACTGGTAGTGCGCGAAGAGATCGTGGAGTGCACCGCGCGACTGATCGCCAACCCCGTCGCCTACAAGCTCAAGGCGGCGCAGATCGACCAGCTGCTGGCGCGGCTGCGCGAGCGCATCCCCCCGCGCCGGGCCGCGTGAGCCGATGCGGATCGAGCGGCTGAGCATCGCCCAGGTCGACGGACTCGGCGGCTCGCTGCAAACCGCCGCCCACCTGCGCTCGCTCGTGCCCGCCGGCGAGAGCGTGGAGGCGGCCGTGCGCGAGATCGTCGCGGACGTGCGCGCGCGCGGCGATGCCGCGGTGCGCGCCTATACCTCGCGCTTTGACACCGCCGGCGCGACGCCCCGAGCGCTGCTCGTCTCGCAGGACGAGCTGGACGAGGCGCTCAAGCTGCTGGACCTCGAGCTCGTGGCGGGGCTGCAGATCGCGATCGCCAACGTCGCGGTCGTGGCGCAGGCCGGCGTGAGCGAGGACGTCGCGGTCGAGTTGCCACAGGGACAGCGGGTCGTGCTCCGCGAGGCGCCCGTGCAAGCCGCCGCGGTGTATGTGCCGGGCGGACGCGCCCCGTACCCGAGCACGGTCGTGATGGGAGTCGTCACCGCGCGCGCCGCGGGCGTGATCGACGTCGCCGTGTGCGCTCCCCCCGGACGGGATGGGCAGATCGACCCGGCGATCCTGGGGACATGTCGGTTGTGCGGAGTGGAGCGCGTGTACCGGATGGGAGGAGCCCAGGCCGTCGCCGCGCTCGCCTACGGCACCGAGACGGTGCGGGCGGTCGACGTGATCGTCGGGCCGGGGAACCTGTACGTACAGGAGGCCAAGCGATCGCTGTCGGCAACCGTCGGGATCGACGGGTTCGCCGGTCCGAGCGACCTGCTGGTCGTACTCGGCGAGGACGCGGGGGCGCGCGAGGTGGAGCTGGCGGCACTGGACATGCTCGCGCAGGGCGAGCACGGCGACGGCAGCCTCGTCGTCGCGATCTCACCGTCCGCGCGGGTGCTCGACACGCTCGGCGAGGCGCTGCAGCGACTCGTGGTCGAACATCCGACCGTGGCCGACGCGGCGTGCGCGCTCGTGCACGCCGCCGATGCGCGCGCCGCGATCGAGCTCGCCAACGCGATCGCGCCCGAGCACCTGCAGCTGATCGGCGCAGAGCCCGAGGCGCTCGCGCGAGCGGTGCGCTGCGCCGGCTGCGTGTTCGTCGGCGCGAGCGCGGGCACGGCCTTCGGCGATTACGTCGCCGGCTCCAACCACGTGCTGCCGACGGGCGGCTCGGCCCGCTTCGCCTCGACGCTCTCGCCACGGCAGTTTCGCCGGCGCATGAGCGAGGTGCATCTCGGCCCTTTGGGCGGTGAGACCGTGCGCAAGCTCGCCGCCGCGGGCGCGCCGATCGCCCGCGCCGAGGGGTTTGCAGCGCACGCCGAGTCGATGGAGACCCGAGTGCGCGAGAATCTCGAGCCATGACACGCACAGCAGCCGTCGAGCGCAAGACCGGCGAGACCGACATCCACCTGTCGCTGACGTTGGCAGGCTCCGGCGCGGGCGCCCGTGCGACCGGCGTGGGCTTCCTCGACCACATGCTCGACCTGCTCGCCAGGCACGGACGGTTCGATCTCGAGGTCGCGGTGAGCGGCGATCTGCAGACCGGTTCGCACCACACCGTCGAGGACACCGCGATCGTGTTCGGCCAGGCGCTCGATCGCGCTCTGGGCGACCGCGCGGGAATATTCCGCTATGGGCAGGCGACGATCCCCATGGACGAGGCTCGCGCGAGCTGCTTCCTCGACATCTCCGGACGCCCGCTCGTTGTCTTCGAGGCGCAGCTGCCTCCCGGCGCGACGGGCGGGTTCGAGCACGAGCTGACCGAGGAGTTCTTCCGCGCGCTCGCCAACGCCGCCAAGCTGACGCTGCACCTGCGCATCGAAGCCGGGACGAACGCCCACCACATGATCGAGGCGGCCTTCAAGTCGTTCGCCCGCGCCCTGCGCCAGGCGGTCGCGATCGATCCAACCGAGAGCGGCGTGCCGAGTACGAAGGGCACGCTGACATGACCGGTGGTGGGCGGGGATCTGAGGCGTTAGATCCAAGCTGGCCGATCGGCGATCTCGTCGATCAACGATCGGTAAGGACGCAGGGAGCGTGGCGTACTAAGTACGCGAGCTGGCCGAAACGGGGACGCGAGCCAAAGGCGAGTGTCTCCCGGCTTCGGCAAGGACGTAGCGAGGCGCCGGATATCACGCCTCAGATCGGCCTGGTCGACTACGGCATGGGCAATCGCCGCTCGGCCGAAAAGGCGCTCGAGCACGTCGGCGCGCGCGTGCAGGCGAGCAGCGATCCCGAGCTGCTGCGCGAGATGGACGGCCTGGTGCTGCCCGGCGTCGGCGCCTTTCCCGCCGGCATGAGCGCGATCTGTGCGCGCGGCCTGGACGAGCTGCTGCTCGAGCGAGCCCGAGCGCGCGTGCCGCTGCTCGGGCTGTGCCTGGGTATGCAGCTGCTGTTCGAGCGCTCCGAGGAGCACGGCGGCGCCGAGGGTCTGGGACTGCTGGCGGGCACGGTGCGCAGGCTGAACGCGCCCGGGCTGAAGCTGCCGCACATCGGCTGGAGCGAGGTGCGCTGGCGCCGCGCCACGCCGCTGGCCGACGGCCTGCCCGATCCGAGCTACCTGTATCACGTCCACAGCTTCGCCCCCCATCCCGCCGACGAGGACATGGTGCTGGCGAGCGCCGACTACGGCGAGCCGTTCGCGGCGGTCGTGGGAGAGGGCAACGTGTACGGCACCCAGTCGCACCCGGAGAAGTCCTCCGCGCACGGACTGGCGCTGCTGGCCAACTTCACGCGCCTATGCGGCCGCGCGACGGTGCCGGCGTGAACCTCTATCCGGCGATCGACATCCTCGGCGGCAACGCGGTGCGGCTCGTCCAGGGCGACTTCGACGCGCAGAAGGTTTACGACGAGGATCCGCTGGCGGCCGCGCGCGGCTGGAAGGAGGAAGGCGCTAGGTATCTGCACATGGTCGATCTGGACGGGGCGCGCGCGGGCTTTCCCCAGAATCTCGACCATCTGGGCCGCGTCGTCAAAGAGTTGGATGTCCCTGTTCAGTTCGGCGGAGGATTGCGTGCGCTGACCGCCATCGAGGACGCGATCGGGCAGGGCGCCGAGCGCGTGATCCTCGGCACCGCCGCGTTCACCGACCCCATCCTGCTTGGGGAAGCGCTCGGGAGATGGCCCGGCAGGGTGCTCGTATCGGTGGACGTGCGCGAGGGACGGGTTGTCACCGAGGGTTGGATCGAGACCGTCGACGGTAGTCCGGAGGACGTCATCGCCGGACTCTTGGCCAGAGGAGCGAGCCAGCTCGTCTACACGAACGTCGACCGCGACGGGATGCTGGGGGGGCCTGACCTGCAGGAAGTGCGCCGCGTGGCGCAGGCGGCGCATGGCGGCAGCGTGATCTACTCGGGGGGCATCGGACGGCTGACGGACCTGGAGGGGTTGGCCGGCCTGGGGGAGAGCAGCCTCGAGGGCGTGATCGTCGGCAAGGCGCTGTACGAGCGACGCTTCACAATCGCGCAGGCGCACGCGGCGCTCGCCGGCTGATCGCTACCGTGGGCGGGTGCACCTCAAGCGCGTGATCCCCTGCCTGGACGTCGACGCCGGCCGCGTCGTCAAGGGCGTCGAATTCCTCGACATCCGCGACGCCGGCGACCCCGTCGAGCTGGCCGCCCACTACGACCGCGAAGGCGCGGACGAGCTCGTGTTCCTGGACATAACCGCCACCCACGAGCGGCGCGAGACGATCGCCCAGCTCGCGCGCCGAACCGCGGACGAGGTGTTCGTGCCCTTCACCATCGGCGGCGGCATCCGCTCGGTCGCAGACGCCCAGGCTGTCCTCGACGCCGGCGCGGACAAGGTTTCGGTCAACAGCGCCGCATTGCAGCGGCCGGAGCTGATCGACGAGCTGGCGCGCGTATTCGGCGCGCAGTGCGTCGTGCTCGCCGTCGACGCCAAGTCCGCCACCGAGCGACCTGCGGCCGGTAATGGTCTCCCGCGCTGGGAGGCCTACCTGGCGGGCGGACGCACGCCCACCGGACGCGACGTGGTCGACTGGACCCGCGAAGCGGTGCAGCGCGGCGCGGGGGAGATCCTGCTGACGAGCATGGACCGCGACGGCACCTCCGACGGCTATGACCTGGAGCTGACCACCGCCGTCAGCGCGGCCGTCGGCGTGCCCGTGATCGCCTCCGGCGGCGCCGGCGAGCTCGAGCACCTCGCCCAAGCCCTGCACGCGGGAGCCGACGCGGCGCTGTGCGCCTCCATCTTTCACTACGGCCGCTTCACGATCTCCGAGGCGAAGGCGCACCTGACTGCTGCGGGCATACCGGTGCGCGAGGTCGGATGAGCAAGGCGACGTCTCTGCGCACCGGCGCCGAAGTGCTCGGAGCGCTCCAGGATCAGCCGGGCGGCCCGCAGTTGCTCGAGCTGGCAGATGGCCGCAGCGATGTGGAGCTGGTCGGCGGCGCCGTGCGCGATCTGCTGCTGGGCGGCACTCCGCGCGAGCTGGACGTGGTGGTGGCCGATGACGCCGCGGCGTTCGCAAACGAGCTGGCACGCCGCCTCAACGCTCTGGCCGGCCGGAGCTCGAGGGAGAATTTCCAGTCGAGCTCCCACGAGCGCTTCAGGACAGCGCTCGTGTGGTGTAAGGGAAGCAGGATCGACGTGGCGACCCGGCGCTCCGAGCGCTATCCAGCGCCCGGAGCGCTCCCCGAGGTGAGCGAGGGCACGCCCGAGCAAGACCTCAAGCGCCGCGACTTCACCGTCAACGCGATCGCGCTATCGCTCGGCGGCGCTCATCGAGGCGAGCTGCGCGCCGTTCCGGGTGCTCTGGAGGATCTGTCGGCCGGCCGGCTGCGGGTGCTGCACGACGGCAGCTTTATCGACGACCCCACACGTCTGCTGCGCCTGGCGCGCTACCGCGCGCGGCTCAGCTTCGCGATCGAGGAGCACACCGCCAGCCTGGCCGCTGCGGCCGTGCGCGTACGGGCACTCGAGACGGTCTCGCGCGCCCGCCTCGGCGCGGAGCTGCGCCTGGCGTTGAGCGAGCCGGACATCGTGGGCGCGATCGCCTCGATAGAGGACCTCGGTCTGCTGCGAGCGCTGGATACACAACTGACATTTGACGAGCCGGTGACTCGCCACGCGCTCACCCTCCTCGCCGAGGCGGACGGTGACACCCACTCGGACCTGCTGCTGCTGACCTCGCTGTTCACCCGCCGTGGCTATCCCATCGCTTACTTTGCCGAGGAGCAGGATCTCGAACAGGCTGTGTGGTTGCTGAACGAGTTGGAGTTCTTGGCAACCGAGCGAGACCTGGTGGTGAAGGCGCTAGTCGATGGACCAGATATCGCCTTTGGACTGGTCCACGCGAAGACCCCCTCGGACATTCACAAAGCCGCCGCGCGCTCATCGTTGGAGGCCGTCGCCCTGATCGGCGCGCTAGGTGCGGTGTTTGCGCAGAGCAAGGACTGCGCCATCACCCAGGGCGCCCGCCGCTGGCTCACCGAGCTGCGGAGCGTACGCCTGCAGATCACAGGTGACGATCTGCTCGCCGCCGGCGTCCCTCAAGGTCCCGAGGTCGGACGCCGCCTGGAGGCGGCTCTGCGCACAAAGCTCGACGGCAAGCTCGACGGGGAGGGGCGCGAGGCGGAGCTGAGGGCGGCTCTGGAAGCGCAGCCGTGAGCGCCCCGCAGGAGGCCATCGCGGCGGGACTGACCGTGCGACTCCCAGGCGGCGGCACGGCGGCGTTCACGACCCGGGGACAGGGCAATATGTCGCTCGTCGCAGGGGATGGTCACGAGCGGGGACGGGAAAATCAGGAGCGCCTGCGCGAGCAATTCGGACTGGGACGGCTGGTGCGGGGCTACCAGGTTCATGGCACGACCGTCCGACGTATCCGCGCCGACGCCGACCTCCCAGCACCGGACGCTCCGCTCGCGCTCCCGCCTGAGGCCGACGGTCATGCCACCTTGCTCGCCGGCGTAGGCGTGGTGGCGCTCGCAGCCGACTGCCTGCCGGTCGCGCTCGGTAGTGAGAGCGCGATCGCGATCGTCCACGCCGGCTGGCGCGGCCTCGCCGCGGGCATCCTCGAGGAGGGAGTGCGCGCGCTGCGTGAGCTCGGTGGCGATGGCGACGTCGCGGCGATCATCGGCCCAGGCGCAGGACCCTGCTGCTATGAGGTCGGCGAGGAGGTGCATGCGGCGTTCGCAGGGGCACATCGCAGCGGCCGGCACATCGATCTGAAGGCGCTCGCTCGCGATCGGCTGCGCGCCGCCGGTGTAGTCGAGGTGCGAGACGTCGAGGTATGCACGATCTGCGACGAGCGCTTCTTCTCACACCGGCGCGAACGCGCGCTCGCCGGGCGCCAGGCGGGAGTCGCATGGCTCAGCTGATTTCCGATCTGCACGTGGAGCGGATCAGGCAGAACCTCGCACATCTGCGCGAGCAGGTTTCCGACGCCGCGCGCCGGGCCGGCAGGGACCCCGGCGAGGTCGAGCTCCTCGCCGCGACCAAGTACGTGCGCAGCGAGGATCTTCCCACACTCGCCGCCGCCGGCATCCGGCTCGTGGGGGAGAACCGCGCGCAGGACCTCGCCGCCCGCGTCGCCGCCCACGGCGAGCTGTTCGCATGGGACTTCATCGGCGCCCTGCAGTCGCGCCGTGTGCGCACCATCCTGCCCCACGTGCGCCTGATCCACTCCGTCGCATCCACCTCGGCCCTGCGCGAGCTCGACCGCCACCGCGCGCTCGCCCGCCCCGAGCTCGCGATCCTGATCGAGGTCAACGTCGCCCGCGAGCCCGGCAAGCCGGGCATCGCCCCCGAGGAGCTCGACTCCTACCTGCAGCAGGCGCCCGTGCCCGTCGTCGGGCTGATGTGCATGCCGCCGCTCGCCTCCCACCCCGAGGACAGCCGCCGCTGGTTCGCCGCGCTGCGCGAGCTGGCCGCCGCGCGCGATCTGCCCCAGCTGTCGATGGGCACCTCGCAGGACTACCTCGTCGCCGTGCAGGAGGGCGCCACAATTGTGCGTATAGGCACGAGCTTGTACTCTTAGCGGCGCCCATCGGGCCCGCCCGATGGTTAGCATTAGCAGGGAAACTCGCTCTCCGGGCGAACTTGCACCTGTACCCATGGCTTTCCGAGACTCCTGGCACCGCGCGCTCGTCTACTTCGGCCTCGCCGAGGAGTATCACGACGACTACGACGACGACCTCGCGGCCGAGCCCGACCTGGAGGACCGCTACCGCGAGCGGCCCAACGTCCGCCGCCTGCGTCGCCGCCGCGACGAGTTCGACGACATCTTCGCCGACGACGAGCCCCGCGCGCGCTCGACCACGGCCCTGCGCTCGGTGCGCACCGGCAACGGCAACGGCGACGTGCGCGTCCACCTGGTCGTGCCCAAGTCGTTCAACGACGCCCAACAGATAGCCGATCGCTTCAAGGACTCCGTCCCCGTGATCCTCAACCTGCAGTCCTCCGACACCGACCTCTCCAAGCGCTTGATCGACTTCGCCTCCGGCCTCACCTACGCGCTCGACGGCGGCATGCAGCGGATCGCCGACAAGGTCTTCATGCTCACCCCCCGCAACGTCGAGATCTCCGCCGAGGAGCGCGCACGCTTGATTGAGAAGGGCTTTTTCAATCAGAGCTGACCTGCGGCGCGATAGCCTTCGCTTGGGCTGCGTCCTCAGTCGCTCGTGTGCTATTTGCACACTTCGCTCCCTGCGTCCTTGCCAGTCTTGACTCTCGCACCGCAGGGGGCGAGTTACCTGAGAGAGCTAATCGATTCAACCAGGGATTCCATGCAGATAGGTCTCATCGGCTCAGGCAACATGGCCCGCGCGCTCGCGCGCGGCTGGGGTCGTCCATTGCTGTGTGCAGATCCGGTTGCCGAGCGCGCGCAGGCACTGGCGGCCGAGATCGGCGGGAAGGCCCTGTCCACCAATGCGGATGTAGCGCGACGCGCGGACCTCGTCGTGCTCTGCCACAAGCCCGCTCAGCTCGACGAGGTAGCGCGCGAAGTCGCTCCTCACGCCAAAGTCATTGCCTCGATCCTGGCGGCAACGCCACTGCAGGCGCTGCGGAATGCATATCCGGAGCAGCCGGTCTACCGTTTCATCCCGTCTCTACCCGTCGAGGTGCGTCAGGGGGCGGTCGTTCAGGGAGTGGACGCGCCTAGCGGCGGCGTGGACGCGGGCATGGCCCTCGACGGGACACTCGACGCGGCCGTAGCCGGCCTGTTCGCCGAGCTCGGCACGCTCGTCGTGCTCCCCGACGCGCTCCTCGACGTCGCCATGGGCCTCATGTCCTGCGGCCCGGCCTACGTCGCGCTCGTCGCCGAGGCCCAGATCGACGCCGGCGTCCGCCACGGCATCCCCGCCGCCCAGGGCGCCGAGCTGGTCGTGCAGACCCTCGCCGGCACCGCCGAACTGCTGCGCCGGCGCGCGAACGACACCCAGGCGATCCGGCGCGAGGTGGCCTCGCCCGGCGGCGTCACCGCGCGCGGGCTCGACGCCCTCGAGCGCGCCGGCCTGCGCGCCGCGTTCAGCGACGCCCTCGACGCGGTCCTCGACGGTGGGCCCAGCGGACGATGACCCTCTTCGCCACCGCCCGCACCCAGATCGCCGACTACCTGTCGACGCTCATCTACGTCTACACCCTTCTGATCATCCTCTACATCGTCGTCCAGCTGCTGTTCGCCGCCGGCCTGCGCCCGCCCTACTCGCGCACGACCGACGCGATCCTCGGCTTCCTGCGCGACATCTGCGAGCCGTTCCTGCGCGTCTTCCGCCGCGTGTTGCCCAGCTTCGGCGGCTGGGACTTCAGCCCGATCCTCGCGATCCTCGCGCTCAGCATCTTCAACTCGATCGTCATCCAGGGCATCGTCCACGGCTGATCTCGCCGTGCGCGCCGGCCTCTCAAGCGCATACGCTCGCGCGGGGCTCGTGCTCGTGGCGGTGCTCATCCTCGACCAGCTCACCAAGCGCCTGGTCGCGCGCTCGATCGCGCCCGGCGAACGCATCGCCGTCATTCCCGGCCTGCACCTCGTGCACACCCGCAACCGCGGCGTCGCCTTCGGTCTGGCCGCCGGCAGCCAGACGCTCCTAGCGCTCCTCGTCGGGCTCGTCCTGCTCGGCCTGCTCGCCTACTTCGCAACCCACACCCAACGCCCCCTGATCTGGCTGGCGACCGGCCTGCTCCTCGGCGGCGCCCTCGGCAACCTCCTCGACCGCATCCGCACGGGCTCGGTCGTCGACTTCGTCCAACTTCCCCTCGGCTGGCCCCCCTTCAACCTGGCTGACGCCTCGATCGTGCTCGGCGTCGCGCTGCTGCTGTTCGCGATCGAGTCACACCGCGCCACCGCGCACGAGCGCGTTCACCCGGGTGGATAATCGGGCCGGTGCGCTCGACCCTCCTGACGCCGGCCACTGCGGTGAGCGGCTTGGACCGCAACGGATGCAACGGCCGGCTCCCGTCTCACCCACCCATCCCATGACCGACGGATTCACGATCGCCTACGAGGACGAGCATCTCCTCGTGATCGACAAGCCGGCGGGCCTCGTCGTGCACCCCGCCCGCGGCCATCGCACCGGCACGCTCGCCCAACTGCTCGGCCCCGCCGCCGCCGGCGGTCCCGATCCGCAGCGCGCCGGCATCGTCCACCGTCTCGACCGCGACACCTCCGGCCTGCTCGTCGTCGCGCGCTCGGACGAGGCGCACCGCCGCCTGCAGCGCGCGCTCGCCGAGCGTCGCATCGTGCGCGAGTACCTCGCGCTCGTCCACGGCCGCCCGCCCGCGCGCACCGGCACGATCGAGGCCCCGATCGGGCGCGATCCACGCGTGCGCACCCGCATGGCCGTCGACGGCGCGCACCCGCGCGAGGCCCGCACCCATTTCGAGATCGAGCGCTCGCTCGGCCCTTACACGCTCCTGCGCCTGCGCCTGGACACCGGCCGCACGCACCAGATTCGCGTCCACCTGCAGGCGATCGGCCACCCCGTCGCGGGCGACCCCGAGTACGGGCGCGCTCCGCGCGGGGGCGGCGGGGTCGGCGCCCCGGAAGCTCCCGGCGCGCTCGGGCTCGCCCGCCAGTTCCTGCACGCCGCGCGCCTGTCCTTCGCGCACCCCCTCACCGGTGCGCCGATCGACGTCGTCTCGCCGCTGCCCACCGACCTCCAGGCCGCACTGGAGCAGGCTGAACAGCTATCCTGACAGACCAATTTCAATCTTCCCCCCGCGCGGACTCTCGATCGCGGCCCTGCCCGGACGGCGACCATGCCTCATCCAGCCATCTCCGGGTCCGCGGCGACCGCGCGGCAACACATCCACAACCACATACAAGGGAGCACCACCCGTGGCTCAGGCTCAGGTAGGCATAGCGGAGCTGTTGGAGGCCGGCGTTCACTTCGGCCACCAGACGCGTCGCTGGAACCCCAAGATGCGCCGCTTCATCCATGGCGAGCGCGGCGGCATCTACATCGTCGATCTGCTCAAGACCTCCGCGCTGCTGAACGCCGCCCAGGAGTTCGCGGGCACGCTCGCCCAGCGCGGCGGCACCGTCCTGTTCGTCGGCACCAAGAAGCAGGCGCGCGACACGATCCGCGACGTCGCCGAGTCCGCCGGCATGCCCTACGTCAACCACCGTTGGCTGGGCGGCCTATTGACCAACTTCCAGACGATCAACCAACGCATCCGTCGGCTGCACGACCTCGAACGCTTCGAGGCCGAGGGCCAGCTCGCGCTGCTGCCCACCCGCGAGCGCATGTCCGCGCAGGCCGACCTCGCGAAGCTGCGCGCGAACCTCGGCGGCGTCAAGAACATGCAGCGCGTGCCCAGCGCGATGTTCGTGATCGATCTCAAAACCGAGGTCATCGCGGTGCGCGAGGCCCAGCGCCTGCGCATCCCCATCATCGGCCTGGTCGACACCAATTGCGACCCCGACGGCATCGACTTCGTGATCCCCGGCAACGACGACGCGATCCGCTCCTGCGCGCTCATCACCCAGGCGATCGGCCAGGTCGTCGCCGAAGGGCACTCCGTCTTCCGCGCCGAGGAGGAACGCGCCCGCCAGGAAGCCGAGGAGCGCGCCCGTCTGGAGGGCGAGGCCCGCGCGCGTCGCGAAGCCGAGGAGCAGGCCGTCGTCGCTCGGGCAGCCGAGGAGCAGGCCAAGCGCGAGGCCGCCGAGCGCGAGGCCGGCGCCGCGGCTGCGGCGCCGGCCGCAGAGACCCCCACGCCTGCGCCCACCGTCGAGGCCGCCGCGACCGAGGAGGCCGGCGCGTCGTGAGCACGATCGAGATCTCAGCGCGCGACGTCAAGGCCCTGCGCGACCGCACCGGCGCGGGGATGATGGACTGCAAGCGCGCCCTCACCGACGCCGGCGGCGACCTCGAGCGGGCGATCGAGCTCCTGCGCCTGAAGCAGGGCAAGAAGATCCAGGACCTCGGCGCGCGCACCGCCACCGAGGGCGCCGTCCAGGCCTACATCCACTCGGGCGCCCGCGTCGGCGTCCTGATCGAGGTCGACTGCAACACCGACTTCGTCGCCACCAACGACGACTTCCTCGCCTTTGCCCGCGACGTCGCCATGCAGATCGCCGCCACCCCCACCGTCCGCTACGTCAGTCGCGAGGACGTCCCCGACGCAGAGCGCGACGCCGAGGCCCGCCTCTACGCGCAGGAGGCGTCCGACAGGCCCGAGGACGTGCGCGAGCGGATCGTCACCGGCAAGCTCGACGCCTGGTATCGGACGATCGTGCTGCTCGAGCAGGAGCTGCACAACCCCAAGTTCGTGGGCAAGACCGTCCAGCAGTTGCGCGACGAGCTCACCGCCACGACCGGCGAGAACGTCGTCATACGGCGCTTCGTGCGCTTCGCCGTCGGCCAGTAGTCGTGAACGCGGCGCCGGGCCGTGGCCGCGGCCACGGTCGCTCGCGTGCTCCGGAAGCCCTAGAGACAATCGCGGCAATCGCTGGGAATTCGAGCCGTCGATCTGTAGCGTGCGCTCCTGACAAGCAACCAGCTCCCGGGAGCCCGACTCAGGAAAGGAACGTCGATGGGACGACTGCTGAAAATAGCCGTGAGCGCTGCGCTGATGCTGATGCTTACGCTCGCCGGGTGCGGCGGCTCGGGCGCGACGTCTAAATCCTCCTCCACGCCCGCGAGCGCAGCCCAGACCACATCCGCCGCCACCAGCACGCAGACGTCCGGCAACGCACAGACCTCCAAGGCCGAACACTACCCGAAAGTCATCCTCCGGGTGTCCAGTCCGGTGTTCAGCGGGGAAAGCGAGATCCCGGTGCGCTACACCTGCGACGGAGCCGACACGTCGCCGCCTCTGAAATGGGGGGTGATCCCTCGTGGCACCGCCGAGCTTGCTCTCTTCGTTCTCGGCAACAACGCCGAATCCGCCAGGAAGCAGCGGATCTACTGGGCGGTGACGGGCCTGCGACCCACCCTCAAAGGCGTCTCCACGGGCAGGCTTCCGCGCGGGGCGATCGTCGGACGCAACAGTCTCGGGCAGAGCCGCTACACGATCTGCCCGGCCAAGAGCGATGGTCTGCGGCATTATGCGGTGGGGCTGCTCGCGCTGCCGCGCGCGGTTTCGGCCACGCCCGGCTTCAACGCAAGCGCTTTCTTCAAAAAAGTGCTGCACACCGCCGAATACTCGGGCTTGGCTGTCTTTACCTACAAACGACGCTGACCCCACCGAGCGCGCCAAGCAGTCCGTGTCGGGCTCGATACGGATACGCTCCTCGCTGTGCCCGACCCCGCGTTCCGACGCATCCTGCTGAAGCTCTCCGGCGAGGCCCTCATGGGCAGCCTGGAGTTCGGCACCGACCCGCGACGGGTCGCCGCCGTCGCCCAGCAGGTCGGAGCCGTGCGCGACCGCGGCGTGGAGGTCGCGATCGTCGTCGGCGCCGGCAACATCTACCGCGGCATGCAGGGCGCCGCCGCCGGCATGGACCGGGCCACCGCCGACTACATGGGCATGCTCGCGACCGTGCTCAACGCGCTGCCGCTGCAGGACGCCTTCGAGAAGATCGGCGCCGACACCCGCGTCGTCTCCGCCCTGGGTGTCGCGGAGGTCGCCGAGCCCTACATCCGCCGCCGCGCCATGCGCCACCTGGAGAAGGGACGCGTCGTGATCTTCGCCGCCGGCACCGGCAACCCGTTCTTCACGACCGACACAGCGGCTGCGCTGCGAGCAGCCGAGATCCACGCCGAGACGATTCTGATGGCCAAGAACGGGGTGGAGGGCGTCTACACTGCCGATCCCGCGACCGACCCGCAGGCGACGTTCATCCCCGAGATCACCCACATGGAGGCGATCGAGCGGCGACTGCGCGTGATGGACTCCACGGCGCTCGCGCTGTGCATGGAGAACGGCATGCCCCTGAACGTCTTCAACATGGACGACGATACGAGCATCGCGCGGATAATCTCCGGCGAGCGCGTGGGCACGCTCGTATCGACACCGACCGCAGAGGAGGGAAACGGCGATGGCGGCTGAGATGATCGACGTGCTGCTCGAAGATGCGCGCGAGCGGATGGCCAAGTCGGTCGAGTCCGCCCAGCACGAGTTCTCGACGGTGCGCACCGGCCGCGCCAGTCCCTCGCTGCTGGATCGCATCGTGGTCGACTACTACGGCGCGATGACCCCGCTGAACCAGCTCGCGACGATCTCCGCCCCCGAAGCGCGTTTGATCACGGTCCAGCCCTACGACAAGTCCTCGATCAAGATGATCGAGAAGGCGATCAACGAGTCCGACGTCGGCCTGAACCCCTCCAACGACGGCAACCTCGTCCGCCTGGCGGTGCCTGAGCTGACCGAGGAGCGCCGGCACGAGCTCGTCCGGGTCGTACGTAACCTCGCCGAGGAGGGGCGCGTGGCGATCCGCAACGTTCGCCGCGACACGATGCAGCACCTGCGCGAGCTGAAGTCCGCCGGCGAAGCCTCATCCGACGACGAGCACCGTGCGGAGGTCGAGTTGCAGAAGCTCACCGACGCGCGCATCGGCGAGCTCGACGGGGTGCTCGGCGGCAAGGAACAGGAGATCCTCGAAGTCTGATGAACGCCCCCCCGGCGACCGCGGGGCCCAGGTACGTCGCGATCATCACCGACGGCAACGGCCGCTGGGCGCGCGCTCGCGGCCTGCCCGTCAACGACGGCCACGACGCCGGCGCGGACACGGTCAAGGCGCGCCTGCGCGACGCCGTGCAGCTCGGCGTGCGCGAGCTGACCGTGTACTCGTTCTCGACCGAGAACTGGTCGCGCCCGGCCGAGGAGGTGGCGGGGCTGATGGAGATGTTCGCCCGGCGCATCGCCTCAGAGACGCCGGAGCTGCACGCAGAGGGCGTGCGCCTGCGCTTCATCGGCCGCCGCGACGGCATCTCCGAGGATCTCGTGCGGCGCATGGCGTGGGCCGAAGCGCTGACCGACGCCAACGAGCGCATCACGCTGTTCGTCGCCTTCAACTACGGCGGGCGCGCGGAGATCCTTGACGCCGCCCGCGCCTTTCAGGGCGGCAGCGAAGACGACTTCCGCGAGCTGCTGTACGCGCCCGAGATGCACGACCCCGACCTGATCATCCGCACCAGCGGCGAGCGGCGACTGTCCAACTACCTGCTGTGGCAGTCCGCCTACTCGGAGCTCATCTTCCGCGACGAGCTGTGGCCGGACTTCACGCGCGCGGCGCTCGAGGAGTCGCTGGCCGAGTTCTCCGCTCGCCGGCGCAGATTCGGTGGGCGGTGACGGCGCGCTCGGATCTGGGCGCCCGCGTGCTGGTCGCGCTGCCCGCGATCGCGCTGGCGCTGTTTCTGGTGATCGAGGGCGGCTCGATCTTCACGCTCGGCCTGCTCGCGCTCGGGTGCCTGTGCATGCACGAGCTCTACGGGATGTACGCGCGCGCGCACCCCGCCCGCCTGGCGGGCTTTCTCGCGCTCGCCGGCCTGCTCGCGGCGGCCCTCTACGGAGGCCAGTTCCAGATTCTGCTGGTCGCCGTCGCGGCGCTGCCCCTGCTGTTCGCGCTGACGCTCCTGCAGCCCAGGCCGAGCGTCGCCGGGCTGGCGGTGACCCTGCTGGGCATCTACTGGATCGGCTTCGCGCTCGCCCACGCGGTGCTGCTGCGAGGACTGCCGCACGGCCAGGGGGTCGTGATCGACATCCTCGTCGGCACCTTCCTGGGCGACACCGGCGCCTACCTGGGGGGTCGCATGTTCGGACGGCGACCGCTCGCGCCGGCCATCTCCCCGAGCAAGACCGTCGAGGGACTGCTCGCCGGCATGGCCTTCGCGATCGCCGGAGTCTGGCTCGCCGGGCGCTACCAGGACTGGCTCCCGAGCTCTCACGCGCTCGTCCTGGGGCTCGGCGTCGCGCTCGTCGCGCCCATCGGCGACCTGTTCGAGTCCTTCCTCAAGCGCGAGGCGGGCGTCAAGGACTCCGGCGGCGTCTTCGGCGCGCACGGCGGCGCCCTGGACCGGCTCGACGCCGTCCTGTTCGCGGCCGTCGTCGGCTATTACATCTGGTACGCCTATGTCCACTGAGCTCGCGTCATCGGCCCTCGGTCTCGACTCCGGCGCCCAGCCCAAGCGCCTGCTCGTGCTCGGCTCGACCGGCTCGATCGGCACGCAGGCGCTCGACGTGTGCGCCCGCGAGCCCGAGCAGTTCGAGCTCGTCGGCCTCTCCGCCGAGCGCTCATGGGAGGCGCTCGTCGAGCAGGCCCGCGCCCACGGCGTGCGGCGGATCGCGCTCGCCGACGAGCACGCCGCGGCGCGCGCATCCGAGGCGTGGGCGGACGGAGAGGCGCTCGGCGGCGCGGAGGGATTGGTCAGGCTGGTGGTCGAGTCCGGCGCAGATCTCGTCCTGAACGCGCTCGTCGGCTCGGCGGGACTCGGGCCGACCGTCGCCACGCTCGGCGAGGGAATCGACCTGGCGCTGGCGAACAAGGAGTCGCTGGTCGTCGGCGGCGAGCTCGTCAGCGCGCTCGCGGAAGCGACCGGCGCGCGGATCGTCCCGGTCGACTCCGAGCACACCGCCCTGCACCAGCTGCTCGCCGGACAGCCCCCCGGCGCGGTCGAGCGCCTGACGATCACCGCCAGCGGCGGACCGTTTCGAGGGCGCACCCGAGCGCAACTGGAGGGAGTGACCGTCGAGCAGGCGCTCGCCCACCCCACCTGGGCGATGGGCGGCAAGATCACGATCGACTCCGCCACGATGATGAACAAGGGCCTCGAGCTGATGGAGGCCCACCACCTGTTCGGCATGCCCTACGACCGCATCGACGTGCTTGTGCATCCCCAGTCGCTCGTGCACGGGCTGATCCAGCTCGCCGACGGAGCGATGCTCGCGCATCTCGGTCCCCCCGACATGCGCGTCGCGATCTCCTACGCGCTGCACTCCGGCGAGAGCGTCGAGTTGCCGGCCGATCGGGGATCGGACAATCCACGATCGATCGCGCCGCTCGACCTGGCGGCGATCGGCTCGCTCACATTCGAGTCGGCCGATCTCGACGCGTTCCCCTGTCTGCGCCTCGCGCGCGAGGCCGCCCTCGCCGGCGGCACCGCCCCCTGTGTGTTGAACGCCGCCAACGAGATCGCCGTCCACGCGTTCCTCGAAGGTCGCCTGTCGTTCACCGCGATCGCCGAGACGATCGAGCGCACTCTCTCCGAGCTGCCCGCCGAGCCGGTCCGCGCTTTCGAGTCGCTGTACGAGGCCGATCGGGCGGCGCGGGCGGTCGCCGGCGAGGCGGTCGGGGCCCTGGGGTAGGCGAACACACCCAACCGGCGGGCAACCGTCGACGCGCCTGCCACACTGAGCGCATGAGCTGGGTTCTGACGATCCTCGGCATCGTGGCGCTGATCGTGCTGCACGAGCTGGGGCACTTTCTCGCCGCCAAGGCCGTAGGGATGCGCGTGGAGCGGTTCTCGCTGTTCTTCCCGCCCAAGCTCGTCGGTGTGCGCAGGGGCGAGACCGAGTACATGATCGGCGCGATCCCCGCGGGGGGGTACGTGAAGATCACGGGCATGAACCCCGAAGAACTCGAGGACATGGCCCCGGAGGTGGCCGCTCGCGCCTACTGCAACCAGCCGCCGTGGAAGCGCATCGTCGTGATCCTCGCCGGCCCCGGCATGAACCTGCTGATCGCGTTCGTCCTGTTCTGGGCGATTCTCGCGAGCTCCAGCTACAACGGCGATCTGACGCTCGGCAACCTCAACCCCTCAATTCAGACGCTCGTCCCGACAACGTCTGTGCAGGCGACTCAGAAAGGCTCGCCTGCTCGCGGTGTGCTCGAGCGCGGCGATCGGATCCTCGCCGTGGACGGACAGCCGGCGACGGTCTCATCCGCCATGCGCGCGATCGCCACCCATCGCTGTCCGGGCGCCCAGACGGCCGGATGCAGGGCCGCCATGCCTGTGCTGCTGACGGTGAGGCGTGCAGGGCGCGAGGTCAGGCTGTCGGTCTATCCCCGCTACAACAGGGAAGCCCGGCGGATGCTCGTCGGCTTCAACTTCGGCGCGGCGCCCAAGCAGTTCGGCACACTCGCCGCCGCCGGCGTCGCGGCGCACGAGCTGTGGAGCGGGACGGGCAACCTGATAACGGGGATCGGGCGCGCGTTCACGAGCTCCAAGGCGCGCCACGAAGTCCATACGATCGTCGGCATCGCCGAAGTCGACCACGAAGCTGTCGCCGCGGGAGCGGGCTTCGGGCTCATCATCCTCGGCCTGATCTCGCTGATCCTGGCGGTCGTCAACCTGTTCCCGTTCCTGCCGCTCGACGGTGGCCATGTCGCGTGGGCGCTGGCCGAAAAGGTGCGCGGGCGGCGGATCTCGGTCGCCGCGATGTGGCGCTACAGCACCGTCGGCATCCTGCTGTTCGCGTTCCTGTTCATCAACGGCCTCAGCAACGACATCACCCGTCTCGGCGGGTAGGCATCCGTCGGCCAGCCCGGACGGCCCTTGCGAGTACCCGTTTGCCGCCAGGCGTCCCGCGCAGCCCATCAGCTCGGCGGGCGCACGCACACCCAGCTCTTGACGAGGCCGCCGGCGCGCTCTCCCAGCGCCGGGCCGAACAGCGCCTCCAGCTGCGCGCGGCGCAGCAGCTCGATCCCCTCCCACTCCCCTGCGGCCCCCAGCCGCCAGTAGGGACGGCGCAGCGCCACCGGCAGCCAGTGCGCGAACGGCAGCAGCGAATGGGGCTCCAGCGGAAACGAGTAGGCGGGCGTCTGCACGAACCAGCCGCGCCCCACCCGCCGGATCTCCGCGGCGAACGCGGCGCGGCGCGTTCGCCGCACGTGCTCGATCACGCTGGAGCAGTACACGAGGTCGAACTCTCCCTCCGCGAACGGCAGGCCGGCGGCGGCGTCCGCGCGCACGAACGGCCCGGGGTAGTCGGGGCGCGCGACCAGGTCGACGCCCGTGATGTCCAACGCGGGCTCCAGCGCGCGCAGGCCAAGGCGTCCGCAGCCGACATCCAGCACGCGAGCGCCCTTGGGCAGCTGCGTCAGCGCGAAGAACCGCTCGTGCCGGCGCATGCGCGCACGGGCGGCGAACGGCGAGGCCAGGCGTGCGAGCGGACCGAGCGCGGTGGCGTAGACGTCTGACATCGTAGAATCAGCCTATGGCCTCCGAACGTCAGATTCAGGTCGGCACGGTCCCGATCGGCGGCGGCGCACCGGTGGCGGTGCAGACGATGACCAAGACCGAGACCGCGAACCTGGCGGCGACGATGGATCAGATCCGCACGGTCGCCGAGGCGGGCGCGGACATCGTGCGCGTGGCGGTCCCGCGCGAGCAGGACGCCGAGGCGCTGAAGACGATCGTGGCGGACTCGCCGATCCCGGTGATCGCCGACATCCACTTCAACCACACGCTCGCGCTGAAGGCGATCGAGGCGGGCGCGCACTGCGTCAGGCTGAACCCGGGCAACATCGGCGGACCGGAGAAGGTCGCCGAGGTGATCGCGCTCGCGCGCGCGCGCGGCACGCCGCTGCGCGTGGGCGTCAACTCGGGCTCGCTGCCCAAGCACCTGCGCCAGCTCGAGTACGACAACCCGGTCGAGGCGCTCGTGACCGCCGCGATCGAGACGGTGCAGCTGATGGAGCGCCTGCAGTTCGAGAACTTCAAGGTCTCGATGAAGTCGACGTCGGTGCCGAACACGATCGCCTCCAACCGGATGCTGTCCGAGCGGATCCCCTACCCGCTGCACCTCGGCGTGACCGAGGCGGGCACGAAGTGGTCGGGCTCGCTGAAGTCGGCGGTCGGCCTGGGCACGCTCTTGGCGGACGGCATCGGCGACACGATCCGCATCTCGCTCTCGACGTTCCACGCCGAGGAGGAGGTGAAGGTCGCCTGGGAGATCCTCAAGGCGCTGAAGCTGCGCGAGCGCGGCCCGGACCTGATCGCGTGCCCGACGTGTGGGCGCCTGCAGTTCGACATGGATCGCGTCGTCGTCGAAGTGGAGCGGCGCCTGGAAGCCTACGAGGACCCGATCGAGGTCTCCGTGCTGGGCTGCGCGGTCAACGGCATCGGCGAGGCGCGCCACGCGGACTTCGGCATCACCGGCGCCAAAGACATGGGCATGATCTACTCCAAGGGCGAGCCGCTGAAGAAGGTGCCGACGGAGCAGCTCGTGGACGAGCTGTTCAAGGAGATCGACCGCTACTACGCGGCAGGCAAGACGGTCCAGCGCGACGAGACGGCGGCCGCGGAGGCGCGCCGCTGGCTGGCGGAGAACGAGGACTCAACGGCGATGACGCCCGAGCGCATCGCCGCGCTGGAAGCGGCGGCGGCGGAGAACGACACGAGCGCCGCGGAGGTGCTCGCGTCGATGCTCGAGCCGGCGACGGAGCTGGACGAGGTCGTCTCTCCGGTCGCCGGCCGTCGCTTTACTCGTACTTAGCCCGCCGCGGCGAAGCGCTCGGCGATCTTCTCCCAGTTGACGACGTTCCACCACGCGTCGATATAGTCGGGGCGTCTGTTCTGATACTTGAGGTAGTAGGCGTGCTCCCACACGTCGACGCCGAGCAACGGAGTCTTGCCGTCGGAGATCGGCGAGTCCTGGTTGGCCGTGCCGACGATCGTCAGGCCAGAGCCGTCGTGCACGAGCCACGACCAGCCCGAGCCGAACTGGTTGACGCCGGTTTCCTTGAGCTTGGCCTGGAAGTCCGAGAACGAGCCGAAGGCCGACGCGATCGCCGCGGCGAGGTCGCCCGAGGGCTCGCCGCCGCCGGCGGGGGACATGCTCTCCCAGAACAGCGAGTGGTTGCAGTGACCGCCGCCGTTGTTTTTGACGGGGCCCTTCTTGTCGCCGAGGCTGTCGAGGTTCTGCAGCACCTCCTCAACGGGCTTGTCGGCCCACTCGGTTCCTGCGAGCGCGGCGTTCGCCTTGTCGACGTAGGCCTGATGGTGCTTGTCGTGATGGAATTCCATCGTCGCCTTGTCGATGTGCGGCTCGAGCGCGTCGTAGGCGTAGGGGAGCGGCGGAACGGTGTAGGCCATGGGGGCTCCTTGGGTCGGGTCTTCGGTCGATGATCGTGGTGCAAGCTGTTCTATCAAAGGAACCCTTAGGCTCTGCGATCCGATGCCCCGCCTGTCCGAGTACATGCTGCCGACTGAGAAGCAGGCGCCCGCCGACGCGGAGGCGATCTCGCACAAGCTGATGGTCAGGGCGGGGTTGATCCGCCAGATGGGAGCGGGCATGTGGACGTGGCTGCCGGCGGGCTGGCGCGTGCACCAGAACGTCGTGGGCATCGTGCGCGAGGAGATGGACGCGATCGGCGGGCAGGAGCTGCTGATGCCGGTGCTGCAGCCGGCCGAGCCCTGGCGCAAGACCGGCCGGCTGGAGATCGACGAGCTGTTCAAGTTGAGCGATCGCAAGGGCTCGGAGCTCGTGCTCGCGATGACCCACGAGGAGGCCGTCACGTTCCATGCCGCGCAGACGATCCGCTCCTACCGCGATCTGCCGCAGATCGTCTACCACTTCCAGGTCAAGGAGCGCGACGAGCCGCGCCCGCGGGCGGGCGTGCTGCGCACGCGCGAGTTCGTGATGAAGGACTCCTACAGCTTCGACCGCGACCAGGCGGGCATGGAGGAACGCTACGCGCTGCACGTCGGCGCATATGACCGCATGATGAAGCGCACGGGGTTGCGCTGGTATCGGGTGGAGGGCGACGTGGGCATGATGGGCGGCCTCGGCGCCCACGAGTACATGGCGCCGTGCCCGGCGGGCGAGGATGAGGTCATGCTCGGCGAGGATGGCTACGCCGCCAACGTGGAGGTCGCGAATGCCAGCCCGGAAGTGGAGAAGATGGGGGAGGACCGCTACATCAGGAACGGCCGGCCGCTGAGGATCGAGCCGGCGATCGAGGTCGGCAACATCTTCAAGCTCGGCACGCGCTACTCGATCCCGCTCGGCGCCTCCTACCTGGACGAGCAGGGGCAGGAGCAGCCGGTGTGGATGGCCTCCTACGGTATCGGCCCGGCGCGGATCGTCGCGGCCGCGGTCGAGCAGTACGCCGACGAGCACGGCATCTCCTGGCCACGCGCGCTCGCGCCATTCGCGGTGCACCTGGTGGGGCTCGGCAGGCCCGGCACACCCGAGCGCGACGCCGCCGAGCAGGTCTATGAGACGCTGAGCGGCGGCGGCATCGACACGCTGTACGACGACCGCGATCTGGGCCCCGGCGAGAAGTTCGCCGAGGCCGAGCTGCTCGGCTGCCCGCTGCGGCTGACGGTCGGACGGCGAACCTTGGAGTCCGGCGAGATCGAGGTCCAGGTCCGCCGTGGCCGCATCGCGGCTGCGGGGATACCGCTGGAGGGCGAGCCGGGGGGTCTGGTGCGGGCGGTGGACGAGCTGTGGCAGGGCCTCCCCTAGAGCGACCACCGGATGGCCGGGCAGGCGCTTCACCGAGCCCCGGTGGCACCCCGTCGGCGCACGAACCTCGGACCGGTCCCGCGCTGACCCTGCGCCGGCTGGTGGGCCTGGACCGCTCCGGTCCCCCGCCACCGCAGACGCTGGCCGGCCAGCCGCTGCGCCCGTGGACGATCCCGAACGCGATCGGCTTCGTCAGGCTCGCGCTGATCCCGGTGTTCCTGATCGTCGCGCTGTCCAGCACAGACGGCACGGGCGCGGCGCCGGCGGCGCTGTTCGCGATCGTTGGCTGGGGCGACTACGCCGACGGCATCGCCGCGCGGCTCACCCGCCAGTACAGCCGGCTGGGCGCGCTGATGGACCCGATCACCGACCGCCTGATGGTGATCTCCGGCGTGGTCGTGTGCTGGCACTTTCAGCTGCTGCCGCGGTGGGCGCTGGCGGTGCTCGTCGCGCGGGAGCTGACGATGCTCGCGCTCGGGCGCTACGGACAGACGCACGGCGTGGAGCTGCGCATCAACTGGCCGGGACGGATCGGTGTGGGTCCGCTGATGGGCTCGTTCTTCTTCGCGATGGCCGGCCTGCAAACGCTCGGCGAGGCGCTGCTGTACATCGGGCTGGCGCTCGCGCTGACCGCGACCGCGCTGTACGCCCGCTCGGGCTTCGTGCAGCTGCGCTCCCAGTCCTAACCTCAAGCTCAGCTTTACGGTACAGTCCGAGGGCAAGCATGGATGTCGCCTGCGCACCGAAGCAGGCCTGACTCGGGAAAGCCGAATAGGAGATCAACGCATGGACACGTTCCCAGACCTCGGCTCGCTGGACGACACCGAGCTGAAGAACCTCATCAAAGAGCTGACCGACGAAGAGACGGAGATCTCCTACAGGCGGCGCCTGCTGCACGGCAAGATCGACATCCTCCGCGCCGAGCTGGTAAACAGGCTGCGCAAAAAGCACGACGGCGGCGCGACGCCCGTCATCACCGGCGATGACGTCCAGCAGCTGACCGACATCCTCGCCGGCCGCCAGGCGACGGTTCCGACCGACGCCGAGTAGAGCGGTCCGGGGTCGGGGAGAAGGGAGCGTCACACACAATGGCTCTGCACTGCACGGAGTGCGGGTTCGTCAACGTCGAGGGCGCCAACTACTGCCAGCGCTGCGGCGCGCTGCTGCCGCGCGCGGAGGGAGCCGGCGAGCCCGTCACCGCCACCTACCGGATCGACGAGACGGGCGAGCTGGTGCCGGTCGAGCTGGTGCAGGGGAGCGCTCACGGTCCGGCGCTCGTGATCCGCACGGGCGGAGGGCGCGTCGGCGAGAGCTTTCTCCTCGCGGGCGAGCGCATGAGCATCGGCCGCCGCCCGGACTCCGACGTGTTCCTCGACGACGTGACCGTCTCGCGCGATCACGCGCTGCTGATCGAGCGCTCCGGTCACTGGCATCTCGACGACTGCGGCTCGTTGAACGGAACCTACGTCAACCGCGAGCGGATCGAGTCCCAGCGCCTGCAGGAGGGCGACGAGGTGCAGATCGGCAAGTACAAGCTCACCTTCCACGCGCGCTGAGGCTTGTGTTCTGATGGCCACCCAGACACAGCCACCCCAGACGGACGTCGAGCGGCTGAACGCCGAGCTGGAGCAGACCGAGGGCGCGCCCGGAACGCCGCGGCAGAAATCGATCACGATCGGCGCCGTGTGCAAGGCGCTGGCGCAGGAGTTCCCGGACATCTCGATCTCCAAGATCCGCTATCTGGAGGATCAGAAGCTGCTCACGCCGCGCCGCACGCCCGGCGGCTACCGGCTGTACACCCAGGGGGACGTCGCGCGCCTGCGCACGATCCTGCGGATGCAGCGCGACGAGTTCCTGCCGCTGCGGGTGATCCGCCAGGAGCTCGCGACCGGGCGCGCGGGGGACGGCGCCGCAACCGCCGCGCCCGCAACGGGCAAGCGCGGCGGGCGGGAGGGCTTCATGCGCCCGTGGCGCACGAGCGTGAGCGTGCGCGAGGCGACCGGGGCGCTGTATACGCTTGAGGACGTGCTGGAGGAGACCAGCGCCGACGGCAAGCTGGTGGGGGAGCTGGAGGAGTACGGCGTCGTCAAAGGCGAGCTGCGCGGGGGCGTGCGCTACTTCGACGAGACCGAGCGCGAGATCATCGGCGCGGTGGCCGAGCTCGCGCGCTACGGCGTGGGGGGGCGCAACCTGCGCGTGTTCCGCTCCTCGGCCGACCGCGAGGCGACGCTGCTGCAGCAGATCCTCGCCCCGGCGCTGCGCTCGCGCAACCCGCAGCGGCGCAAGGAGGCCGTCGAGGCGCTGGAGAACCTGGCGGCCGTCGCCACGCACCTGAAGCACCTCCTACTCGTACGCGACCTGCGCAAGATAGTTCGCTGATGGCCGATCTGCGGGAGTTCGTGCGCGAGATCCCGGACTTCCCAAAGGAGGGGATCGCCTTCAAGGACATCACGCCGCTGCTGGCCGATCCGCGCGCGCTGCAAGCCGCCGTGCGCGGCCTCGCCGAGTATGCGCGGCCGCTGAACGTCGATTGCGTGATCGCCGCGGAGGCGCGCGGCTTTCTGCTCGGGCCGGCGCTCGCGCTGGAGCTCGGAGCCGGGTTCGTGCTCGCGCGCAAGCCGGGCAAGCTGCCGTACGAGACGGTCAGCGCCGAGTACCTGCTCGAGTACGGCTCGGGGGAGCTCGAGCTGCACACCGACGCGCTCGGCGCGGGGCGCAGGGTGCTCGTGCACGACGATCTGCTCGCCACGGGCGGCACCGCGCGGGCGCTGTGCGAGCTTGTGCAGAGCCTCGGCGGCGAGGTCGCCGGCTGCGGCTTCTTGATCGAGCTCGAGTTCCTGCACGGGCGCGCGCGCCTGCAGCCGCACGACGCCCACGCTCTGATCTCCTACGCGTCCTGACGCGGCTGCACGCGGAGCGTCCAGACCATGCCGACCGCTCGTCGCACCCGCACGATCGCCGCTCCGGCGGACGAGCTGTGGGCGACGATCCGCGACCCTCATCACCTGCCGCGGTGGTGGCCGCGGGTGAATCGCGTCGAGGATGTGACCGACACCGAGTTCACCGAGGTGCTGATCACGAGCGCCGGCAAATACGTGCGCGCGGACTTCACGCTGGCGGTGTGCGACGAGCGCGAGCGACGGTTGTGCTGGGAGCAGCGCCTGGAGGGCAGCCCGTTCGCGCGGCTGCTGAGATCAGCCGAGACCGAGGTGCGCCTTACGGACCCAGCCGGCGAGTCCGGCGCGCGGGCGGCGACGGAGGTGACGATCGAGCTGCGTCAGGCGCTGCACGGTTTCTTCGCGCGCTTCGGCGCCTTCATGGTGCGCCGCGCCGCGACCAAGACGATCGACGAGGCGCTCGACGGGCTGGAGCGGATCGGTGGCTCGTGACAGGTGATGGCGCTTACGGAGGATGTCCAATGACCGAGCCCCCGCGGATGCGCTGGTGGGGGTGGGGCGATCCGGGACATGGTCCGGCGCTGAACGCGCACACCCTGGAGCTGCTGCGCGAGAGGGTCGGGGTCCCCGAGACGCTGCGACCACCGGTGGCGCTCGACGCGGTGAGGCTGCCTCAGACGCGCCTTGACGTGGACGCGAGGGCGGCGCTTCAAGCGATCGTGGGCGCCGGCGCGGTCAGGGACGATCATCCCGAACGAGTAGCGCATGCCGCCGGCAAGGGATATGTGGATCTCGTGCGCATGCGCGCGGGAACGCCCGTGGGGGCGCCGGACGCGGTCGTGCTGCCGGACAGCCACGAGCAGCTGCGGGCGGTGCTCGAGCTGTGCGCAAGCCGGGGTCTGGCGGTCGTGCCGTTCGGCGGGGGCACAAGCGTGGTGGGCGGCGTCGAGCCGCTGCGCGGCGAGCACGACGCGGTGATCGCGCTGGACATGCGCCGGATCGCGCAGATCGCGCAGCTGGACCGCGAGTCGCGGATCGTCACGGTCGGCGCCGGCATGCGCGGACCGGCGCTGGAGCGGGCGCTCGCGGCGGAGGGCCTGACGCTGGGGCACTGGCCGCAGTCGTTCGAGTACGTGACGCTCGGCGGATGCGTGGCGACGCGCTCGGCGGGGCAGGCGTCGAGCGGGTACGGGAGCATCGCGAAAATGGCGCTAGGCCTGCGCCTGGCGGCGCCGGCGGGGGACATCGTGTTGGAAGCGATGCCCGCGAGCGCGGCCGGGCCCGGGCTGCGCGAGCTGATCGTCGGCTCGGAGGGGACACTGGGCGTGATCACCACGGTCTCGCTGCGGGTGCGCCGCGCGCCGGCGCGGCGGACATATGAGGGGTTCATGTTCGAGAGCTTCCCCGCGGGCGTGCAGGCGCTGAGGGCGATGGCCCAGGAGCACGCGCTGCCCGAGGTCGCGCGGCTGTCCGATGCGGCGGAGACGCGCATGTCGATGGCGCTCGCCGGCGGCGGCGGTGTGAAGGGACGGGTGGGTCGCGCCTATCTGACCGCGCGCGGACGCGGAGACCGATCGAAGATCGGCCAGCAGACGGGACGGTGCATAGCGATCCTCGGATTCGAGGGCGACGCGGAGGAGGTCAAGACCAGGCGTGGGCGGGCGCTGCGGCTGGCGCGCCGCGACGGCGGCGTGGCGCTCGGGGGCTCGCCCGGGCGGGCGTGGCTGGCGGGCAGGTTCCAGGCGCCGTATCTGCGCGACGAGTTGCTGAATCACGGCGTGATGGTCGAGACGCTCGAGACGGCCACGCGGTGGTCGAACATGGAGCGGCTGCACGATGTGGTGGCGGGCGCGATCGAGCGCGCGCTGGCAGACCAGGGGACGCCCGGCATCGTGATGTGTCACGTCTCGCACCTGTATGAGACGGGCGCGTCGCTGTACTACACGTTCATCGCCCGCCAGCGCGAGGGCGCGGAGATCGAGCAGTGGCGCACGGTCAAGCGCGCGGCGAGCGAGGCGATCGTCTCAGGCGGCGGCACGATCACCCACCATCACGCGGTCGGGCGCGACCACGCGCCGTGGCTCGCCCGCGAGATCGGCGCCGAGGGCGTCGCGGCGATCGGGGCGTTGAAGGCCGAGCTCGACCCGGCCGGGATCATGAATCCCGGCAAGCTGTTGCCGTGAGGCGGTTGAGTTGGGTGGGTAAGCCATGGCCGGGTGCCCCGTCGAGTTGCAGTCGGCGCCGCTTTCCATTGCAGCCGGCGTTGCGGGAGCGCTGAAAACTATTTATGCAGGCTGAACGCCCCCGAGAGGACCGTCGGGCCGGGTTGGGCGGGCCGTTCGGCGGTCTCGCGAGTGAGCAGCAGCTGATGATATTCACCCGCGTTGGCCGGCAGCAGCGCGCCGGCTTGCAGGCGGGCGGTCGAGCTGACCGTCGTCTTGCCGATCGCCTCGGCGCTGGAGGGCGAGTTGTAGAGCCAGAGGACGTAGAAGAACCCGTGTGTCGGGGGGAGGTGTTCGGCGGCCACGTAGATGGCGTGCTGGGATCCTTCGGCGAGGATCTCGGCGATACCGATCGATTTGCTCGAGGATTCGGGCGGGGTGAGCGTCAGCTGGCTGGTGACCCTGGCTTTGGAGCCGGCCGAGGAGCTCGATTTCGTGCCTGATGCGGCGCTCGACGTGGTGTTCCCGGGGGTGCTCGTGGTAGCGGACGCGCTCGTGCCGGTGCTCGTGTGCTGGCCGATCTCCGATCGGTCACCGCCGTTCGTCAGCAGCAGGACGACGACGACCACGACGACGACGATGCCGGCGAGCAGCAGCGCGCCCGCGCGCCTGGACGCCGGCAGGCCCGCGGCGGCGACGGACACGACCGACCCAGCCCTCCGAGCGGTGTTTCCGCCGCCGGGCGCCGAGCCGGGCGGGGGCGAGGCGCCCGGAACGCCACGAGCGGGCGGGGCGGAGGGTTCGCCGGGAACGCCCGCGAGCGCGTCGAGCGCGGCGTGCGCGCGGTCGCGGACGGCGGACTCGGGAATGCCGAGCAGTGTGGCGACCTGGTCATAGGTCTTGCCGCGGTCCACGAGCAGCGACAGCGTCGCGCGCAGGTCCGGGGGCAGATCGTCCAGGCGGGGCATCGGGAGGTAGGCTATCGTGGCGCCGCGATGGCCACGCCAGCCCTGCCCAGCGCCGAGCAGCTGAATGAGATGGTGACCGGGTTCGATCGCCATTATGGCCTGGAGTTCGTGGAGTTCTCGGACACCGACGTGCGTGCGCGGGTCGCGGTACGCGATGAGGTCAAGCAGCCACTGGGGCTGGTGCACGGCGGGCTGTATGCGTCGCTCGCGGAGTCGATGACCTCACTGGCGACCGCGGCGGCGGTGATCGCAGATGGGAACATGTCGACTGGCATGTCCAACAGCACGAGCTTTCTGCGGCCGATCACCTCCGGCACCGTGCACGCGCGCGCGGTGCGGCTGCACCGGGGGCGCACGACGTGGGTGTGGGACGTGACGTTCAGCGACGACGAGGGCCGCACGTGCGCGGTGACCCGCATGACGATCGCCGTGCGTCCGCTGCCCGACGGAGCAATCGCGCCCGCCGGCTTCGCCGGAGCAGCGCGCGAGACGGGACACTAGCGCACCGCGCGCAGCGGGTTCGGCGTCTGGGATGGCAGCGGATGCTCGCCATACCCGGTGTCGGGCAGAGCCCTCGCCAGCGGGCCGCCGGGCGTCCCTGGAGAGTTGATCGGCACGGCCGCCCGCGCGGCGGCGCGGGCGAGCGTCGGGGTGTGGGCGTAGACGTCGAGGATCACCCCGTCCGTGGGGATCGAGATCGCATCGCCCTGCGCGGCGAGATAGCCGCGGACGCCGCGCAGGGAGACCGCCGTGCGCGAGGCGGTGGAGCCTTCGCCGGGAACGAAGCCGTTGTCGGGCGAGGTGATGACCTTCAGCGGCGGCACGCACGTGGACTGACCGCCTTCCAGGCAGTCGCCGTACTGGACCGTGAACGCCCCGCTCGGATCGTGCGAGGCTTCGGTTATCTGCAGGCCGTGGAACCTGGCGCCGAGCCAGTACACCGGGTAGGGCGCGAGCACCAAGCCCTCGAGCTCGTTGTGCGGGATCGGCTGATCCTGGAGCGTGTCCCCGCACGCGTCGAGGCAGAGCACGCAGAGTCCGGCGGCGAGCGCCGTGATGGCTCGGACGCGTGGACGGCGCATGCTCAACCCCTGTATCTATTCGTGATGGGCATGCGCCTGTCCCGGCCGAACGCGCGCGTGGTGACCTTGATCCCGGGCGGCGCCTGACGGCGCTTGTACTCGGCGAGGTCGACGAGGCGGATCGTGCGGTCGACCTCCTCCGCGGGCAGGCCGTCGGCGATCAGCCGCTCGCGGCCGTGGTCGAGCTCGATGTAGCCGTGCAGGATGCGGTCGAGCAGCTCATACGGCGGCAGCGAGTCCTCGTCGCGCTGGTCGTGTCGCAGCTCCGCGGTGGGGGGGCGCGTGAGGACCGAGGCGGGGATCGGCGAGGGCGCGCGCGACGGGGCGCCGTCGCCGGCGGCGGCGCCCGCGGGCGAGTTGCGCCACTCACACAACCGGTAGACGAGCGTCTTGGGGACATCCTTGATGACCGCGAAGCCGCCGGCGAGGTCACCGTAGAGGGTGGTGTAGCCGACGGACATCTCCGACTTGTTGCCGGTCGTCAGCACCAGCCAGCCGAACTTGTTGGAGAGCGCCATCAGCAGGTTGCCGCGGATGCGCGCCTGCAGATTCTCCTCGGTCAGATCCGGGGGCAGCCCGGCGAAGTCGGCGTGCAGGGCGTGGGCGTAGGCGTCCATGACGGCCTCGATCTGAAGCTCGTGCACGCGCGCTCCCAATGCGCCGGCCAGCGCGTGGGCGTCGGACTGGGTGGCGCTGGAGGAGTAGGGGGAGGGCATGATCGCGACGTTCACGCGCTCTGAGCCGAGGGCGTCGGCGGCGAGGCAGGCCACGAGCGCGGAGTCGATGCCGCCCGACAGCCCGAGCACCACGCGGGCGAAGCCGTTCTTCTGCACGTAGTCGCGCAGGCCGAGCTCGAGCGCCGCGTACACCTCGGCCTCGACGGGCGCGAGCGGTGGTCGCGGGGGGCGCCCCGCGCCGGGCGCCGGGCGCCTCGCTGCGAGCGTGATGGGAGCGGGCGACTCCGCCGCGATCTCCGGTTGCTCGGATGGGCTCGACGGCGGATCCTCGACGGGCGGAAGGTCGAGGTCGCAGACGAGCAGCTCCTCGACGAACTGATCGGCGCGGGCGATCGTGGCGCCGGTCGGGTCCAAGACGAAGGAGTGACCGTCGAATACGAGCTCGTCCTGACCGCCGACGAGCGCGCAGAAAGCGATGTGGGCGTTGCACTCGAGTGCACGGGATGCGAATAGGCGCTCCCGTTCGGCGCCCTTGCCGGCGTGATAGGGGGAGGCGGAGATGTTCACGATCAGCTGCGCCCCGGCGCGAGCCTCCTCGGTCGCGGGCGGGCCTGGCTGCCACAGGTCCTCACACACGCTCAGGCCGACGCGATGCTCGCCCATCACGATCGTGACGCCGCCCGCGCCGGGCGTAAAGTAGCGTCGCTCGTCGAAGACGCCGTAGTTGGGGAGGTGAAGCTTGCGATAGACGGACTGGACGTCGCCGTCGGCTAGCACCGCGGCGGCGTTGTAGAGGAGGCCGTCCGCGAGCTCGGGAAAGCCGACGATTGCGGTCGTGCCCGTGACCTCGCGGGCCAGCTCCTCCAGCACGGCGCGGGCGTCGGCGAGGAAGTGCTCGCGCAGGAGCAGGTCCTCGGGCGGGTAGCCGGTGAGGGCGAGCTCGGGGAATAGGACGAGCTCCGCCCCGGCCGCGTGCGCCGCACGCAGGCCGTCGCTGATGCGCTGGGCGTTGCCGGCGATGTCGCCGACCGTGGCGTTGATCTGGCAGAGCGCCAGCCTCATCGTGAACGGCCTGCCGTCAGCTCCGCGAGGCGGCCTTGCGCCTGCCGGCGGTTTTGGCGGCCGAGCGCCTGCCCGGCGCTCGCACGCCGGCGGCGCGCGCCAGCGAGGCGATCGCCCGGTCGAGATCGCGCGCGATCGACTCGAGCTCGGGCACGGCGTCATAGTCGGCGAGCAGCCCGAACCCGAGCCGGCCGTCATAGCTCATGACCGCGATCCCGAGCGCCTGGCGGCGCGCAAGGGGCACGACCGGATACAGCCCGCGCAGGCGCCGGCCGAGCAGATACAGCGGGAACTGCGGGCCGGGGACGTTCGTGACGACGAGGTTGAAGTAGCGCTGGCGCGCCTGCAGGCGCGCCGCCTGGCTGAGAATCGTGGGCGGAGCAAAGCCCGCGAGGCTGGTGAGCACCTGCGCGCCCACGGCCTGGCCGGACTCCTTGAGATGCTCCATCGCCTCGCGGATCTGCGCCAGGCAGTCGGCGGGACTCTCGACGCCGACGGGCAGCGGCGCCCACATCGCGGCGACCTGGTTGCCGAGCGCGCCGCGCTGGGAGTCGACGCGCACCGAGACGGGGACCATCGCCTTCAGCACGAGCCCCTCCGTGTCCAGGCCCTGCCCGCGCAGGTAGCGCCCGAGGGCGAGGCTGACGGAGGCGAGCACGACGTCGTTGAGCGTGCCGCCCAGCGAGTCCTTGATCGCCTTGAACACCGGAAGCTCGGCGTCCACCCAGGTGTAGCGGCGGTGCGGACCGATATCGACGTTGAAGGGGCTCGGCGGCGCCGGCGCGCTGATGCCCGCCAGGGTGGTCGCGCCGACGCCGAGCAGGTTGTCCTTCACCTGCGCGACGGCCCGGCGCGGCGCGCGCAGCAGCGCGCGCGTGCCGCGGCCCATCTCCGCGGGGACCGTCGCGCGCTCGAGCAATGCCTCGCCCAGCAGCTTTGCCGGTCCCGGCAGCGGCTTGGCCGTCCACGGCGCCGGCGGGCGCGAGGTTCCGGTGGGCTCGGGGGAGGTGTCGAACAGGACGGTCGTGATGTCCACGCCCGAGATGCCATCCACGAGCGCATGGTGGGTCTTGGCGATCAACGCGAACCGTTTGCCCGCCATGCGCTGCACGAGCCAGATCTCCCACAGCGGCTTGGAGCGGTCCAGGCGCTGGGAGAACAGCCGACCGGCGAGTCGCTTGAGCGCCGTCTCGTCGGCGGGGCGTGGCAGCGCGGTGTGGCGGATGTGATAGCGCGGGTTGAAATGCGGATCGTCCGTCCACAGCGGCCGCCCCTGGTCAAGCGGCACATACGCCAGCCGCTGGCGATAGCGCGGCACCAGGTGCAGGCGGCTGAGCACGTGATCGATCAGCTCCCGGTGCGTCGGCGCGAGCCCCTCGAACACCATCACCGAGGCGACGTGCATGTGCGCCGTCGAATCGTCCTCCAGGTGCAGGAACGCTGTATCGAGGGCGGACAGGCGGTCGGGGTTGGCCATCGAGGTTGATTGTCGCCGCTCGGAGCGTCCGCGTCAACGCGGGCGATATGCCCGCCACCGAAGAACGCTCCCGCAACGCCAACCGCTGCGGTGAGCGGCGCCGACTGCAGGCCGATGCAAGGACCGGCTCTGGCTCACCCACCCATACCACCACTCGCATGACGACCGAACGGCATGGTCAAATGCACACTCGCCTCGGATCGGGTGTGATGCACCACACATAGAACCGCCCTCACGAGCGGTTAGCCTCAACCACGTTCGACCCTGCCGAGTCGTGTCCGTGGATGGATGCGAGCGGGGGACCCACTGCCGGATCGCCTCGCGGACGAGGCCGGTCTGGATGGGGCGAATCGGCCGCTGCTGCGGCTGTAACGCCCGGCCGACGACCGCTCGTGCGGGCGTCGCCGCGCGTGAGCCCGACAGCTAACCCCGTAGGCGGACACCCAGGAGGTTCCCCCTCGATGTACGTCCCCGCGACGTCAGCGCAGCCCGCTGCGCCCGCAACGCCGATGCCGCTCGCAGCCGCCGTTATCGCAGGCACGACCGGCGGGTCCGCGCCCGGCCTCGTCGGATTCGCCGGGCTGGGCGCCCCGCCGGCTGCGCACGTATCGCTCACCGTGCGCCGCCCCGATCTGAACGTGCTGGCGAACCACACGAGCACGATCGCCGGCGCTCTGCATCCCGGTCTCGCCGGCCGGGTGGTCTCGTTGCAGGCGCTCGGCGCACGCGGCTGGAGCACGCTCGCGAGCACCCGCACGGGACGCGCAGGGCGCTTTCGCGTGCGCTACGCGCCGCATGCCGCCGGCAGCGAGCGGGTGCGGCTGCGGTTTGCCGGAGACGCTACGGACCGCGCCGCGCGTCGTGCGCTCGGGCGCCTGAACGTCTATCGCCTCGCGCAGGCATCCTGGTATGGCGGCGGCGGCGGGCTGGCGTGCGGGGGTCAGCTGACGAGCGCGACGATGGGCGTCGCCAACAAGACGCTTCCGTGCGGCGCTCTCCTCACGCTGCGCTACGGCGAGCGCACGGTGCGCGTGCGCGTGATCGACCGCGGGCCATACGTGGCGGGGCGCGAATTCGACCTCACCGAAGCGACCAAGCGGGCGCTCGGGTTCGGCGACACGGGGCAGGTGTGGAGCACGCGCTGAGCCTGATCGGCGAACGCGCGCAGGCGACTGAGCGCGCCGTCGCGAGGACCCTCGCGACCGCTCCCGCCTGCTGGGAGCGTTCGTGCAGAACTTGGCATCGACGTCCACCGGCCGTTCAATGCACGCAGTGAGACCTGCGCGCGCACACGTATGGCTCGACGGGACCGGCGACTGGGCCTGGCCCGGCAGTCGCGGGAGCGAAGCGGCCGTCGCGGAGCTGCTGCCGCCCGCGTGGGTCCCCGCGTTCCCGCGCCGCACGCAGGCAACGGGCGACGCGAGCGTGGCCGGGGCGCGACGTTCGCAGCGCGCCCTGCAGTGGCGTTATGGCACGAGCCTGCTGCTCGCGGCGCTGGCGGCCGTGTGCGTGGGGCTGGCGCTGGACGGCCGCGCCGACTTCGAACGGCTCATGGGCGTCCGCGTCGCGGCGAGCCGGTCCGCGACGGCGCTCTCGCTCGCGCGCTCGATCGCGGCCTCCCCGCAGCCGCTGCCGACGGTGGCGCTCGTCAGCCGCGACGCGGCCGGCAGCTCGATCGACTCCAGCAGCTACGCCTCCCAGGCGCTGCGCGGCGAAGGCTCCTTCCTCGTCTATCTCCCGCCCGGCTACGCGCGCACGACCACGCGCTACCCGGTCATCTACCTGCTGCACGGCAACGGCGAGTCCGACGGCTCGTTCGTGCAGATCGGCGTCCAGAGCACGCTCGACCGGCTGATCGCCCGGCACGCGATCCCGCCGGCGATCGCGGTCATGATCCAGGGCGGGCCGGGCACGAACAACTGGCGTAACCACGGCGAGCGGAGCTACGAATCCTACGTGCTCGAAGTGCAACGGCTCGTCGACCGCATGCTGCCCACGATCCCAGACCGCGCCGGCCGCGCGATCGCCGGCTACTCGATGGGCGGCTACGGCGCGATGCACCTGGCCCTCACCCACCCGCAGACGTTCGCGACCGTGGAGAGCTGGCTCGGCTTCTTCGACGGCCTCGCCGGTCGGCTGCGCGCCGACCGTCGGACGATCTCGCGCCTGGGCCTGCGCGCGTTCGTGTACGGGGCCGCCTCGGATCACATCGCCGCCTCCGCCGAGAACGCCCCCTTCGCCGCCGCCCTGCGCGCCGCCGGCGCCGACGCCCACAGCGCGATCTATCCGGGCGAACACAGCTTCGAAACGCTCGAAGCGCATCTCGAAAGCATGCTTGCGTTCGCCGGCCGAGACCTTTCGGCGCAATTCTGAGCCGGCGATCGCGACACTGGTGGCGAGCGTGCCAGGACCGGCGCTCGCCGCTGACACATCGCTCCAGCGCCGCTGCGCGTCACTCGCCCTCGGCCACCTGCAGCACGAGCTTGCCGATGTTCGCGCCTTCGTACAGGCGCAGGAGCGTCTCGGGGAAGCGCTCCAGGCCGCCCTGGGCGATGTCCTCGCGGGAGACGAGCTTGCCGGCGGCGAGCCAGCCGGCCATCTCGCGGGCGCCCTCGACGTAGCGCTCGCCATAGTCGGAGACCACGAAGCCGGTCATGCTCGCGTGGTTGACGAGCAGCGACATGTAGTTGGACGGTCCCCGCATCCCCCCGCTGGCGTTGTACTGCGAGATCGCGCCGCAGATGACCACGCGGGCATGGCGCGCCAGCCGCGTGAGCGCGGCGTCGAGGATCTCGCCGCCGACGTTGTCGAAGTACACGTCGATCCCCTTGGGGCAGTGCTCGCGCAGGCCCGCGGCGACATCCTGGGACTTGTAGTCGATCGCGGCGTCAAAGCCGAGTTCCTCGACCACATAGCGGCACTTCTCGACCCCGCCGGCGATCCCGACGGCGCGCGCGCCCTGCAGCTTGGCGATCTGTCCGACGACCCCCCCGACGGCGCCCGCCGCGCCGGAGACCACAACGGTCTCGCCCTCGACGGGACGGCCGATGTCGAGCAGGCCGAAATAGGCGGTCATGCCGGGCATGCCGAGCGTGCCGAGGTATGTCGGCAGCGGAGCGAGCCCCGTGTCGACCTTGCCGACCGCGTCGCCGCTGACCACGGCGTACTCCTGCACGCCGAGCAGGCCCGTGACGTGGTCGCCGACGGCGAGCCCGGGATGGTTGGAGGCGACCACCCGGCCGGCGGTCAGCGAGCGCATCACGTCGCCTATACCCACCGGCGCGATGTAGGACCGGCCCTCATTCATCCAGCCGCGCATCGCCGGATCCAGCGACAGGTACAGGATCTTGACGAGCACCTCGCCCTCGCCCGGCTCGGGGACAGGCTCCTCGGTGTGGGCCCAATCGCTCGGCTTGGGCAGCCCGACGGGGCGGGCGGCGAGTCTGATCTGGTGGTTTACGGCGTCCATGTGGTTTGGGGCCCTTCGTCGGTGGTATGTGCCCGCGAACCATACGCGTCGGGCGCGGGCGACACCGGCGGCGAGGCCCGTAAGCGCGACCTCCCGAGCCCGCCGCGCGCAGCGCTAGATTCGACAGACGGTGCCTGTCGAGCCCAGCGAGTTGAAGGTCGCCCACCTGGACGCCGATGCGTTCTACGTCTCGATCGAGCTCAGACGTCGTCCGGAGCTGCGCGGCATGCCCGTGATCGTGGCGGGGAGCGGGCCGCGCGCGGTCGTGACGACCGCGAGCTACGAGGCGCGCAAGTACGGAGTCGGCTCGGCGATGCCCGCCGCGCGGGCGCGGCGGCTGTGCCCGCAGGCGGTGGTGCTGGCGCCGGACTTCACGACCTACCGCGAGGCCTCGCGCGAGGTGATGGCGATCGTGCGCGCGCACGTCGAGCGCGTGGAGGTCGTCGGTCTCGACGAGGCGTATCTCGACCTGGGCGGGCTGTTCTCGCCGCGCGCGGCGATGCGCCGGCTGGTCGCGGAGATCGGCGCTCGCACGGAGTTGACGTGCTCGGTGGGAATCGGCCCGAACAAGCTCGTCGCGAAGGTCGCCTCCGACGCGGAGAAGCCGGCTGGGTTCGTCGTGCTCACGCGTGCGCAGGCGTGCGCGCGCTTCGCGCAGTCCTCGCCGGGGCTCGTGCCGGGGATCGGGCCGAAGACGACGGCGCGCCTGGCGCAGCTGGGGCTGACGACGCTCGGCGCCGTCGGCGCGGCGCCCGAGCGGATGCTCGTGCAGCGGTTCGGGGCGAATCTGGGTGTCGAGCTGGGCCGCCGCGCGCGGTTCGAACACGACGGCGTCGTCGGCGCCGCGCGCAAGGTCGTCTCGGAGTCGCGCGAGCGGACGTTCGACCACGACGTCTGCGACCCGGTGCAGCTGCGCGAGTGGCTTGCGAAGATGGCCGGGGAGCTGTGCGCGAGCCTCGTCGCGCACGGGCGCAGCGGGCGCACGATCGGGATCAAGATCCGCCTCGACGACTTCAGCACCGCCACCCGCGCGCATACGGTCGAGGCGCCCACCAACGACGTCGAGCGGGTCACGGCGGTCGCGCTGCGCCTGCTCGCCGAGTATGCGCCCGCCCGCCCGGTGCGCCTGCTGGGCGTGCGCGTCGCCGGATTGACCTCCGACGCGCCCGCGACGCCCAGCTCAGACGCCGTCGCAGACTCCGCGGGCGGCGAGGACTCACGCGAAGCGCTGGACCAGCTGTCCCTGCGGGTATAGGATCAATCGATTATGCCGCTCGCGCGCGTGGGGGAGATCCAGTTGAGCTATGAGCGTGCGGGCTCGGGGCCGCCGCTGCTGATGATCATGGGGATGAGCGGCACGTTCGACCACTGGAACGCCGCGTTCCTGGACGATCTGCGCCGGGACTTCGAGACGATCGTCTATGACCATCGCGGTGTTGGCGCCGGCAGCCGCCTGCAGGGGCCGGTCACGATCGCCCAGCTCGCGCAGGACGCCGCCGGACTGCTGGCGGCCCTGGAGGTCGACTCCGCGCACGTGCTGGGCATCTCGATGGGTGGGATGGTCGCGCAGGAGCTCGCGCTGGCCCACCCCGAGCGCATCCGTACGCTCGCGCTCGGCTGCACCTACTGTGGCGGTGAGGGCAGCGCGCTCACATCCGAAGATGTGATGCGCAGGCTCGCGGAAGGCATGATGTCAGGCGACCGTGAACGGGCGATTCGCACCACCTGGGAGGTCAACGTCTCGCCCGAGTTCACCGCGAACGACGACGCGTACGCCCGCTTCCTGGAGATCGGGCGTCGTCGCGCTGTGCCGATCGAGGTGATCATGGAGCAGATGCGGGCGATCACGAGCCACAATACGTCGGCACGACTGCCGGCCGTCGTGATGCCGACGCTCGTCTTGCACGGCACGCTCGATCAGATGCTTCCGGTCCAGAACGGCCGCATGATCGCCGGACTGATACCGAACTCGCGCCTGGAGATCATGGAGGGGATCGGGCACATGTTCTTCTGGGAGCTGCCCGAGCGCTCAGCCGAGCTCGTGCGCGCGCACGCCGCGGTGCATGTCTAGCCGGACGCTCGCCCTGATCGTCGGCGTGGCGCATGGCGTCCAGCACGGAGCGAGGCGCCTGAAGCGGCGACTCGATCTCCCTGATTGGACGGCCGACGAGACCTACGTCACGAAGCTCATGCGGTGGCGTCGGAGCAGCTGAGCGTCCTCACCGACGACGGGGTCGAGCTGTCCGGCGAGCAGGCCGGAGAGGGGTCGCCGATCGTGCTGCTGCACGGATTGACGGCCACACGCAGGTATGTGGTGATGGGCTCGCGCCTGCTGGAGCGCTCGAGCCGTCGTGTCATCGCCTACGACGCACGCGGCCATGGCCGTTCAACGCCGGCCTCCGATGCGGGCGCCTATGAGTACGACCGCCTGGCGGGGGACCTGTTGGCGGTCATGGACTCATTGGCTGTCGAACGGGCGACGCTGGCCGGCGCCTCGATGGGGGCGCAGACGGTCGTGCGCTTCGCGCTCGAGCACCCCGAGCGCGTGGCGGCGCTGGGGCTGATCACGCCCGCGTATGACCCGGACACGCATATGGCCGACCCGGACGAGCTCGCCGCGTGGGATGCGCTCGCGCGGGGGCTGCGCCTGGGTGGGGTCGAGGGATTTCTGGCGGCGTATGACTTCACGCCCGTGCCCGCAGCGTGGCGGGGGACGGTGGAGAAGGTCGTCCGCCAGCGGCTGTCCGCCCATGATCATCCGGAGGCGGTCGCCGACGCGCTGGAGACCGTGCCGCGCTCGCGCCCGTTCGAGCGCATGCAGGAGCTGGCGGCGATCGCTGCGCCCACGGTCGTGATCGCCTCCCGCGACGAGGCCGATCCCGGGCATCCGCTGGCCGTGGGCGAACGGTACGCGGAGGCGATCGCGGGCGCGAAGCTGCTCGTCGAGGAGCCCGGCCAGTCGCCGCTGGCGTGGCAGGGGGGACGGGTCTCGAGAGCGCTGCTGGAGCTCACCGCCGGCGGGTGACGCGCCCGGCCTGCGACGCGCCCTGGGACTGCTCGCTCGCGAGCTGCCCTGCCCTCTGCGTCCGTGATAAACGTACGGACCTATGCCAGAGGTGCGCGAGTGGGACGGCCGGACGTATGACCGTATCTCCGGTCCGATGCAGGCGCTGGGCCAGGCTGTACTCGACCGGCTGCCGCTGACGGGCGATGAGACGGTGCTCGACGCGGGCTGCGGCTCGGGGCGGATCACCGAAGCGCTGGTCGGGCGACTGCCACGCGGGCAGGTCATCGGGGTGGACGCATCGGAGTCGATGGTCGCCGCCGCGCGCGAGCGGCTCGGCCCCGAGGCGGACGTCCGCCGAGTCGATCTGCTGGAGCTGGAGCGCGCGCTGGAGGAGCCCGTCGATGCGATCCTGTCGACCGCCACGTTTCACTGGGTCGCCGATCACGCGGCGCTGTTTCGCTCCCTGCACGGCGTGCTGCGCCCCGGCGGGCGGCTGGTCGCCCAGTGCGGGGGCGAGGGCAACATCACGAGGCTGCGCGCGTGGGCGCGCGCGGTCATGGAGCGCGAGCCCTACGCCGAGCGCTTCCGCGCGTTCGCGCCGCCGTGGAATTACGCGAGCGCCGCCGATACGCGATCGCAACTGCTGGCGGCCGGGTTCGCGAGCGCCGAGTGCTGGCTTGCGCCGGCGCCCACAGAGCCCGAGCACCCGCGCGAGTTCCTGTCCACGATCGTGCTCGGCCCGCACGTGCAACACCTGCCCGAGCCGCTGCGCGAGCCGTTCATGGACGAGGTCATGGCCGAGCTGGGCGAGCCCGTGGTCGTCGACTACGTGCGGCTGAACATCGACGCGATCGCCTGACCGCACGTTCTCACGCGAGCGCCGCGCCCGAGTCAGCGATCCGGCCGTCGCCGACCTCGGCCCCACTCAGCAGCGCCGCATAGCGGCCGTCGCGCTCGAGCAGCTCCTCATGCGTGCCGCGTTCGACGATCCGGCCGGAGTCGAGCACGAGGATCTGGTCGGCGTCGCGGATAGTCGAGAGGCGGTGGGCGATCGCGATCGTCGTGCGCCCGCGCGCGAGCTCGTCGAGCGCCCGCTGGACGGCGCGCTCGGTCTCTGTGTCAAGCGCGGAGGTCGCCTCGTCGAGGATCAGCACGGGCGGGTTGCGCAGCACGGTGCGGGCGATCGCCATGCGCTGCTTCTCGCCGCCGGAGAAGCGGTAGCCGCGCTCGCCCACGGGGGTGTCGTAGCCGTCGGGCAGCGAGGCGATCAGCTCGTGGATCTGCGCCGCGCGCGCGGCGTCCTCGATCTGCTCGTCGCCGGCATCGGGGCAGGCGAAGCGCAGGTTCTCGCGGATGGAGGCGTGGAACAGGTAGGTCTCCTGGGAGACGAGTCCGACCGTGGCCGCCAATGAGGCCAGCGTCATGTCGCGGATGTCGCGCCCGTCGATGGACACGCAGCCGCGCTGGGGCTCGTACAGCCGCGCGACGAGGTAGGCGAGCGTGGTCTTGCCCGAGCCGGTCTCGCCGACGAGCGCGGTGCGGGTGCCGGCCGGGATCTCGGCGCCGATCCGCGCGAGCGTCCAGGGCGCGTCGGGGGCGTAGCGAAACCACACGTCCTGGAGCCGCACGTCGCCGCGCACGCCGCTCAGCGGGCGGGCGTCGGGGCGTTCGACGATGTCGATCGGCAGGTCGAGGTACTCGAAGATGCGGCTGAAGAGGGCGAGCGAGGTCTGCACTTCCAGGCCGACCGAGAGCAGCGACTGGATCGGGAACAGCAGCCGCGTCTGCAATGTCGTGAACGCGACGAGCGTGCCGATCGTGATCGCCTGGCTTCCAGAGGCGATCGACTCGCCCGCGAACCAGTAGACGGCGGCGGGCATGATCGCGAAGCTCATCTGCACCGAGGCCATGCGCCAGCGCCCGGCCATGCGCGCGCGCACCTCGAGGTCGGCGAGCTCGCCGGACTCATCGCCGAAGCGGCGCACGAGCTCGGGCGAGCGGCCCATCGTCTTGCCGAGCAGGATGCCCGACACCGACAGCGACTCCTCCACGAGCGTGGACATGTCCGCCAGGCGCGACTGGCGGACGGACTGGATGCGCCGGCGCTCGTTGCCGACGCGTCGGGTCAGCCACACGAAGAACGGCAGCAGCACGAGCGAGAACGCGGCCAGGCGCCAGTCGAGCAGGACCATCGCCACGACGACGGCGACGACCGTCGTCACGTTCTGCACGATCGAGGTGGCGGTGGAGGTGACGACGCTGTCGATGCCGCCGATGTCGTTGGCGATCCGCGACTGCACCTCGCCCGTGCGGGTGCGCGTGAAGAACGCCAGCGACATGCGCTGCAGGTGCGCATAGACGGCGGCGCGCAGGTCGTGCATGACGCGCTGGCCGACGAGGTTGGAGATCCACGTCTGCGCGACGCCGATCACGCCGCCGAGGATTGACAGCGCGATCATGCCGCCGACGAGCAGGCTCAGCAGCGTCGTGTTGTGCTGAGGGATCGCCGTGTCGAGCACTTCGCGCAGCAGGAACGGGCTGATCACGCCCAGGCCGGCGGACAGGAAGATGAGCGTCAAAAGGCCGCCGAGCCGTGCGCGGTAGGGCCTGAACAGCGCGCCGATCCGCCGTAGCTGGCCGATCTCCGATCGGTCGGGCGTCGCGGGGCTGTCCTCGGGGCGGAGCTCAGGCTGCCGGGAGCGCCGTCCGTCGCCGTCGCCGCCGTGTCCCTGGGCGAACGGCCGGCTGCTCACGCGGGCGACTTTCTCATGGGCTGACTTTAGAACGTGCCTTCAGAACGTGCCGGAACTTGCCGGCCCGATCGGAGATCCCGTCGATCTCCGATCGGTGGCGCGGGATCGCTCTCCCAGCCGACCCGGCGGCGGCCCGCGGCGGCGCGCGGCTTTGAAACACCGGGCTGGGGTCGTAGGGTTAACACACGATGAACCTGTCCGCCTCGGAGACGCGCGTGCTCGGGTGCATGCTGGAAAAGCAGCTGACGACGCCCGACATCTATCCGCTCACGCTCAACGGCCTGCGGCTGGCGTGCAACCAGTCGAGCAACCGCGATCCGGTCGTCGACTACGACGAGACGACCCTGCGCGACGCGCTGCACCGGTTGGAGCGCCGCGGGTTCGCGCGCCTCGCCAGCGGGCGGGGCAGTCGCGCGCCGAAGTACCGCCATCTGCTGGCCGAGGCGCTGCCGCTATCGAGCGATGAGCACGCGGCGCTGTGCGTGCTGCTGCTGCGCGGGCCGCAGACGCCGGGCGAGCTCAAGCAGCGCGCCGAGCGCATGCACGCGTTCGCCGACCTCGACGCCGTGCACGAGACGCTCGAGCGGCTGATCGCGCGGGGACTGGCGATACGGCTGCAGCGCCGGCCGGGGCAGAAGGAGGAGCGCTACGAGCACCTGCTCAGCGCCGATTTCGCCGAGCCCTCGACGGCGGAGGCGGTCACGATGATGTCCGCCTCCTCGCCAGCGTCGCCGAGTACGTCCGCGCGCGAGCCCAACGGTGGACCCGCGGTCGCGTGGGCGCCGAGCGCGCCGCAGAGCGACTTGGAGGAGCGGGTGGCGAGGCTGGAGCGCGCGGTGGAGGAGCTGCGCGCGACGGTGCGGACATGATCGCCATCGCGACCGACGCAGCCGGTGGGGTTGGCATCCCGATCGCGCTGGCGGCGGGGCTCGTGTCGTTCCTGTCCCCGTGCGTGCTGCCGCTCGTGCCGGGGTATCTGTCGACGGTCGTGGGGGTGGCGCCCGCGGACATGCAGCACGCGGGGGCGCGGCGGGTGCTCGTGCCGAGCCTGCTGTTCATCGCGAGCTTCTCCTCGATATTCATCCTGCTGGGCCTCGGCGCGACGGCGATCGGCTCGACGCTGAACGACCACAAACAGACGCTCGAACTCCTCGGCGGCGCGGTGATCGTGGCGATGGGGGTCGTGTTCCTCATGACGCCGTTCGTCGATCGGCTCAACTTCGAGTGGCACTCCGAGTCGCTGCAGCGGCTTGCCGGCCGGGGCGGTCCGCTGATCGCCGGGGCGGCGTTCGCGATCGCGTGGACGCCGTGCACGAGCATCACGCTCGGCGCGATCCTCACGCAGGCGGCGGTCTCCGGCTCGGCCGCACATGCGGCGCTGCTGCTCGCGTTCTACTCGGCGGGCCTGGCGATCCCGTTCCTGCTGATAGCGCTCGCGTTCGAGCGCGCGACGAATGCGCTGACGGTGGTCAAGCGCCACTTCCCGATCGTGATCGGCGTGGGCGGAGCGATCATGATCGCGCTCGGGCTGCTGATCCTGACGGGCGAGTTCACGACGCTGAACTCCCAGGCCAACACCCTGCTGCAGGGGACGGGGCTGGACGTGTCCGGCATCTGAGCTCATTTGGAGCGAGCCCGCGCAACCGATCGGAGATCGACGGGATCTCCGATCGGCCGGCGAGTCCACCGGCCGGGTCCGTCGCCGATCGCGTGCGCTGATGTGAGCGCTTTCAACACGGGTCCTGCTGAGCGGAGCGGGCGGGCGGCGTCACACGGTCGTCACTAATCTCGCACGATGACTCGACGCCCGTTGCCGGCCCAGCAGCGCACCGCGCTGATGTCGGTCGCCGCCGCCGCGGCGCTGGTGGCGATCAAGCTCGTCGTGGGCTTGCTCGCGCACAGCTTGGGATTGATCGCCGAGGCGATTCACTCGGCGACGGACCTGGTGGCGGCGCTGCTGACGTTCTTCGCCGTGCGCGTGGCGGGACGGCCGGCCGATCGCGAGCATCCCTACGGCCACGGCAAGGCCGAGCACCTGTCGGCGCTGGGGGAGTCGGCGATCCTGATCGCCGCGAGCGCGGCGATCGCGTACGAGGCGATCCGCCGCCTCGCGGGGCACGGCCCGACGGCGGACGCGCGCTGGTACGTGCTGGCGGTCGTGGGCGCCGTGATTCTGATCGACGCGGGCCGCTCGCGCACGCTGCACCGCGCTGCACACGAGCACGCAAGCGCGGCGCTGGGCGCGAATGCGCTGCACTTCACGCTCGACCTCGTCGGCTCGGTCGCGGTGCTGATCGGGCTCGTGCTCGTACGCGCGGGTCATCCCCAGGCCGATTCGATCGCGGCGCTGCTCGTCGCGGGGCTCGTGCTCTACTCGGCGGGGAGGCTGATGCGGGGCAACATCCGCGTGCTGATGGACACCGCCTCGGGCCCGGCCGAGCGGACCGCGCGCGCGGCGATCGCCGGCATCGAGGAGTCGGTTACGCTGAGCCGTCTGCGCATGCGCGAGTCCGGCGGGCGCCACTTCGTGGACGTGGTCGTCGGGGTGGAGCCCGACGCGGATCTCGCTCATGGCCACGCCGTGGCCAGCGCGATCGAGGAGGCGATCGCGCGCGATCTGCCCGGCAGCGACGTGATCGTCCACGTCGAGCCCGACGTCGCGCTCGGCTCGCGTCACCTGAGCCACGGTCCGCGCGCGGTGCTGACGGTGTGCCTGGGACCCGAGCGCACGCTCGCCGATGCGCGCGCATTGGCGGATCGGCTGGGGCGCGAGATCAGGGACGCCCACCCGGACGTGATCGAGGTGTCCGTGCACACCGACCATGACTAGCGGCCCCTTCGACGCCGGCACCCGGGCTTTCGACGCGCTTAAGGACCGCAGACTAAGCTCACGTCCTGATGCATGGAGGGGTTCTGAAGGAAAGGGTTTCGCAGAGAGGCGCGCTCGTGGCCATCCTGGCCGCGCTGGCCGGCGTGCTGGTTACGGGCTGTGGCGGCGGCTCGTCGACCGCCACCACCTCGACGGTGCCCAGCTCCCCCGCGGCCTCCACCCAGGGCTCCGCCTCGAGCGTCGATGCCGTCGCGCTCGTATCGACCACGCCGATCCCCAGGGCGAGCTACGAGCACTGGCTCGCGGTCGAGAAGGCGCTCGGCTCAGGCGCCAATCCGAGCCATGAGGCGCTCGCGTTTCTGATCACCTCCGAGTGGGTGCTCGGCGAGGCGGCAGCGCGGAAGGTCGCGGTGTCCGAAGCCGAAGTCAAGCAGCGGTTCGGGCGGATCAAGCAGCAGAGTTTCGCCAAGGCGGGCGCGTTCGCGAAGTTCCTCGCGAAGTCGGGTGAGACCGAAGGCGATCTGCTCGCGCGCGTGCGCCTCGAACTGCTGCAGGCACGCATCGTGGCGCAGGTCAGCGCCGGCAAGAGCGGCTCGCAGGGCAAGGCTGCGCTCGCGGGCTTCGAGCGGGCGTTTCAGCGGCATTGGCGGGGCTATACGACCTGCAAGCCGGGCTACGTGATGGAAGACTGCTCAGAGTACAAGGGCGCGCCTGAAAAGCTGACCGCCGCCGGCTCCTCCTCCAGCGGCTCGGGCTCCGCGTCGAGCTCCGGCACGGACTCCTCCGCCGCGGGCGCCTCCAGCTCCCGCGGCGAGCTTCCCGCCCCTGCCCCCGGCAAGATGGCGATCTCCAGCCCGGCGTTCGCACGCAATGGGGCAATTCCAAAGCAGTACACGTGCGACGGCGCCGGCGTCAGCCCGGCGCTGGAATGGCGCAACGTCCCCGCCAAGGCCGCCGCGCTGGTGCTGTTCGTAATCGATACCAGCTCCACCGGCTCCGCCGGCGGCATCCGCTGGATCGTCGGCGACATCAGCCCCACCAGCAGGGGCGTGGCTGCCGGGAAGACGCCCGCGGGCGGGATCGTCGGCTCGGACACCCAGGGCAAGAGCGGCTACGGCGGCATCTGCCCGCCGCACGGCAGGACCGGCACGATCGAGCTCGTGCTGTATGCGCTGCGCAAGCAGATCCCGCTCTCGCCCGGTTTCCAGCCGGCCGTCGCCGAGCGCGAGTACGGCGCCGGCAAGCTGCTGATGGGCGAAGCCGCGGTCACCTACGCGGTCTACCACCGGCCGTAGGCCGCCCGGCGCCGCTGGTTAGGTCAGGCGTCAGTCGTGCGATATGGAACGGGAGCGTAGCGACGACTCCCGTGTGCGACTCGAGCCCGGTCTCCGGCAGTCACCGCGTCGTGTGATCGAGGGAACTCCCTCAGCCGTCAAGCGGGAGACGCGCCGCGCTTGCACGTAGCCTCGTGGACCTCCTGGGTGAGGGTGCTCATCCGCTCGCTCAGCGTGTGGATCTGCTCGGTGAGGTCGGTGTTCTTCTTGAGCAAATCGGTCTGCAGCTGTGCGAGCTCGTCTCTGTGCTTCGCCGCGGCTTCCTCGTTGGCCTTGTCGGTCCTCGTCTGTGCCTTCTGGGCGATGATGACGAGCGCGCCCGTATAGAACGCCACCGCCGAGAAGACGAGGTTGAGCAGGATGAAGGGAGCCGGATCGAAGCCCGTTCCGTTGAGCAGACCTGTCCACGAGTTGCTCAGAAAGTGCACGACGTGGTTGGCCAGCACCCATGCGACGATGATCCCGGAGCTGATGAGCAGGAAGCCGACGGTGCCCATGCCGCTCGCGACGGCCTCTGACACGCGCTCCATGAAGCTGCTCCCCCCGGCGTAGGGAGACGTCCCATCCGTGCTGTCCTGGTAGTGCTCATAGTGGCGCAGGGGATCCCTGCTCGCCTGCATCGATTGCTGGGTGCTGGCCATGGTGACTTCGTCTCCCTCTCGAGGATCTGATCTGTGGGGGGAACCATTCTGTCGTCGCGATCGGCGGGATCGCCGACGCCGTGCGGAGCACGCGATCGCTCGATGGCGGTTTCCGGGCGAAAGCCACACGCGACGTTCGCGCGGCGAGGCATCCCTCGACGTACCCTGCCCGGTAGGGCAATCGCTGCATTTCGCTGACGCGATCCGCGACGGACACGCCTCGCCGGCTCGCTGGCCGATCGGAGATCCCGTCGATCTCCAATCGGTAAGCCCGGTCTCGCCCCAGACAGCCCGCGTCAGGTCGTCGTCGTCGCGGCCTGCTGCTCGCGCTTGCGCTCCCGGTAGCGCCGTTCCCACGCCTCCTGGTTGCGCCTGGCGTCGAGCACGAACGGCGAGTAGCCGATCGCCTTGACGATCGCGCGGTTGACCTGCGCCCAGGGGGAGGGGAGGGGGCGCAGCACGTCCACGAACAGCACCACGCGCGTCTCGTCGGTGTCGTTCCAGACCTCGTGGTTGAACGTGTCGTCGAAGATCATGCTCTGGCCCTCCTCCCAGTGGCGGAAGTCCTCGCCGACTCTGATCCGGCAGGACTCGGCGTCTTTGGGCACGATCAGGCCGAGGTGGTAGCGCAGCACGCCCTTGTAGGGGCCGCGGTGGTCGAGGATGTGCTTGCGCGGCGAGAGGATCGAGAACATCGCGGTCGTCATCCCCGGGATTTCGCGCATCAGCGCCGCCGTGCGCGGGCACGTCTCGGTCCCGAGCTTTGCCTCGAAGCCGAAGCCGTACAGGAAGTACGTCTTCCAGCGATCGTCGTCGGTGATCTCGATCTGGTCCTTGGAGATGTCCTGGAAGTTGGGCAGCGCCTCGCGGTCCTCGAGCACGCGCAGCAGCTCATCGCGGATCACGGTCCAGTTGCGCTCGGTGTGCTCCACCCAGGCGAAGCGCTCGAGCGCGAAGAACGTCGCGTCGCCCACCAGCGAGCGCCGGCCGATGAACCGCTCGATCGGCGCCAGAATGCGTTCGCCGACGGAGATCGTAAGCTCGACCGTGCGCTCCCACATGGACTTCGACTCGTCTGCCATCGCGCCTGCTCCCATCCGTCCAGTCGGAACTTCAGCCAGCAGTCTAGGGCCCCCGCCAGACGCACGCTGCCCGGCGAGGGCCCTTACTGCAAACCTTCCTGACGTTCGAGGGTCGAGCGGATCCGAAGGACGCGGAGAGCGCTTGTGGCGTACTACGTACGCGTGACCCAGCCCTTCGGGCTGTGTGCCCCCGATCGGAGATCCCGTCGATCTCCGATCGGTGAGGACGCAGAGAGTCCGCGTAGGCCGTAAGCGGACGTCAGGCGGCCTCGCGCAGCGCGACCATCTCCGGCGACTCCGCGAGCTTCTTGAGCGCACGCTGCTCCAACTGGGAGGCCCGCTCGGCGGAGAACCCGAGCCGCTTGCCGATCGCGGTCAGCGTCTGGGGCTCCTCGCGCCCGGTGCCGAAGCGCAGCGTCAGCACGGTGCGCTCGGTGTCGGGCAGCTGGGCGATCGCCTCGTGCACGATCCGCTCGCGCTCGTTGTCCCAGGCGGTTTCCTCGGGCGCCTCCTGTTCGGCGGGCAGCAGATCTCCGAGGGCGGTGTCGCCGTCCTCGCCGACCTGCTGGTCGAGGCTCACGAGCGCGGCGCGCTGGTGGCGCACCTCCTCGACCTGCTCGATCTCCAGGCCCGTCTCCGCGGCCAGCTCCTCGATCGTGGGCTCGCGCCCGAGCCTGACCGACAGCTCGCGCTCGACCCGCCCGACCTTGCGCGAGCGCTGGGCGACGTGCACGGGCAGCCTGATCGTGCGACCGGAGTTCTCCAAGCCGCGCTGGATCGCCTGCCTGATCCACAGCGTCGCGTAGGTCGAGAAGCGGAAGCCCTTGCGCCAGTCGAACTTCTCGCTGGCCCTGATCAGCCCGAGCATCCCCTCCTGCACGAGGTCGGCGAGGGGCAGTCCCTGGTTCTGGTAGCGCCGCGCATTGGACGCGACCAGGCGCAGGTTCGAGTTGACCAGCAGTTCCTTGGCCTGCAGGTCGCCGCGCTCGATCTTCTGCGCCAGTTCGATCTCCTGAGCCGGCGTGAGCAGGGGGTAGCGCCGCGAGTGCGCCAGCAGCTGGTCGACGGACTCGGGGATGAAGCTGTCCAGCGCAGCGCTGTCAGCCGGTTTTGCTGGAGTTTTGGGGGTTTTGCGAATGATGTTTGCCATGTGAGGCCTTCTAATCCGATGCTTGCAGTCGGAATTATACGCCGCGATAGTTGCGTTGTCAATTATTCTTTCCGGACTGCCGCTCGGGGTGTCGTTCGACGCGATGTACGCCACTCCCTGCCGTCGGTTTTGCCTACCACACTCTTTTCTGTCGGCTTTTCTTCCCTCAGGGCCCATCTTTCGGGCCATGTTTTGGACGTCCGTGCCCGTCCCGCTCGCGCGCGTGCACGTCGCGGGAGCACCTAAAACCCGTCAGACCGGCCCAAGTCTCGTCCTGTCTACCCGGATTCGCCCTGTTCTATCGTCCCTCTGGTCTGAGGCCGGGCCGGCGAGGCCGACCCTCGCGCGGGCGCAGCCCGTCGGGGCGGGCGGGCGGACAATCGACGCCCACCCCGATCGTGCCCGTCGTGTACGGGACGGGCGGCGAGTGGAGGTCCTACACTCTCGACCGATGAGCTCCGCCGACCTCTCTGGCCAGGTCGTCGCCGTCACCGGCGCCTCGTCGGGCATCGGCGAGGCGACCGCCCTGGCCTGCGCTCGGGCGGGTGCGGCCGTGGCGCTCGCCGCCCGCCGTGTCGATCGCATCCAGGAGCTGGCCGAACGGATCGTCGCCGGCGGCGGCCGCGCCGTGGCGATCGCCACCGACGTGGGGGAGGAGGAGCAGGCCGGCGAGTTCGTACGCCACGCCCACACAGAGCTCGGCCGCCTGGATGTGCTCGTCAACAACGCCGGCGTGATGCTGCTCGGCCCGATCGCCGACGCCCCCACCGAGGAGTGGCGCCGGATGATCCACGCCAACGTGTTCGGCGTGCTGTACTGCACCCACGCCGCCCTGCCGCTGATGCGCGAGCAGGGCTCGGGACACATCGTCAACGTCAGCTCGGTCGCCGGCCGTGTCGCGCGGCTGGGGTCGGGCGTCTACAACCTCACGAAGTTCGGCGTCGGCGCCTTCTCGGAGTCGTTGCGCCAGGAGGCCGTGCCGCTCGGCGTGCGCGTGACCCTGATCGAGCCCGGAGCCGTCGCCACCGAGCTGGCCGGTCACAACCGCCCCGAGGTGCTCGGGCAGATGGCCAAGCGCTTCGAGGGCGTCACGCCGCTGACCTCACAGGACATCGCCACCGCGATCCTCTATGCGATCGGCCAACCGCCGAACGTGAGCGTCAACGAGCTGCTGATCCGTCCGTCCGGGCAGGCGGGGTAGCGGCTTCACGCCGCGTCGTCGCCCGCCGACTCAACTCCCGCAGTCGACTTCGACGCCCTCGACCGGGGCGGGCCGACCGGGCGAACAACGCGCAGCCGAGCTCGACTGACCGGTGTGCGAACATATGTTCGTGCGCTGGTCGAACCTAACGTTGAACGAGGACGAGCAGCGACGGCTCCCGGGCTACCGCGACGAGGCGGTCGTGCGTCGCTTCGACGCACCCGAGGCGCTGGAGACGCGCTTTTACGAGGTGCGCGCCCGCTCGGTGCTCAACCGCGTGCCGGGCAGGTCGCGGATGCCGTTCCGCTGGACGATCAACCCGTACAGGGGATGCGCTCACGCGTGCGCGTACTGCTTCGCCCGCCCCACGCACCGCTACCTCGACTTCGACGCAGGCCGGGACTTCGAGCGCGAGATCGTCGTCAAGGTCAACGCGCCGGAGGTGCTACGCGCCGAACTGGCGCGGCCGTCGTGGCGAGGCGAGCACGTCGCGCTGGGCACGAACACCGATCCGTATCAATGGGTCGAGGGGCGCTACCGGCTGATGGAGGGGATCTGGGAGGCGCTGCGCGACGCTTCGAACCCGTGCTCGGTATTGACGAAGTCGCCGCTGCTCCTGCGAGACCTGCCGCTGATGCTGGAAATAGCGCAGCGCGCGCAGATCAGCGCGAGTCTGTCGATTCCGACGCTGGACGAGCGCGCCTGGCGCGCCACCGAGCCGCATACCCCGAATCCTCGCGCGCGCCTGGAGGCGGTCGCCGAGCTCAACCGCGCGGGCATTCCCACGGGCGTGCTGATCGCGCCGCTGATGCCGGGGATCAACGACGCGCCCCACCAGGTAGAGCCGCTGCTGGCGCGGGCCGCGGAGGCCGGCGCCACGAGCGTCGGCGGCGTCGCGCTGCACTTGCGCGGGGAGGTGCGCGACGTGTTCATGGGCTGGCTGCGGGCTCAGCGTCCCGACCTGGTCGAGCGCTACGAGCAGCTCTACAGGCGCGGCGCCTATGCGCCGCGCGAGGAACGCGAGCGCCTGGCGGGGCTCGTGCGTCGCGGACGTAATCCCCTCGGCGGCTCCAGGCGCGTGCGCCAACAGACCCCGCGGGTGGCGATCGAGCCGGACGCGCCGCACCCACCAGCGCAGGAAGCTCTGTTCTGAGATCGCGATCAGGCGCAACGTCTCGACCGCGGGAAGATTCTCCGACGCGCGGCGTCTGAGGGCTTGGACGCGCTCGCGTCGATACCCCGAGGATCAGGAGACCACCGTGAGAAGTCCATTTGCGCCTGCCGCCGTCGCCTCGACGATCGCCCTGCTGGCCGCCGGCTGTGGCAGCAGCGGCACGAGCACCGGCAGCGGCGCGAAAAGCACGAGCGCTGCGAGCAACTCGTCCTACGGCGAAACGCAGAGCACCACGGCGCCCGCCGGCACGACCGGGTCCAGCTCGACCCCCGCTGGCCGATCGGTGGGAATGCTCGTCATCAGCAAGCACAGCCACGACGGCACGATCCTCGCGGCCGGAGCCAAGCGGCTCACCGTCTACCTGTTCGAAGGCGATCACGGCTCGACATCCGCCTGCACGGGGACCTGCGCGCAGGTGTGGCCGCCCGTCACGACCACGGGCGCCCCCACCGCGAGCGGCGCCGCGGTCACCGCCGACCTGGGCACGATCACGCGCTCGGACGGGACCAAGCAGGTCACCTACAGGGGTCACCCGCTCTACTACTACGCCAAGGACAAAGACAACGGTGACGCCTACGGTCAGGGCGTCCACGGCTTTGGCGCGGACTGGTACGTGCTGAAGCCGAGCGGCGTCAAGGTCGACAAATCCTGAGCGCGAGCGAGCCGGCGGGGCGTCAGGAGGCCCGATTCACATGTATGAAATGATGGCGGAATCCCGCCGGACAGCGACGATAAGGAGCAGACACGATGACGAGCGCAACATCAACTGACAGGCCGGTCGCACGGACGCTCCGAGGCCGCTCGCTTGTGGTGAGCGCCGCGCTTCTCGCACTGCTCGCCGCGGGCTGTGGCTCCTCCAGCAGCAGTTCGACCTCGAGCTCATCCTCCACGCCTGCCGCCCCGGCCACGCCCACCACGTCATCGTCGTCGAGTTCCTCCTCGACCGGCGGCGCCACGTCCAAAGGGGCGGCGCTGAGCCTGGAAGCTAGTCCCGCAGGCGAACTGAAATACAATACGACCTCACTCACGGCCAAAGCTGGGAACGTGTCGATCGACTTCACGAACACGTCCTCGCTGCCGCACAACGTCACGATCGAATCGTCCTCCGCTACGCAGGTCGGCGCCACACCGACGTTCCAGGGGGGCTCCAAGACGCTTTCGCTGAACCTCAAACCCGGCACCTACAAGTTCTTCTGCTCCGTCCCCGGTCACCGCCAGGCCGGCATGGAAGGAACGCTGACAGTGCAGTAGCGGTTAGCGCTACGGTGAGGACCGTATGCGCATACAGTGGTATGGCCAGTCCGCGTTTCACCTGAGCGCCGCCGAGGCGTCCGTGGCGATCGACCCGTTCAGGGACCTGTCGAGGCTCACGAGCCGCGGCATGCACTTCGACTATCCAGCGATCGTCGGCGTCGAGGCTCAGCTCGTGCTCGTGACTCACGAGCACGCCGACCACAACGGGGTGGAGGCGATCGGCGGCGATCCCGCGATCCTCCGTTCGACCGCGGGGCAGCTGCGGTCCCCGATCGGCGAGGTCACGGCGATCGCCTCCGAGCACGACGAGCAGGCGGGCACCGCGCGTGGCCCGAACACCATCTTCGTGTTCGAGCTCGACGGGCTGCGGGTATGCCACTTCGGCGACTTCGGACAAAGCAGCCTGCGCGAGGAACAGCTGGCGGCCATCGGCGAGATCGATCTGCTGTTCGTACCCGTGGGTGGCGGCCCGACGATCGGCGCGGGGCAGGCGACTGCGATCGTCGAACGCCTGTCCCCGCGCTGGATCGTGCCGATGCACTACCGCACGCCGCGCATCGGCTTCCTGGAGACCGCCGATGTGTTCCTGGAGGGCTCCACCCACGTCGAGCGCCTGCCCGAGGCCGCGTTCGACACCGAACAGATGCTCGTCGCCGACGGCCCGCTCGTGCTCGTGCCGGCGGTTCCCTGAACCGTGCGCCGAGATGCCCGCTCGACGTGCTAGGCCGTCAGCACCGTCTTGACGCTATCGCCGCTGAGAAAGTGCTCGCGCAGCACGCGCGGGGCGTCGTCAAGTGCGGCGACGGTGGTCGTGATCTGCTCGGGATGCAGATCGCCGCGCGCCATCAAATCGAGAACGGCCGGCATCAGCGCGCGCACGTGCGCGCGACCGATATGCAGAGTCGCGTTGCGGATGTACATCTGCAGCATCGGGATCTGCGCGCTGCGGTGCAGGCCGCCCGAGCTCGAGCACACGCCATCCGGCGCGGCCGCCGCCAGCGCACGGGGGAGGCCGTCGACGCTGACGTCGGCGACGAGCGGAAACGGAGGCCGACGCCGCAGCGCGCGCGGGTGCAGCGCGCGCATGCCCAGGCGCTCGGCGTGCGCACGCACCCACGGGCGACTGTCGGCGAAAACAACGTTGCGAGCCCCCATCGCGAGCGCGATCATCCCCGTGTAGAGGGGACAGCTGGGCGTGAACAGCGAGCTGGGGCGGTGCGCGGCAAAGATCAGCACCTCCGCCTCCGGGTCCTGCGCCAGCAGGGCGGGCAGGTGCGGACCGATGTGCCGGTAGGCGTCGCACACGTTGTCGGCGACGCTCGCCGCGGCCACCGGGTCGATGCCGTCGGGCAGCGCGACGAGCATCGCGTCGGCGTAGGGCACCGCCAGCTCATCGGAGAAAGCGCCGCCCCAGTGTCCGGCGGCGAGACCGAACCCATACATCGACACCGGCGGAACGCTCGTGCAGCTGGCGGTGTGCCCGCTGCGGCAGGGCTCGCACGCGCCGCAGTTGATCTCGAACGGGACGATCACCCGGTCACCGGGACGCACGCTCTGAACCCGCTCGCCGACCGAGAGCACCTCGGCCACGCATTCGTGCCCGAGATGCAGCGGCAGCAGGATCTGCGTCGCGCCGTGCACCACGGGGCAGTCCATGTCGCAGGTCGAGGCGGCGATCGGGTGCACCACCGCACCGAGCGGAGCGGGCGGGGGAGGGGCGGCGACCTCGCGCCAGCTCAGCTTCGCTCCCGGTGCGGCCAAGAGCGCGCGCATACGTGGGCGCCGTCGCGCCCGCAACGCCCGATCGCCGGCGGTCGCGCCCACCCGGCGCAACCGCCGGCCGGCATCGCGCTCCAGCAGCGTGCGCATCGCCGTAGCGGCGCCCGGCGAGAGCATGCCCCCGTAGTGGCGCACCCATCCCCGCGGGCGATGTCGGCGGCTCCCGCTCACGGCACCACCACCCGACCTCAGAGTCCTCGACGCTCAATGCAGGCGTGTAGCCGGTGGATCACGGTCCTGACACTACTCTCCGGGCAGACCGTCTTCCTCACCGCGGTTGTGACCGAGCCGATGCGCTACATCGCGGTCGATCGAGAAGTGCTCAGACGGCTGCTCTTCGAGGACGGCTCGCTCTCGGACCTGCTCCTCTCCAGGGTCGATCAAGCGCTGCGCGACAGCGGTGGGAAAGGGCGCGACGGTCGTGCGATGCGTGCACGAGCAACTGGCGCCCGTCGCTGCCTCGCATCGCTAGCGTGATGTCACCACGATCGGGCGATGCGTCGTCCAGGTCGTCGCAATCGCGCTGCGCCGCAAGGACTGCTTCGCTTGCAGGAGACTCGTGATCGTTCTGTATGACGCAGACTGTGGCTTTTGTCGCTGGGCGATGGCTTGGGCCGTGAAGCGCGACCATCGCCATGTGCTCGTGACGGTGCCGATACAGTCCCCGCTTGGCTCTGAGCTACTGGTGGACGTCCTCCCGGGCGACCGTCTTCGTTCGGCTCATGTCGTCCGGAACGACGGTGGCCGTAGCGCGGGAGGCGCCGCTGCCGCGGACGTGCTGAGCGTGCTGCCGCCGACGCGGGCGCTGGGTCAATTGGCCCGCAGCTTGCCCAGGACTACCGCCTTGCTCTACGGCGTGGTCGCAGCGCGACGAAAGAGCTTCGGACGGCTCGTGGGCAAGGAGGCCAGGCGGCGCGCCGATGACCTGCTCGCAGCCACGAGCGCCACCACCGCGGCGGAGCTGGAAGTCCAGTCGCGATCGCAGACCTAACGATCTGCCGGTGCCGTGAACGGATCGATCCCCCGGTGTTGCGCCAGGCGGGCGTTCCCGCTCGATCTGTCGCATCAGGGCCGGTATACGACTCGATGCCGGAACGGCGCGATCATGGCCATGTATGCCGCCCCGAACCTTCCCCGCGGCGGGATAGCCCTGTCCCGGCGAGCCGCAGGCGACGGCGGTCGTCGCGGACACTGACGTGGGGCGCGGTGCCCGCAGGTGGTATAACGACTTCGTGGAGCCTCGCGGGGCAGAGTCTTCCACCACGCAGGGGGCTCCCGACGGGCAGGCTGGTGGTTGTCGTGTGAGCACAGACGCAGTGGGAGCGCCTGACCAGAGGATCAAGGTCGTGGGAAGGACGACCGCTTTCTCGGTGATCGCGCGGCGCCAGATTCGTGCGCTCTACGGCACCGCAGTCGATGGTCTGCAACTGCTTGTCGGCCTGAGTCTGCTGATCGCGCTGTTCGCCCTGCCGGCGGTGCTTCTGAGACTCCTCGCTCCCGGGGTCTTTGACTGGATTCTCAACAACGACAGTCGCGGCATCGTGTTCCTTCTTTTGCCCGTGGGGATTTTGGGGGGGCTCACCCTCGCGTTCCGTGCATTCCAGAGGGCGACCCGCTGGCTTTTCTCGACGTCCGGCACGTCGTTTCGCCGCCGGCTATCTTGGCGCACGGGCCGCGGTAGAGGACCTGCTGCCCCGATCGGCTATGAACCTGCAGGGCGGCTCGGCGGGAGACGTGGCGAGGGGGGAATCCCGCGTATCGACACGCCCGGGGTGCAGCGCGGGATGGCACCCCGGAGCATAAGGCGTCTCAAGGCGGTAGGCGGTGCGGTCTCGAATTGGTTTGCCGAGCCGAAGCTCGAGGACGCCACGAAACGTATTGAGCTCGCTGAGGGGGAGCGCGAGCTGTTCTCCTGCTGGCTTGACGAACGACATCGCGCCAAGGGCGTAGTCCTCGCCACCGATCGGCGGCTTATCATCGCCCAGGGGCCAGGGACCGATGTTCTGAAAGATCGTGGCCCTGCTTCCCGGGTACCCGGGAAGATCATAAACGGCATCGACTACACACAGATCGCCACGGTCAAGGGGCGATATCTCGACCCGTTCAGCTCGCTGGTCAGGATCCTCACATTTGTCCTCACGTTCGAGGACCGGGAAGGCCCGCTTGGGCCGGTGCCGAGAGTCCGGATCGAAACCAGCGAGGCCAAGAGCGTCGAGGTTGCGGTCGATACGCCGCACGTACGCAGGTTGCTGTTCCTGCTGGCCAGCCGGACTGCCCTCGATGTGCCGTCCTCATGGATCGATCGTCTACCATGGACTCCGCTGAAGCGATGAGCAATCGGCAAGGGCTTGGGATGGATGAACGAGCATGACGTCGGCGTGCATCCGGCATCTCGACGCGCTCGACTCGATCTCAGCCTGCGACGTCTCACTGATGTGAGACAGCCAAATCTCACTCATGTGAGACTGGTGGTGTCTCATCCATATGAGACCGGGTGAGCGGATGGCGGTGCGCCCGCATGCACTCCGTTTGACTGGTGGGCACCCTCGTGCGACGTCTCATGCATGTGCGATGGCGGGTCTCAGCGGCGAGGGGCTGACGATTCTGATCGCAGAATGGTGCAGCGGGGCGCTTTATCCTGCTCGAAGCCGGTAACCCACGCCGCGCACGGTCTTGCGGCGTCTCGCCGATGTGTGGGACAGGCCGATCTCACTCATCTGAGACCGCTGGCGTCTCATTCAGGTGAGATTGACCGCGGCCGGAAGCTCGGTGCGTGCGGGCGAGCAACTCGGTGATCGCGTCGTCGATGTTGTGGGCGAGCGTGTCGGCGTCGGGCAGCGCTTCACGGTCGGCGTAGACGCCGAAGCAGGCGCGGCCGTGGACGGTCGTCATGCCGACGGAGACCGCATGGCGGTCGGCGAGCGGGACGACCGGGTAGGTGGCCTGCAGCGGGCAGCCGAGCATGTAGAGCTGCTCTGAGGGGCCGGGGATGTTGGAGACCACGAGGTTGAAGGTGCGCGGGCTGGCGATGATCCGCGAGATCGCGTGTTGGACGACCCCGGGCGTGTGCTCGGCGGCCTTCAGCGCGAGGTCGGCGCCCTCGGGCTCGCCGTCGCGCTTGCGGGCGCTCATCGTGGCGTGCACCTGGTACAGGCGGCCGAGCGGGTCCGGGTCGTTGCAGGGCAGCTCGGCGAACACGAACGAGATGTGGTTGCCGAGAACATCGTCGGGGCTGCGCACGCTGACGGGGACCATCGCCTTCAACGCCAGCGGCTGCTCGCCGTGGCTTCTCAGGTAGGCGCGCATGCCCCCGGCGACCGCTGCGAGCATCACGTCATTCACCGTCGTGCCATGAGCGCGCTTGACGGCCTGAAGGTCGGCGAGGGGTCGCTCGGTCCATGCCAGGCGGCGCAGGGGGGAGAGCGGCCGGTTGAGCGGGCTGGCGGGCGCGGCGCGCAGCAGCGAGCGGGTCAGCGCGCGGGTCATACGCAGCGTGTCCGTCGCAGTCTCGCGCGCTACGCGGGCGGGCGAGGTCACGGCGCGCAGCGGCCAGCGCAAAAGACCGAGTTGCTCGCCGAGCAGGTCGCGCACACCCCGGACGAGCAGCCGCTCAGCCCCCGGCTTGGGCGCGGGGAACCAGTCGTCTGGTTCGCAGACGGCAGGCTCAGGGGTCGGGTCGAGCAGCAGCGAGCCGAGCTCGACGGCCGCGATGCCGTCGACCATGCAGTGATGGACCTTGCCGACGAGACCGATCTGCTGGTCTGGAACGTCCTCGCAGATCCAGATCTCCCACAGCGGGCGGTCGCGGCGCAGCGGCATCGACATCACCTCATCGGCGAGCTCTGAAAGCGGGCCGGGCGCCCGGTAGACGTGACGATCGACAGAGAAGTTGGCGTCGTCGATCCACTCCGGTGCGTGTAAGCCGAGCGGGATGCTCGCGAGCTTTTGGCGGTAGCGAGGCGCGCGTCTGAGCCGCAGCTCGATGTGATCGCGCAGCTCGGCGAAGCGCGGCAGCCGACCTTCGGCGGGCGCGGAGAGCACCGCGGCCCAGCCGACGTGCATGTGCGCGGTGGGCGTCTCCACCGCGAGGAACGACGCATCCAGCGCCGACAGACGGGCAGTGGTCATCATCTCACCTCCGATCGAACTGCGGTTGAGAGGACTCGCGGCGCCCCGCCGGGTAGACGACGGCGCCCTGGCTTGCTCTGGCCTTGGCGCGTGGTATCGGCCGCCGTCCCCACTCGGCGGCGAGGGCGAACTCGACCAGCCGGTCGAAATATCCAGGCAGCGACGGGGGTTTGATGCCGGCCCCGCGAAGCGCCGCGCGGGAGCGACGATCGTCGTAGACGACCGCCATCGAAAAGTACGGAAAGTAGACCTCGCTGCGCGCCAGCACCCGGCGATAGCGCCGGTCGCTGCTTGCGCGGACGAGCAGCGGGTGCACCACACGGCGGTACAGCCAAGGCGCGATCAGGCGCGGCGAGGGGCGCTGGAAGCGAGCCGTCGCGAGCTCCACGAGCTCTCCGACGCTGGTCGTCTGCGGTCCGGCGGTGAGATGAAAGGTGCCGCCTTCGGCCTCTGGAGCCTGGCTGAGCGCGAAGATCGCGTCGGCCACGTAGTCGACGGGCACGACGTCGACCGGCGCCTGCGCACGGGCGGGCAACGCCGGGTAAGCGCCTCGGGCGAACGCTCGCAACGGCCAGTAGAGAACGTTGAAGGACGCCGTCCAGCCGCTGTCGCGCTCGCCGACGACGATGCTGGGACGCATGACCGTGATCGGCAACCGCGGGCGTGAGCGGGCCACGAGCGTCTCGGCCTCGAACTTTGACTGCTCATAGGCGTTTCGGAAGCGCTGACCGACGTCGAGCTCGTCCTCGCTGAAGCACCCCGAGTGCTCGCCGGCGACATACGCCGTGGAGATGTGGGAGAGGCGTCGCAGCCCGCCGCGTGCGTGGCATCGCTCCGCGAAGTCGAGCACCCGCCGCGTGCCCTCGACGTTGATCGCGCGCGAAGCCTCCAGCCCAAGCTCAAAGGACACCGACGCCGCGCCGTGCACGATCTCGCTGACCCTCTCAGCGAGCCCGTCGCGCTCGCCCCGCAGGCCGAGACCCGGGCGCGTGATGTCGCCACGAACCGCGACAACACGCTCCGTATACGGATGATCGGCGCCGAACAGCGAGAGCAGCGTACACCGCACCCGGGCGGCGACCTCGTGGTCATCGGCGCCTCGCACAAGCGCGTACACGCGACGGTCGGTGCGCTCCAGATACCGGGTCAGCAGCTCCATGCCAACGAACCCGGTCGCACCCGTCAACAGCACGCCGCCGGATCTCAGATCCTCCGCTGCTTCCTCAAAACCGCGCGCCCTGCCGGGGATCGCGCCAGCTTGGCGGCGGCTCGTCGCCGGAGCTCCACTTACCATCTCGTCAACTCCTCTCGATCCTTCGAGCGACGGCCCGTCGCGATGCCCAGGCGGGCCCTCTCGGTCCTGGTTGATGAAATATCGACTCCTACGGGGTTAGCTGACGGGCTCGCGGTCTCAGCCGCTACGGCCAGATCACCAGCCGATTCGCCCCATCCCGGCGGTGCGATCGCCGCCGGGAAACGGTTCCCCCGCCCGCCCGCGCACACGACGCCGACAGCTCGGGTATCCAGTTCTTGTTCCCAGTCTCTGCGCCCGTAAACCCAATAAACCCGCAAATAGCGAAACGTTCGGCAGCTCGTGCGGCGTCCCGGGGCAGAATCGGACGGCTCTTTCTACGCTCGATAATCTATGTTATGTCAACTAATTACGCGCGTCTCCGGATGAGGAGGCGGCCGCGATGCGCAACGCTCGGCGGACCGGTAAAGCACATCCATGACGCCGTCCGTCGGTGGGAGATCCAGGTGCACAGCAACAGCGATCACGAGTCACAACCCGCGATCATCGAGCGCAGCGCCGAAAAGGCGAACATCTGGCTCAAGGACGTCGCCAGCGAGTTGGGCGACGGCGATCGCCAGTACGCATACCGCGTGCTGCGGGCTGTTTTGCACGTCCTGCGCGACCGGCTGACGATCGTCGTGGCGGCAAGGCTCGCCGCGCAGCTGCCGACTCTGATTCGCGGCATCTACTACGAGGACTGGGACCCCAGTCGCAGGCCAATGCCGGCTCATACCGTCGATACGTTCCTGGAGCACGTCGTCAGCGAGGGCCGCTTCTCCGGCGAGGCCGAGGCCTCCGTCGCCGTCACAGCCGTCGCGGCGGTCCTGCGCAAGCGCCTCTCCCCGGGCGAGATCGAAGCGATCCTGGCGATTCTGCCCGAGCAGTTCCGCGTGCCGATCGAGACCTGACCAAGAGCTGCGGCTCTATCCGCGCCGTCGGTCGGCCAGAACACGGGCGCGCGCGAGCACGGCGTCGATCATCGGCTCGGTCAGCCTGCCCGTGAACGTGTTTTGCTGGCTCGGGTGGTAGCAGCCGAGGAGCGTGTATCGCCCGCTCTCGTACTCGGCGCCGTGAGCGAACCGCGGGCGCGGGCGCGGCAGGCTCGCCGCCGGCGCTGACTGCGACGAATCGCCCACGCCGCCGGTTGCGAGCGCGCCGTTCAAACGCAGCGCCGCGTCCCACGCAAAGGCGCCCAGACAAACGATCACCGATACCCGGCGCAGCAACTCAAGCTCGCGCACGCTCCAGGGCAGGCACGCGTCGCGCTCGGTCGGCGTGGGCTTGTTCGCCGGCGGCGCGCATCGCACCGCCGCGGTAACCCACGCGTCGCGCAGTCGCAGGCCGTCATCGCGCGCCGTCGAGGTCGGCCGGTCGGCCAGACCGGCGCGCCACATCGCCGCGTACAGAAAGTCGCCCGAGCGATCTCCTGTGAACATCCTGCCGGTTCGGTTTGCGCCGTGCGCGGCCGGCGCGAGTCCCAGCACCAACACACGCGCTCGCGGGTCGCCGAAGCCGGGCAGCGGTCTGCCCCAGTACGTTTGATCGGCGAACGCGGCTTTGCGCTCGCGCGCGCTCTGCTCGCGCCAGGCCACCAGCCGCGGGCAGCGGCGGCACTCGACGACGTCCCGTCGCAGGATGTCCAGATCCTCACTCACGACGACGACCGCCGCGCCGCCGTTGCCGCGCCGCGCGCGAGCAGATCCTCAGACATATGCGCCGGGCGGTAGTAGCATCGCAGTGAGTATGTCGTTGTGGATGGTGATCGTCCTGCTCGGGCTGGTGAAGCTGCCGGTGGCGGCGATGATGCTGTGGATCCCGTTCCGCAACGACCAGGCGATGAGCGTTCCCGCCACCGCCGACGCGGACGCGGCCGGCGACACCGACGACGATGGGGGGAGCATGGCGCTCGGCGCCTGCCCGCTGGATCCGCGCCCGCGCTCTCCCCGCCCCCGTCCGCGCCGGCGCGGACCGCACGGTTCGGACACCATGCCTCCCCCCTCCCCATGCCGGATACGCCGACCGGCTGTGGCCGCGCGATTCAGGATCGGAATGACGCCCGCGCATGGACGCGGCGGCGAGTCTCAGCGGTCGCCGGCTCAGCGGTTGCGCTTGCGCTGACGCCGCGCGGCCTTCGCTTTCGCGCGGCGCTTGCGCATCATCGCGGCGACATCGCGGGCGGGACGTCCCTCCGCTGTCACTTGCCCGTCGGGAACCGGCGCCACCCGGCGCGCGTCGCGCAGGATCATGAACGCGATCCCTGCGATCAGCGCTCCAGAGGCGATGAGCCCCAGCAGCAACACGCTGCTCGAGTTCGAGTTCGACGTCGCGGTCGACGTCGTGGATTCTTTCGGGGCAGTCGGCTTCGGCGTTGTCGCAGTCGATTCCTGCTTGCCACCTTTGGTCAGTTCGCCGAACGCGCTCCCGCCGGCAGCGCTCGCCGCGATCGCCGAGGGCGCGCACACGGCGGCAGGGACGAGCGCTGCGACGGCGCACAGGCAGCCGAGGCGAATCCGGGATCGGCATGCGCGACTGACGATCATGCAGCCGAGAATATCGCCTGAAGCGCTCCTCCGAGCGAGTCTGGTGGCGGCTCCCAGGGCACGCTCGTCGCGCTGAGACGGTGCTCGTGACCCTTGCCGGGAAGTGCGCGGTCGTCGACCGCCCCGCAGACCGTAGAATGACCGCGCGCATGGCACCCAAACAACGTCAGATCAGGATGGAGCAGCGCGGCGCCTTGGAGGCGATCCAGGCGCTCGAGCAGCGCTCGGACGAGGAGCTCCAGAACGAGACGAAGTACAGGTCCGCCGCCCTGGCGATCCTCGGGGCGCGCGCATCCGAGCGTTTCGACGCCGAGGAGGCGCGCGGCTACTTCCAGCGCGCGATCGCCGCGGCCCGCCCGCAGGAGCGGATGCAGCTGCGGCGGATGGCCGATGCCTCGCTGGCGTTGGCCGAACGTCGCGCGGGGGATCTCAAGGAGGCGGTCGAGCGCCTTGGACAGACCCCGCCGACCGGCCGGCAGATGTTCGCGCTGCGCACGATGGGCCTGCTCATCCCCCCCGGCTCGGCCGGCATCCTCGCGCGTGTGCGCGGGATCGTGTTGATCGTGATCTTGATCGTGGTCCTGCTGGCGATCGGGCTCGGCCTCGTCGAGCTGATCTCGCTGCCGTTCGGCGGGCTGGGCATCGCGCCCGGCGTGCTGCTCGGCTTCTTCCTCGTGGCGGCCGTCCTCGCGGTTATCGTCACCATCGGCCGGCGCCGGCGCAACCGCGCGCAAGCCGAGGCTCGCGGCACCTGAACCCGCCGCCCGGGATGCATCGGGGAGTTGCGCGAAGATGTCTCCGATGGCCAAACAGACCCATCACAAGCACACCTCGCGCAAGGACTATCGTCGCCTGCTCGACACGCTCGCCCAGCACGTGGCGGTGCACCGCGTGGCGACCGGTCGCGTGAAGCCGCGGATGGGCGCCGGGCGTCCGGTCGCCGCCATCTCGAAGGTGCGCCGGGTCGACTCGGGCCTGTCGATCACGATCAACTCCGCGGGCGCGATCATCGACGCGTATGTCGTCACCGACCGTCCAGACGAGGTGATTGCGTTCATGCGCTCGCAAGGCTGGACGCGCTAATGGTGTCGCGATTCAAAAATTCGACGGCGTTTCCCGGCGCCTACCCGGGCCCGACGCCCGCCGTCGTCGGCCCACGTGCCGCCAGCATGCGGATCGCCGCCATCGAACGTCAGATCGCGATCATCCGCTCGGCAAACCCTCACCGACTTTTTGAATCGAGACACTAGTTGCCCGCACCCGTATGTCTGCTGGTGAACCCGTCCGCCGGGGGTGGTCGGGCGCGCAAGGCCGCTCCGGGCGTCGAGCGCCGGCTGCGCGAGCTGGGACTGGAGGTGCGCCGCGAGGACACGCGCGACCTCGAGCACGCGCGCTCGCTCGCCGGTGACGCCGCGACCGCGGGCGAGACGGTGGCGGTGCTCAGCGGCGACGGCATGATCGGCGCCGTCGCCGACGCGCTGCGGGCGATCCCCGGCGCGGTGCTGGGCGTGCTGCCGGGCGGGCGCGGCAACGATCTCGCGCGCGTGCTCGCGATCTCTCAGGATCCGCTGCAAGCGTGCACGACGATCGCGCAGGGAATTCCACGTGCGCTGGACGTGGGCGAGGTCGATGGGCGTGCGTTCGTAGGGATCGCCTCGGTGGGGTTCGACTCCGACGCCAACCGCATCGCCAACGAGGCGCCGTCGTGGCTGGGCAACCTGGTGTACGCGTACGGCGCGCTGCGCGCGCTGATCGCGTGGCGTCCGGCGCGCTTTGAGATCGAGCTCGATCCGCCCGGCGAGCGCGTCGCCGTCGCGGCCTACACGGTCGGTGCCGCCAACTCACGAGCCTACGGCGGTGGGATGCGCGCGGCGCCGGACGCACTGCTCGATGACGGCCTGCTCGACGTGCTCGCCCTGGAAAGCGTCAGCAAGTTCGCGTTCGTAGCGAAAATACTGCCGAAGGTGTTCAGCGGCAAGCACGTGCGGGAGCCCGCGGTGCGTGTCTGGCGCGCGCGCGAGATATCCGTCAGCGCCGACCGCCCGTTCACGATGTACGCGGACGGCGATCCGATCGGGCAGCTACCCCTGCGCGTACGTGCCCTGCCGGGCGCGGTCACCGTGCTCGTCCCCGACGGCGCGGCGGCGGGCGCGGCGTTCGACACGCCGGTGTCGTTGCGCTCCTCTGCCCCTGCCTCGCCCGACGCGAGCCCCGTCTCCGCCGCCATCCCGTCGTCGCCTGCCTCCTCGCTGCCTGCCTCCCCGTCCGGCTCTCCCGTCTGCGCCCCGTCCTCCCCGCCCGACGTGCGAGCAGACCCTCCTCCACACGAGGAGACCTGATGGCAGTCCCGCTCGTGCCGAAGCTCGCGCTCGCGCGGGCGGCCGGCGCGCTGTCGCGCCTGCGCGGAGGCGGAGCGACGAGCGTCCCCGGCAAGCTGCTGTTGAAGTTGGAGCCGGACGCGATCGGCGCGCTCGCATCGCGCCTGGATCGAGGCAGCGTGCTCATCTCCGCGACCAACGGCAAGACGACCACGGCCGCGATGGTCGCCTCGATCCTCGAGCGCCGCGGCCTCGGGCTGGTGCACAACCAGGCGGGAGCGAACATGGCGGGGGGAATCGCCTCGACACTCCTGTCGGCTGCCCGTCCACGCGGTCGGATCGCCGGTGAGCTGGGCCTGTTCGAGGTCGATGAGCTGTGGCTTGCGCCCGTCGCCGCGCAGTTGAGCGGCCTGCGCGCCGTGCTGCTGTCGAACCTGTTCCGCGACCAGCTCGACCGCTACGGCGAGCTCGAGACGATTGCCGACAGCTGGGTCTCGGCGCTGCGCGACCGGCCGGCTCGCGAGGCGATGCTCGTGCTGAACGCCGACGATCCGCTCGTGGCGGATCTCGGTCGCGACCGGGAGGGCTTTGTCGGCGACGGCGAAGACCGTGTTGGTGATGTCAGGGGTGATGGTAACGGCCGGGTCGTGTACTTCGGCGTCGAGGACGACTCGCTCGCGCTGGCCGGGATGGCGCACGCCGCCGACGCCACGCACTGCCGCCGCTGCGGCGCGCCATACGCGTTCGACGCGGTGTACCTGGGCCATCTCGGTCACTACCACTGTCCGAGCTGCGGCCGGCGGCGGCCCTCCCCCACCGTGCGGGCGGGCGCGGTCACACTCGAAGGCGTGCGCGGGGCCCGGTTTCGGTTGAGCGTCCCCGAGGGCGCGGCCGAGGTGAAGCTGAGCTTGCCCGGGCTGTACAACGTGTACAACGCACTCGCAGCGGCCGCGCTGGCCGTCGCGCTGGAGATCCCGTTGGCAGCGATCGTCGCCGGACTGCAGGGCAGCAGGCCTGCGTTCGGGCGGGCGGAGACCGTGACGGTGGACGGGCGCGAGACCCGGATCCTGCTCGTCAAGAACCCGGCGGGCTGCAACGAGGTTCTGCGCACGCTCGCGCTGGAGCCCGGTGAACATGACGTGCTGGGCGTGCTCAACGACAACATCGCCGACGGGCGCGACGTCTCGTGGGTGTGGGACGCCGACTACGAGTTGCTCGCCGGGCGCGTGCGCAGCGTGACGTGCGCGGGCACGCGCGCACCCGAGCTGGCGCTGCGGTTGAAGTACGCCGGGGTCGATCCGCACCGCATCAGGGTGATCGACGATCTGGCCCAGGCGCTCACCGCGGCGGCGGCCGACCGACCGAGCTCCGACGGCGCCGAGCCGTTGTACGCGCTGCCGACATACACCGCGATGCTTCAGCTGCGCGAGTTGCTCGTACGCCGCGGAGAGGCGAGCAGCTCATGGCGCTGAGCACGAGCACCGGACGCACCCTGCGAGTGTGTGCGCTGTATCCGGAGTTGCTGAACATCTACGCCGATCGCGGCAACCTGCTCCTGCTGCGGCGCCGCTGTGAGTGGCGCGGGATCGGATTCGAGCTGACCGGCAGCAGTCTGGGCGATTCGCTGGATGGCCGCGGGCATGACCTGTTCTATATCGGCGGCGGCCAGGATCGCGACCAGCAACTGTGCGCCGAGGACCTGCTGCGCACCAAGCGCGCGTCGCTGCACGAGGCCGCAGCCCGCGGGGCGGCGATCCTGGGGGTGTGCGGCGGCTATCAGCTGCTGGGGCACGCATACGCGATCGGCGATGAGGAGATCGAGGGCGTCGGGCTGCTGGACGTGCGCACGGTCCGCGATCCCGGCCCGCGGTTGATCGGCAACGTCGCGATCGAGGTCTCGCTCGAGCACGAGCTCGAGCCGCGGATGCTGGCGGGGTTCGAGAACCACGGCGGGCGCACTCGTCTCGGCGCGGACGCTCGCCCGCTGGGCCACGTCCTGAAGGGCCACGGCAATGACGGCCGCTCCGGCCATGAGGGAGCGCGGCAGGGCGCCACGATCGGCACGTATCTGCACGGGCCGCTGCTGCCCAAGAACGCGTGGTTCGCGGACTGGCTGATCGCCACCGCCCTGCGCATCGATCCGAGCGAGCTGAGCCCGCTGGAGGACGGTCTGGAGCGCGAGGCGCATCGCAGCGCCCGCCGTGCCGCGGGGGTGTAGGCGGACGGGCGGCGACGGCCCACGGACATGCGTGCGATGGGTGTGGGTTGGGGTTGGGCGAGACGAGGGTGAGACGGGGAGTCGAGCGGCCGAGTCCGTCGCGGATCGCGTCACGAAAAAGCGAGCGATTTCAAAAGCGGACACGCGGTGTCAGCGCTGCGCGAGGCCGGCGGGCGTCCGCCGCGCCCTGTCGGGATCAGTCCCGTCCCTCGCTCTCCCGCCGGTTGCCCAGACGCGAGGAGATGCGGTCCGCGGTCGAGATCAGGTGCGGGCCGAGGGCGTCGGCGAGCTCCTCCACGGCGATTCCCGGGGTGCCGGCGGTGAGGTCGATCGCCGCCACTATCTCCCCGGCCTCGTCGAATACGGGGCCGGCAATCGCGACTCTGCCGTCGACTAACTCCTCATCCTCGACGGCGAGGCTTTCATCGAGGATTTGGGCGAGCTCGTCGCGCAGCATGCTCTTGGCCACGATCGTGTTCGGCCCCTGGCGCTTGAGCTCGATGTCCGACAGCGCCTCGCGGCGCTCGTGGTCGGGAAGGTGCGCGAGCAGAATCTTGCCGAGCGCGGTGCAGTATGCGGGAAGCCTCGACCCGGCCCGCACGTCGGGCCCGGGGACCTTCTGGCGGCGGCGAAACCCCTGGACGCGGTCGACGTAGACGATCTCGTCGTCCTCGAGCACGGCAATGCTCGTCGTATAGCCCGACCGATGTGCGAGCTCGGCGAGGTCCGCGTGGGCGTGCTCGCGCAGGCTCGTCTCGTTCAGCGCCGCCATCCCCAGCGCGGTGACGCGCAGTCCGAGCCGATACTTGCGCCTCGCGCCCTGCCGGAGATACCCGAGCGCGAGCAGCGTGGAGACGTAGCGGTGGGTCGTCGAGCGGCTCATCCCCAGTCGCGTGGCGATGTCGGCGATCCCCAGCACGGGGGTCTCGGGCGTGAAGCACTCAAGAATCGCCAGGCCCCGCTCCAGCGATTGCGAGTAGCGGGGTTCGGAGAGGTCCGGGATCCTCCACGTGTCCGGGTAACTCGTACCGGCGCGAGGTGGCATCGTCAGCCGGCCGCTCCCCGCCACAGGCGCGAGCGGGCGCCGAAGCTACCGGCGAACCCACTCGTGAAGGGCCGAACGCCGTGTGGCGGCGTCCGGCCCATCTCTGGCGAGACGGAGGTAAGGGTGGGGTGACACTTCAATCGTGCCGCCCGGAGGTTCCGGACTTCGCCTGACCCTCTGGGAAGGTCAAGCGGGGCGCGGTTGGCGGTGTCAATCCTTACCACCGCATCAATCATGACGGGCGTGCAGGCACGTGTATAGCGACATGTCGCTATATCACGACCTACGGTCCGTTTTCGGCAAGATCGACTGTGCGAATCGGCGCCGGGCAGGTGCCGACAGCCGTCCGCGGGGCGCGCCCGGCGGCGACAGGATGGCGCTCGCGCCGGCGCAACACGACGCGCGAGCCGGCGTGCGGGGTCACGATCACGCTGCGCCACTTCGGGCGCTCCATGTGCCGGCTGGTCGGGCTGACCGTCATCGTCTCAAGCACCGTGCGCAGCACCGTCTTCATCTCCAGCAGCGCCAGATAGGAGCCCGGACAGCGACGGCGTCCTCCCCCCCACGGCAGGTACGTGTACGGGCTCGGCTGACCTTCCAGAAACCGCTCGGGACGGAACCTCTCCGGTTCGGGATAGACGGCCGGATCGTGGTGCAGCAGATAGATGCACCCGAGCAGGTGCGCCGGAGGCTCGTACGTCCACCCGCCGATCTCGATCGGCCGCTCCACCGCGCGCGGGATCGTGAACAGGAACACCG
>DATMPZ010000011.1:0-2239 GCA_035567335.1 Solirubrobacteraceae bacterium
CGACGAGCCGCACTCGCCGCGTCCGGGCAGGGACAATTTCTCGTGACAACGGAAGTTCCAGTTGCTTGGAGTCGTGGGCTCGACCCCTTTTGCTCGCCGCTACGGGCCAATCCCGCACCGCCGCCGGAGCGACCCCGAGCGCTTTCAGCAGCAGCGCCATCAGATGTTGCGGATGCGCCTCGTCGCCTTCGATCGCCCGCCATTCGGCCGCATCGCGCCCGCGATCAAGTCCAGGCAAAATCACCGCGCCGCGGTCGAGCGTGGCGACAGCGGAGACCAGCTCGGTCATTGCCGGAATGCCACCGGTGAGCCCCCCGGCGATGACCGGGTCGGTCGGAGGAAAGCCCCGCCAGCTTGCAGCCTGAGCTTCCAGAAGGCGATTGCGCCGCACGGCCGGGTCGAGCGCACCCTCGGCGGCGAGGATCTGCGGCCACTGGTTCGGCAGGATCTCGAGAAACTTGTGGACGATCTGCCAATGCGCGGCGAGATCCTGCGGAACGAGATCGACAAGCCGCGCAAAGTTGGCACCCTCGGTTGCCGCGGTGTCGAGAAACCGCGCGAGGCTCGCAGCGAGTGCTGCAGCCTGTCCCGGCGATATCGCGGGCTGCCCACGAACCCGGCCCCACCGCACCACCAGTTGCGTCAGCAGCAGCCGCCGACGCAGCTCGGGGATGGCCGGCGGCACTGCCAATGTGTCGCCGTCCGCCCCCTCTTCAGCCAGACTGAGCTCGTCCGAGTCAAGATCGCCGACCGCCCGCATCCGCGGCAGCAGCAGGGGCTCCCCCGCCTCCCGCCCCTCCGACGTCGCGCGCAGAAAGGCCTCACGCAAAGCGCGCGCAGCGCGCCGCGTCGGGAGGAGCACGGTGACGCGCGGCAGGAGCAGCGGATCGCCCCCAGTCATCCCCAACAGCCCGCCGGCGAGCGTCGCCAGAAATGGGCACTCGGGCGCAATCCTATAGACTTTGGGCCACACCCTCTCCGTCACCCCGAGCGCCCGTCTCACTCGCCTCTCTCCGCTCTCACTTTGGTGCGCCTGTCCCCGATGAAGTTTATCCTGCCCGTCGGCAGTGGCGCGTCAATGCTCGCCCCTGCGGGTTCGCCGGGGAAGCCAGCGCCAGTCGAGCCGAACTAGCGTTCGATGCGGTGCGAGGAGAGACGCTCGCGGGTCGCGGCGAGGCCCTCGGGGGTGCCGACATGGAACCATTCGCCGTCGTGCACGATCGCGCACAGGCGGCCCGCCGCCTCGGCGCGGTCGAAGAGCCGGACCAGTGAGAAGATAGGGCCGGGTAGAGCGTCAAACAGCCGTCTGTGAAGGAGTTGGATGCCCGCGAAGAGGTAGGGTGCCACCTCGCGCTCGCGGCGTCGACGCGGTCTTCTCAGCGGATCGAGGAAATAGTCGCCGCTGCCCTCATAGCCGACCGCCGTTACGGTCCGCTGCAACAACAGGACGGCGTCCACATTGGCGGGAGCGAAGGCGCCAGCGAGCCGTAGCAGCGCCGCATCCTTGCTGTCGAGCCAGAACACGTCGCCGTTCACGACGAAGAACGTCTCGCCGAGCAATGGCAGGGCGCGCGCGACACCACCACCGGTGTCGAGCAGCTCCGCTTCCTCGGAAAGCTCGACCCGTGGACACTCGCGATGTGCGAGGTGCTCCGCCAGCATTGCCGCCTTGTAATGAATGTTGATCACGACCCGCTCGACCCCGGCGAGTGCCAGGCGGTCGATCGCGTGGTCGATCAGGGTGCGACCGTTGATCTCGACAAGCGGCTTGGGGATCGTCTCCGTAACCGGGCGCAGCCGCGTGCCGAGTCCCGCCGCCAGCACCATCGCCGAGCGTGGTGCTGCGGTCACGCCTTGCTCCGCCGATCGGGCCGGCATCGGATATCCGGCGGCAGAAAGCGATCGAGCCAGCACCCGATCCGGGCGAGGGCCGGGTGCCGCAGGTCCTCTTCGAGCAGCCGCCACACCCGCGGGATGTGAGCGAGATATTGCGGCTTGCCGTCGCGCTTCCACAGCCGCGTGAAGATCCCGAGGATCTTGCAGTTGCGCTGGGCCGCGAGAATGGCGGCCGAGCGGAGAAACGTCGACCGGTCGAGCACCGGGAACGCGGCGAGATAGCGCTCGGTCATCGCCCCACGCAGTGAAGCAGAGACATCGCGCCTGGCATCCTCGATGAGCGAAACGAGATCGTAGCTGGGCGGGCCGATCACCGCATCCTGGAAGTCGAGCAGCCCGCAGC
>DATMPZ010000012.1:0-19148 GCA_035567335.1 Solirubrobacteraceae bacterium
GATCGACCCCGTGCTCGGGGTACGTCGTCGGCGCGGTGCCGATAGGTACAGAGAACAGATCATCCATGTGCCTAGTGTACCGCACGCCCAGGTCAAGCAAACAGGTTTTCTTCAAGCGGTGGTTGTACGACTAAACCGTGAAATCGCCTCGCAGCCGAGTTCGACGCACTACCGATTGAAGCCACTTGAAGCCTTTACCGATCACACCCTGGAGGCCCCACCATGCTGAGTAGCCGCTTCCTTCTCCCCGCCACAATGACAGTAGCTCTCTCTCTCTCTCTCTCTCTCTCTCTCTCTTGAGTATGCCTGCTGACGCTGCCACGTGTGCGAAGGAACCGCTGCGTACGGGGCGCTCGGCGCTGCTCCCAGACTGCCGCGCGTATGAGCTCGTGACCCCGGAAAAGGTCGACGCCGCCGGCGGCGACCTTGAATTCTCTGGAGATCTCGCCAAAGCGGTTCCCTCCGCGGATGGAGAACACCTCGCGTTGCACGCGCAGACGGTGTACCTTCAGCCCGGCGCGCACCATGAGGGCACCGACGCGGTCTTGTCGAGGACCCCGAGCGGCTGGACGGTGAATTCGCTCACCGCGCCGGGCATGGAGGGCGAAAGCTTCATTCCCGAAGTGCTCAGTCCGGACTTCTCGACGACGGCGTTCCTCTCGACAAACGGCCTTGAGGAAGCGGCGCCGAAGGCGCTCGATTTCGGTCCCGTCGGCGGCCCCTACCAGACGATCGCGACCGTCCCCACTCCTACCAAGAAGGAAGAAGCAGAAGGAGTCCACCCTGTCTCAATGCAGCTTTTGGGTGCGAATAGTGGGTCGGGTGGTGTGCCGGCGTTCAGTACCGTGGTGTTCGCGAGCACTGACACTCAGCTGCTTCCGCCGGGAGCCGAACGGCAAGCGGCCGAAGAAAGCGGTCCGGAAACGAATGTGCTGTACGAATGGTCGCGTGGCGGGCTGCGGCTCGTAAACGTCGGCAACGACGGCAAGCTCGTCAGTCCGTGCCCGCAAAGCACGTCCGTCTTCCTCGGGTACGGGTATTACCTCGGCGATGCCGTGAACGCTGTCTCGGCTGACGGTTCGCGGGTGGTGTTCGGCGACCCAGACTCGGAATCCGCGCCCGAAGGGTGTCTGCCACCGGCGGTGTTCATGCGTGTCGATGGTCGCGAAACGCGCGACCTCTCAGAACCCGAGGAAGGCGTCGTGATCGCGCCGGGCGAACGCGGGGCGGCCAGGTTCGTCGGCGCGAGCCCTGACGACTCGCGCGTGTACTTCGAGTCCTCGTCGGCGTTGACCCCGGGCGCCGGCGAAGCCCCCTACCTGTATGAGTACATGACCGAAGCGGCCCCGGAACACCGGCTGAAGCTGATCGCCAACCACGTCACCGGGCGGGTGTTGTTTGGTAACCAATTTGACAATCCGTACGTCGTCGTGTCCGGCGATGGGACGGTCGTCTACTACGAAGCCATCGGGACGGTCGAAGCGGGCGGTCATCCGGTCTCCGTCAACGGGGTCTGGCGCTATGACACGCGCACGGAAGCGACGAGCTTCGTCGCCGAACCTGCGCCGCTGAACACTACCAACCAGCCCCGGTGGTACACCACCCGCGACGGACGCTTCCTGCTGTTTACCGCTGGCAGCAGAGGTCTAGCCAGTGGAGTGCGTGTGCTCGGCCCGCACGGGCTCGAAACGGAAGCGCGCGGCGTTGCTCACCAGGAGCTCTACCGTTACGACGCCGTTGACGGGAGCGTCACGTGCGTGTCGTGCGGTGAAGGCGCGGCGGCGCCTGCGCGCGGCTTCGCCGAACCTCCTAGCAACATTAGCAGCATTCTGCCGTTGGCAGGTGTTACGGGCGCTCCGGTGGAGGTCTCCGAAGACGGCGCTCGCGTGTTCTTCGAGTCTTCAGCGCAGCTGGCGGCAGGGGACACCAACGGACCCCCTACCTCGGAAGAAGACGCAGAACTCGAAGGCGGCGACGGACGTGCTCCTGCTGCGGATGTCTATGAGTGGGAGGCGCCGGGCACCGAAGATGGTCCTGGTGTCTTCTGCCACGCGGTGCACGGTTGCACGTTTTTGATCTCGGCTGGTGAAGCGGTGGGGCCCGAGCAGTTCCTGGGGGCCAGCGAAGATGGGCGTGACGTGTTCCTGTCGAGCGCGGCGTCGCTTGTGCCGGGTGCGCCGTCGGGGTTCACGAGCGTGTATGACGCGCGGATTGGCGGCGGCTTCGCGCAGAAGGCCGGAGCGGTGGAATGCACCTCCTGCCAGGGCGTCGGCAACCCGCAGCCGTCGTTCGGCACGCCGTCGAGCGCGTCGTTTGTGGGGGCGGGCAACCCGCCGTCGCCGGCGCCGTCGGCCGGCGCGCCCAAATCAAAACCCAAACCCAAGCCCAAGCCGCGCTGCAGGCGTGGGCATAGGCGTAGTCGCCGCGGGCGTTGCGTGAGAGTCAAGGCCAAGCGATGAGATTGCTCAGCGAAGCTCGCCTGCTTTCTGGTCAGGCGGCGTCGAGCAGGATGCGGTCCTCGGAGACCTCGAACTCGATGCTTTCCTCGGGGTTGTCGGGCGTGATCGGGGCTCGCGGTCGTCGACGGTTCAGCCTACTCGTGGTTCTAAGGCCCGCAAGGCGCGTAGGGCCAAGCGTGCGACCCCATGGGGACACGACCACGGGAGCACCCGGTGATGCGTCGTGTTGGTCGGGGCGCCCACAAACTGCACATATGAGAGGCCCTGGGTGCTCTCGCGACCTCAGGCTCGCGTCTCTTGGTGCCGCTGAAGCGCGTCTGCCTGGCTGCGGCCACGGCGCTGGTCACGGTCAATATCTGGACGGGTGCTCCGTTGCTCGCCCTGTGGCTGGGTTCGCGGGTGGTGGGTGAGCGTACCCTTAGCATGGGTGCGGTGGCCGTCGTCCTCGTGACGCTTGCCGTGCTGGTTCTCGCGTTGGCGTTGGCGCTGACGTGGCTCAACGGGGTCTATGACGAGCTGATCGGGCGGCCGCGCACCGAACGGCGCGCGACGTGGCTGCGGAGTATGCGCGCGGAGGATGAGGGTCATGTGAGCCAGAGGGTCGGAGTCACGGTGCTTGAGCGGATCGTGATGATCAACGTGTACGTCGCGGTCAGCGGTTTCGCGGTTTGGTATGTGTTCTTCGCCGGGCATGTCTGCGTGACGCAGTGCTAGGGAACGGCCTTCCCCCCGGACCGGGCTTGCCGATGGCGGTGCAGACGTTTCTCGCGGTCTTCTTCACGGAGCGGTTCGCCGGCTATTGCCGCAGGCGGTTCGACTCTCTGGTGACGCTGCGACTCGCGGGCCTGGGCGAGGTCGTTTCGATCTTCGACCCGGAGCTGATCAAGGCGTTGTTCACGGGGGACCCCGACCGCTGGCTGGCGGGCAGGGCGAACGCGAAGGTCCTGCAGGCTCCGGCGGGAGCGAGTTCGGTGCTCGTTCTCGACGGGGAGGAGCACATGCGCATGCGTCGTCTGCTGCTCCCTGCGTTTCACGGGGATGCCGTGCATGCCCGGCCGACACGGTTGGATCGCTCGCGGCGCAAGAGGTCGACCGTTGGCCGGTCGGGGTTCCGTTCGCGGTGTATCCCCGGATGCAGGCGATCACCCTCGAGGTGATCCTGCACGCAGTGATCGGCGTGCGCGAGGCGCAGAGGCTGGCTCGCCTGCGCGCTCTGCTCCCGCGGGTGGCCGGGGCGAACTTGTTCGCGTTCTGGGCCGAGGGTGCGTTGCCGGGGCTCGCCGACAACGCCATCGGCTCGCGCCTCCCATGGGTGGCGGCGCGCCGCGAGGCCGACCTGCTGCTCTATGAGGAGATCGCCGCGCATCGCGCTGACCCGGGGGGACGCGGGGACGTCCTCGCGATGCTGATGGCGGCGGGGGGCGAGGACGTCGCGCCGCTCAGCGACAACGAGCTCCGCGACCAGGTGATGACGCTGCTGATCGCGGGGCATGAGACGATCACGGCGACGCTTGCCTGGTGCTTCGAGCGTCTAGTGCACCATCCCCGGTGCCTCGAGCGCCTGCGGCAGGAGATCGCGGACGACGCCGGCGACGCTTACCTCGACGCAGTGGTGAACGAGACGCTCCGGACGCGTCCGGTGATCGACAACGCCGTGCGCGTACTCCAGAGCCCCGTTGAGATCGGTGGCTTTCTCCTGCCGGAGGGGACGACCGTCGCGGCGTCGATCCTCGGGGTGCAGCTCTCCGACGCGTACGAGGATCCGGAGGAGTTTCGACCTGAGCGGTTCCTGGATCGGCCGCCGCCCCCGTACACGCTGATCCCGTTCGGAGGCGGCGTCCGTCGCTGCGTCGGAGCTAGCTTCGCGATCATGGAGATCAAGACGATCTTGCGAACGGTCCTCGAACGAGTAGCACTGCGTCCGGCGAGCCGGCGAGCAGAGCGGCCTGTCCGCTGGCGCAGGTTCACGGTCACACCTAGCCGCGGAGCACGCATCATCGTCAGCGCGAAGAGAGACGCCGGTCAGCCGCGGCCCGCGGCGCCCCAGAGCCCGATCACAACCGCCCCTCGCGGCTGAGGGCGACACGACCTACCGCTTCCGGTACTCGCGCCAACTTCGGCCGAAACATACGCGGTCGCGCCAAGCTGCGGTGGACGTCACCCCCTGGTTTGGCTCCCCGCCCAATCCCGTCGCAGGCCTTTGAGCACCGCGGAAAGTTGCCGAGCTCCGTAAGGAGTTCGGTCACCGGCGCACGGAAGTCGTGTCCTTACATGTCAGGCGCCACTCCTACGGAATCCCCTCGTTCGATGCTTTCCGTGATCGGGTTCTCCTAGCATGCGGCTGAGAGGAACACGCGGCGTCACTCCGCTAAGCCGACCAGAACTCAAAATTCAACCGGAGCTACAGGGTCGATTCAATATCGGCCTTGACACAGTGTGTCACGGACGGAGACCGGCCCATGGACGACCATCCCAATCGGATGCCACCAGCCGACGGTCTAGGCGATGCGGCGCGTCTTGATAGGGCCCGAAAGGTCGCCTGTCTGGTCGTAGACGTTCGCGCCTTTGGCCCCGTGTTTGAGGATCAAGATCGCGGCGAGGCAGGTCCCCCTGGATGCCATCGGCTCTGACGAGCACAGCGTTTTCTCGTCCTCGCTCTTGGCTTCCCACGAGTACGTGCCGCTCTCGTCGCTTTTGTAGATCTCGAAGAACATCGTGCTCCTGTGCCCGACCTGCATCCAATCCTAGGCCGAACGCTGTACGTCATAAACTATAACGGGCGAAAAACACCGAAGCGGACTTCAAGATCTCATTAGCCCTGCGCAACTCGAAGTTCTCGCGGCGCAGCTTCTTGATCTCCTCCCGCTCGCTCGTGCTCAACACGTCTTTACGATCCCCGGCATCGGCTTCAGCCCGGCGAACATGCGCCCGCAGCGTTTCCGGGTGCATCCCAAATCAGCGGCGACATGCGCGATCGGACGACCGCTCTTGAGCGCAAGCCGCACGCCGCGCTCGATCAACTCAACTAGATACTTCCTCGCTCTCGGCATACCCGAAGGCTCCCTTCTCCCGCGGACGAAACCACGGATTGGTTTCTAGCGGCAGGCTTTGAGCCGGACCGGTTTTGACGGAGGCCAACCACCACCAACGCACCACCTGCGAAAAACAAGCACACAAGCGCTACAAACGCTGATCGAGGACGATCCCGCAGGTGGCGACGTCGCACGTCCTCACTCGAGGTCGAAGGCCGAGCGGATCGCCTCGGAGAGAGCCGGCTCCTGGGCGACGAGCAAGAGGCCAAGCTTGTCGCTCAGCCGGTCGCTGTCAGTGAAGCGGCACGGGCATACCCGCCACGTGCTCGGCGAGCCTGTCGATCTCTACCATAATCGTACCAATGTGGGATGGCCACTGGTAACAAGCAGCGTGCGACGCCGCGTCGCTGCTACTCGAAGTCGTCAATCCGCGCGCGAGTCGCGCATTTTCTTCCAGAGCCGGACGTACTCCCGCTCGTGCCCGATGCCGGCTTCCAGGGCGAACGACGCCCCCGGCGGCACAGAGCCACCGGCGGCGCGAGCCGCGTCGCGCGCCTCGGCGTGGCTCTCATAGCGTCTCAGGCGCTCTTCGTGCATCTCGAGCTGGGTTGGGGCCAGCGTGGCGGGGTCGGCCCCGAAGAAGAGCTTGAGGATGCTGAGGTCGCGCACCGCCTCCAGGGAGTCGACGGGCGTCTGCAGCCACTCCGCCAGCGCGCTTCGGCCGAGCTCGGTCAGCGTGTAGATGCGCCGCCGGCGGCCCGTCTGCTCGCGCTCTTCGGCGAGCAGGCCTTCGCGTGCCAGACGCGCACACTCGTTGTAGGTCTGAGCATGCGACACCGTCCAGAAGTCGATGGTGGCTCGCTCGGCGAAGAGCTTCAGATCGTAGGGGGTGGCCGGCTGTACGTGCTCGAGCAGCGCGAGCACGATGTATGCGCCCTCGGTCAGCCGCTGCGTTGACATCATCCAAAACCTAGTGTATGGTCCATATGGTTCGCTCCGTACGGTGCGGTGTGAACGGTATAACCAGTCCTGTGACATCTTGGAAAGAAGGGGCCTTGAGCTACGCACCGATCAACGCCAGAGTCCTCGCCGTCTGTGCCGTGTTCATGACCCTAGCCCTGCCCCGGGCCGCCTCGGCGAGGCCGTCCGTCACCTTCCGAGCCACGGCCGTGCCCATACCCCGCGACCTGAGCAATCCGCGACACGGGACGTACCCCGGGACCGGTTACATCCTCGGAGCCGCCGCGGCGCTCGAATCCGAATGGAAGATCAGCGGCAGTGAATACGGCGGCTCGCCGTCTCCCCTGACTTGGCTGAAGGTCTACTCACCGGCCGGCCTGAGACTCGCCCCGCAAGCGTTCGGCATCTGCTCGGAGACCATCCTCGCGGCGGACGGACCCGGCGGGTGCCCCAAGAGCTCGAGCGCGGGGTTCGGCGACGGAACCGGTGTCGTCACGTTCGGCGGGACGCGCGTCAAAGAGATAGCCGACGCACACGTCTTCTTTCGCCCGGGAGGTCTGATCTTCTACGTCCACGGCGGCACGCCCGCGCTCATCGAAGTGATGTCCCTGGGAACGATCCTGCCGATCGCGCCACCGTTTGCACAGGTGTTCACGGGCGAAGTCCCGCTCGTCGCGACCGTCCCGGAAGGGCTCTACGGTTCGCTCGAAAGTCTGAAGATCACGCTCGGCGCCGCGTTCAAGCGAGCCGGCAAGCTCGTCTCGTGGGCCACGTTGCCAAGACGCTGCCCGAGAAGCGGGTTCATGCTCAAGGCAGAACTCTCGTTCCTCAACGGGGAAACCGTTCCCGTCGCGGACAGGGTCGCGTGTCCCAAACGCAAGCGCGCGCACGGATGAGCCCTAGCGGCGTATCTAGCCTGGGCAGCCGGATTGGGAGCTGACCAGCGGATGGCCAGGATCATCTTGTTGGGCGGCGGTGTGTGCGGACTGGCCGCTGGGATGTTGCTGGCACGCGACGGGCACGAGGTCACGGTGCTCGAGCGCGACGCGGCTGCCGTGCCCGAGTCGGTCGAGGAGGCGTGGGAGAACTGGTCGCGCGACGGCGTGGTCCAGTTCCGTCTGGCTCACTTCCTGGCGCCGGGGGGCCGAGCGGTGCTCGAGGAGGATCTTCCCGATGTCTTGCGGGGTCTCATCGCCGCCGGCGCGGCGCGCCTGGATCTGCTCGCGCTGGTGCCCCCTCACCTCGCCGAGGCCGGTCCGCGGGCGGAAGATGCGCGGTTCGTCACCTATACCGCACGCCGCCCGGTCTTCGAGCAGGTCCTGGCGAGGGCCGCCGCGGAGGAGCCGGGCCTCGAGGTGCGGCGGGGCGCAGCGGTCAAGCAGCTCACGGTGCAGGTCGCCACCGGCACGCCGCATGTCAACGGTGCGCGGCTCGAGTCGGGGGAGACGCTCCGCGCGGATCTCGTCGTCGACGCGATGGGCCGGGGCTCGCGGCTGCCGCGCTGGCTGCGCGAGGCGAACATCGGACCTCTACACGAGGAGTCCGAGGACTCAGGGTTCATCTACTACGGCCGCTACTTCCGCTCGCGCGACGGGACGACGCCCCAACCGTTCGGGCCGCTGCTCGCGCCTCTCGGCAGCTTCTCCGTGCTGACTCTCCCATGCGACAACGGCACGTGGGCGGTGACTCTCGTCACCTCGAGCGGGGACCGCGTGCTCAAGCGGATGCGCGACCCTGACCTGTGGACCGCCGTCGTCAGGGCGTGCCCGGCGCACGCGCACTGGCTGGACGGCGAGCCGATCAGCGAGCTGGAAGCCATGGGCGGCGTGCTGGACCGATACCGCCGCCTGCGAGCGGGCGGGCGGCCGCTTGTGACCGGGATCGCGCTGCTGGGCGACGCATGGGCGTGCACCAATCCCTCGCTGGGTCGCGGGATATCGCTCGGCCTGCTGCACGCCCGCGCCCTACGAGAGGTCGTGCGCTCACACCTGGATGATCCGCAGGAGTTCGCCGAGGCGTGGGACGCGGATACCGAGGCGAGGCTGACCCCGTGGTATCGGGAGACCGTCGAAGAGGACCGCGACCGCCTGCGCGAGATCGATGCGCTGCGCGACGGGATCGAGCCCGCGCCGCCCAGCGAGCGCCGAGCTGTCCTCAGGGATGCCCTCGGCACGGCGGCCCTCTACGACCCTGGCCTCTTCAGGGCCTATCTGGACTCCCGCGCCGTCGTGAGGTCGCTCGGGCAGACGTTCTCCGAGGACGGCGTGGCCGAGCGGGCACTCGAGGTTGCCGGCGCGAACGAGCGGCTGCAGCTCCCCGGACCGAGCCGCGCGGAGTTGATGGCGCTACTCGCGTGAGGCCCCGATGAACCAAGGCGGCGGGTCTCGCCGTGCGCGCGGCCCACGCGAGCACCCGGAGAAGCCGGGGCTCGAGCGGCCCAATCACCCGCTGCTGAGATCGAAGCGGCTGCTCAGCGCCCTGATGCTCCCGCTCTTCGCAGTGCGGCCGCCCGCCGGCTTCGGACTGCTCACGACGACCGGCCGTAAGACGGGAAAGAGCCGGCGCAAATGCGTGCGGGCGGTCAGGACCGGCGACGGTACCAAAGCTTATGTCGTAGCCATCGCCGGGCATCGCACCGGATGGCTGAAGAACCTCGAAGCGAGCCCTCGCGTGAGCTTGCGCTCGCAGGACGGCACCTTCGCCGGAGTCGCGCGCCCGCTCGTTACATCCTCGGACATCCAGGCGGCCACCGCGGTCTACTGCGCTCCCGTCCACGCCTTTGACTACATCGAGTGCGTCAACTGGCGAAAGGGACGCCCCACGCGCGCGAAGATCCGCGAGCTGCACACGATCTGGTGCGAGCGCGGGTCCTCCGTCGCGATCGAGCTCGATCAGCCTGCGCGACCGGCGGCGTAGCTCAGCGGCAGCTGTCTCAAGACGGGGGCGTCACGGGACCCGAGAGCCCGCTCGCGGACGGGCCCTCGATCGGTGGAGGATCGAGCAGTGCGGGGCTGCTGGCGTCCAGGAAGTCCATGATGCTCGCGGCGCTTGCGTCGCGGCTCGTGAGCGCCGGCAGGTTCCACTCGCTCTCGATCGTCGCGAGCACGGACGTGGCGGAGGAGGTGAGGCTCGCCGCGAGGCGTCCTGAAGGAAGATCGTGAACGCGTCGATGCTGTCCTTGACCTGCTGGGCTGCGTCGCGTCCGATCGCGTAGGGCTCGACGAGGCCGACGTGCGCAAGCGCCGCGCTGGATTGGAAGAACTCGGTGACGCACGTCCCGCTTCCCAGAAGGCCTCTTAACCAGCTCGGCCAGCGCTGTGGTCGCACGACCACCGGTGCCACCGGGCGATTCCAGAACGCCAGCGGGACCCTTTGCCGGGACCTACCACCTTGCAGTTATCTCCTCCGAAGTGGGAGATGAGACGTTCAGTGACAACGGCTCAGGGAAAGGCAGAATCAGCTACCAGCAGTCCTCAGCTGACGCAATGGGGCGCTCCCCATGAGGGCCCCATCGTGTAACGAACACCACCTTTGGAGCGCCGCCCTGAGCGAGAGAACCGTCCAGCAATCCATACCTTGATCGGCGGAGTTCTGAGACCATCGATCACGGGAGTGGCTCAATACCTCCCCAGCCTCGACCGCGTCCGTGGAGGTCTTTCAGCGTAGCCTTGGCAAGACTAAGTCTTAGTCTTTCAGGAAAGAATATTCCGTTCCAGCGAAGCGCTAGGTTCCTGGAGCAGGACTACTGAGTCCTCCGCGTTTGTTTCTCGACCTCCTGTCTTCCTCCCTCCACTCTCTGATAACCCTTCCGTCCCCTCCGCGGTCCCCGGCCCGTCTCACACCCACCACTCACCCTCGCACACGGCACTTCCGTCTCTATTGCCCTTTCTCCGCATTACCGTCCTTGTCTACCGCCGCCATGAGATTGACTCTTCGTTCTCGTCTTTCTCACACCCCGTCTTTCCCGTCCCTTTCACCACGACCATGAGAGTGAGGCTCGCTCTTGTCTCGCTCCCACCGTTTCTCCTCCCGGTCCCTCTCGCGCCTTATTCCTTTCACACGACGATGAGATTCAGTCTCGCTCTCGTCTGCCTCCACCGGGCTAGGTCTACCTCTCGCGGCTTAGCTTTCCGTCGATGAATTCGTTTGCCTCTGCCGCTCGCGCGAGGCACAGGAACGTCACGTGGGGCAGCAGGCTAGGCATGTTGCTGCTGCCGTTGCGGCGGCTATCGATGTTCCTCTCGAGCGCCGCTGCGCTTGTTCGAGGTGCCCCGGCCGGGTTCACGAGCGTCTACGACGCGCCCATCGGCGGTGGCTTCCCCCAGCCTGCCGGCAGCGTCGAATGCACGGCTTGCCAGGGCGTCGGCAACCCGCCGCCGTCGTTCGGCCCCCGTCGAGCGCGACGTTCAGCGCGGCGGGCAACCCGCCCCAACCCCCACCGCTTTCCTTGAGTACGAAGCGCTCGTCTGGGCCAGCTTGCTCGTCCTCCCTGGGGTTGCCGTCGAGAGCGTGTACGCGCAAGCAGAATCTGATGAAAGCCCTCACGGCTTGTCGGCGGAAACGAAACAAGCACAACCGTACTGCCTGCGAAAAGCAAGACGCTTCTATTAAGTCAAGGGGATGGTGATGAGTTGTTTGTAGAGGTGGCGGGAGAGGTGGCGCTTGAGCGAGCGCATGGCCTCGCGTTGGGTCTTTCCATCGTTGATGCGGCGGTCGAGGTAGGCGCGGGTTTGGGTGTCGCGACGGGCACGGTGCAGGGCGATTGTGTGGATCGCGCTGTTGGCTTGGCGGTCGCCGCCGCGGGAGAGGCGGTAACGGATGGTTTGTCCGGAGCTGGCGGGCTTGGGAGCGGTGCCGTTGCAGCGAGCGAACGCTGCCTCGCTCTTCAGGCGTTTGGGGTTACTGACCAGGAGCTTGGCTGCGGAGATCGGGCCGACTCCGTCTTCCTGCAGGAGTGCTGCATCCAGGGAGCTGATCAGAAGGGTGAGCTCGTGCTCGTAGGCGCCGGCTTGAGCGGCGAGCTCTTGCGAGCGTCGGGCGAGGTCACGCAGGACGGTGAAGATCAGCTGCTCGCTCGCGGGCCGCTCGCCGCGGGTGCGCATCTTCACCAGCCGCGTGGCGAGCTTGCGGCCGTTGCCCTCGCCGATCCGCTCGCGGAGCGCGAGGGGTGCGGTGGTGTGCAGCGCTTGGATCTGGTTGAGCAGCCGTGTGCGCTCACCCACGCAGGTGCGCCGAGCGATCAGTAACGCTGCGAGTGCTTGACGTGTGCCGCCGGCACGGGGCGTGGAGAGCCCGTCGTTGGCGAGCACCTTCTTCGCGGCCATCACCGCGTCGATCTCATCAGACTTTCCCCTTCGGCGATCCTCGCGGCGGGGACGCTCGACCTCCACGACAGTGATCCCCTCGGCGAGGAGGTACTCGCAAAGCCCGGCTCCGTAGCTGCCGGCGCCCTCGATCCCGACCACAACATCCCCCTCGAGCGTCCGCAGCCATTGCGTGAGCTGGGTGTAGCCAGCGAGGCTCGCGTCGACGGTCAGGCCTCCCAGGCCCTGCCCGAGATGGTCGAGCGCCCTGGCGAGGTGCTCATGCTTGTGGGTGTCTACTCCAACTGCAATCATCGTGTGTCTCCTCATCGTCTGGTTGGTGATGTGGAGGCCGTCGGACAGAGCTGTGTTGAGCCACGTCAGGCTTCTATGAAGTCACGGCGGCATCCGGATGCTGTGGCGGCGGGAGACGAGTCTTGCCAAAGCCACCAGTACGGGCCGGCCCACAAGAGAGTCATCCCGCCGCCACCAGCACCCTCGCGGGGGCGTCAGACGTCACCACGAGTCGTCTTCTCCGCTCGCCCTACAGGCTCGCTACGAAGACGACTCGCCCACCACACTCACCGAGCCCAGCAGGCACACCGAACTTACACACCCACAAGAGATACAGGGGGAGATAGCCGATGGTAATACGCAAGACTCTCCCGCCCGCCCCGCTGCTTGCCGTCTTGGCGGCAACCCTTCTACTCCCAACAGCCGCCGGCGCCGCATCCTGCCCCAACGAACCACTGCGCACAGGCCGCTCGGCCGCGTTGCCGGATTGCCGGGTGTATGAGCTTGTGACGCCAGAACGCCTAGGGCGCGCGACCGCGCGGATGAGTTCGCGGCGCTGAACGCGACGGTCGTCGGGATCTCCTCCCAGGATCTGGAGTCGCATGAAGGGTTCGCCGACAAGCATTCGCTCAACGTGCCGCTGCTCGCGGACGTGGACAAGGAGGTCGCGCGTGCCTACAGCGCGTACTCCTCCCCGTCTGGGGACCAAGCGCGCGGCGATCGTGATCGACGAGCAGGGCATCGTGCGTCACCGCCACGATCATCTGTTGGGGCTCGACTTTCAGTCTGTCGATGATCTCGCGGCGGCGCTGGACGCGCTGCCCAGCTCAGCTGTCAGCTAGGACGCAGGCGCGTCAATCGGATCGGCGTCTCGTCCTTACGGTAGGGCGTTGGAGCGAGCCGCAGAGAGCCTCAGCGAGGCGGGGCGGCCTCGACTACGGTCTCCGTCCCGGGCGCAACGCGCTCCTCGGCCGCGCGCCGCGAGTGCAGCTCGGCGAGCTCCAGCTGCAGGCTGCGCGGGGGCTCGCCCGGCGCGGGCGTTTGCCGCGTCCATCCTCCCTGCGCGTCGAGCTCCCACGAGCTCTGGTTGTCGGCGAAGGCTCGTTCGAGTGTGTCGAGCAGCTCGGCGCGCGCCGCCGGGTCTTCGACGGGGGTGGCGAGCTCGACGCGATGGTCGAGGTTGCGCGGCATCAGGTCGGCTGAGCCGATGTAGATCGTGTGCTCGCCGTCGCGCTGAAAGCAGAACACGCGCGAGTGCTCGAGCAGGCGCCCGACGATCGAGACGACGCGGATGTTCTCGGAGACGCCGGGGACGCCGGGGCGCAGGCAGCAGATGCCGCGCACGTTCAGATCGACCTGCACGCCCGCCTGGGAGGCTGCATACAGCGCGCGGATGCAGCGCCCGTCGACGAGCGCGTTCATCTTCATCATGATCCTGCCGGGCGTTTGCGGAGAGTGTGAGGCGATCGTCCGCTCGATCTGGGAGAGGATGCCGTCGCGCAGCTGGTTGGGCGCGATCAGCACCTTGCGGTAGTGCAGCGGGCGGCCGAAGCCGGTGAGGTAGTTGAACATGTCGGCCACGTCTGAGCCGATCTGCTCGTCGGTCGTGAACAGCCCGAAGTCGGTGTACAGCCGCGCCGTCGCCGAGTGGTAGTTGCCGGTGCCGATGTGCACGTAGTTGCGCACCCCGTCGCCCTCGCGGCGCACGACGAGCACGCACTTGGCGTGCGTCTTCAGCGCGGGCTGGCCGTAGACGACGTGCACGCCGGCCTCCTCCAGCGCCTTGGCCCAGTGGATGTTCATGCGCTCGTCAAAGCGCGCCTTCAGCTCGACCAGCGCGACCGCCTGCTTGCCGCGCTCGGTCGCGTCGATCAGGGCGGGCACGAGCGGCGAGTCGTCGCTCGTGCGGTACACGGTCTGCTTGATCGCCAGCACGTTCGGGTCGGCCACGGCCTGCTGGACGAAGCGCTCGACGGAGGTGGTGAAGGAGTCGTAGGGGTGGTGCACGAGCAGATCGCCTTCGCGCATCGCGCCGAGCACGTCCGGGCGCTCGGAGTCGTGGCGCTGCAGGCGCGGATGGGTGCCGCCGAGCAGGGGCTGCCGATCGTCGGAGATCGGCCAGCGCAGCTCGGCGTAGCCGGGCAGGCGCACGATCTGCCACAGCGCGCCCATGTCGAGCAGTCCCGCGACGGGGTAGACCTCGTCCTCGGCGACGCCCAGCAGCTCGATCAGCTCGCTGCACAGGCGCTCGGAGCAGCCGGCGCCGATCTCCACGCGCACGATCTCGCCGAAGCGGCGGCGACGCAGCTCGTCCTCGACGGCCTGCAGCAGGTCGGCGGCGTCGTCGGAGACCTCCAGGTCGGCGTCGCGCGTGACCCGGAACACGCCGCAGTCGACGATCTCCATGCCCGCGAACAGCGCGTCGAGGTGGTGGGCGATGACGTCCTCCAGCGCCACCAGCGTGAGGGGGCCCTCGCGGGGCTGCTGCAGCGCGACGAAGCGGGGCAGGATCTCGGTGGGGACCTTGACGCGCGCGAACACGGTCTCCTCAGTCGCAGGGTCGCGCACGAGCACGGCCAGGCTGAGGGACAGGTTGGAGATGTAGGGGAACGGCCGCCCCGGAGCGACGGCGAGCGGCGTCAGCGCGGGGAAGATCACGCGCCGGAAGTGCCGGGCGAGCTCCGCGCGCCGATCGTCGTCGAGCTCCTCCACGCCGACGACGGCGATCCCGTGCTCGGCCAGGGCGGGGCGCAGGCGGCCTTCGAAGCAGTCGCTCAGGCGTCCGCTCAGCTCCAGCGCGCGCTCGCGGATCAGGGCGATCGTCTGTGAGGGCGTCCGCCCATCCTGGCTCGGGCTCTGCACCCCCGCGTCGATCTGGTCGTGCAGGCCGGCGACTCGCACCATGCAGTACTCGTCGAGGTTGGTCGTGTAGATCGCGCAGAACTTGACCCGCTCGAGCAGCGGCGCGGCCTCGTCCTCGGCGAGCTGCAGGACGCGGTCGTTGAAGTCCAGCCAGGAGAGCTCGCGGTTGATGTACAGCGCGGGGTCCTCCAGAGCAGGTCGGCCTGGCGCCGGGCCCGCGGGCGTGGTGGTTGCGGGGTCATCGAACATCCTCGGCGACTCACGCTACACCGTTGGCGGCCGCGACCCGTTGCCAGGCGGACGCGGGCAACGCATGTGCCATCCGCGGAGCCTGCCGGGCCCGGTTCCGTGCCGGTCCGTCCGCCTCCTTCCCGGCAACGCATGTGCTGTCGCGGAGCCCTGCTGGGCTGGTCCCGTCCAGGTCCCTCCAGGCGGGCGTGGTCGTGCCGCAAACCGCGGTGAGGGAGTTCGCGCGCTAGAGTCTGGCCAGGGGGCAATGGCGCGCCAACTCTGGCTACTACGTCACGCCGAGGCCGAGCCGCACGGGACGCGGCCCGATTCGCAGCGGCGGCTCACCCGGCGTGGGGAGCAGCAGGCGCGCGCGGCAGGCGTCGCGATCGGGCGGCTGGCGGTCGCGTTCGACGAGGTGCTGTTCAGCCCCAAGGTGCGCGCTCGTGCGACCGCCGAGCTCGCGGCCGAGGGCTGGAGCGCGCAGCAGCGTGAGCTGCTGCGCGAGCATCCGCCGCTGGCGGGCGGGTTCGACGCGCCGCGGGCGATCGGCGCGCTGGCGGGGGTTCCGGCGCAGGATGGACGGCTGCTGCTGGTCGGTCACGAGCCCGACCTGTCGCTGACGGTCGCCGGGTTGACCGGCGGGCGGATCGACCTGAAGAAGGGCGGGCTGGCGGTCGTGCGCCTGGAGGAGGGGGCGCCGCGCCTAGGCGACGACGGCGCGATCGGCGAACTCGCGCTCCTGATGCGTCCCCGCGAGCTTGCGCTGATCGCCGGCGTCCCAATCGACCGGGACTGAGGTAGTGGTGGCGGCAGCATCGGCGGTGGCGGGCGCGGCGTCCAGGTCGGCGCTCGCGAGGGAGCGCGCGCCGGCGGCGATCGCGTCCAGCGACTCCGCCGCGAAGCGGTAGCCGATGCCGAAGTGCGTGTGGATGTAGCGCCAGCGCGGCGAGGTGCGCTCCAGCTTCTGGCGGAGCTTGCGCACGAACACGTCGACCGAGCGGTCGCCGCGCACCATCGTGTAACCCCACAGGCGCGAGTAGATCTCCTCGCGCTCGAGCACCCTGCCCTCGGCGGCGGCGAGCAGCTCGAGCAACTCGAACTCGCGTCTTGTCAGGTCCAGGCTGCTGCCGTTCACGAACGCCTGGAAACGGTCCGAGCGGATCTCGACCTCACCGGCGACGATGGGCTTGGTCTCGCTTCTGCTCGTGTTGCGGCGGCGGCAGCGCACGACGCTCTGCAGGCGCGCGACGACCTCCTCGGGGTGGCAGGGCTTGGTGATCCAGTCGTCCGCGCCGAGGCGCAGCCCGCGCACGCGCTGGGCCACCGTCGAGGGCCCGGTGCAGACCACGACGCCGAGCTCGGGCAGGGCGCCGCTCAGGCGCTCCAGCCACTCCCACGCCTGGGGGCCGAGCACGGCCAGGTCGACGACCATCGCGCTCAGGCGCATCGAGGCGACCGCGTCGGCGGGTACCGGGCTGGCGAGCACGCGGTGCTCCCAGCCGAGGCGGTCCAGGCGCTTGCTCAAGACCTGGATGAACCCGCTGTCGCGGTCGAGCACCGCGATCCGCGGCGAGGCGCCGCTCGGGGTGCTTGACGGCGCCGCCTCCTCCATGGCGCGGATTGGTTCCGTCATCGCCGCGCAGTGTAGGGGACCGCGCGGATCGGTGTGCGGCCTCCTGCCCGTGGTAACAGGATGTTCACAGGTGAAATCCGCTATTTGCGAGGCGGTCGCAGCTCGCTCAGAGCGTGTCGGGACCGGCCGAGGGGGCGGCGTCCGGCCGCGTCCCCGCTGGATGGGAGGAGTCCGAGAACTCCCTGAACAGGCCGGTGACGACGAATGCGACCTGCTCGCCGATGTCGACGGCGTTGTCGCCGATCCGCTCCAGGGCGCGGGCGACGAGGATCATGTGCATCGCCCACTCGCGCGTGTCGGGGTCCTCGCCGATCTCGATCGCCATGCGGAAGATGTCGCGGTTCAGGCGATTGATCTCGCGGTCCTGGCGGACCAGGTCCTCGGCCAGTTCGACGTCGCGCCCGGAGAAGGCGGCGCGGGATTGGATGACCTCCGAGCGCGCCTGCGCGCCCATCTTCGCCAGCGCGTCGAGGACCTCGCGGCGCACCGGCGGCTCGTGGCCGGAGAGGGGGATGAGCTTGGCGATGTTCACGCACTGGTCGCCCATCCGCTCGACGCGCATGATCACGTGCAAGAGCGCGGCGACCAGGCGCAGATCGCCCGCGACGGGCGCCTGCAGGGCGAGCAGCGAGAGGATGCCCTGGTGGACCTCCAGGTAGCGCCCGTCGAGGCGGTCGTCGTCGGCGATCACCATCTGCGCGAGCTCGACGTCCTGGTGGCTCAGCGCCTCCAGCACGCGGTCGAGCTGCTCGACGACCAGATCCAGGCCGCCCAGCGCGCGCTCCTGCAGCTCCAGCAGTTGCTGCTGGAAGTGGGCGCGGCCCTGGGCCGGAGCGGGGGGGGCGCCGTCGTTCCGACCGCCCAGCGAGTCCGGGATGCCGGTGTGCTCAGCCGAACTTTCCGGTGACATATTCCTCGGTCCTGGGGTCTGACGGGGTGGTGAAGATCTCGTCGGTGGGGCCGACCTCGACGAGCCGTCCGTCGAGCATGAACGCGGTGCGGTCGGCCACGCGCGCGGCCTGCTGCATGTTGTGGGTGACGATCACGATCGTCACGCGCGCCTTGAGCTGGTCGATCAGCTCCTCGATCTTGAGCGTCGCGATCGGGTCCAGCGCCGAGCAGGGCTCGTCCATCAGGATCACCTCGGGATCGACCGCCAGCGAGCGGGCGATGCACAGCCGCTGCTGCTGGCCGCCGGAGAGTCCCGAGCCCGGCTCGTGCAGGCGGTCTGAGACCTCATCCCACAGGCCGGCGCTGCGCAGCGCGGCTTCGACCTGCGGCTGCTGGGCGGCCTGCGAGCGCGACCGGCGCCCACCGATCAAAGATCGGCCGGCGGTCAGGCGCAGGCCGGCGGCGACGTTGTCGAACACGGACATCGTCGGAAACGGGTTGGGCTTCTGGAAGACCATCCCGATCGCGCGGCGCACGGCGACGACGTCGATCGAGGGGTCATAGACGTCGAAGTCGTCGAGCAGCACCTGTCCCTCGGCGCGGGCGCCGGGGATCTCCTCGTGCATGCGGTTGATGCAGCGCACCATCGTGGACTTGCCGCAGCCGGAGGGCCCGATGATCGCGGTCACCTCGCCCGCCCGGAACTCGAGGTCCACGCCCTTGACCTGCTCGGCCTCGCCGTAGAACGCGCGCAGGCCGCGCAGGCGCACGGCGAGCCCGGGCTTGGTCAGCGCGGGCGGCCTGGTCGCGGCCGAGACGTCCGGGCGCGGCGGCGCCGGAGCGCGCGCCTGGCGTGGCTCAGCGATCTCGTCGGGATCCATCGCGACGGTCCTCGGGGTCGGAATCTCGGCGTCGAGCGGAGGGGAGAGGCTTATTACTACCGGGCCTGCTGCGGCGCTGGGGGGGAGCGGGGTCATGCAAGGCGACTCCTTCGCGAGACGACTCGGGCTATCAGGTTGAGTATCAGGATCATGGCGACGAGCGTGAGCGCGGCGCCCCACGCACGGTCTACCACGGCGGTGGTCGGGGATGTGACGTCGTTGTAGATTTGCACGGGCAGCGAGTTCATGAAGCCGCCGAGGTCGGTGGTCGTCTTGAACGTGGCCCCGGCCGTGAACAGCAGCGGCGCGGTCTCGCCGGCGGCGCGGGCGATCGCCAGCAGCACGCCGGTCACCATCCCTGGCAGCGCGGTGGGCAGCACGACGCTTGCGATCACGCGCCAGCGGGGCGCGCCGAGCGCCAGCGCCGCCTCGCGCAGGGCGCCGGGCACGAGCAGCAGGACGACCTCGGCGGAGCGGATCACGACCGGCAGCATCAGCAGGGCGAGCGCGAGCGAGCCCTTGTAGCCGGCGTAGGAGCTGCCGGTGCCGATGATCAGCGCGATGTAGACGAACAGGCCGAAGATGATCGAGGGCACGCCGGT
>DATMPZ010000013.1:0-142367 GCA_035567335.1 Solirubrobacteraceae bacterium
GCATCAGCAGGGCGAGCGCGAGCGAGCCCTTGTAGCCGGCGTAGGAGCTGCCGGTGCCGATGATCAGCGCGATGTAGACGAACAGGCCGAAGATGATCGAGGGCACGCCGGTGAGCACGTCCACGAAGAAGCGCACGGTGCCCGCGAACCAGCCGGTGCGCCCGTACTCGACGAGCCACACCGCCACGCCGATGCCGAGCGGGATCGCGAGCGCCGACGCGAGCGCGACGATCTCGATCGTGCCGAGAATCGCGCTCTCGATGCCGCCGATCGTGGAGTTCTTGAAGAACGTGTTGCCCGTGGGGTCGGTCGTGAAGAAGCCGAAGCTCCACGAGTGCAGGCCCTTGCTCAGCAGGTAGTAGACGATCAACAGCAGCGGGATCAGCGCGAGGATCGTGCCCGTGAGGATCGAGCCGCGGGCGATCCGGTCTCGGCGCTTGCGCGCGGGGGTGAGCGCGTAGCGGCTCAGGCGCTCAGAGCTCACGGAGCCAGTCCTGTCGCTCCGACGATCATGGGGGGCTCGCTGTCAGCGTGGTCCCGGACGGTGCGCTTGGGGGCGCGCGCGGAGCGGAGCACGAGCAGGCGCGCGATCGCGTTGACGATCAGCGTCAGCACGAACAGCAAGAGGCCGGCGGCGAACAGCGCCGAGCGGTGCAGGCCCTGCGCCTCGCCGAACTCGTTGGCGATCACCGCCGCGAGCGCGTAGCCCTGGCCGAACAGGTGCTGGGGCATCTGCGGCGCGTCGCCGATCATGATCGTCACCGCGATCGTCTCGCCGATCGCGCGGCCGAGCCCGAGCATCGCCCCGCCGACGATGCCGCCGCGGCAGTAGGGCAGCACGGCCAGGCGGATCATCTCCCAGCGGGTGGCGCCGAGGCCGAGCGCGGCCTCCTTGTGGTCGGCGGGGACGGTGGCCATCGCCTCGCGGCTGATCGCGCTGACGATCGGCAGGATCATGATCGCGAGGATCAGCCCGGCGACGAAGATGTTGGGGATCGTGACGACGCCGCCGCCGACGAACGGGACGAACGACAGGCGGTCGGCGAGCCACTGCTCGGCGGGCTGAAGCTTGGGGGCGAGGAAGAAGATGCCCCACAGCCCATACACGACCGAGGGCACGGCGGCGAGCAACTCGATCAGGACTGTGACCGGCGCGCGGATGCGCCCGGGGCACAGCTCGGTGACGTAGATCGCGGTGGCGACCGCGACCGGCACGCCGATCAGCAGCGCCAGGCCGGAGGTGATCAGCGTGCCCACGACCAGTGGCAGCGCGCCGAAGTGTTCGGCGGAGACGTTCCAGTCGTTGTCGAACGTGAAGCCGAGGACGCCGAACTTGGCGAACGCCGGCTGGGCTTCGCCGGCGAGGCGGAAGAAGAAGTAGACGATCAGCGCCAGGATCAGCGCCGCGAGCGCCGTCAGGCCGTAGCGCAGCGCGCGATCGGGCAAGCGCGCGACCGGCGAGCGCCCGAGAATCGAGCGCCCGCCGGTCGAGAGCGATGTTGCCTCCATTACGGCCCTGTTCTATAGCGAATCTGGGTGTGGGCCATCATGGAGTTGGTGTGCGGATCAGCCGCTGAGCGGCGAGCCGTTGCATTCCAGCTTCGTGACGGCTTCCTTGGACTTGGCCAGGATCGCGGCCGGCAGCCCGGCGTAGTCGGCCTGCGCGAGGACCGACTGGCCCTGGCCGAGACCGTAGTTCAGGAACTGCGCGACGCCCTTGGCGGCGGATTCGCCACCGGGGATGCCCGCCTTGCACATGTCCTTGTAGACGACGACGAACGTCTGCGAGGTGATCGGGTACGCGCCCGCTCCCGGGGGGTTCCTGATCTTGATGCCAAGGTTCGCCGGCACCGCGATGCCTTCGCCCGCCGCACTTGTGGAGGCGAGGCTGGGCGTGATGAAGCTCCCGGCCTTGTTCTTCACCGAGGCGTAGGTGAAGTTGTGCGCGAGTGCGTAGGCCTGCTCGATGTAGCCGACCGCGCCGACGGTCTGCTGGACTGCGCCGGCGACCCCGGCGTTGCCCTTGGCGCCGGTGCCCGTCGGCCATTGCACGGTCTTGCCTTCGCCTACCTTGCTCTTGAATTCGGGGTCGACGCTCGCCAGGAAGCCGGTGAAGCCGGCCGTCGTGCCGGAGGAGTCCGAGCGGTGGATGACCGTGATCGGGGTGCTCGGCAGCGACACGCCGGGGTTCAACGCCTTGATCGCCTGGTCGTTCCAGGTCTTGATATTGCCGAAGTAGATGCCGGCGATCGTCGAGCCTTCGAGCTTCAGGCCGGTCTGCACGCCGGGCAGGTTGTAGGAGACTGTGATCGCGCCCAGGAACATCGGGATCTGCTGGACGGGGCCGACTTTTTCGAACGTCGCGAAGTCGGCCGGTTTCAGCGGCGGGTCCGAGGCGCCGAAGTCGACGGTCTTGGCCTCCAGCGAAGTGATCCCCGCGCCTGAGCCGACGGCCTGGTAGTTGACCGTCAGGGGCGACAATGCTGAGGCCCACTGCTGGTAGACCGGGGCGGCGAACGTCGAGCCGGCGCCGGAGATCGTGCCTCCGGAGCTGCTCGAGCTGCTCGACGAGCTGGAGCTTGAGGAACTGGAGCCGCACGCGCCGAGGCCGAGCGCTAGCACCGCGACGCCTGCAAGCGCGCCAATTTTCTGATGGATCACTGAGAGTCTCCCTCTGTGGGTTATGTGCTGGTCACCGTCCCGCGAGCGTCCGCACGCACGCGGAAAGATCCCAGCCGGCCGGTGTGTTGGCTTGCGTCAGTCTCATGAATCGCCGACCGCCCCGATGTGAACATTTCGTGAAAGCCCGCCGGAGGACTCGCCGGCGGCGTCGGAGACGTCGAGGGCCTCGTCGTCGTTGTCGTTGTCGCCCGCGCTCGCGGCCGCACCCGCGGCCGCGCCGGTCTCGCGCGCGGGCTGGGGCTGGAAGCGGTAGCCGAAGCCGGGGTGGGTGTGGATGAAGCGGCGGTCGGGCATCGCCGTCTCGAGCTTGCCCCGCAGCTTGCTGACGTACACGTCGACGGAGCGGTCGCCGGGGCGCAGCTCTCCGCCCCAGACCTCGGCGTAAAGGTCGTCGCGGGTGACGATCGCGCCGGCGCGCCTGGCCAGCGCGGCGAGCAGTTCGAACTCGCGTACCGACAGCGTCAGCGCCCGCCCCGTGGCCAGCACGAGTCCCTCGCCGAGCCGTATCTCCAGTTCGCCGGCGTACAGGGTGCTCGCGTTGTCGGCTGAGGCCGCCACGGGCACACAGCCTCGCCGCGCCGGCGCGCCGGCGGGTTGCGAAGTCGTGATCGAGTCGTGAAGAACTCGTGAAGAATGGCGGGGGGCGCGGCGGATGTCCATAATCTGCCCGGATGAGCCTGCTCAAGCGCCCCGTCGACGCGAACCTGGCGACGCTGCTGGAGGACGCCGGTCGCAACGTCGAGCGCTCCGCGCTGCTGCTGCGCGAACTGCTGGCGGCGTTTCCCGAGCATGCCGGCCTGGCTAACGACCTGTCGGCGTGCGAGCAGGAGGGGGATCGCATCACCCACGACATCATCTACCGCATGGGCAGCGGGCGGCGCGTGCGCGCGCCGTTCGACGCTGGCGACGGCTACGCGCTGGCGACGGCGATCGACGACGTCGTCGACTACACCGAGCAGGCGGCCGCGCTGCTGGACCTGTACGGCGTCGAAGCGCCGATGGAGCAGGCGGGCGAGTTCGCCGATGTGCTCGTCGCCGCGGGCGCGGAGGTCCTGGGCGCTCTGCGAGCGCTGCACAGCGGCGAAGACCTGAGCGCCCATCTGGTCGAGATCCACCGCTTGGAGAACGAGGGCGATCGCCTGCAGCGCGACGCCGTCAGCTCGCTGTTCGCGGGCGGCATCGACCCGATGGTGGTGATCCGTTGGAAGGACATCTTCGAGTCGCTGGAGGCGGCGGTGGATGCGTGCGAGACCGTGGCGCACGTGCTCGAGGGGATCACGCTGAAGCAGAGGCGGCGCTGAAGCCAGACGGTCGCGTGCTCGAGGGAAGCTGATGTTGATGTTGTGGGCCATGCCGCATGCGGCATGGCCGGAGGGGTCGCATGCGACCCCTCCTGGAACCCGCGCATGCGCGGGTTCCTCCAGACGGTGCATGCACCGTCTGGACCGACCGAAGCCGGGAGACACTCGCTTCGCTCGCATCCCCGTTTCGGCCAGCGCATGCGCCGCTCGGTGGGATCGCGCATGCGCGATCCCCCAAAATACCCAACCGGAGGACACCCACGTCATGAGAGTCCCAAGCGCGGCGTACGCTCGGCGGTAGAAGGCGCAGCCGGGTGACGTCAAATGGTTGACTTCACGAATCGTCATGGCTTGACGTCGAGCGTCGGCGGGACCGTGCCGGTGACCGCAATCCAGGCAGGCAGAACAGGTCGATGTACACGGCGAGGACGAGGGGGGTCTTCGTAGCGCTCCGCGGGAGCGTGGCTAAAGACACGCTGGTGGTGTGCCACTTGAGATCGGCTGGCTCCACTCCTCCCCAGTGCTCCGCCGGCTTGGTAAGCAGGCCGGCGAGCGGTGAACCGACTTGGGGCCGACGGGCGGGCCACAGACGGCGCCCGTGATCTCCAGCGGGCGCCGTCTGGCATCGCGAGCCTGCCTACTTGACCCGAATGCGTCCCTGCATCCACGGGTGGATGGCGCACATGAAGTTCAGGGTCGTCCCCGGGGGCGCGGTCACCTGGAACGTCACCGGGCCGCCGTGGCCCTTCGGGCCGATGACCACCGAGTCGCCGGGCTGGTCGAAACCGGCTGGGCCGACGTTCACGAGCGGGATCGGCGGAGGACCCTTGCTTGGAGGCCCTTCCGGGTTCACGCCGTGCGATTTCGCAATTTCGCCGCAGACGCCACAGTTTTCGATCTGCTTGAGCGAGCGCGGCAGCTGCGAGGACTTGACTATCGAAAGAGTGTGCCCGTCTTCGGTCGTGTTCGTCACCGTCACCGTTCCTCCCGAGCGGACGGTCACGGTGCCTCCGACGAAGTGCATGCTGTCCTTGATGTAAGCGTTGATCTTGAACGATTCGTCACCCTTGATGACCACTTTGGCCTTTGCCGGGCCTTTGCCGCCGGCGCCGCGCGCGCCGAGAGCCGATCCGGCGAGGACGAGCAGGGCCGCGCCGAACACCGCCATGACGAGCGCTCGGCGTGCATGTGATGTCTGCATGAAAATGCCTCCTCCTGTCTACCCGGCGCCCGGGTGAGAGCGCCCGTGTATGCCTCCGGGGAGCGCGCAGAGTACGCGGCCCCGTTCGCCCCAACCCTACCCCCCGCCGTGGATCGACGTCGCGCCGTAACCAACCGCCGGCGTTGCCGGCGATCAAACTTCATCAATCCGACCCGGATGACGGATCTTCCGCAGCGTCTGGATTGGCGGGATCGTCTGTCTGAGCGTCCTCGGTGGTCGGCGCCTCGGTCATGGGTGCGTATACCTGTATGCCGGCGTCGCTTGCAGCGCTGGCCATGCGGGCGTCGTACGCGTACATGCACGCGAGCAGCTCGCCGAGGCCCAGTGCGGTGGCCACGTGGATCGCGTCGAGTGAGCGCAAGGTGGCCGGCTCCAGCTCGCATGCCCGCCCGCGGATCCGATCTGTCAGCGGCAGTAGGCGTACACCGGCGAGCTGGGTGCGTGCGGCGGCGGTGCCGTCTTCTCCCGTGGCCCTGCGCGCCGCGCGCAGTGCCTCGACCTCGAGGATCTCCGAGGAAACCAGCCGGGCTTTGGTGGGGAGCGCCGCGATCAGCGCTGCCGTCTCGGGCTCGGGGATCGCCAGCTTCACGAACGCCGACGTGTCTAGGTAGACGAGCTGCTCATCCGCCACGTCGTTCAGAGTCGCTCATCGCGCTGTCTTTCCAGCGCTTGCGAGGCCGCGTACGGTCTCGCGGGGTTTGGCGCCCCCAGCTCGGCGGCGGCGGCGAGCACCTCTTCCGTTGAGCGCTCGGCGGGGGTCGCATGTCGCCGGTCGAGCCAGCGGTCGAGCTCTGTGCCCTGGTTGGAGAGCAGCTCGCGCGCCCCACGCAGGATCAGCTCGCGCGCGAGTGTGGCCGTGGGCTTGCGCTCGCCGAGCAACGGGCGTGCGCGACGCAGCGCCTCTTCGAGCTCGGGGTCGCGCGTGAGCGCTATACGGGGATGGATCGTTGGCACCTCATAAGTGTAACACCTAGTTGCACTCCCCAAGAGATTCGTGCCGCTATGAGATGTCGAGTACGGCTGCGCCGAGCAGAAGCACCACGAGGATGACGACTGCGACGAGCAATGCCGAAACAGCGAGAAGTCGCGTGCGCCACATGCGTGCCGCATCGTGTGGCCTCCCGGATGGGGCTCCAGGTGCCCTGGTCACGGAGCCCGTTCCAACGGCTGCGTGTCTACGCTTGGTCGGCTGCACCCGTGGCACGAGCAGCTCGCGCTCGGGAACGACCGGTGGTGCCTCCGACTCGAGCAGCTCGCGCTCGGTCAGCACGAGCGTTGGCTTGTCGATCTCCGGCTCGCGCGGCTCCAGCGCGGTATCGCGCTCGTGGGCGATACGGTCGCGCTCTCCCAGGGCGGCGTCGCGGTCGTTGACCGCGCTGTCACACGCCTGCAGGGCGGCGTCGCGCTCACGAGCGATGCGATCCGCCTTCTCGAGGGCGGCGTCGCGCTCGCGCGCCAGGCGATCGCGCTCGACGGCCAGTGCGTCGCGCTCCAGAGTTCGGCGAGTGCCGAGCCCAGCGGTCAGCTCCCATTGCCGGGTGACCTCCTCGACGCGGGTGCGTACGGTGTCGCGCTCGGCGAGCATTCGGTTGCGTGCCCGCTGCGCTTCGTCGCGCTCGGCGCGAGCCTCGTCGCGTTCCCGGGCCGCCTCGTCGCGCGCCGCACGCGCCTCGTCGCGTTCACGTGCGGTCTGCGCCGCCAGGCGCGCTCCTGCTCGCTCGCGCTCGACCTCGGCACGCAGATCCTCGATGCGCCGCCTCACCTCTGTCTCGATCGACTCACGCCGCTCGGCGATCGCCGCCTCGCGTGCCTCGAGCGCCTGGCGACGTTCGCCGCGCAATTGCTCACACTCTCGCTTCACGACCTCGAGCTCGGCGACCGCCTCGTCCCGGGACCGCAGTGTCGCGTCGTACTCGAGTCGCAGCCCGTTGTCGGGGTCGCCGAGGTGGTCCAAGGGCCCCCGATCGGGGCCACCGTTCTTGACCTTCGTGTCTCCCTGTCGCGGCGATGAGCGTCGCGAAGCCCCGCGTTTTGGGCGCCGGCCGGTTGTGGGCGCAGAGGGTGGTGGCAGGGGAACCGTCACATCCGGGGCGACGGTCAGCTCGGCCTTGACCATCGCGGCTGGATCGGTCGAGCAGGGAAAGGCCGCGAGCCAGGTTGCGCCCTCCTCGGCGTTCCACGGCTTATGGTCGAGCACGGCCAGGATGCGCTGCTCGCGGCCGTCGGCCACGGCAGTCAGAGCGGGACGCATGAAGCGCCGGCCGCGAACCCCGAACCATCGACCGCGCAGCTCGAGGCAGGCATTGCCGGCGAGCTCGAAGCGCTCGACTTCGAAGCTGGCCCGCTCGAGCCGCGTCACGATCCACCTTCGCCGCATGCCACGACATACTTCTCTACCCGTTACGTGCCGGGACAATGCGCGCCGCACGGGCTGTAGCAGTTGGACTCGAGTTCCCTACGGCATAAAAGACCGTTCGGCGCGCCGGCGTTCTGTCGCAAGCTCAGCGGCTGCGCCCGCACGGTCACAGGGTTTGCGCAACGTTACGGTCCTCTCCATAGACAATTGTCGGCGGTAAGGCCGTCCGCCGAAGGCGATCAGGCGCTTGCCTTGTCGGCGTATCGCTGTCGGGCTGCCTGTCGGGACGCTCCGGGGCCAGCGCGATGTGGTTCAGGATCTGCCGTGTGCGCGAGCGAGGAGGACGGCCTCCCGCAAGCGGGCATCGTCTGCTCTTACTGTCTCAGCTGCCGTTGCTACCTCGCGGAGGTCGTCGGTGCCTTCGACCTCGGCGGTGGCTGGGTCCAGCGAGTCGGCGAGCCGCTCGAACCGTCGGGCGGCCTGCTCGATTTCTTTGTCCGTGTGTCGGCCGTCCGGGTTTGCATTTCACACAGTCGGATGCTCTGCTGGCAAACAAAGTACGTGTTCGGACGCTCGGGCTATGCCCTGCACCCGGCCCGCCGCAGGGCGGGTCGCGTCGTTTCTTATCCTCCGAACGTGCTCGCCGGTGCGCTCGCCTGCAGCTTGGCGCCCGTCGGTGTGCCCACGAGGAACGCGTGGAACGGAACCGACGCGTCGCCGGTCACTTCGGGCAGCACCGCTCTCCCGGCCGCGACGATCCCGCCGGCGCGCCGCGCGATCACGTAGACGACGAGCTTCTGCTGGGTGAGGCGCGAGCGGTTGCGCACGGTGCCGGCGACTTCACCGGAGGTTTCTTCGCCAAGGCGCGTGCCCGCGACTTCGATCCGCGGCTGCGGGCCGCTCGCGGCTGGCGCTTCGCCGACGATTGCGCTGACGCTCGCCGGTTCGCCCGCGGAGGGGATCTGGTCGTCCACCCACGTCACCGAGCCGTGGGCCGGCAGCGAGGAGATCGACGTGAGCGCGGCTTCCAGGCCGGGAGCGTTGTTCTGGTAGAGCGTCCGCCCGTGCGTGTTCTTGACCGTGATCGCGATCGGAACTGCCCGCAGCGTGTGCGTGGAGATGTTGCTGACGCTCACGACCGCCGCCGCGCCTTCGCTGCCGCGCACCACGGTCGCGCCCAGCACCTTGACGCTGCTGCCGGCGTGCGCGATCGACAGCCCCTGCTGGGTTAGCGCCGGGTGCGCGGCCTGCTCGCGCTTTGCCGCTCTTTCCAACTGCGCGCTCTTTTCCGCGGTCGTCTCGCATCCGCTCAGCGCCAGCCCCGCCAGCGCGAGCGTCGCTGCGCCCCTCCAGACTCTCCACCGGGGTCGGGACGACGACTCGTATGCCCGCCCCGGTCGCAGTTCCGCCGGCGCGAGCGTCGCTGCGCCCCTCCACGCCCTCCAACCGGACGCCTCGCATACCCGCCGCAGTCGCAGCCCTCGCGCGGGAAGGGCTCGCCCGCTGTGGCTCACCCGAACGCTCCGCCGATGTACTCGCGCGTGCGCTGCCTGGTTGGACGGTCGAACACCTGCTGGGCGGGCCCGTACTCGACGAGCTCGCCGAGGTGCATGAACGCCACGTGGTCGGCCACGCGGAAAGCCTGCTGGAGGTTGTGCGTGACGATCACGATCGCCACGCTCTCGCGCAGGTGAACGATCAGCTCCTCGATCGTCGCCGTGGAGATCGGGTCGAGCGCCGAGCACGGCTCGTCGAGCAGCAGCACCTCGGGCTGGGCGGCGAGCGCGCGCGCGATGCACAGGCGCTGCTGCTGCCCGCCGGAGAGTTTCAGCGCCGAGCGCTCGAGGTCGCCGGCGACCTCCTCATACAGCCCGGCCCGGCGCAGCGCGTCGTCGACGGCGTGCGCGAGCTCCGGGCCGCGCCGCCGCCGTCGCCCGCGCGCGGGACGCTCGGCCAGCGCGTAGGCGACGTTGTCGAAGATGCTCATCGGAAAGGGGTTCGGCTGCTGGAAGACCATCGACACGCGCCGGCGCAGGGCGTTGACCTCCAGCTCGTGGATCTCATCGCCGTCGAGCGTGATCTGACCGGCGCGTGCCGCCCCGGCGGTGACCTCGGTAAGGCGATTCAGCGAGCGCAGCAGCGTGGTCTTGCCCGAGCCCGAGGCGCCGATCAGCGCGAGCACCTCGCCCCGGCGCACGGGCAGGCTGATGTCGCGCACGACCCAGTTCTCGCCATAGGCCAGCCACACCGATTCGATCCGCATCCGCTCGCGCACGTGGCCGACCGCCGGGCGCTCCGCGCGCGCGCGTGTGGAGAGGGCAGGCTGCGCCGTCGTCGCGCCGTTGGGGCTCGGCGCGGGCGCCGCCACGTGCGGCTCCCCTCCGACGACGATCCGTCGCACGGGCGGTGGCGTCACGCGCTCCATCGGGGCCTCAACTTCTGCAGAAGTCCGCGCCCGCGAGCGCGCTTGCGATCGCGCCCGCCGGTGATGCGGGTCACGAGGAAGTTGAGCGCGAGCACGACGATCATCAGCACGAACGCGGCGGCATAGGCCTTTTCGTGCGAGTTGCCCTCGCCGGCCGGCGAGTTGTAGAACACGTAGCTGGTCAGCGTGGAGCCCGTGCCACGGAGGACGCCGAGAACGGGCACGCCGCCGACGGGTTCGGTCTTGGTCGCGCTCAGGCTGATCATGATGATCACGATCGCCGTGTCCCCGATGATCCGGCCCATGCCGAGCACGACGCCGCCGGCGATGTCCGGGCGGATCGCCGGCAGCAGCACGCGCCGGATCGTCCGCGCGCGCGTCTTGCCAAGCGCGTAGGAGGCCTCGCGCATGCGATCGGGGACCTGCGCCAGCCCCTCGCGGGTGGCGCCGACGACGAGTGGCAGCGCGAGCAGCGCCATCATCGCGCCCGCGGTGAGAAAGGACCGCCCGGTGACGGCTCCGCCGGCGGTTTCCTGGGAGAGGAAGGCGAGGAAGCTCTGCGAGAAGATGAGCAGGCCGAAGAAGGCGAGCACGACGCTCGGCGCGCCGGCGATGATCTCGACCGCCGACTCCACGGCGCGCGCCAGCTGCGAGGGACGGCCGTACTCCGACAGCCACACCGCCAGCGCGATCCCGGTGGGGGCGGCGATCAGGATGCCGATCGCGGTGATGACGAACGTGCCCACGATCGGATCGAAGAATCCGCCGGATCTGCTCTGCTGTATTTCGGGCGCCGGCGACTGCACGAACAGGCTCGGACGCAGATAGGCGACTCCCTTGACGAGCATGAACACCACGATCGCCGTCGCGATCGCGCACAGGCCGATGCCGGTCGCCCAGCACAGCCAGTAGCCGACGCGGTCGACGAGCGGCCAGGAGGCGCTGCTCTGACGGCCGGGGCGCACGACCGCCAGGCCCGCCGGAGCAGGTGTCAGCTCCGGGGCGACCGCGTTCACGAGAGACGCCTCGGCGGGCAGCTACCTCCGCATGGGCACGCAGATCCAGCTCCGGCCATGGTGTTCATGCGCGGATCCCGTAGCGCTTGAGCGGCTGCTTGGCGGCCCAGCCGGCGAATGACAGCAGCGCCGCCGAGACGAGCAGCACCGCGGCGATCGCATACAGGGTGTGCGACATCGGACCGAGCGTCAGTCCTCCGGACTCCAATGCGAGCGTCGCCGCCAGCGGCTTGACGGGCTCGAAGAAGAAGGTGAGGCCGTCGAGCGGGTTCGGCGCGAAGCCCCTGCCGCCCGCGACCAGGGCGAGCATGATCGCCTCCCCGAGCGCGCGCGCCGTGGCCAGCACGGTCGCCGCGACGATCGCCGGCCGCGCGGTGCGCAGCGAGACGCGCACGATCGTGCGCCAGCGGTTGACGCCGAGCGCCGCCGAGCCCTCCTTCCAGGAGACCGGCACGGAGGCCAGCGCGGCGGCGATCAGCGCCACCATGATCGGCGTGATCATCACCGACAGGACGAGGATCGCGGTCGTGAGATTGGCGCCTTCCAGCTGCACGACCGCGTGCACCGAGCTCCTGCGGGATTCGCTGATCAGGTTGTCGACAAGTGGCGCGAGCGCGAGGATGCCGATCAGCCCGTAGACGATCGAGGGCACGCCCGCGAGCAGCCGGATGACCGGCTCGAGCGCGCGGCGCACCGCGGTTGGCGCGAACTCGGTCAGGAAGATCGCCGCCAGCGTGGAGACCGCGAGGGCGATCAGCACCGCCGGGACGGTCGTAACGATCGTGCCCCAGATCAAAGGCCACGCGCGGAAGTAAAGGGGGGAGTGCCCGGGCAGCGCGGAGCCTTCGCTCATCGCGCGCAGCTGCGCGTCCACGTCGCCGGTGGCGAACCAGCGCAGGCCGTTGGTCGCAAAGGAGGGCCACGCCTTGATGAAGACGGTGACCACCATCGCGGCGATCAGCACGAGGGTGGTCGCGGCGAGCGCGCCGAGCATGCGCTCGGCGCGCCGGTCGCTGCCGCCGGCGCCGCTGCGGCGTGCGCTATGTGAAGCGCCGGCGAGCACTGCCGTCAGTGGATTGCGATCCAGTTGGAGTTGATGATTTTTTTGGTGGTTCTGTTGCCGCTCGTGGCCCAGGCGATGAACCTGGCGGCTTCTCCCTTGGGCGCGCCCTTGGTGACCATCCAGAAGTTGCGCACCCCGCCGTACTGGCCGGAGCGGGCGTTGCGCAGGTTGCACGCGACGCCCTGGTAGGCGACGGGGTTGACGCCGGCGGTGTAGGCGAAGGACACGAAGCCGATCGCGCGTTCGTCTTTTTCGACGTGCAGTTGCTCCAGACCGTTGGAGGTCTCTTCTGTGGCGCTCGTGGAGATCTTGAGGGTTTCGCCCAGGAAGATGTGCTGGAAGGCGTCCTGGGTACCGGAGGCGCCGTCGCGGTCGAACAGGTCGATCGCGCCGGAGACGTGCGCGCCCGGGACTTCGCTCCAGTCGTGGACCCGCCCCGTGAAGATGCCTTCGACCTGCTGCTGGGAGAGGTTGGCGACCGGGTTCTTCGGGCTTGTGATCACGCAGATGCCGTCGCGCGCGAGCTTGGTGAACACGAGTCCTTTGGGATCGACGTCCCGGATCGGGTCGCGCGAGGAGTCGCCGATGTCCAGGCGCCCGCCGGCGGCGCCGCTGATACCGATATCCGACTGCCCTCCGCCCACCTGCGGCGCGGGGATTCTAGGGTTGGCCTTGTGGTAGGCGCTGGCGAGTTTCTGCATGAGCGGCAGCACGGAGGTCGAGCCGCCGATGATCAGGCGCTTGGCCGCCGCGCCGGCGGGCACGGCGAGGACCAGCGCGAGGATCGCGGAGAGGATGAGGGTTCGGTGTGCGCGCACGTTATTAAATGCTCCTTAGTCGCAATTTTTCGGGCTTGAGTACGCTGCGGCGTCGGGAACGCCGGGGGTGGAACAACTCGATGCGTGGATCGATGCGGAATGCGCGATGAACCCCACCCCGGCGCAAGCGTGTCGATCGCGGGTTTGCACGATGTGTCGTTTTTGTGAACGCCATTGCTTTTCCGGGCGCGCCGTGTGAGGCTGGCGCGGCTCGATCGCAAGCGACCGGTATCGGTGGCTCGGTTGGGCCCGCCTGCGACCGCCGATCCGCCTGCGACCTGACTCAGATGACAGACGAGCTCCACTCCCCCGACGGACACGACCCCCCGGACGAACACGGCTCCCCGGAGCCTGTATCGCCCAACGGCCGGTCGCGCTCGCAGGCGCCCGCCGTGCGCTCGGGCCTTGCCCAGCGGCGCAGCCCTGTGCTCGTGGCGCTGGGCGATTTCGCGCAGGGCGCCCGCCGGGTCGCGCTTCGCGATCCGCTCGCGCTGTTCCTCGCCCTGGCCTCGCTCGGACTGGCGATCGCGTTCGCGACTCTGCTCGGCGACATCAAGCCGAGCAGCGCGGGAACGCAGACGCCGCTCAGCACCGTGCAGACGCTCGCCAAACGCCATCAGATCTCAGACGCGCTGCTGCTCGACCACGACAACCGCGTGGAGATCGCCACGACCACCGCGGCTCCCCCGCTCTCGCCCACCGGCGCGGTGCCGCCGCTCACGCGACAGACCGTGCGCACGCACGTCAAGGGTTCGAAGAAGATTCATCTCAGCACCATCCTCCTCGCTCCGCCCGGAGCGGGCACGGTCCAGCGCCTGTGGGCGGCCTATCCCGCCTCGGGCGCGCTGACGCAGCAACTGCTGCGCGAACTGGGCGACAGCGGCGCGGACGTCGCGGTCGATCAGCAGTCGGGCAAGGGCACTAAGACGATCATCGTCCAGTTCCTGATTCCGATCCTGCTGCTGGTGTGCCTGTTCTCGCTGTTCATGCGCCTGGGCGGCGAGGGCGGCGCGGCGGGGGGGATCGCCGGCTTCTCGCAGTTCACGGGCAAGGGGCGTAAGAAGGGCAAGGGAACGAGCGACAAGATCACCTTCGCCGACGTCGCGGGCGCCGGCGAAGCGCTGGCCGAGCTGCGCGAGATCCGCGACTACCTGGCCGATCCCAGCAAGTACCTGGCCGTGGGCGCCGCCGCTCCCAAGGGTGTGCTCCTGGTGGGTCCGCCGGGCACGGGCAAGACGCTGCTCGCCAAGGCCGTGGCCGGCGAAGCCGACGCGTCCTTCTTCACCGTGTCGGGCTCGGATTTCGTGGAGTCGCTCGTGGGCGTGGGAGCGGCGCGCGTGCGTGACCTCTTCCGCAAGGCCCGCAAAGTGTCACCGGCGATCATCTTCATCGACGAGCTCGACGCCGCCGGGCGCAAGCGCGGCGCGGGCATCGGCCAGGGCAACGACGAGCGCGAGCAGACGCTCAACCAGATCCTTGTCGAGATGGACGGCTTCGCCGGCGACGGCGGGCTCGTGGTGATGGGCGCCACCAACCGCCCCGACATCCTCGACCCGGCGCTGCTGCGCCCTGGGCGCTTCGACCGTCAGGTGGTGATCGACGTGCCCGACGTGCACGGGCGCATCGAGATTCTGCGCCTGCACGGCGGCAAGCGCCCGCTCGCGCTGGGCGCATCGCTGGAGGAGGTGGCGCGCCAGACGCCGGGCTTCAGCGGCGCCGAGCTGGCCAACGTGATCAACGAGGCGGCGCTGCTGAGCGTGCGCGACGGTCGCGCGGAGATCGATCAAGCGACGCTCGAGGAGGCGATCGACCGGGTCGTCGCCGGCCCGGCCAAGCACCACATTCTGACCGAGCAGGAGCGCTGGCTGATCTCCATCCACGAGGCCTCGCACGCTGTGGTGACCGACGCGCTGGGGCACACGACCTCCACGCGCAAGCTGTCGATCGTCGCGCGCGGGCGCCAGCTCGGCACCGCTGCGCACATGCTCTCCGACCGCGATCAGGTGATCATGAGCGAACCCGACCTCAAGCGCCAGCTGATCTCGATCGTCGCCGGGCTGGCGGGCGAGCGCATCGCCTTCGGGCACGTCTCGACCAGTGTCAACGACGACCTGCACGCCGCGACCACGCTCGCGCGCAGCATGGTCACCTCCTTCGGCATGTCCAAGGCGCTCGGCCTGGTGACGATCGGTGAGAAGGGCGGCGAGGTCTTCCTCGGCGCCTCGCTGCAGGACCTCGGATCGGTGGGACCCGAGACGTTGAACCTGATCGACAGCGAGGTCGAGCGCCTCGTCGGTGACGCCGAGGCGCGCGCCGCGGTGATCCTCGACCGCAACTGGAACACCGTCGAGGAGACCGCATCGGCTCTGCTCGAGCAGGAGACGCTCTCCGGAGTAGCGCTCGACGCCGTGCTCTCCACCGTCCAGGAGGTGTCGATCGAGGATCTGGGCGAGGTCCGTCGCACCACCCCCCCGGCGCGCGACCCCAAGCCGCCGTCGTGAGGCTCCGCAGACCATCGCCGGCGATGGTCCTCGCGCTGGTCGCGCTCGTGCTCTCCACGACCGGGCTCGCCGATGCCGCCCGCCATGCGGTGATCAGCTCGATCGCCGGTCACCCCGTGAGCTCCAGGCCGTACGCCGGCGGCATCCTGCTGCTCGGCAAGAACAGGAAATTCCCGGCCGCCGCGATCCCGACCGTCAAGAACGCCAGCAGGCTCGGCGGCAAGACCGCCGCGCAACTGGCGGGGACGTGTCCGCCCACGACCGTCGACCTCGGCAGCTGGTGCTTGAACACGGCTCCCTATCCGGTGACCAATGCTGACGCGGGCAAGAACAACTACATCTGGGCCAGCAAAGCCTGCGTCGCCGAAGGCGGCTGGCTGCCCACCGCGGCGCAGCTGCTCGGCGCCGCCGACCGCGTCAAGCTCGAGTCCACGATCCACGACTCGCAGCTGACCGCCACGATCCCGCTGGATCCCAGCCGGGGATTGAAAGACCAACGCGAGATGAGCTCGACGCTGGTCACGACCGAAGCGGGCTCGGTCGCCGCCGGGTTCGAGGGTGTGAGCGAAGGCTCGACGGGCAACCCCCGTCAGGGCCAGGCCAACCCGACTCCGCTGCCCGCCAACCCGCTGCCCGAATCGCTGCAGTACGTGACCGTCTACAGCAACGGTCAGAAGGGCGGCTTCGCCGGCTCCGAGCCGGTCGCCGCTCCCGAGAACTTCCGCTGCGCGTTCAACAAGACGCCGGGGGCGCTGAGCAAATCCGAACCCTGAAGACGACGCGCGGTGCCGAATGCCTGGCCGGGATACGAGGACGCTCGCGCCGCCCGAGCGCGCCGCCTGACCGGTGGAGCGCGCATCGCCTGTGACCAACTCGTGATCTTTCTGTGAAGCCTGGCCTTCGATTGCCTCCGAGCGGCCCCGCGGGGTCTATCTTGCCCTCTCGATGAGCCTCGCAGCCGTGCCGACTCAGCCTCGCTTGGCGCGCCTGCGGCGCATGACCATAGCTCTGCTCGCGCTCGCCGCGATCGTGCTCGCGGTCCACGCGGGGCAGGCGCGCGCGGTGATCCTGCCGGCCGTCACGATCGACGGTCCCAACGAGAACATCGTCGGCTTCGGCGGCGTCGCCATGGCCGCAGACGGCACGGGCGGATTGGTCTACCTCGAGCGCGTCGAAGGCGTCGCGCATGTGTTCGTCTCGCGCTACGCGAACGGGCGCTGGATGACGCCCTTCCGGGTGGACGCCGAAGAGCCGTTCGCCGCGAGCTGGCCGCGCATCGGCGCGGCTGCAGGCGGCGAGCTGGTGGTCGTGTGGGCGACGCCTTTCGCGACCAGAGCAGGCAAGCCGGTGTATGAGCTGCTCGGCGCGGAGTTGGGCCCCGGCGGCGAACGCTTCGGACAGGCGATCATCGTCGATCCCAATATCGAAGAAGCGACCGGCACGAGCCCGGATCTCGCGGTCAGTTCGACCGGCTATGCCGACGTCATCTACAGGGTGGTCGAGACCTCCGTCTTCAACGTGCCGCTGCTGCGCCAAGGGGATGTGGTGGAGCAGGTTCGCGTCGCGCACTTCGATGGACGGCGCTGGGCGAACCTGGGCGCGATCAACCGCGACCCGGGCGTCTCGATGCGACCGCCGACGCAGGCCAACGCGCCGCAGGTCGCGATCGGCCAGACCGGCAACGGCGTGGTCGTCTGGCAGGAGCCCGACATCGAAGGCGTCGCGCGCATCTGGGCCAGACGCCTGTTCGCGAGCACGCTCGACTACGTGCTGCCGGTCACCGCCGAAAGCTTCGCCGGGACGCCGATCTCCGACGACGCCGACGCGCCGAGCGTGGCCGTCTCACGTCTGGGACAGGCCGATGTGGCCTACCGGCAACTCGCCGGGCCGGGATCGCCGCTCCCCGGTTCCCGGATATTCCTGAACATCCTGCCCAACGGCGAAGCGACGAGCGGCGCCGAGTTTCGCGGTGCGAGCATCGCCGACTCCGCGGTGCCGGGCGGCAAGTCGGCCTCGGTCGGGCCGCCGAGCATCGACATCGACGAACAGGAAGATCTGCGACTGCTGTATGACTCCAACGGCACGCCGCGGGTGATCGAGGGCAACGACCGCGGACTGTCGGGCGCGCTCTCGCTGGGGTCGCCGTTCGCCGGCTCCGAACGCTCCTCGGTGAGCGTCATGAATCCAAAGGGGGGAGGCGTCTCGGCGTGGCCGAGCGCCGACGCCGAAGGTCACCCCGCCGTGGCGGTGCGCGAGGACTTTCCCAGCGGGGCCGTTCAGACCGCGCTCGTCGGCGGCGGCGCCGGTGGGGAAGTCGGAGAACTGGCGGTCGGACACTCGGGTGCCGGCGACGGCCTCATCGCCTTCCGCCAAGGGCCGCTCGGCAGCGCGGCGATCGTCGCCGCGCGAGCCACCGCGCCGGCTGCCGAAGTGGTCATCAGCGCCCCCAAGACCTGGGTCAAGCCCGTCCAGGCCGCGGTCACCTGGACGCCCGCGTCCAGCGCCGATGGGCCGCTGCGCTACACCGTGGTGCTCGACGGTCGCCGGGTGGCGACGCCGGCCGGCGCCTTCCGGCTGCGCCTCGATCCCCACGGATTGAGCTCGGGGCGTCATCGTGTGCAGCTGCTCGCGACCGACATCGACGGCCAGGCGACGCTCTCGGCGCCCTCCAGGCTGCTCGTGGACGGCGTGGCGCCAGCCGTGAAGATCACCCGCGCACAGGGCGGCTATGCGCTCAGCGTGCGTGTCAGCGACGCTTACTCGGGCGTCGATGAGCATGCGGTGAGCGTCAGCTTCGGCGACGGTCACGGCGCCCGCGGCCGGTCTCGCTTCAGCCATCGCTACGCACGCGGCGGCGTCTACCAGGTCGTCGTCCACGTGCGCGATCGCCTCGGCAACGGCGGCGTCGTCAGACAGCTGGTGAGCGTGCGATGAGCCCGGCTGCCGGGACCGTGGCGGCAGCCAGGCGACGGACGCGGCGGGCGCTCCCGCCGACGTCCGCGCTGCTCTGTGCCGTCACGGCGCTCGCGCTGCTGACGCCGGCGCCCGGGCGTGCGGACGTCTTCGGGCCGATCTCGCTGGTCTCGGAGGGCGCGGTCGGTGCAGGCGCGCCTCAGCAGGCTGAATACGCTCACGCCCCGGCGATCTCGGGCGACGGTCGCTACGTCGCCTTCGACGGCTCGGTGGGCGGTGTCACCGGCGTGTGGCGGCGCGAGCAGGCGACAGGCGAAATCCAGCAGGTCGCGGGCGGCGACGCGCAGTTGCCGTCGATCAGCCAAGACGGGCGCTATATCAGCTTCACGACGACGGCGAAGCTCGTACCGCAAGACACGAACAGGGCGCCTGATGTGTACGTGGCCGACATGGACGTGCACGACCCCCGTCCCTGCATGGGACCGCCCGAACCGGAACACCAGTGCGCATTCACGCTGGCCTCGGCGACGAATGGATCGGCCAAGGGCCTCACCTACGCCTCCGCAGAAGAACCCTATGGCTCGGTGGCGGCCGGGCGCTCGGCGCTCAGCGCCAGCGGCAGGCTGGTGGCGTTCGTGACCACGTCGGTCTCAAATCTCGTGCTCTACCCTGCACTGGAAAAGAAGGAAGCAGAAGAAGGAAAAACCCCCGTGCCGCACACGCCGGCGATGCAGGTTGCCGTACGCAACCTCGACACGCAGGCCACGCAGCTCGTGAGCGCCAACCGGATCACGGGCGCGCCCGTGTCCTCCGCGGAAAGCGGTGAAACCTACGGCGCCGTGCTTGCAGGCAATGCCGGTTTGCCGCCGGCCTTCACACCCTCTCCCGCGTACGCGGAATACGGAGAAAAGTCCCCGCCCGGAGCATCGATCAGCGCCGACGGCACGACCGTGGCATGGATGGGAGACAACATCAGCGAGCAGGCGCAACTGCTTCCGGGAGAAGAAAACAGAGGTCCGCTGTACACGGAGCCGCTGTGGCGGCGGATCGCGCCAGGCTCTGAAACGCCCACCGAGCGGGTGACGGGAGGCTCCGATCCAGCGAACCCGGCATGCCGGGCAAGCGGTGAGGCTGCGCTCCCGCCGCAGCCCTCTTCCTCCGATCCCTGCCAGGGCCCCTTCGACGTCACAGCAGAAGGCGGGGCGGTGGTGAGCGGGATCTGGGCCGGCGGGGGATCGGGCGAACTGGTCCCGCGGTTGAGCGCCGACGGCTACACCGTCGCGTTTACATCGAAGGCCCCGCTCGTCGCGCTGGGCGCGAACTTCGGTCGTGGCACGGGCGGTGAGCCGAGCGATCTCTATGTCGCGAACATGCGCCCGGGGCTCACCCGCGACGAGGCTCTGACACAGCTCACCGAGCTCGCCGGCGGCGAAGCGGCGGGGGAAGCGTCCACCGCTGCGATCTTCGACTTCGACATCTCCGCCGACGGCAGCCAGGTCGCGTTCGCCACGCGGCGCACCCGGTTCCCGCTGGGCGCTCCCGCGTACGTCAGCGCGGTGGCGCCGGAACCGGGCATGAACGAGCTGTTCGACGTGGACCTCAGCGACGGGACGCTCACGCGGGTGACCCACGGATACGAAGGAGGCGCAAGCGAACACCCTCACGCAGTACGACCTCCGGGAGAAAACCCTTACAAGGCACATGTGGGCGACGGCGCGCTCTCGCCCTCCTTCTCCTCCGATGGGCGCATCCTCGCGTTCTCATCGACGGCCTCGAACCTCGTCTTCGGTGACGGCAACATCGAAGGCGCGGCGCCTTTCGACAGCAGCGACGTGTTCCTCACCGAACGAAAGTCATTCATCCCGCTCCCGATTTCGCAGTCCATCTCGCCGCCGCCGGAAGTCCTCACCAGTCCAGCCTGGCGGCTGGGCGTAAGCGCGGTTTCGCGCGCCGACGGCAGCGTTCTGCTCTATGTGCAGGCTCCAGGGAGAGGGACTTTGCACGCCGACGCGCAGAGCGCCGTGCTGGTTCGATCCGCCGGCCGGCTGCGCCCGGCGCGACGCGCGAGCCGCGCCCGCAATCGCGCCGGTCGCACGAGCGAGACGGTTGTCACCCGCACCGTCGCCACGGCCACCAAGCTCCTCGGCGCCGGCGCCGAGGAACCGGTGACGCTCGTGCCGATGAGGCTCGCAAAGCCCTATGCCGCGCTGGCCTACCAGCGGGGTGGGCTCTCGGCGACCGTGAGCGTAGTTTTCAGCGTGCCGGGCGAGCCGACACTGCATCAGAGCGTCGCGGCGACGTTCCTGCGCATCGCGCACGCTTCGCGGCGCTCGGGCCGGGCGGCGCACCGCGGTGGCGCTCATGGCGGACGGCGATGAGCGGCGCCATCTTCCACCGTCCGGCCCATGCGCTCGCCGCGGCGCTCATGCTGGCCATGGCGATCGCCGCCGGAGTCACGCCCGTCGCCGCGGAGGGGATCGAAGCCGGCGCCGCGACGTGGCGACTCGAACAGCCGCGACCTCCCAAGTCCCCGCCGGGAGTCGAAGAATCGTCGGTCCCGATCGCCCTGGGGACGATCGGCGACATCGAGTTCTTCGCCCCCAACCGTGGGTTGCTGATAACGGCCGGCAACCCGCCGACGATCCCGCCGGGCGTGTGGGCGTACAACGGCGTCGAATGGCACGAGCTCGCCGCCGTCTGCGGAGCCACCGACGGGCGGATCGCCTGGGCGGGCCCCGAGGAGTTCTGGACAGTCTCGGACGGCCGGCCAGGACAGGCAGCCGAAGCAGGGCGACTCGAACAGGCGCCCCTGCAGGACAACACGCTGTGCCACTTCTCCGCCGGCCAGGTCGTGGGCTCCTACGCGCATCCGGCCTTCCGCACGGATTCCTACCAGGCGATGCACGCCGCGGCGTGCATCGGTCCGAACGACTGCTGGTTCGCCGGCAATACGCTGCCCGAACCGGGGATCGGCGCCTTCCAGCTGCACTGGAACGGCGGCTCGCTCGAAGCCGAACCGTACCCGCAGGAAGGGCACGCCGTCGAGGACATGCGCCTGCTGGAAGAACATCTGTATGAGAGCGTCCGCTTGGAATCCGGCGATCGCGTGACCACGCCCAAAGCGGAACCGCCCGTCGTTCACCGCATCAATCCCGAAGGCGTGACGCCGGCCTTCGAACCCGAACCGGAACTGCCTCTGTATGGATCCAAAGAGATCCCCGAAGCCCTGGACTTCCTGAACCTCTCCGCCGCCGACGGGATCCTTTGGGGAGCGGCCGGGGCAAAGAGGGCGAGCGCGGGCGAACCGGGCCAGCTGACGGTTGTGCGCCGCGCCGCGGGCAACTGGAGCCAGCTGGTCGGATCGGCGCACCCGCTGGGCGGCGTGCTGTTCCCCGAAGAAGCCGAGCTCCTGCCCGAAGGGGCCACGAGCGCGGCCGTGAGGTCGATCGCGGCCGAACCCTCGACGAACAGCGCTTGGATCGCGCTCGCGGCGCGGGAACAACGCAACCCGGCGGCGCGAGCGGCGCTCCTGCACATCTCCGCCGAAGGGAAGGTCATCGAAACGCAGTCTCTGCCCTCTGCGCAGGAAAGGAGCGAAGGGACGGGGGGCAAGGGCTCGGCCGCGAAGCTCGCCTGCCCCGCGCCGCACGACTGCTGGCTTGCGACCACGCAGGGCTGGCTCTACCATCTCGCGCCGGAAACAGAAAGGACTCTGGCCAGGGACACCGACCCGGCGTTCGCCGCCCTCATCACCGATCGCCTGCACGACCAGGGGCTGCCGCAGGTGCCCGCGGACGCTCCTCCGCCCGACACCTCCGGCCTGGTGGAAGCGCCACCCAGCTACGGCGGCGCGTTCGCGGAAGCCAAGCCACAGATCGAAGCCACGGTCAAGGCTCCGCTGCTGACGCACATCCGCAGCCGCCTCGTCCACGGCACCACGCTCGAACTCCGCTTCCATCTGGCCGTCAAGGCCCGCGTGCGACTGCTGGCGAAGCGCCGCAAGACGGTCATTGCCTCGACCCGGACGTACACGTTCGACGCCGGTGACCGCAGGCTGCTGCTGCGTCTGGACCGGCGGCGCTGGCCGACCAAGCTGGCCCTCGATACACATCCCCTCGCGCCGCTGCCGACCGAACCCTCACGCAGCAGCAACGTCGGCACGATCTCCACCGGCCTGTTCGTGCTCCCTCGCGGCCCTCTCTTCGGCGGATCGGGCCAGCTCCCTTGAGAAGCCTGGCAGCAGCACGCGCACGCGCCGCGCTCCCGCGGACGGCGGCGCTCCTGGGCGCGGTCGCGCTGGTGAGCGTGCTGGCGCCACCGGCTGTTTTGCAGGGATCGGGCGCGGCTAGGAGCGCGGCCGCGCAGCCACCGTCGATCGAACCGACGCCCCAGACGGACGCGTCGGTCCCGGCCCGCAACGTCACGATGATCGGCGCCACACCGCTGGAATCCGAAGCCCCCGGCAGGAACGAGACGTGGGGCGTAGGACAGCCCACCGACACCGCGGGCGCCGTGGTCGTGCGCTACACAAGCGAAGGCGGATGGGCGCCGGCGCCGGCGCTTCTGGACGCCGGCGGTCAACCGCTGTCCGGTTTCAAGCTGGCCCCCAGCCCGTTGGCCGGCGAGATGACTCCCACCGGCTCGGGCGTGCTCGTGGGAACGGTGGGCAAGCAGCGGCTCGTGCTCGTGCGCAAACCCCACAGCGCCTTCCAGCAGACGGCGCCTGTGCCCACCGAAGGGGAGGTGAAGGCAGGCGAAGCTCCACTGCTCAAAGCAGGCGAAGCGCTGTTCGCCGCGGGGCGTGCGCCGCTGATCGCTGCGCTCGACGAAGCAGGCGGCGAAGCCGGTGCGCTGGTCGTGCCCATGTATGAACACGAAGGCGTCGAGGGAGGAGTGCTGCACTGGGACGGCGAACGCTGGACGCGCGAGTCGATCGAGATCCCCGCAGCGAGCCGCGAAGACTTCCGCGTGCTGGCGATCGGCGCCGGCTCGCCGTCCAACGCCTGGCTGCTCGCGCAGCTGTCCTCGAAATCGACATATCCTCAGGGCGCGGTCGCGCTCTTTCGCCGTGTGCCCGGCGTGGGCGCAGGCGCGAGCTGGAGTTGGAAGCCGGTCGCGCTGTCGGCCGGGGCGGGGGATGCAGAAGCCCATCCGCTGACCGTCCCCGTGCGGGAAGGCGCGCCCGCGCCCTTGACCGTCAGGGGCACAGGCGAGCCGCCGACGGTGACGGCACAGGTGCTGACCGTAACGAGCGAAGGCGTGTGGGTCGATGGCGAACGCGCGGACGTTCATACGCGCGCGCCGGCCTCGACGACGATCTTCTTCGCGCCCGAAGGCCTCGCCAAACCCGGCGGCACGGTCGCCGGTACGGTGCGAGCGAGCTGGTGTGAGCTGCCCTCGGGCGCACCCGCGGGCACGCCCCAGTGTGACCACGAACTTCCCGAAGCGATCCCGGATGGACCGTCTCGCAGCATCGCCTGGGCCAATCCCGCGACCCCGTTCGGCGAACGCGTTGTCACGGGGCTCTCAGAAGGGGTGAGCCTGCGCCTGAATGGCGAATCGTTTACGCGCGTGCTCGCGCTTGGCGGCTCCCCGCCGGCCGGCTCCGTCACCGAACCAGGCGCCGCGCTCGGCGCCGCGTTCTCCACGCCGAACGAGGGCTGGTTGGGCGAATTCACGCTGCCTGTCCACATCACCACCGAACCGGCCCGGAGCCGACTTGCGCAATGGCCAGTGCCGTTCCGTCATCCGCTTGTGGCGATCGCGCCCCAACCGGGCGCGCCCGTCGGTGCGCTCTCGAGCGAAGCGCTCGCGGTTGGCGACCTCGGCGCGGTCGCCCGCTACAAGCCAGGCGAGGGCTGGCTGCCCGAGAGCCTGTTCGGGCCCGGCGAGCGCGTGGAAACGCCGCGGCTGCGCGCGGTGGCCTGGCCTACGCCAAACCGCGCCTACGCTGTGGGCGACTCGGGACAGATGTGGCTCTGGCGGGGGGAGACCGGTCTGTGGGAACGCGACCCCGCGACGCCCCTCAACTTCCGTGGGAACCTGCTCGGCATCGCCTTCGACCCCAACAACGCGGCTCGTGGCTATGCGGTCGGATCGAGTGAAGTCGGAGCGGGCGGGGTGCTGCTCCGCTACGGCAAGACCTGGACGCAGGAAGAAGCGCTTCCGGCGGAAGTCCAGGGAGCGAGCTTCACCTCGATCGCGTTCTCGGGCTCTGAAGCGATCGTCGCCTACCGCAAGCTGCCCGACCCTCGCATCAATCGCTACGTCGGCGGCCTGCTCGTCAACGACGGCAGCGGTTGGCGCGTCGATCGGGGCGCGGCTGGGGCGCTCGGGGAAAATGCGCCGGAAGCCGTCGCCGGGCTTCCCGACGGGGGTGCGGCGTTTGTGGCCTCGGGAGGGCTCGAAGGCCCGCACGTGTATGAGCGCGAAGCGGCCGGCGCGCCGTGGCAGTCCAAGCCGATGCCAGGCTTCGGAGGGGGCTCACTTGCGCTCTTTCGCGAAGGGGGAGTGCTGCGCGCCGTCACCGCAGGCGGCGGCGCCGGCAGCAACTACGCGAATGAAAGCGAACCGCAGTCGCCGCCGGGCCTGCCGCCGATCCTGATCGGTCCTTACGGAATCGTGGGCGGTGGAGCGGACAGCGGCGGCATCCTGCGCCAAACGGCGAGCGGATGGAGCGACGAGGGCCACGAACTGAACCCAGCAAACGAAGTGTCCGGCAACTATTCATTTCACGACGTTCCCTACCGACCGGACCCGATCCTCGCGGTCCTGATCGACCCCACGGACACACAGGGATGGGCGGTCGGAGGGGACCTCGGCAGCGAAGCCAGCCTCGAGACGGGGGAGGTCGCGCGCTATCCGGCCGACGGTGTCGCCCCGGCCGGCGTCGGCGCGTCGCAAGTGCCAACCCACTCGGAAGACGCCACCTTCGCGATCGGCGGGGGCGCTCAGTGCGCGGCTCCGTGCGCGGATCGCGCCAGAGCAGGCATCGGTCCGGACGTGTGGCTGGGGGCGGCGCTCGCGCGCGCTGGGCAGATCTCCGGCGTGCGGGCGTTTCTGTATACGGGTCCACGGGTGGCCACGGGTGAAACCAGTGGCCTGAAAACCGTTCCGATCCCCTTCGGCAGGGAGTTCGAACGCTACGCGGCGGTGCTCGCCTCGAGCCCGCTTCCCGTGTACGCGGCGGCCTCTCCTCAGGATCTGAACGCACGTCCCGAAAGCCAGGGCACGGAGGCGACGTTCGAGCGAGTGTTCGACGGCTTTCAGGAGCCTTTCGGCGGCGGCGCGCCGGCAGCGGGGCTGCCGCCGGCGCCGGGGGAACGCCTGAGCGAAAGCGAACGTCAGCAATGCGCGGGCGAAGTCGGGTGCGAGGCGGCCTACTACGCGATGGACTCCGAAGGCTCGGCGGGCGCCGTGCGCATAATCGTGCTGGACGACTCCAGGGAAGTCGACCCGACGCAGCTGGGGTGGCTCGCCGGGCGGCTCGACGATGCCGGCAAAGAAGGCAAGCCGGCGATCGTGGTGGGAGCCGCCGACCTGAACGCGCAGATCACCGCGGGCGACGTGCAGGCGGCAGCGGTCGCCCACGCGCTTTACAGTGGCGGCGCCTCTGCCTACTTCTACGATGCTCGCGAAGAAAACGTGCAAGCACCCCTGCTGGGTGGGGATGGATCGATCAAGGAGTTCGGCTCGGGCACGCTCGGCTACGTCAACGTGGTGAAAGAGCGATTCGGCGATTTCCACGGCGCGAGCGGCTTCCTGCTGGGCCAGGTCGACGTCGCCGCGCGCGATCCCCTCACCAACCGCGCTCCCGTCAGCGCTCGGCTGATCCCGAGCATCGACGAGCTCGCGCTCGAAGCCAAGGAAGGCATCCTCCTGCGCCGCAGCGAGCCGGCGTTGTTCGACGGCCTTGCGCGCCGACCGCGTGCGGGGACCCGCGCGGTGGGTGGAAGCGACCGCAGCGAAGTCGATCCGTACATCCCCATCCCCTCCAACTGCGTGGGCAGCGTGTGTGCGACCGCGCTGCTCCCGGAGTATACCTTCAGTTCCTCGCGGCCGGATATCGGCGACTTCGTCAAGCCCAACCTCGCCTCGTCCAACTCCCGCGCCGTAGAACAGGGCCTTGACGGCAAACCGATCCCCGATCCCCAGTCGGGCCTGTTCTGCGCCTACAACGCCGGTACGACGATCGTGACGGTCAGCGCGGGCGGCCTGTCCTCCTCGCTGCCCGTCACCGTGCAGGCCGGAAGCGTCCGCCAGCCGTGCGGCACGGTGCCTCTGAAAGAACTGACCGCCGGCAGCCAGTCGACCCCCGCACCCGTGCCCCCGCCGGCGCCCGCACCCGGGCCCGCGAGTCCGCCGTCGTCCTCGCCACCGCCAGTCGTGCCGATTCCGCCCGCACCACTCGCCGCCCCACCTGCCCCGCCGAGCCGTCCAACGCCGGCGCCCCCAGCACCGTTCTTCCTACCGCCTGCGCTTGCCACACCGGTGCTTGCGTTCGTGCCCCCGCCCGTCCCAACGCCGGCTCGTCCCACGCCCCCGAGCGGAACCTCGGCGGTGACCTCGCCGATCGAGGTCGCCGAACACGAAGAGGAGGAGGAGGAGGCCACCGAGTCGGTGAGCAACCAGGCGCTCGCCTACCGCGCCCCCGAACACGAGCCCTCGTCCCTCTACATACTCGGGATCGTGCTCCTCGCAGCATTCGCCGGCGCCTCGACGCGCAGGAGGATGCGGGGCGGACGGCGCGATCTGCGCGTGGCGCCGGCAACGCTGACGAGCATGCGCGCTCAGCGAAGGACGACCGCGTCCTCCCGGCGGCATCGCTGAGCTCACGGCGGCGTCGCCGAGTTCACGGGCAGCGTCGCTGAGCTCCCGGCGGCGTCCCTGAGCTCCCGGCGGCGTCCCGAACTCACGGCGTCGCAGAGCTCGCGACTTCCCACCCCCTAGTTCACCGATTGGCAACAAGTTTGCGCCCACGATCAGCGACTCTGCGCAAGGTCCCGAACGGAATGATGGCTCTGCGCTCAACCCCACAGTGTCGCCGCGTGCCGCCCGCGCTCCTCGGGGCGCTGGTCGTGCTCGGGGCGCTCGCGCCGACGGTGCGTGCGGAATTCGGCGAGCTCGGCAGTCCGTTCAACCTCAAAGCCAACGTCAACCCGCAGGGGGTTCATGCGTTTGGTGTCAACTCGATCGACGGAAGCTTCTACGTCGGCGACGAACCCAATAGCGGCGAATTCCGGCTCCAGAAGTTCAACGCGGAAGGCAAAGCCGAGGCGTCGGTCTCGTTCGTGCCGCCGGCGGCAAAAAACCCCGACGGCACCGAGGGAGTGGGGCTTCAGGGCATCGCGATCGATCCGGCGCACAAACGTGCGTACGTCCTGATTGTGTATGCGCGCCGCGGCGTGAGCGAAAAAGAAACGAAAGAAGAAGAAGCCGAAGAAGCGAAACAGCTGAAAGAAATCTCCGAAGGAAAACGCACAAAGCTGGAATTGATCCCAAGGGAACCGCTTGATTCCGAACAGCAGGCCGCCGGGTTGCTGTACGGGTTCGAATCGCCGAGCGAAAAAGAACTGGTGTCGGTCAAGGTCAAAGAAGGCAAAATCGAACCGCTCACGGGCGAAGGCCCCACAGGTCTTCGTTCTCAGGGCGAAGCCCCGAAGGAAGCGCTGCTGGATCCCCGTGGCATCGCGGTCGATCCCACGACTCACGACGTGATCATCGCGGGGCGCGAGGACGAACAGCCCACCGAACGCGTCGAGAAAGGCGAAGGCGTAAAAGAACCTCGCGCGGCGGTGCAGCTCATCAAGGAAAATGGAACCCGCGGGCCGAGGTACGTCGACAAGGAAAACTGCCTGGAAGGCGGTACGGGAGCTGGAGAACCGGCGTGCACAGGAGGCTCAGAAGAGGCCTTCTCGCCGATCGTGTCGGGAGGCGGCAAGCTGTACGTCGAGCGTCTCGGTGAGATATGGGCGCTTCCAGCGACGAGCACCGAAGTCGGCGTAGGGGAATTCGAAACGCATCCCAAGCGGCTGTTCGCACAGGGCGGCAGTCTGGTGGAATTCCCCGAACCTCCTTACTCGGGAGAAAACGTCACGGGTGGCACCATGTCATTCGTGCCCGAAGGCGCCGGGGCAGGCAGGATCTACCTGAACGCCGGGATCCTCGAAGATCTTCCCGAAGGTAAACTCGGGGGCAGGTACGCCGGCGCCCTGGTTCTCGACTACAAAGAAGTTGGCGAAGCAGCTGAAGCCACAGAGCTCGGCTGGACCGGAGGTCAGAGCCCGGCTTCCGGCGAAGCCTGCGAGCTTCCACCGGGCAGCACGGCCCCGGTCCTCCTCGCCGGGGGCAAGGAAGGCACCGGTCAGCTGCTGCTGCTCGACGTCTTCTCCGAAGCGTCCACGGAGACGGCGAGTGTGTATCAGTTCGGCCCGGGAGGCACAGGCTGCCGGCACGCAGAACTGACGGCGCCGAGCGTCAAGGTCAAAACCGTCGAAGTCTCACCGCGAGTCGGTGAAGAAGCCGAACTGTCTTCGCACGTGATCGAGGGTAACGCCAAGAGCGCCGAATGGAAATTCAAGGAACTGAAAACGGGCGCAGAAGAAGAAGCGCAGAAAACCGGCTATCAGGAACAGACGACGAGCGTCGTACACCGGTTCAAACACACGGGGGAATATGAAGTCACGGAGATCGTGCAAACGGACGATCTCGCGAGCCCTGTACTGGAACAGCACAAGCACGTGACTGTTCTCGCACCTCCTTCGCTAACAGTTGAATTCAGCCACGTGGCCTCGATAGTCGCCGGCCAGGCCACCAAGCTCACCGCCAAAGTCGCCGATCCGGAAGAACCGACCGAACCTCACTTGAAATACGAATGGCAGTTCGGGGACGGCGCGAAAGTGTCTGGCGAAGTGAGCTCCAAGGAATTCGGTGCAGAACACACGTATGCCGCGGGCGGATACAAAGTCACGCTCAAGGTCACTGATGGGAAGGGCGCTACAGGTGAAAAGACGGGCGAAATCCTTGTGAGCGCCGCCAAAGAAGAACATAAAGAAGAACCTAAAAAAGAAGAACATAAAGAAGAATCCAAAAAAGAAGAACCAAAAAGCGAAGAACATCACAAAACGGAAGCTCACGAACCGGCGGCGACACTCGCAGCCAGCTCGCTCGCCGTAAGCCCACAGGGTGCGTTCACCGTCAAGGTGACATGTCCGAGCGGAGAGTCGACCTGCACGGGGACGATCATGCTCCAGACGCTCAGCGCCGTGAGCGCTCGCGCGCGCAAGCACAAGAAGGCGATTCTGACGCTCGCGAACGGCTCGTTCACCGTGGTGGGCGGTCAGCTCGAGGTCGTCACGCTGCACCTGTCGACGAAGGCCCGGGCTCTGCTGGCACGGTCGCGTGTGCTGCGTGCGCGCGCGACGCTCCTAGCACATGATCCCGCAGGGGCGACCCATACGACGCGGACGATCGTGACGCTGCGTCTTTCGAAGCCTGCGCACGGTCGTAAACACTGACAACCCCAGGCGCTACCACCCGTATAAAGGTCGAAGCGGGACGTTTGTGGGCCGATTTACCCGACAGGCCCGCTGGGCCAAGCGGTAGTAGCGGGCGCAGCGGAGCATGGATGTGAACAGCCGGTGAACGGGGGTCCATTTTGTGTGAACAGGCTGTAAAGCTGATCGTGCAGAACCAGGATTGTAACCAATTGCAGGACCCGGAGATGAGAGTGTGCACGGCGGGGACAAGCACCCCAACAAGTGCGGACGGCAGTCGGCACTTGGAATGAAACCGCTAAACAGGAGGTAGTCAAGTAATGACGTTTCTCTCTGTGCGCCGGGTTATATCCGGGTGTATCGTCTCGGCAGCCGCGGTGGCTGCCCTGGCGGCGCCGGGCACCGCGGCCGCAACAAGCGACCTGAACGCGCACTGTAAAGGCATCAACATCAAGGGCAGAGGTTCCACGGCGCAGAAGGACGCACAGGTCAACGTGTGGACTCCTGACTTCAACACGTCGGCGAACGCAACCGCATGCAAAGGCGCAAGTCCGACGGTCACCTACAACAACACCTTGGAAGAAGACAAGGGCAGTGGTGCCTGCCTGAAAGCATTCGGCGCCGAACTCGGCGGCGAAACGCCGGCGCCACTGTACAAAACATACAGTTACTGCGGTACGGACGAAGCGCCCAGCTCAGGCCAGGAGGGCGAAATGGAATCGCACGCGGGCGCCGGCGAGCTGAAAGAAAAAGAATCGATCGAGACGGTTCCGGTCGTGCAGTTCGCCGTGGCGATGATCGTCCACCTGCCGGCGGGCTGCAAGGCAAAGAGCGTCGTAACGACAGGTACGAAAAAAGTCAAACTGGGTCGTCTGGTGCTCAACGAGCCGACCGTCGCCAAGATCTACAGCGGCGAAATCACCAAGTGGAGCGAAATCAAAGAAAGCGGTGACACGCTTGAATGCACAGGTGGGACGGCCGAAGAAGAAAGCACGATCACGCCCGTCGTCCGCAAGGACAAATCAGGCACGACGCACGTCTTCAAGGAGTTCGTGAGCCTGGCTTCCGGCGACGCGTCGGTCTCGGTCGAAGGTGGATTCGAAGGATGCCCCGGTGGCGTGAAAGGCGTGGAAACAAAGAAATGGAGTGAAATCGCCGAAGGCTGTGAAAACCAGCGCTGGCCGGTGGCGGCGAGCGTTGTAAGGCCGGCGTCAAAGGGTGGTGGAGCCCTCGTGGCTGAAGTCGTCGCCAAAGCAAGCAGCATCGGCTACGCCAACCTCGCGGACGTCCGTACGAACAAATCGTTCTCGACAAAAGGCGTCGGTGGCGAAATCAAACCAAAAGGCACGGAAACCGTTCAGGGCGAACAGAACGTGAAATTCTGGACCGAGGTCCAGAATAAAGTAGGTAAAGAAAGCTATACGGAACCGTCCTCGAACGGCGACACGGAAAAAGCAGGCAACTCGAACTGCGCGAGCACTGTATACACGGAAGTAGCGGGGAAAAAATTCCCGCCCAGCAGCACGCGCAAGACATGGAATGCCGCCAAGGCGGAACTCAACCAGGCAAAGTACCCTCTGTGCGGAATGACCTACGACCTCGCGCTCAGGGAATACTTCCCGTATCTCCTGCCCACAGGCGGGACGTCAGCGGAAGAAGAAGAAGGTAAAGCACAGGCCACTACCGCTCACGACTTCCTGCAGTTCGTGCTGAACTCGGGTGTGGAAGGTGGCGGTACTCTCATCAAAAACCACGACTACGAAAAACTGACTACCTCGATCAAAGAGGAGGCAGAAGACGGAGTCGAAGAACTCGGGTACAAGGAACCAGGAACAGCTATCTAGCTGAACTACGCGTCGCCGGAGACCGCTGAGCCGGTCAGCGGAGGCGCAGAGCCCGATACAAGGAAGTGACACCGGCCGGGCCGCTCCAGATATGGGCGGCCCGGCCGTCTTGCCTAGTGCACGCCGAGGTGATGCGCTGCGCCGGTTCGCGCTTGTCGCGGGTCGCGTTCGCTGGGACGTGCGCAACGCACTCGAGCATTGGTCACGAAATCTCGACATTTGCTCTGGTGGAGCGTCTCACAATGCGGTAGTCACGGACAGCGACGAGCAGAGAGGCGTGGAGGCGCGATCGATGAGTGTCGAGACGGGGAGCGGGACGCAGGGGGGTGTCCCATGGGGCGCTCGGCTGGATAGCTCTCGCGGCTTCGTGGGGCTCGGGGTCAGACGCCGACCGACGCCGCAGGGGATCGCCGAGGCACGCGGGCCGGCGGCGTGCATGCGCAGGGACGCGCTGTATCGCCGTTCGCTGCTGGTGGCGGACGTCGTCGCGCTCGCCGGCGCGCTGGTGCTGACGATCGCGCTCTCCTCGAGGCGGGTGCCGCTGCATCTGACCTGGGAGAGCATGGCCGGCGTGCCGATGCTGCTCCTGGGGGCGAAGCTGATGGGTCTGTATGACCGCGACGAGACGCTGCTGCGCAAGACGACGCTCGACGAGGCTCCCAAGTTGTTTCAGCTGGCCACACTGTCCGTGCTCGTGGCCTGGCTCGCGGGCCGGTCGGTCATAGCCGGCGCGCTGGATCGCAAAGAGGCGCTGTTCCTGTGGCTGGCGCTGGCGGGGTTGCTGATCCTTGCGCGCGCCACGGCGCGAATGCTCGCACTGCGAATCGGCCCGGCCGAGCGATGTCTGTTCATCGGCGATGAGCGTTCGGCCGGTATGATCCGAGCCAAGCTGAGCGGTCATGGCGGGATCAGGGCGAAGATGGTCGCCCATCTCGATCTCGACAAGGCGGCCCCGTGGTCAACGGACAGCCTCTTCGCGCCGAAGCTCGCCGAGATACGCGACCTCGCCCGGTCGCTGGACGTCCACCGCGCGATCGTCGCGCCGGGGTGGGATGCGAACGCGGAGCCCGGTCAGGTGCTCAACCTCGTGCGCACGCTGAAGGCGGTGGGCGTGCGGGTGAGCGTGCTGCCGCGCATGCTGGAGGTCGTGGGGTCCTCGGTCGAGTTCGACGACCTGCACGGCGTGACGCTGATGGGCGTAAGGCGCTTTGACCTGACGCGCTCATCGGCGGCGGTCAAGCGCGCGTTCGATCTGCTCGGCGCCTCGCTCGGACTGCTGGCGGTCACGCCGCTGATGCTCGTGATCGCGGTTGCGATCAAGCTCGACAGTCGTGGCCCGGTGTTCTTCCGTCAGCTGCGGGTGGGCCGTCACGGAGAGCGCTTTCAGATGCTCAAGTTCCGGACGATGGTCCCGGACGCGGAGGCCATGAAGGATTCGCTGCGGGACCGCAACGAGGCGCGGGAGGGGCTGTTCAAGATCGCCGAGGATCCGCGCGTGACCCATGTCGGCAGGTTCTTGCGCAAGAGCGCGCTGGATGAGCTGCCCCAGCTGCTGAACATCGCAAGAGGCGAGATGAGCCTCGTCGGACCCCGTCCCCTCGTGATCGAGGAGGACCGGCGCGTCGAGGGCTGGCACCGCCGACGCCTGGAGCTGACACCCGGCATGACCGGTCATTGGCAGATCCTCGGCCCGGCGCGCGTGCCCCTCGGGGAGATGGTGGCGATCGACTATCTCTATGTGGCCAACTGGTCGCTATGGACCGATGTGAAGATCCTGCTGCGCACTGTGCCACACGTCATCGGACGGCGCGGACTGTAGGGTGATCGGAGCTGTCCGCGCAGCGCCTGTGCTTCACGACTTCATAACATCATCGGACCGCATCCGAGCCAGCCTGTGCCGGGTTGCAGAGAGAGTAATTCGACTCGTTTGGGGGTAAGCCAGTTCGGCTGACCAAGCCCATCACGCAAAGACTGATCTCACAAGGAGAACACGATGCGTTCAACCAAGGTCCGCCGGGGAACTCCTCGCTGCTCATCGCAGGACAGCTCTAAAAATTGTCAGAGTCTCATCAGCATTCGACCTCCGAGGATCAGCATCCGACCTCCGAGGCATCGTCCGCCGGTACTCAGGAGGGCGCCGTGAACAAAGTGGGCGCTCGTGAGCGGGCGTTCTGGGATGAGCATGTGCCCGATCTCGAGCACTGCCTGCGCTGGTATGAGGCGGGACCGGATCCCAACACCCAGGCGATGCTCGACGCGGTCGAGCCGCTACGGGGTCGGCGCGTTCTCGACTTCGCCTGTGGTGTGGGCGTCACCGCGGCGTTTCTGGCTCAGCGGGGGGCGATCGTCACGGGCATCGACATCAGCCCGGCCTCCATCGAGCGAGGCCGTCAACTCGCCGACCGGGCTGGTCTGTCGATCGAGCTCATCGCCGGCGAGTTGGCCATCGACACCTTTCCAGCGCAGAGCTTCGATGCGGTCATCGGCCACTATGCGCTTCACCATGTCGATCTGACGGTGGTTGCTCCGATCATCAACGGCATCCTCGTTCCGGGAGGTAGAGGAAGCTTTACGGAGACGATGGGACTCAACCCCCTGCTGAGCTTCTCGCGGCGGAAGCTGGCCGGGCGGGCAGGAGTGGCCGGCTATGGCTCAGAGGATGAGCGTCCCCTCGACCGCTCCGATCTGCGTGTGCTCCAAATGAATATCGGGAAAGTGGACCTTACAGCCGGAGAGATGCGGTTTCTCAGGATCTTCGATCGCAATGTGCTCCGCTATCGTCGACCGCGCGTGTCCGCGCTCCTGGCCACTCTCGATGACCTGCTGCTTCGCTTCGGCCTGAGGTTCCTAAGCTACCATCAGGTCGTCAAGGTGACCAAGCCGGGTCCCGCCGTTGCTCGAGGGTGATTCGCCTCTGCTGCGGACGGCTTGCGTCACCTGCGCCGACAGGCGGCGTTGGAAGGCGGTCACAGAGAAGCGCTCGGCGTTTCGCACCGCGCGCGCCGGGTCGAAGTCCAGCTCGTCGATGTCGCGCATCGCTTGTGCAAAGGACTCGACATCGTCTAGCTTGGCCAGCCGTCCCGTCTGCCCGTCGAGTACCGTCTCCAGGGCTCCGCCCGCGGCGGCGGCGATGACTGGTCGCCCGGCCGCCTGGGCCTCGACCGCGGCGATGCCGAACTCCTCGACGCCCGGCACGACCACCGCGCGGGCGCTTGCATACAACTCTACGAGGTCATTGTCGCTGGCGCGGCCGAGGAATTCGGCCTCCGGATAGGCGTTGAGGAGTGCGGCGTGGTTGGGCCCCGAGCCGACGACGCTGATCGGCGCCCGTGCGCGTCGGGCTGCCTCCAGCGCGACGTGCAGGCGCTTGTGACCTACGAGCTCTGAGACAATCAACAGCGAGTCACCGGGTTTGCCGGGCGCGAAGCGGTGGGTCTCCACAGGCGGATAGATGACATGCGCGTCGCGGCCGTAATAGCGCTTGATCCGCTCGCGGCTGAGCTCGGAGATGGCTATGTAGATGTCGACGCGGCGGCTTGCGGACAGGTCCCATTTGCGGATGCGACGCAACTGCTGACGCAGCAGCGGTCGCAGCAGACGCGGGGTCTCGCGTAGTGCGCTGGCTTCCTCATACCATGCATAGCGAAACGGCGTGTAGCAATAGCAGACGTGCACCGCACCCTCCGGAACGCGGACGCCGTGGGCGAAGGCGCTGCTGCTGCTGAGCACTACGTCCGAGGCCGCCGGCTTCAACCGCTCGACGGCGAGTGGATAGAGGGGCAGCAGCCGTCTGAACGTGGTCTGGCCGGCGCCAAGCCGCTGCAGTGGTGAGGTCGTGACCGAGCGTCCGGCGAAACGCTGGTTGGTGGCGGCTTCGTCATGAAGCAGGGTGTAGATCGGCGCATCCGCGTACAGGTCCACCATCGCGGCAAAAGTACGCTCGGCGCCGCGCATCACCAGCAGATAGTCATGGGCCAGACTGACACGCTCGGCTGGTGAAGAACTGGTGAAGCGCTCGTCTGGTGGCTCGTGGGCAGAGCCGACGCGCCCGGCTGATGGTGAAAAACTGGTGAAGCGCTCGGCTGGTGGGGAAGAACTGGATATAGGGTTCATCACACTCACGGTTGGTCCAAGTTGGTCCATCAGGCCGAGTGCGATGCAACGTATTCTCAGGCAGGGGAGCAGATGTGAATTGTTGGGGAAGTCGGTCCGCCATCTGAGGCCTTCGGCGTCTCGACTAGTCTCTGACCATGGTCGAGGGGAGCAGCGACGGCGTTACGAACAGATTGCTGGTGGGGGAAGTCCAATGCGCATCCTGATAACGCTGCCGTGGGGGCAGCGCCTTGGCGGCGCCGAGGTGATGCTCCAGACGGTGCTCGACGGAGCGCACGAGACCGGCCATGAGCTGGAGCTTGTGTTCTTCGAGCGAGGGCCGTGGCCGGCCGAGCTGCTCGACGCCGGTTTTCGCGTCGAGGTGATCCCAGCTGGACGCCTTCGTGAGCCTCACAGATGGATCGCGACCGTCGTGCGGCTCGCGAAAGTCATGCGTGCGCGCCGGCCCGATCTGATCCTCAACTGGATGGGCAAGACGCAGCTCTATGGCGCGCCGGCGGCTGTACTCGCCGGCATGACCGACCGGGTCGTGTGGTGGCAGCATCTCATCCCGGCGGGCCACTGGCTCGATCGCTGCGCGACCGCTCTCCCCGCGCGGGCGATCGGCTGCTGTTCGAACGCGGCCGCCGAGGCGCAGGCGCGCCTATTCCCAGCTCGGCTGACGTTTGTCGTCGCTGTCGGCACACGCGCCGCTCCTCACCAGCACTCAGAGTCGGCGCCACTGGAGCTTTCACCGGGAGTTCCGGTGGTGGGCTTGGTGGGACGTCTGCAGCCTTGGAAGGGTCAGGATCGGTTGCTCAGCGCTCAGGCGCTCCTGCGTGAACGTGGACACCGCTTTCACATGGTCATTGTCGGCGGTGACGCGTATGGCTTTTCCTCCGAGTACGCCAAGTCACTGCCGAGGATCGTCAGCCGACTGGGCCTCACGGGCGCCGTCACGCTGACCGGCCACGTGGCCGATGCGGGGCCCTATATCGATCAGATGGACATTCTCGTCAATGCATCTGACCCCGAGCCGTTTGGGATCGTTCTGCTCGAGGCGATGGCCAGAGGGGTCGCCGTCGTCGCGGTGAACTCGGGTGGCCCCGCCGAGTTCATCGAGCACGGCCGGACGGGCCTGCTTGCGAGCTCAGGCGAGCCGAGCGCGCTGGCGGACGCGCTGGAGGCGCTGCTGGTGTCTTCCGATCTGCGCCGCGCGATCGGTGACGCGGGCCGAGAGCGATTTATGCGGGATTTCACCGACGTGGCTATGCGCCGGCGCTTTTTTGATCACCTCGAAGCGCTCGTCCAGAATCATGGTTGAAAATGGCCGCGCAGGCACACCCATCCCCGTCGCTTGAGCCGTTGCCGGGCACGCTCGGGGTCGGCGCTGGCGAGCAGGGCCGGAGGATCCCACAGCCGCCGGTTGTAGGCGTCCGCGGGGGTGGAGGGGATCGGCCCAACCAGCCCTTGACGGACGCCGAGGACGGTGTAGCCATGCGCTTCGAGCAGTGCGGTTACGGGTGTCGGGGGTCGCTGATGCTCCTCGAAGAGAATATCTCGGATGAGCTTGCGAGAGAGCAGAGATTCAGCTCCTTGCAGAGCCGCGAGCTCGTGTCCCTCCACGTCGAGCTTGAGAACGCCGATCGCGGTGGCAAGCTCGTCATCGAGGCGGATCGTCTCGACCTCCAGGGAGTGCGCGGGATCGGCCTCCTGCAGAGACGCGGTTCCCTTGTTGTGGGCGAACGTATCGGAGTCGACGGCAAGGGGAAGGCTGCCGGCGCGGGACGAAACCGCTGCTCGCCGGACGTCGATCGCGCCGATCGACTCGGTTGCATTCCATCGTGAGACGTTGCTGCTCAGCGTCTCCGCGATCAGCGGGTGAGGCTCGAATGCGATGACGCGACCATCTGATCCCACGGTGTGCGCCAAGAGGTTGGACATGATGCCTACATTTGCGCCGGCATCGACGGCGACCTCGCCCGAATCGGCCAGGCGGGCGAGGGTCTCGGCGACGATAAGATCATACACACCGGTCCGTGCGACAGAGTTCCCCAGGATGTCAGGCCAGCAGTAGAGGTGGGATCCCCAGGCCGTGCGCAGCAGGCGGGGGGCGCCGTCGGAGTTGACGCCGGCGCGCAGGCGGATGGCGAGCTGAGATGGCCGGTACCAGTAATAGGGTCGATTGACGAACCGGTATGCCCGGAGGACTGGAGAAAGGGGTCGTCGTTGGATAACTTGACTCATGGCGGCTGGGCTTGGCAGGCTTACTGGTGGGCTCGGTAACCTACGACTCCATCGAGAGAACCACATACTCTATCGAGGAAGCAGAGTGTCAACAATACAGACCGACAGAGAGACCCAGTGCACGATGCGGCCGGCTCCCTCGCCGTGCGATGTGACGATCGTCGCTCACGACATCGGTCCGGTCGGAGGGATGGAGCGCGTACTCTTCGAGTTGATAGTCGGGCTGCGAGGACTGGGCCACGACGTCACGGTAATCGCTCGCAGGTGCGAGTTGCCGGCGGGCACCGGAGCGGTCGTCCATCGCGTGTGGGGACCGGCTCGACCATTTCTGCTGGCCTATCCATGGTTCATGGTCGCGGGTTCGCTGGTGGTGCGGCGGTGGCGCCGGGGCGTGGTCCAAGCGACCGGTGCGATCGTGCTCAACCAGGTTGACATCATCGCCGTCCACTACTGCCACCAGGTGGGTATGGCCAACCCCAGCCGTCCGACCAGGCTGTTCCGCGCGCATGTCAAAGCGGTGGCGCTGCTGAAGCGCGCCTCCGAGCGGGTGGGCTTCCGCGCAAACCGCTCGGCGACGTTCGTGTGTGTGTCCGAGGGTGTGGCCGAGGAGGTGCGCGAGCACTATCCAGAGCTCGCCGACCGGGTGGTTACGATTCACAATGGGGTCGACACCAAGATGTTTGCACCTGGCGCACGCCGGGTGCAGGCGCGCGCGATGCGCCTTGCCCTGCGGATCCCAGAGGGGCGACTGGTGGTCGTCTTCGTCGGAAGCGAGTGGAAGCGCAAGGGCCTTGGACCCGCCATCGAAGCGCTTGCGCTGGCCCCCGGTTGGGATCTCGTGGTCGCCGGAGGCGGGGACCGCGAGGGCTATGAGCGGCTCGCCGACTCTCTCGGCGTGGCGGCGGCGGTGCGCTGGCTCGGCGTTACCGCTGACGTTCAGCTCGTGTATCAGCTGGCGGACGCCTTCGTCCTGCCGACCAGCTATGAGACCTTCTCGCTGGTCACGTTCGAGGCGGCGGCGAGTGGCCTCCCCATCCTCGCCACTGCGGTGAGCGGTGTCCGCGAGCTCATCAGGGACGGGGAGAACGGCTTCTTGATCAGTCGAGATCCACGCATGATCGCCGAGCATCTGGGGCAGCTCGCCATGGACTCGGCGCTCAGGAGGCGATTGGGGGAGAACGCACGTCGGTCAGCCCTCGAGTTCAGCTGGGAGGAGATGGTGGCCAAGCACCACGAGCTGTACAGCATGGTGAACCAGTGTCCTGAATCATAAATTCGTTGCCGCGGGATGGGCTAAAATCCCCCGGTGTACCGGCGAAATCGTGACCGACTACTGCACACGAACTAAAGACTCACGACACTAGTGCTAGTGGGTCCGTTCCCTCCGGCTCGTTGGCGATTGTTGATAGTCCTTTTAGTCTCTTGTTACTGGTGATGGGCTCAAAACATTGACTCAACGAACATCACGGATTGACCACTGGGCGTCTAGAACAGGACGCGGGCACGAGCAGGACAAGGGGAGAAGGGACAAAGGGAAGGGTGGGGATCGGGCGCTTGATCATCGCGATTTCCCCACCCTTCCGGGTGCGGCTGAACGGTGCTGCTACAGCACCACCCTACGGTCCAGCTGGTTTATATTCCAGAGAGCCGCCTATCAATTCGTCTCGTAGTTCTTGACTGAACTTGCCTTCTGTTCCTTCTGTTTCTTCCCCTATTTCCCCTGTACCGCATGGCCAGCCAGATGCTTTGTAGTTGATTTCCTGGATGCTGCCGGCCAGGCCGAGCGCATGTATGAAGATGGTACCTTTTTTAGTGAATGTTTCGATTGTTTCATTGGAGTATGTAGCCGTGTTTTTGGCCGTAGTCTGCGGTGGGATGGTTATACTGCATTTCAAATCCTGGCTCTTTACTTCGATCGTCGAGCCAATCGATACCGTCCCGTTTGCATGGTATTCGATTTCAGCCGGCGTGACAGCCACCGGAACGATAGCAAATGTTTTACAGTTGGTATATGTGACGGTGGTCTTAATTGTTTCGTTTGTGCCCGCCACGACATTGCCTGTGGATTTACCCTTTAGGCATGTAACAGAGAAGGGATGAAACTTAAACGTTTCCTGTTCATTCCTAGCTAGGGATGTGCCTTTCGTCGCTCCGGCTTTACTAGCCAGGAAAGATGCTTCTTCAGCCAATGCGGGCGTCGCGACAACAGCACACGCGCATACCGTGGCGGCAAGGCCAAATCCCGTCCTAACATTTCGCGTCATCCAATTTTTTCTCATACTTCCAGTGACTCCCTTTCGCCTGGAGGGGTTGGTTCGATCCTCGACCCTAGAGGACGTGGCGGCGGAGCATATACGACTCCCTGGAGAAAAAAATGTGAAAAAATTGTACCCCTGAGACGGGATCTCTGTTGTCCAGGCTGAACTGGAGAAGAAATTGTGAACAAGCTGTGTTCTGATCGACTGGGGCAGGCTCGAGTGCGGATCATCCGCGGGCTCATCAGCCATTCAGCGAAGTCTTATGAGGGTTCGGATGCATGCACCAGCAGCCGCTCGAGGGGATCCGTGGCTGCGGGTACCGAGAATAGTCGTTCAACCGCGGCCCTGCCCGTCCTCGCCAGCCGTTCGCGCAGTGCGGGCGCCTCTCGGAGCTTGCGCAACTGGCCGGCGAGCACGTTGCGATCGCCCTCTGGAAATATCAGCCCTCCCCCGGTCAACTCGATCAGCCAGGGAATCTCGCCCGAGTCAGAGCCCACGACAGGAACGCCGCACCACAGCGCCTCGACGATCACTCGACCGAACTGCTCCTTCCATGTCGGCGTGGAGTGTGAAGGCAGGACGAGCACGTCGCACTGGGCATAGCCGCGGGCCATCTGGTGGTGGGCCAGGCCGTCGAGGACGCGGACACGGGAGCCGGGGATCGGCTGTCCGTCGAGCTGCGCTCGCAGTTCGCCGTCCCCTATCAGCAGCAGCTCCACCGGGGCCTCCAGTTCACGCACGGCGTCCAGTAGGTCCATGAGTCCCTTGCTCTTCACCAGCCGGCCGGCATAGCCGACGGTGAAAGGGCGCTCCGAGGCCGCCGGCACGACCTCCCAGCCGGGAACGGCGGGGGGAGCCAGGTCGACCTCTCCTCCTGCGCCCCAAGCGCGCGCAAGCCGTGCGGCGCTGTCGGAGCGAGCGGCCACGAAAGCGGCGTCGCGCAGCACGCGCGAGCGCAATCGGCGTACCGTAAGGGGGAGATCCCTGTCGATGTTCTCGTAGCACTGGACTCCGAACGGGACGCCCAGCCTGGTGAACGCAAGGCTCCATTGCGTCGCGGAGAGCGAGTAGGGCTCGGCCTCGACGAATGCCACGTCGGGGTGCGATCGAGTACACAGCGAGCGGCAGCTGGTCAGATAGAAGTGTCGTTGCGGGCGCCCGGGGAAGGCGACCGGCGTCGGACGCAGGGCGGCCTCCATGCCCTCGAGCGCCTGCGGGGTCACGGTCGCTCTGGCATAGGAGTGGCGCCAGCGGCTGGGCACGACGATCGTGACGTCCCATCCGCGCCGCAAAAGCTCCCTATACACCTCCTGATTGACGCTCACCACCGCGGGATGGCTGATCGCCAGGAGTCGTCGTTTGACTTGATTTGTCACTGTGGTGGTGGGAAATGGTGTACGGGTCGATCTGTGTGCGGATCGATCTTTACATTCTTGTAACAACTTGATGCGATGGCCGGTCCCGACACGCTACTCTTCGGCGACGCTGAGTCCTTATGGCTGGTGACCGGCCATCATGGATGGACCTTGAGTCGATGAACGAGACGACCGACGCCACCGCCATCTTCGCTCCACTGTGGAAGCGCAAGTGGCTGATCCTTGCCGTGGGGATACTGGTCGCGGGGGCGACCTACGCCTACTACAAGCGTAAGCCGCCCGACTACCTGGCGACGACGCAGGTCTACCTCGGCAGCGGCTCTGAAGAACAGGGGCTGTTCAACAACGTCCAGGGCAAGACGACCCTGAGTGAACGTGACATCAACAATCAGGCTGCGCTCATCAATTCCAACGTAGTGGGTGAAGCCGTGCATCAGCGCCTGCGCAAAGAACACTACGTTGTCGCGGCCCACGGCAAGGCGCATGCGAAGTCCACGGCGGGGAGCGACTTCATCACGATCTCCGCGGAAGCGAGCACAGCTCGAGGGGCCGCACTGCTTGCGAACGGCTATGCGCAAGCGTATATCAAACGCCAGCACACCAACTACCAGCGCGAGGTCAAGACGGCGATTGCCAGCACGCGCCAGCAACTGCGGAGGATCGAATCGAGCTCGAGTACGCCCACAGGGCAACGGTCGGGGAGGGGCTCGAGCTCAGCCGGCGGCACATCGGCGGTCCAGGCCGCGAGCCTTGTCAGTCGGATCAACCAGCTCGAAGCGGATCTTGCGGTCGCGGGGATTCAGCAGATCAGTCCCGCCAAAGCCAGCGTGGCACAGCTGCTCTCGCCGAAGCCGAAACAGAACGCGATCTTCGGGTTCGTGCTCGGCGTCATGCTGGCCGCGATCGCCGCCTACACGTCGAGTCGATTCGACCGCCGGTTGCGTTCGCTGGCCGACATCGAGGCGGTCTTCCAGACGCAGATCCTCACCGCGCTCCCGATCGTGAGAGAATCGCTCGTCCGCCGAGACGGACAACCGGCGCCCGCTGCGTCGCTCCTCGAGCCGCTGCGGCGGCTGCACACCACCCTGCAGCTGGGGGATATGCTCGAGCACGACCGGAAGGGCTCGCTACGCTCGATTCTGTTTCTCAGCGCGGACGCCGGCGATGGCAAGTCGACGCTCATCGCCAATCTGGCTCTCGTCCAACGCGACGCGGATGAGCAGGTGGCGGTCATCGAGGCCGACCTGCGCCGGCCCGTACAGGCCAGGCTACTGGGTGTGGACAGGCCGAACGGGCTCGCCGACGTGCTCGCGGGAATGCTTACCGTCGACGAAGGGATGCAGCGAGTGGGGGCGCTGCATACGCAAGCGAGCGCCAACTCGGCGAAAGCGGCCGCGAGCGTGGCGACCGTGGTCGAGTCGCGCGGTACGGGCTCGGTGTCCGTGCTCGTGGGCGGGGGAGCGGTCGCCAATCCGCCCGCCCTGCTTGCGGGCCCGGCGATGGCCGATCTCCTGCGTTCGGTCGCGGACAACTTCGACCACGTGCTGATCGATGCGCCACCGCCGCTTGCGGTGAGCGACGCCATGCCACTGCTCGCAGTCGTGGACGGGATCGTGATCGTTGCCCGGGTGGGACACACGCGCGAGGCATCGGCTAAGCGGCTGGTGCAGCTGCTGGCACATGCATCCAGCGCGCCGGTGCTGGGGGTCGTGGCCAACGCGGTGTCGCACGCGGAGATCGAGGGGTATGGATTCTCCCGGGCTCACAACGAGCAGCGCCGGCGTCACAAGCTGATCGGCCGATGAGCACCCCTCACCCGCGCCTGGCCGGTCCGATCGCAGGAGCGCATCCAGCCGTCCTCGACCGGCGCATTCGCGACCTGCTGCTCATCGGCGTCACAGGGCTGATTCCTCTGGTGATCGCGCTGGGCATCACCACGCGGGTGTCGAATCCGAGCTTCCTGCCGGCTTTCGGGCTCATGCTCGGCGGGCTCGGCGTCTTCGCGCTCATGGCCAGCGCTCGCTACGAGATCACGCTCACGCTCGTGGCGCTCTACCTCGGATTGCTCGATGGACCGGTCAAGCTTGGCAGTGCGGGGGGCTCGGCGGCATCGGCGAGTCGCGACGTGCTGATCATCGCGGTCTGTCTCGGAGCGGTTGTGCGTCTGACCGTCAGCAGGGAGCGTGTGAGGCTGCCTCCGCTGTCGGGATGGGTGCTGGCCTTCGTCGCGCTCGTGGTTGCCGAGGCGTTCAATCCGAACACGCACGGAATCCTGAAGGTCCTGGGCGGCTTCAGACAGCAGCTGGAGTGGGTCCCGTTCTTCTTCTTCGGGTATCTGCTCATGCGTTCCAAGGAGCGCTTCCGCAAGCTTTTTGTCCTCCTCGGCATGATCGCGCTGGTCAACGGGCTGGTGGGTACGTTCCAGACACGCTTGACCCCTGGTCAGCTGGCCAGTTGGGGCCCGGGTTACAGGAGCTATGTCCACGGCGGCACGGGCACGGGCTCGGGCGAAGGGCAGACGGGTCTCACGGGGCGGACCTACCTCAGCGAAGGCGTGGCGAGGGTCCGTCCGCCGGCTCTCGGCTCAGACGAGGGATTCGGTGGATCCGTCGGCACCCTCGCCCTGGCCGGCACGTTGGCGTTGATGGCGACCGGGCGCCTGCGTCGACGATGGGTTGCCCCGCTGCTCTGTCTGGGGGCCGTGCTCGCCATCTCCACCTCATTGCAGCGCACGCAGGTCCTCGGTGCAGTCGCCGTCCTGGTCGGCTTTGCGCTGCTCTCGCTCAGCGCCGACCGCCGCGCGATGCGCCCGCTCGCAGCGCTGCTGGCGGTCATAGCCATGGCGTTTGCCCTCGGCGCCGTGCTTGCGGCAGCTGAGGGTCCGGGAACATTCTCCCGCTATCTCAGCATCACTCCGAGCAATGCCGGCTCGACGACCACCAGCTATCGAGAAAAGACTCTGCTTCAGATCCCAACGGATATCAAGAGCGCTCCGTTTGGTGTCGGGCTGTCGACCGTCGGCGCGGGAGCGGGCTTCGGCGGAAAAATCCATGTGGAAGTAGAAGAAAAAGGCGCCAGCGCAGAGTCACAGTATAACTTCGTGACGCTCGAACTGGGATTGCTCGGCCTGCTGCTGTGGATCGCGCTTTCGGTCAAGCTGATCGTGCTCGGCGTGCGCGGCGTGCGGCGCGTCGACGACGTCGAGCTGCGCATCTATCTCGCTGCCATATTCGCGACGATCATAGCCTTCAGCCTGATTGGCCTGGCCGGTCCAACTATGTCGGCCCCGCCGTTCGGTCCATTTTTCTGGTTCGCCACCGGGATCGCCGCATACTGGTTTGCGGGCCCCGGGCGTGCTCATTTGACGAGCGGCGGGAGCACGGCATGAGCTCCTCGCAGCCATCTGGGCGCATGCCTCGATCGCCGCATCCGCCCTCGTGGGGTGGCGGGTGCTCGCAGGTGCAGTCGTCTGGCGATGTGTCTCGATCGCCGCATCCGCCCTCGTGGTCGCCCGATGTGGTGTCTCAGCTGCCACGATCATCGACACGCGCGCGGCTGAACGCGCTGATCGGCGACCGCCGCCGCACGGTCCTGGCGCTCGCGATCTGCTCGACCGCCTCGGGGCTCACCGAAGCGGGCATCCTCGCGCTGCTGGCGCAGATCGCGCAGGTGGCGGTCAAGGGCGGGTCGCATGTGCACCAGCAGCTTGGTCCCCTTCACCTGGATGCGCACATCAGCACCCTCTTCGTGGTGGCGTTTGCGCTCACGCTGACCCGCATCGCTTTGCAGGCGCCCCTCTCGATCCTACCGGCGCGGATCGCCGCGAGCGTGCAGGCGCGGCTGCGCAAGGAGCTGTTCGACTCCTATACGCGCGCCGGTTGGGCGGTGCAGTCAAGCGATCGCGAGGGGCACCTGCAGGAGACAATGACCAGCCAGGTCCTGCAGGCCACCACCGGCGCGCTCCAAGCGACCCAGCTCGTGATCGCGGGTTTCAGCTTCCTGGTGCTGATGGTCTCGGCGCTCGCGCTCAACGCCGTGGCCGCCGCCGCCGTCCTCACGGCGGCCATCCTGCTGTTCGCGCTCCTGCGGCCGCTGAATACGCTCGGCGCCCGGCTGGCCAAGTTGCTGTCGCTGGCACAGCTGGAGTACGCCGGTGGCATCAGCGAGGCGAGCCGGCTCGCGGAAGAGACCCAGGTGTTCGGCGTGGGCGCTGCCCAGCGCGCGCGGGTCGGCGGCCTCATCGGTAACGCCGAAGCGCTCTTCTTCCGCGCGCAGCTGGTCGGCCGCCTCTCCCCGAGTCTCTACCAGAGCGTCGTCTATCTGATCCTCGTGGGCGGCCTCGCCGGACTGTACGCGGCGGGCAGCGGCCATTTCGCGGCGCTCAGCGCGGTGATCCTGCTGATGGTGCGAGCGGGGACCTACGGCCAGCAGGTCCAGGGCTCCTACCAGGGTCTGCGCCAGTCGCTGCCTTTCGTCGAGCGGCTGCACGACGCGGTGCGGCGCTACGAGGAGAGCGTCCCGCTCGACGGCGGGCAAACGCTGCCGAGCGTCGACTCGCTGGCCTTCGAGGACATCTCCTTCGCCTACCGGACCGGACATCCGGTGCTCGAGCACATCAGCTTCGAGGTGATCGCCGGTGAGGCGATCGGCGTCGTCGGCCCGTCCGGCGCCGGCAAGTCGACTCTGGTCCAGCTGCTGCTGCAGCTGCGCAGGCCGAACGAGGGCCGCTACCTCGTAAACGGGGTTCCCGCGGGGGAATTCGCGCGCAGCGAGTGGCAGAGACGTGTCGCGTACGTGTCCCAAGAGCCCCGTCTCATCCATGCGACGGTCGCGGAAAACATCCGCTACTTCCGTGAGATCGACGACGAGGCCGTGGAACGAGCAGGACAGCTTGCCCGTATCCATGACGACATCCTTGGCTGGCCGAACGGCTACGAGACCATCGTCGGTCCTCGTGCCGATGCGGTCTCCGGTGGCCAGCAGCAGCGGATCTGCCTCGCTCGTGCGCTCGCCGCGCGACCGGAGGTGCTCGTGCTCGACGAGCCGACCAGCGCGCTTGATCCGCACTCCGAGAAACTGATCGGAGAGTCATTGATCGGTCTCAAGCACGAGATGACCTTGTTCGTCATCGCCCACCGCATGTCGACGCTCGATGTATGCGACCGCGTGATGGTAATCGTCGACGGCAAGTTGGTGGCGTTCGATACCACCGCTCTACTGAAGCAAAGCAACTCCTACTATCGCTCCGCCTCGACGCCCGCCGCTCCGGGCGTCGAGGGACCCACTGCTTTGCCGCAGGACGACGGACGACGACCACGACAAGCTCGTCCGCTCGAGGTGAGCGAGGCGGCGGGCGCCACGAGGCCGGCTGCAGCTCGTGTGCAGCGGGGGAGGGTCCCTGACTTCTTCATCGTCGGCCACGCCAAGAGCGGCACGACGGCGCTGTATGAGATGTTGAGGCGCCATCCACAGATCTACATGCCCGACGCCAAGGAGCCGTGGTTCCTCGCGTCTGAGCTGCGCGTTCGCACCCCACCACGACCCGGTGGAACTCCGGAGACGCTCGAGGAGTACGTGTCGTTGTTTGAGCAGGCCCGACCAGAGCAGCGCGTTGGCGAGGCCTCAGCCCTTTACCTATGGTCGCGCACGGCGGCGGGCGCGATCGCGGATGTGCAGCCCGCTGCGAGGATCGTCGCGATCCTGCGGGAGCCGGCGAGCTTCCTGCGCTCGCTGCATCTTCAATTCGTTCAGACCTATATCGAGACGGAGAGTGACCTCCGCAAGTCGATGTCGCTCGAGCGGGAGCGGCGGGCGGGCAGGCAGATCCCTCGTTATACGTACTGGCCGCAGGCGCTCCTTTATTCAGACCATGTGCGGTATGTCGAGCAGTTGCGTCGTTACCACGCGGTGTTTGCGCCGGAGCAGGTGTTGGTGTTGATCTATGACGATTTTCGGCGGGATAACGAGGGGAGCGTGCGCGCGGTGCTGCGTTTTCTGGAAGTGGATGACACGACTCCGATAGATGTGGTGAAAGCCAACCCGACTGTCCGCGTGCGCTCCCAGCGCGTGCACGAGTTGGTGCATGCCGTGTCGGTGGGAAGGGGCCCTGTATCGCTGGCGGTGAAGGCGTCGGTCAAGACGCTCACGCCTCGAGGTCTGCGGCGCGACGCTCTGCATGCGACCCAGCGTCGCGTCCTCTACGGCGATCCTGGTGATTCGCCCTCGCCCGACGAGAGCTTGATGCTCGAGTTGCGTCGTCGTTTCAAGGGCGAGGTCGAGGCGTTGAGCGAGTACTTGGGTCGTGATCTCGTGAGCCTGTGGGGATATGACGCTCTCGGCTGAGCCACCGCCCGCCGCGCTGGCGCCTCGGCAAGGAGTCCCCGACTTCTTCATCGTCGGTCACGCCAAGAGCGGCACGACGGCGCTGTATGAGATGTTGAGGCGCCATCCGCAGATCTACATGCCCGACGCCAAGGAGCCGTGGTTCTTCGCAAGCGATATGCGCCCTCGCTTCCAGCCACCGAGAGCCGGTGTATTGCCAGAGACGCTTGACGAATACGTGTCGCTGTTCGACGGAGCGAGGCCGGAGCAGCGCGTTGGCGAGGCATCGTCGTCCTATCTTTGGTCTCGCACCGCCGCGGGCGCGATCGTGGATGTGCAGCCCGCCGCGCGTATCATCGCGATCCTGCGGGAGCCGTCGAGTTTTCTGCGCTCGCTGCATCTGCAGTTGCTGCAGACCCATGTCGAGACGAAGAAGGACCTGCGCAAGGCGATTTCCCTCGAGGACGCGAGGCGTCGAGGCCGGCGCATTCCTCGCCGTTCGCATCGGCCGCAACTGCTTCAGTATTCAGATCATGTGCGCTACGTCGAGCAGTTGCGCCGATACCACGCTGTATTTCCACAAGAGCAGGTGCTGGTGCTCATCTATGACGATTTTCGGCGCGATAACGAGGCTGCGGTACGCGCCGTGCTGCGGTTCCTGGAAGTGGACGACGAGTCTCAGGTCGACGTGACGACGGCCAATCCGACGGTGCGCATACGCTCCCAGCAGCTCGATGATCTGGTGCACGCGGTATCCGTGGGGCGAGGCCCGGTTTCGCGGAGTGTAAAGAGCGCGATCAAGACGCTCACCCCTCGAGGGTTGCGGCGCGACGCGCTGAAGGTGGCTCAACGGCGCGTCGTTTTCGGTCGCCCGCGGTCGCCCGATGAGAGCTTGATGCTCGAGTTGCGTCGTCGTTTCAAGGGCGAGGTCGAGGCGTTGAGCGAGTACCTGGGCCGTGATCTCGTGACCCTATGGGGCTATGACAATCTCGGCTGAGCCTGTGGCTGCTGTGCCTGTGCCGCGGAAGAGGGTTCCCGACTTCTTCATCGTCGGCCACGCCAAGTGCGGCACGACGGCGCTGTATGAGATGTTGAGGCGTCATCCGCAGATCTATATGCCCGACGCCAAGGAGCCATGGTTCTTTGCGCGCGATCCACGATCAAATGCAGCCGGTGAGAAAATATTTGATCAAACCGGTAAGCGCGCGGAAACGCTCGCTGACTATCTTTCGCTGTTCGAGGCGGCGAATCCCGACCAGCGCGCTGGTGAGGCTTCGACGTCTTATCTCTGGTCTCGCACCGCCGCGGGCGCGATCGTGGATGTGCAGCCCGCCGCGCGTATCATCGCGATCCTGCGGGAGCCGTCGAGTTTTCTGCGCTCGCTCCATCTTCAGCTATTGCAGAACCGTACCGAGACGGAGAAGAATCTGCGGAAGGCGATCGCGCTCGAGGGCGCCCGCCGTCAGGGGAAGCACATCCCTGATGATGCGTATTGGCCGCAGGCGCTCATATACTCAGACCGCGTGCGCTACGTCGAGCAGTTGCGCCGCTATCACGCCGTGTTTTCACCCGAGCAGGTATTGGTGCTCATCTATGACGACTTCCGGCGCGACAATGAGGGGACCGTGCGCACGGTGCTGCGTTTCCTCGAAGTCGACGACACGGCTCCGATTGGGCTGCTGAGGGCAAACCCGACGGTTCAGGTGCGGTCCGAGAAGCTCGAGGACTTGGTTAGAACGCTATCCATCGGGCGAGGCCCCGTTTCGCGAGGTGTGAAGGGCGCGATCAAGGCGCTTACGCCCCGGGGGTTGCGGCGCAATATGCTCGACGTGACCCAACGCCGCGTCGTCTTCGGCGATGCTCAGCCGCCCGATGAAGGCCTGATGCTCGAGTTGCGTCGTCGTTTCAAGGGAGAGGTCGAGGCGCTCAGCGAGTATCTGGGCCGTGATCTCGTGACCCTGTGGGGCTATGACGGTGTCGACTGAACCGGCGGCCGCCGCGCGTGTGCCCCAGAGGAGGATCCCCGACTTCTTCATCGTCGGCCACCACAAGAGCGGCACGACCGCTCTGTACGAGATGCTCAGACGCCATCCGCAGATCTTCATGCCCGACCTCAAGGAGCCCCGGTTCTTTGCAAGCGATCTGCGCTCTCTCTTTCAAGCGACGGCGTCCGGCAGGCTCCCGCAGACGTTCGACGAATACCTGTCGTTGTTCGCCCAGGCGAGGCCGGAGCAGCGCGTTGGCGAGGCGTCACCGTCATACCTCAGGTCTCATACCGCCGCGAGCGAGATCGCGAGCGTGCAGCCCGCCGCACGCAGCATCGCCATTCTGCGGGAGCCCGCGAGCTTCGTGCGCTCACTCCATCTTCAACTCGTGCAGGAGCACGTCGAGACCGAGAAGGATCTGGGGAAGGCGATCTCGCGTGAGGAGATCGTGCGAGGGGGCCGACGGGTGCTCCGCTACACAGACCACGTGCGCTACGTCGAGCAACTGCGCCGCTACCACGACGCATTTTCAGCAGACCAGACGTTGGTGTTGATCTACGACGATTTCCGGCGTGACAACGAGGCGACGGTGCGCAGGGTATTGCGTTTTTTGGAGGTCGACGATCAGGCTCCGATCGAGCTGATGGAGGCCAACCCGACGGTCAGCGTCCGCTCCAGACGCCTCGACGACCTCGTGCGCGCGCTATACGCAGGGCGAGGTCCGGTTTCGCGGTCGGTGAAGACCGGGATCAAGGCGCTCACGCCCCGACGACTGCGCAGCAATACGTTCCAGGCGATCAGGCGTCATCTCGTATACGGCAGGCCACGGCCGCCCGATGAGAGCCTGATGTTCGAGTTGCGCCGGCGCTTTGAGGGAGAGGTGCTGGCGCTGAGCGAGTACCTGGACCGTGATCTAGTGAGCCTCTGGGGCTATGACGGCGTCGGCTGAGCCACGCGTCTCGGCGGGCGGGTTGGACGACAGGCCGCTCGGCGCGCGGTGGCGCGCGGAGACCACCGGGGCCCAGGAGGCGGTCCTACCGTGCGGCCACGTTGTCGTGTCCTGCCCTGCGCCGTTTGGCCTGGGCGGTCTCGGGCGCCACTTGCAGGAGATCGTCGAAGCGCTCGATCGTCGCGAACAGCCAAGGGTTTGCATCTGCGAAACGACCGCTGCATCCCCTCCATCGGCAGCACCACGTCGTGGGGTGCACGCGCCCAGGCCGACCACGCTGCTGGCGCCACTGGTGCGCTTCTCTCCAGCCTTGCGTATCTGGACATCCAGCGTCGAGTTTGACGCCCACGCCGCGCGAGGGCTGCCGACGGCCGATCATCTCGTCGCCTTCAACGGCACCGCCCTGGCGCAGTTTCGAGCCGCGAGGCGGACGCACTGCAAATCGCTCTCTCTCGTTGCGGCCAACTCACATTTGCGACGTGTCGTACGCCGGCACGCCCGGGCCTATCGTCAGTACCCGCTGGAGCGCCCGTGGGCGACACGCCTTCTCAAACGGAACCTTGCCGAGTACGCGCAGGCGGACCGCATCTACGTCGCCTCTCGGTACGCCTGGGAGTCATTCGTCGAGGAGGGATTCTCCGAGGCCATGCTGTCGCTCTTCCCTCTGACCCCCGATCCTCGCTACGCGCCAGACTCGGCGCCACGGACCTCGGCTACCTTCGACATCGTGTACATCGGCGGTCTCACCGTCAACAAGGGCGTCCCGCTCCTGCTCGATGCCATTCGCCGTGTCCCTTATGCGGACATGCGCCTTGTTCTGGTCGGGGGCTGGAAAACACGGGGTATGAGGCGCTTTATTCAGAAAGCGTGTGCTGAGGACTCCCGCATCGATGTCTGCCCCGGCGATCCGCTGCCCCATCTGCTCACCGCACGGCTCTGCGTCCACCCGGCCTACGAGGACGGGTTTGCCTATGCTCCGGCCGAGGCTCTGGCGTGTGGCGTCCCGGTCATCGTCAGCGAGGACACCGGCATGAAGGATCTGATCGATCCGAATCGCAATGGCCTGATCCTGCCGACGGGGGATCTGGAGGCGCTCACGGAGTCCATCGAGGCGGCATACCGTGGAGAGATTTTCAACGACAATGGCTGAGCCACACATAGCGGTTGGAGAAGTTCGGCTACGAGCACACCGTGATCGAGTCCAACGTGCCCACTCGACAGGCACAGTGGTGGGCTCACGTGCTCGCGCACCCACAGGACGGGCCCAACGCCGGCGATTATTGCTCGCCCGGCGGTTAGTGAGGCGAGCGACCTGATGAGCAAGGGCCCGATATCCCTCGAGCTCCCGACAGAGACCTCTGCCGGTGTCAAGTCGGCCGAGATAGCCGTCGTCGGTGTGTCTGTGAGTCGCACATGCGGCGTGCAAGCCCATGCCGCTCTGCTTGCGCAAGCGCTGAGTCGCGAAAATGTGGCGCACTCGCTGCACTGGCTGTGGCGTGGTGGGGAGTCGATGCGCGCGGATCGGCTGGAAGTCCAAGCATGGGCGCGGCGACTGGTCGGCGAGCTCAGCCGTAGCCCAGCGGACGCCGTACTGCTTCACTACTCGGTATTCGCTTACTCCCACCGTGGTCTTCCGCTGTTTGTCCGTCCGACGCTATCGGCTCTACATAGCTCGCGGATACCGCTGATCACCGTCATGCACGAGCTCGCATACCCTTGGGCGCATGGAGGCTTGAGTGGCAGAGTCTGGGCATCGACCCAGCGGGCAGTCCTCATCGCCGTCATGCGCGCTTCCCGGGCGGTCGTCGTCACCGCCGACTTTCGCGCCGAGTGGCTCGCCTCGCGACCCTGGCTGCCCCGGCGACCGGTCATGGTCGCCCCGGTGTTCTCAAACTTGCCGGCGCCGGCCGGCGAGTTGCCCCCCGGCCGCTCCTGCCCGGTGGTCGGGCTGTTCGGTTATTCGTACGAGGGCGCCTCGATATCCTTGGTGCTCGACGCCGTTCGCCTCCTGAAGGACCAGGGCGTCGAGGTGCGGCTGATCTTGCTCGGCGCCCCCGGTCGCTCGTCGACCGCAGGCAAGGCATGGCTGGCGGGGGCACAGGCCCGCGAGGTCACCAGCGCCCTGTCCTTCTCGGGAGCTCTCCCAGCTCAGGATCTAGCGGATGCGCTCGCAGCCTGTGACGCGTTGCTGTTCGCGGACACGTCGGGCCCGTCCTCGCGAAAGGGTACGCTTGCGGCTTCGCTGGGCTCCGGCAGACCCGTGATCGCCATCGACGGACCCCGCCGGTGGTCAAAGCTCGTCGAGTCTGAGGCAGCCCGCGTGGTCGCACCGACGGCGCACGCGCTGGCTGACGCGCTTCGCGCCGTGCTCGACGATGAGGACTCAGGCAAAGCGCTCGGCGCCCGTGGTCGCGCGTTCGCCGAGCAGGAGATGGGCGTCGGACGTACCGCGAGCGTGGTGAGGACGCTGCTCAGCGATATCGTCGCTGGGGCCGCATCATGAACGGGCTCCATACTCGAGCGCACCATGGCTCGCCTCGCTCGTCGTCCGCTGCTCGCGCTGCCCCGCTTGCCACGTCGAGCGAGCGGTCTGGTAACTCTCCAGCAGCGCCTGGACATGACGCTCCGGCGAGAACCGGGCAGCCACCATCTCCCTGCCGGCGGCGCCCATCGTTCGTTGCCTGTCCGGGTCGGCCAGCAACTCGTTGAGCGCGCGCGCGAGAGCGCGCGCGTCTCCCGGCCGTACGCACAGTCCGGTGACACCGTCTTGCAGCCAGTCGCCGATCCCCCCGGTGGAGCTGGCGATCACTGGCCGACCGGCGGACAAAGCCTCGATTCCGACGAGCCCGAACGGCTCGGGCCACAGCGATGGCATGACCACAACCGAGGCGTTTGCGAGTTCCCTCGCAAGCTCCTCGGGGTCGAGCCAGCCCTTGAAGCGGACCCGCTCGCCTATCCCAAGCCGTCGTGCCAGCCGCTGCATCGCATTGGATCGCCAGCCATCGCCGCATATGACAAACTCGGCATTCACTTCGCGAGCTGCGCGGATCAGGACGCCGACGCCCTTCGGGGCCGCTATCCGACCCGCGAAGACGACCCGCCGCCGCGTGGCGTGTCCCGAACCCGGCTTCGGAACCATCGTGGTGAAAAGAGGGACCACCGTCCGGCGAGTCACGCCGTTTGCGGCCAGGTGCCGGCTCACGGAACTGGAGTAGGCGACCACCAGATCGGCGTGCATGAGGGCCTGCAGCCCCCTCGTCGCACTCCTGTACTTCGAAGGCAGGGGTTTTGGGTGAAATGTGTGCGCGCAGCCTCGTGTCGCCAGATTGACCACGCATCCCAGTCCATGGGAGCGCGTGCATTCATGGCCTGCGCGGAAGTAATAGACGCCGGACGTGCAGGCCGTGTACCCATGAGCGCTGATCACCACAGGTGCGCTCATCCGCATGGCGTCAACAATCTCGGGGTCGTCAACCTGGTGAATATGGATCACCGCCGGCCGAGACGACAGAGCCTCGCCAAGCCTCGCATCCATCGAAGCCCCCGCATCGAAAAGCTCCGGGCGGTGATACAGCACGACTCCGGGGACGTGCTCGTTGGATTCGATCCGCGCCGCCAGCACCTGCACGTGCAGGCCGTGGCGAGCAAGCGCCGCCGCGCTCGCCTTGACATGTGCGGCCACTCCACCATCCCTGGTCCATCGTGGTGTCACCAACAGCACCGCGCCCGGCTTCATCGACATCTCAGCGGATGGTGGGGGTTCCATGAGGGCATCGGATGCTAGCAATCGTCGCAGCCGTGCGAGTCTCCTCCTGTGGGGTCGATCCATACGAACGAGGTTCTCGTGACGTTCGGGGGCGTTACTAATTCGTTACGCTGCGCCGGGCTGCAACAATGCGCGCATGCGGTTAATCAATCGGGCGGTGGGAGCGGCATCGCGACGTCTGGGGCGACCGGAGTTGCTCGCCGCCGTCGATGCGCAGGCGCGGCAAGCACAGCGCGAGGCGATTGGCATCAGCGCGGTGCTCGCCGGCACTCTTCGTGGCGATGGAAGCTATGTCGATGTTGGAACCAATCGCGGCCAGGTCTTGAGTGAGGCCATGCGGGTGGCACCGCGAGGACGCCACATCGCGTTCGAGCCCATTCCGGACTTGGCCGCCGAGGTCGCGCGTACGTTCCCGCAGGTTGACTGCCGCCACATGGCGCTGGGCGCTCGCACGGAAGTCACGCAGTTCTGTCATTTTACGCAGCTCGATGGCTGGAGCGGACTGCGACGAAACCCCGAGATCAGCGACAGGCAGGGTCACCCTGAGTACATCACCGTCGAAGTGTCGACCCTCGACGCGGAGCTCGCCAGCCTGACGCCAAGTGTTATCAAGATCGACGTCGAGGGCGCCGAGCTGGCGGTGCTCGAAGGCGGTCGGTCGGTGCTCTCACAAGCGCGACCGGTGGTGATCTTTGAGCATGTTGCGCAGGCATCGGCGTTGTATGGCGCCGCACCCGGAGCCCTCTGGGATCTGCTTACCGAGGTGGATTATGAGATCTTTGCGGTAACTGGTGATGGTCCGTTCACGCGCTCGGCCTTCGCTGCGAGCACCAGTATCGTGAACTGGCTGGCCACGCCGGTCGTCCAGTCATTAGATCCGGAGACCACCTGACTGGAAATTGCCTTAGATTCCGCAAATTGCGTATCGTCACCAGCCTACGACCGCCCGTACAGCGGGCAGCTCAACTAGTCCGGAGACCATCCAGTGCTTTACATTGCCACGGTTCATTACAAGTCACCCCAGTGGATAGAGATCCAAACGAGGTATCTGCGCCAGCATATCTCCGTCCCATATCAGACGTGGACGTCGCTCGAGCAGATAGACCCTTCATACTCCGTCCACTTCGATCGGATAGTCGAGCAGCTTGGCCCTCACGCCGGCAAGCTGAATCATCTGGCGATGGAGATCTCACAGGAGGCGTCGGCCAGTGATTTGCTGATGTTTCTCGACGGGGATGCGTTCCCCATCGCCAACCCGATGCCTCTGATTGCCGATGGTCTCGCCCGAGCGCCGATGATTGCGGTACGCAGAGCTGAGAACGTCAACGAGCCACAGCCACACCCGTGCTTCTGCGTGACCACGGTGGGCGCCTGGCGCAGTCTACCGGGTGACTGGTCGGCTGGGCCTACCTGGCTTGGTCCCAGGGGCAGGCGCCGGAGCGACGTCGGAGGCAACCTGCTGCGGAGGCTGGAATTGACGGGCACGCCATGGGTGGAGTTGCTCCGATCAAACCGGAATAACCTCGACCCTGTTTATTTCGCTATTTACGGCGACATCATTTATCACCATGGCGCCGGCTTCCGGGCCGGCGATTTGAGCGGGGCGCATCGCACCTCGGGACCGGAGCCATTGCCTTTTCCTCGAATACCATTGCTGAACCCCGTGATAGAGGTCATCAACCGAGAAAGATGGCGGTCATGGGAACGCAAAACCCAGAAACGTCGTGCCCAGCAGTCAAAGATCGTTTTTGAACGGATTTGCGCCGGCGGCTCAGACTGGTTGGCGGAATTCATGTAGATGACCACCGCGGGCCATCGTGTCAACCGGGTCGGCCTCGATTCACCGGCAAGAGCGGTGTGATCCGTCTCGAGGCTGAGTTGCACGGAGATCACTCGCTGGCTGCGGAGGCACCTTTAGATCAACGATAGGAGGACAAGATGGCTGACGACACACAATCGACGCTCCACGACCTGAACCTCGGCGCCGCAAAGACCCGCATCCCGGGATTCATCAACATCGATATCCACGAGCGGGCGGACATCAGCCTCGATCTCGGCGTCGACAAACTGCCATTCCCCGACGATAGCGTGCGAACTGTAGTATCACACCACACGCTGGAGCATGTCCCCAATTATCTGTTTGCTCTCGGGGAGATCCACCGTGTTCTCAAGCACGATGGTGAGCTGTTGCTGTCGCTGCCATACGCAACGTTGACCGAGCATCATCTGGTGAACCCATATCATCATCACAACTTTACGGAGCGATCGTTTGACTTCTTCGATCCGCTATTGCTCAAGGGTTCGGCGGCGGAGGAAGGCGATACGGCGTTTCGCAGCGTGCTCGTCCGCTTCAGCTACATCGGACTTTTTGGCATCGCGCCAAGATGGTGTCGGGTGTGGGCGCGTCGGCATCTGCTGAATGTCGTTCGTCAGTTTGACATAGTGTTGATAGCGATCAAGGATCCAGACCGTCCTGTCGACGTGAGCAAGTCGCGCGCGCGGGAGCTCGAGGCGCGACTCATGGAGCTGAAGCGCATGCGCACTCCATACGCTCCCGCTGGAAGCGAGTCGCAGGCCATGGATGGCGCCTGGCCGGCAGAGCGACGACGACGACCATCCCCATCTGCCCCAACGGGAGTCCGACGTGTCCTGCGCCGTGGCCGAGACGCTCTCGGACGGCGCTCGGAAATACGATACGAGTAAGGATCAAGTCAAAAATGCAGTGGCCGCGCATGCTGCCGACCCAAGGCATGAAGCGCAGTCAGTCCGGCTCTCGGCCCGTCGGCACGTGGAGCGCGCGCTGCAGGATCTGCTTGAGGGCGCCGCTGTCGCGCAGCGTGCGCACGAGATGATGGCGACCACGCCCAAAACGGTAGAGTCGCACGCCATCGAGCCCGAGCAGGCGCTCGGCGTGCAGTCGGTCGGTGTGCAGGGAGTCGTCGAAGAAGACGCGGTAACGCGTGTCGGTGCGCCGGGCCTGTCCCAGCGCGGAGCCCAGGTCGATCCAGCGTGCGTCCAACGCGTCCGCCGCGACGAGCGGTCTCAGGCGATCATCCCAGCGGTGGTCGTCCATCGTGGCGAGGACATCGAGATCGAGAACGGTCTGCGGCGCGAAGCACAGGACTGTATCTGCGCCGAGCAGCGTGCCGAACAACAGCGCGGCGTAGCCCCCTGCGGAGTTGCCCGTGACGACGAGCCGGTCGACGTCGTGATCTGCGATCAATTGGCCCAGCGACTCGACCACGCTCGTGAGCGTCGTGCCGTACCCCGGCATGCCCCGGTGGTACCAGGCCTGACGCAGGTCGCGCACGAACAGCCGTTTCACGGGAACGTCTCCCGTGAGCGAGAAGAACTCAAACGGCGGCATCCCGATCCGTCCCAGCATGCCGCCGAAGGCGACCAGCAGCGTCCGTGAGTCGTTGCTCAGCTCGAGGCTCAAGGGAACCTCGGGGTCACCCAGATCCTTGGGTGACCGGCGCCGGAACCGGCGTTTGAAAAAGCGCGCGCGTCGGATGAGCGGGCTGGTCATGTTGTCAGTGCGCACGGATGCTCCAGCCGCGTGGATCTGCTCATCGCCCCGTATCCCGTGTTCGACCTCGGCTTGATCGCACGAGATGATAGGGATGAGGGCGATCGCGCGCGCACCGGCCGGCGGCGGATGGCTGCAGGCCGGCGCGGTATGTGCGTCAGCTCATTTGCCCCCGTAGGCGATGGTGAGGATGCGGGGGTAGTCCGTGGCCGCGAATTCGAAGATGGCGGTGCTGCCTTCACGCGAAATGAGCTGGGCCGGCGTGGCTTTATTGCGCAGTGGGTCGTATGCGCTCACGGACGGGGGATTGCTGGTTTTGGGGAGATTGCCGAGCGTGATGCGGAAGGTCTCGTCAGGGAGGTCGAAGCGATTGACATCGGTCGCTGGGGCGCCTGGTTCGTAGAGCGTGAGCAGGTTGCGCGTCATGACATAGACGGGGATGACGAAGCGCGTGGGGGAGGATTGGAAGGGAAGCACCGCCAGCACTTCGCGGTCATAAAGGGTGGGGTGTGCGGCCGTGCCGTCGCCGGTGAATTGTGCATGGTTGCCGTCTTGGGCGATGGACAGGAGCTCGAGTTGCCGGGGTGCGCCTTCGGGGCCGGGACCTTGGAACTGGGCGAGCATATTTCCGAAGCCGGACATGGTTTCGCCGCCGAGCGCATCGCCTGGATAGGCGCCCGGGTGGGCCTCCAGCGCGGACCAGAAGTCTTCGCCTATCAGGCTGTAGCTGCCGGGAGCGGCCGCGAAGAAGTAGTCGCGGGCCATGCCCTTGTTCGTCATCGCCACCAACTGTCGTAGCAGCGCCTTGGCGTGGAAATGCGCCTTGTCGGCTGGTGTGAGCCCCGCGAAGGTGCTCTTGGAGATGCCGAGGTTGTACTCGGTTATCCACTTCTGCAGCGGGCTGCCACCCACAGGTCCAACTTCGCGGCCGTGCGGGAAACCATAGATGTCCGTTGTGATCGGCGAAAGATCACGGATCAACGTCTCGGTTGACGTCGCCGTCAAGGTGTACTCTGAAAAGTCTGACTGATAGCTGGGGATGAACAGCGGCGTAAAGGGCGCCTGTTCTTTGGGCCGGATATCCTGTACGCCGAGTGCGTTGACGGGACGGATGCCGCTGATGTCGTAGTCGGCAGGAAAGGTTCTCATGCCCACATATGGGTGCTTGCTGAGTGCGGTGAGCCCCAGCGGTGCGTTTGCGCCGGAGGGGAAGGGGCTCTCGCTGGCGAAGCCGTCGGTTATGCCGACCCCAGGTGAGATTTTGCGCACTTGGGCGACTGTTTCAGCGAGCAGCGCTTGAATGACTTCATGGATGACGGTCTTTTTCCTCAGAGTGGTTTCTGCTTCCAAGCCGGCTTCCGGTTCTGCACTGACTCCTGGTTCCGAACCGACTCCTGGTTCCAGACTATGTTCTGTTGCCGAGCCTTTTTCGTTGGGTGCTGAGTAGTAATTGCTCGCATCGAGGAATTGCGAGCCAAAGGTAAGCTCGTTCCAGATCTCGAGATCGTAGCCTTCCGGACCAAAGATGCTCGCGGCCTCGTGACAGACCGTGGTCACGTAGCTCAGCCAGCCGGCGAGGGTTTCCTGGAAAACCGGATTGGGTTCTCCGTTTGCGAGCTTGGGAGGCGCGAAGGGGGCGTACAGCAGGGTGGTGCCTCTATGCCGGCCGGTCGCCAGGGCGCTGGGCAGCGGCCTGGACAGGGTGGCGACATCGTGGACGATGGAGGTTATGAGGATGTCGGGACTGCCGCCGAAGGTGAGTTCGTCGAAACCGGTCTTGCCGGGCACGACCGCCAGGGCACTGGCGGGAGTCAGCGTCACGGTCTGAGCGCCGGCCGGCGCTTCGGAGACCGTTTCCAAGTTGACCTGCTTGGCGGGGCCCGGGGCGCCGCTATTGGCGTTGAGCAGGATCAGCGGTCGCAGCCCGTGATTGTGCATGGCGACCAGCGACGTGTGGATATCGGTTTCGTGGACGAACTTCGTCGGTTCGCTGTAGGACAGCGCACCCCAGCCGATTTCCCTGCGGGCCAGCTTGAAGCCGCTGTCCTGCAGCAGCTGCGCGGTGGCTTCGGCGTCCGCCGAGCTCACGTTGAAGTTGATCCCCAGCGAGTCGATCAGCCGGGAGGCGGGCCAGGTGTCGAGGTACGCTCGCCAGGGCTGAATCCAGAACGAGCTCTTCCCAAACGGCAGCTCGGTGAGATACTTCGGGTCGATCGGGTCGTTCACAACTCCGCCGATGGGCCAAGGGCTGCCGCCGGATTCGCTGGGCAAAGCACCTTCGGCGGGCGTCGTCGGCGAAACGAGATTCCGGTTCGGCCCGGTGACCGGCGCACCGGGCGAAACGCTGGGCGGAGGGTAGGTGCCCCCGCCTTTGGCGCCGGATCGTCGTGTAGCCGGCGGGAGCTTTCTGGCGCGCCCATCTGAGCGCTTGAAGGTGTGTCCGCGCGCGCACGCGCGTGACGCATGGCCATGGCTCGAGGACGCCTTGCCGCGCCTATGTGCGCACCGCGCGTGCGTGGTGCTCCGGCGTGCGAGCGTATGCACGCGATTGCCTTGTGTCGCCGGCGCGAAGGCGGGCGTGAGGAGGCCGAGCGTGAGCGCCGCGGCGCCCGCGACCACCGTCCTGCACAAGAGCCGGACAGTCCGAGGATGGGTGGAGGGATCGATCGGCATCTATATGTGCGGAGAGGGGTAATGGGCCGAGAGCCATGTTTTGGACCCTTGTTACCCCAAGCCGGTCGGCAGCATTCCCGGGGCGCTTGACCCAGGCGCGCCGCGACGGACGTTCGTATGCTTCGGCCGATGTCCCCCCGGGCACACAGGCCGCGGTTGCTGCTCATCACGCCCGACTTCCCTCCCTCCCGCGGCGGCATACAGGTGCTCGCGCAGCGGCTCGCCGCTGGCCTGAAGGGCTTTGAGACGAAGGTCGTTGCCCTCGACTCGCCAGGAGCGCGCGAGTTCGACGCCACGAGCGGTCTGGCGACGCGGCGCGTACGGTCCTTCAGGCGTCTGGGAGCGGGGCGCAATGTCCCGCTCAACGCGGTCGCCCTGCTCGCGGCGTTGAGGTTTCGCCCCCACGTGACGCTCAGCGCTCATATCGTCACAAGCCCCGCCGCGGCGGCGATCCGCCGCGAGCTGGGCGGACGGACGGTGCAGTACTTCCACGCCAACGAGATCGGGGGTAAACCAAAGCTGTCTGCATTCGCCGCCCGACGGGCCGACGTGGCGATCGCGGTCAGCGCTTACACCGCGGACCTCGTCAAAGGGACCGGAGTCTCGCCCGCGGACATGAGGCTCATTCCCCCGGGGGTCGACCTGCCGAGCGACCCGACGGCGCAAATGTCGGAGCGTCCCATGTTCGTGACCGTCGCTCGCCTCGAGGATCGCTACAAGGGTCATGACGTGCTGATCCGGGCGCTTGCGCTGGTTCGCGCGGAGGTGCCCGACGTGGAGTGGATCGTGATCGGCGACGGGCCGTTGCGTCCGGGCCTCGAACGGCTCGCTCGCTCTCACGGAGTCGCGAATTCGGTTCGCTTTCTCGGCTCGGTCTGCGATGCGCAGCGTGACTCCTGGTTGCGACGCGCAGACCTGCTCGCGATGCCAAGTCGCCTGCCTGGCGGCAGCCTCGCCGGCGAGGGCTTCGGCATCGTCTATCTCGAGGCCGGCGCCCACGGCAAGCCGGTCGTCGCCGGCAACGTGGCCGGAGCGGTCGACGCCGTCCTCGACGGTAAGACGGGGCTGCTCGTCGACCCCACCGACCATCACGCCGTGGCGTGCGCGATCACGCGGCTGCTGCTCGACCGCGAGCTGGCGCGGCGACTGGGGAGCGCGGGCGCCGAGCGTGCACGGCGCTTCGCCTGGCCGACGATCTGCGAGCGCCTCGAAGCGGTGTTGCTCGAGCAGGTCGACGGGCTCCCGCGATCAGACGCTCGTCAAGAGCGCCAGCCCACGGGTTCGACGCGTACAGTCGTGTGAGGGTCCTCTACGTAAATCACACGGCCGAGGTCAGCGGTGCTGAGCGTTCGCTGACCAGCCTGCTCGCGGCGCTGCCCGAGACGGTACAGGCGCGGATGGCGACGCCGCGGGGCAGGCTGACCACGGAGGTGCGGCGTCTCGGCATACCAGCCACCGCGATCGCCGGGACCGCGGGCAGCCTCAGGCTTCATCCCCTGCACACTGCGCGTGCGCTCGCCGAGATGAGCATCGCCGCGTCGCAGGTGCGTCGCGTGGCTCGCGGACATGGCGCCGAACTGGTTCACGCGAACTCGATCCGGGCTGGGATCGTCCTTGCTCTCGCGCGGCTTCCGCCTGCCGCGACGGTCGTCCACATCCGCGACTGCCTGCCCCCGGGCCCGGTCACCACCGCGACGATGCGCCTGATCGCCGCCACCGCCACGACGGTCCTCGCCAACTCGCGGTACACAGCTCGCTCGGTGCGCGCCGCGGCGCCCAGCGCGCTCATCGAGGTCGTGCACAATCCTGTGGACCTCGAGCGCTGGGATCCCGCGCGCATCGACCGCTCGCAGGCGCGCTCGCGTCTCGGCGAGGCGGGTAGGCGCCGGCTGTTGCTGGGCGTGGTTGCTCAGCTGAGCCCATGGAAGGGCCAGGACACCGCGATCGAAGCGCTGCGGCTGCTGCACGAGGAAGGGATCGACGCGCACCTGCTGCTGATCGGCTCGGCCAAGTTCGTCGCCCGGGCCACGCGTTTCGACAACGACAGTTACGTGGCGCGCCTGCGCGCGCTCATCGCCGGCGCCGGCCTGGAGGACCGTGTGTCATGGTTGGGCGAGCGCGAGGACGTCCCCGAGCTCGTACGCGCGCTCGACGTCCTGCTGCTGCCGTCCTGGGAGGAGCCGTTCGGGCGTGCCCTGATCGAGGCGATGGCCATGGGCGTGCCGGTGATCGCGACCGACGTGGGAGGGCCGGCCGAGATCATCGAGGATGGACGCGAGGGCTATCTTCTCGCACCGCGCGAGCCGCTCGCCTGGGCGCAGGCGAGTCGCCGGTTCGCGGAGGACTCCCGGCGAGGGGAGGAGATGGGGCGCGCAGGCCGCCGGCGCGTCGAGGAGGCCTTCACGGTCGAGCATCATGTGACCTCGATGCTCGACGTATACGAGCGCACGCTCGCGCGGGTGCGCATGTAGGTCGTCTTGGCGAGCGAGCGAGATATCTGGTCGTTTACAACTTTCTGACATAGAGATACTAGGCTCCTCGACGCTCGCCTACATACGGGCAGCTGTTTGCTGGCCAGCCGTCCCTGCTACGAAGGTTGCCGTGAGTTGCTGAACATCTTGGAGATGGATCTCTTGGAACGACATCCCACCGGAAGCTGACTCGGTGACCGATCGGATGGCGTTTCTGGCTGCAGACCCGCCTCCAAGGCGCGCTCTGGTGGCAACCGCGCTGCTCGCGCTGCTGCTCGTCGGGGCGGCGCCTGCCCCAGGCTTGGCTGACGGGAGCTCTTTCTCTGTGCCGCCGGTTGGGCGCTCTGGCGTGCCGTCGAGCGACGGGCCGGCGGGTCTGCTCGCGGCGGCACGGGCGCCGATCGCGAGGGCCTTGGAGAGCGACTCTCTGGTGGAACAGACGAAGCTCACCGCAAGAGAAGAAACCTTCGGTGAATGGTTCGGCTACAGCGTGGCATTGTCCGCCGATGGCGCCACTGCGGCGATAGGTGGCCCGCACGACAGTGACGAAGCCGGCGCGGTGTGGGTGTTCGTTCGCTCCGGCGCGACCTGGACCCAGCAGGCGAAGCTTACTGTCGGCGCCGCAACCGCCGCAACCGCCGCGATCGGAGGTGGAGGAGGCGATCAGGAAGAAGAAGACAGTCGAGGTCGCCTGGGCGCGAGTCTTGCGCTCTCGGCTGACGGCAATATCGCGGTGATCGGGGATCCCGGCGATGAAGCCGGCATCGGCGCGGCATGGGTGTTCACGCGCTCGGGCACCGCCTGGACCCGGCAGGCAAAGCTCACGGGCGGGAGCGAAGAGCAGGGCGAAGGGCGCTTCGGCCGCGGCGTGGGGCTGTCATCCGACGGCAACACGGCGTTCATCGGCGCCCCCAGAGACGGCGCCGGCATCGGCGCGGCATGGGTGTTCACGCGCTCGGGCGCCACCTGGACCCGCGTCGCTGCGAAGCTCACCGGTGGGGAAGAGCTCGGCGAAGGCCACTTCGGCGTGAGCATCGCCCTCGCCGCCGATGGCGCGACGGCGCTGATCGGCGGCCCGGGCGACGGCGGCTACGCCGGTGCGGCGTGGGTGTTCGCGCGCTCGGGCACGGCGACCTGGATCCAGCAGGGTCCCAAGCTGACAGGTGGCGAGGAAGAGCAGGGCGAAGGCCACTTCGGCCGCGCTTTGGCCCTCGCCGCCGATGGCGCAACCGCGCTGATCGGAGCCCCCAACGATCACGCTCACATCGGCGCGGCGTGGGTGTTCGCGCGTTCGGGCACGACCTGGACGCAGCAGGGCTCGGTGCTCACAGGCGCGGGGGAGAGCGGCGCAGGCGAGTTTGGCTACAGCGTGGCGCTGTCCTCCGATGCGAACACGGCGCTGATCGGCGCACCCGAAGACAAGGGCGGTGGTTCCGTAGGGGCTGCGTGGGTGTTCGCGCGCTCGAGTGCCACCTGGACCCAACAGGGCCAAAGGCTCAAGGCCAGCGGCGCGAACGGCAATGCCCTCTTCGGCTACAGCGTGGCGCTGTCCTCCGATGCCGGCACCGCGTTGATCGGCGGCCTGCGCGCCAGCACGCGGGTCGCCGGGGCTGCGTGGGTGTTTGCGGCTGAGCAGCTCAGTGCTTCGCCGCCTCCCGAAGTCGTTGGAGGATTACCCAACGAAAGCGCCCGTGGCAGCGGGGTTACCGCCACCGGCGGTGTGTTGGCGTTCGGCCCGACCACCGTGGCCGCAAGCGCGGCCTGCCGTGTGTCGCTCCTTGGCAGGAATGTCACGGTGCGGAGCAGCGGCCGGATGACGCTCAAGTTCACTTCCAGGAGTACGCACACATGCAGCGGCAGGTTGAAGCTCATCACCGAAACCACGGCAATCATCACCAAGGCCAAAGTAAAGCAGCGATCCAAGAGGACGACCATCGGGATTGGCACTTTCTCCATCCCGGCGGGTAAGACCTCGACTGTCAAGCTCGAACTCAACGTCGCCGGGCGCTTGCTCCTGAGCATGGCTCACGGACGACTGCCCGTGAGTATGGTGATGCTCGAGGCAGTCGCCCCGTCACGGACAGACACCGTTCAGCTCGTGCTGCGGAAGGCCCGTCAATCGCAGAAGCGGAGGTAGAGGCGCCGAGCGTAGGTAGCGGAGGTGGACGGAGGTAGCGGAGGTGGACGGAGGTGGAGGCGCCGTCGCGAGTCCGAGTCCCTCAGCGGTGTTCTTTTGCGGCTTCTTCCTTTTCCATTTTCTTGTAGAAGTCCGCTTCCGTAGCTTCTTCCCTGGCGACTTTCTTGCGAGCGGCGGCTTCTTCGGCCTTTTCGCGCGCCGCTTGCTTGCGGTTTACTCTTGCTGCGCCCTTTTCGCCCGCTGTCACCAAACGCATGTTTCCCCGCTTCTTTCCACGCTTCGGCCTTTTCGTCCGTGAGCTCCTCCTCGCTCCCGAATGCCTCCGGCCGTTGCCCGAACGCTTCCTCGTCACCGCTCTTTCCGATTCTTCGGTTGCTTCACTCTTCCTCAGAGCTTCCTGTCTCTGCTTGGCTTCCGCTTCTGAAGCTTCTTCTCTCTGCTTGGCCTGGGCTTCCGCGGCTGCTTCTCTCTTCTTGGCTTCTACTTCGGCGGTTTCTTCGTTGTTCTTGGACGCTTCTCTGCTCGGTTCCGCCGTCTGATTGGAGCCACCAGTCGAACCGCCTCCACAGCCGGCGACGCTGCCGACGCCGGTCGCCGCGAGGAGGCAGAGGAGTATTCGCAAAACGCTACGGTGGAGCATCCGCCGTAGTCTACGCCACTCGTTCGACCAGGGGCACGGTATCTGAAAGTTCACAAGCACGCCGAAGGCATGGGCTACTTTGATCGCCGTCGATACATGACCAGCAAGACATGGAGGAAAGATGTTTGGACCTGTCAGTTGCCCTCACCCGGTCGGCCGTGGGGGCATGAGGACGGCCTTGGCGATCGTGGCGATCATAGGTCTGTCGGCCCTGGTGCCGCCGTTTGCCCACTCTGTGTCAGCGGACGCGCTCGCTGCGACGATCAAATCTGCGCAGATAACTGATCCTTATGGTTCTGTTTATGAACAGGTATATTATGGACCTAAGCCTGCGCAACGAGCGGACATCTTCGCATCCAGTGTCCCCAACTCAACAATTGTGATCTTGGTACACGGTGGCGGATGGAGAAAACAACTAGCGCTTTCTCATTTCGCATCAGAGGCTATGGCTCTTCAACAGCAGGGGTTCACAGTTTTTGATATAAATTATGATCAGGACTCAGCCACTACGCCCGCCTTCCCGCTCGAGCCCAACGATGTCATGGCCGCAACGCGGTGGGCGATCGCCAATGCTGGGTTGTATAACGCAAACCCTAAGAATGTTGTGCTGCTGGGAGGATCGGCGGGCGGCAACCTGGTCGCATTGGCTGCCGAGCGATTGGATTCAACCAATCCGGGCACGGTTAGGGCTGTGATATCGTTCAGTGGGCCGATGAATTTCACTACGCTGGTGCCTCTCGTCGAAAACGGCACCATAACGAGCGAAAGTTTTGTAATTTCAATATCTCAAGCTCTGGGCCTCACTTATGAGACGGACGCCTTTTTGGACGTCTACGAACAAGAATGGTCACCCGCGTTGAATATTCCCTCGAGCAACTGCCCCGCCTGGCTGCTGTTCAACAGCGAAACCGAGTTGATCCCGCTTTCTCAGGCCCAAGAAATGTACACTAACCTGCAGGCTGCAAAATGTAATGCGACACTTCAAGTGCTCCCCGGTACCGCCCATGCATTTGCGTATTGGGATAATGTCGCCAGCGCGGTTTTCAGCTTTATAAAATCTGAGTAATGTCCGCTCAGGCGGCGCGATGATATCCTATCCCCTCCGCCTGCCTTTTCCCACGGACGCCGGGGCCGAGTGCAGCGAGATGGTCCGGCTGTAGCCGGACACCTGCTTGCCGTTGGCCACCTTGACGAAGGCGCGATAGGGCCCTCCACGGCCGTGGCGGATAAAGACCACGCTGCTGAAGCGTGAGACGCGCGCGGTGCCTCTCTTGAGCACCGTGCCGCCCGCCGTTACAGGCCCGAGACCGGGCCTCAGCAACTGGAATGCGACCGGCGCGCCCACCACCGATGGCGTGACGGTTCCATAGAGGCGTGCGTACCCCTTGCGCCCGGTGGAGCGCATGTGCATGATCACGCGCACCGCGACGCGCACGGTCACCACCGGGCTGGCCAGGGGCGGCGTGTCGAGTGTCGCCACGCGCAACTGGGTGTTCTGCGACGGACTCGCGACGGAGAACGAGAAACCGCCGGTGGCGTTGGTGACCTCGGGGGCGCTGATATCGGTGAAGTTGCCAAGATAAGGAAACGGACTGCCCTGCAGGACGACCTGGTGGTTGCCGGCGCCAGTCCCATTCAGGATGCCTTCGATGGAGAACCGGCTTCCGTAAACAACAGGTTCGAGCAGCTTGGCGATCATGAGCTTGAGTGGGATCTTCTTGGTGGTGAACGCGCGATCCTGCCCGTCGCTGATCGCACCGGCTGAGGTCACGGCGACCAGTCGATAGTGGTAGGTCGTTCCCAGTTGAAGTCCGGAGATGGCCTGGCTCACCTTGACCGGCGCGCCGCCAGCGCCCACTCCGGTGGTGGGGGTCTGCGCGCCATACGCGATGGTGGGGCCGTACTGGAAGTAGCAGCCGGCTTCCGCGCCGTGGGGGTTGATCGATCCCTCGAGCGTCGCCGCTGAGCCGCTCACCTGAGCGACCCCTCCCGTCGACGCGCTCGGAGGCTTGGGCGCCGGGATGGGCTTGGCAGCCCGCGCGTCGAAGGGCAGCGCCTGCGCAGCGAGGGGCAGCGCCAGCGCGACGCTCGCCAGAAGCGTTCCGGTCGGCGACGGTCTGCGGCCGGTTGAAGATCTCATCATGTTCGAGCAACTCCCTGTTCTGGTCGTTCTTCCATGCCTCGGGCTCTCCATGCTCCCGTGTTCATCTCTCGAACCCGGTCGGTCGCTCGAACCCGGTCGGCGCCAGATCGATGCGGTGCGATGTCCTCACCTGGGTTCTCCTCCTCCGATGGGATCGCCGCAAAGCGGTAGCCGACGCCGAAGTGGGTGTGAATGTACGACCAGTCGGGCGAGACCCGTGCCAGCTTGTTGCGCACCTTACGCACGAATACGTCCACCGAGCGGTCGCGCCGCTTCATCGCCCCGCCCCACACGCGACCGTATATCTCGGTCCTGTGCACCACATGGTCATTGCGCTCGGCCAGGACGAGGAGGACCTGGAACTCGCGCACCGTGAGCCCCACCCTGCGGCCATCCGCGAGAACCTGGACCTCGTCGGTGCGGATCTCCAGGTTGCCGCGCAGGCGCGTGGTCTCGTCCTCCACGACCGGCGCAGGCACGATCAGCCTGTTCAGGTCGTCAACGACGACAGCGCGGTGATGTGCGTGCAGCGAATGGAGTGCAGCAGAAGGGCCGTCCACCAGAGCGTGACCCTATTCGGCGCCAGACGCGATCCAGGTGAAGATGTGGTGAACAACCCGTGAGGGACCTCGTCCCCGCACGCTCCGCTGCGGGGAGATGGCGGTGGCGGGCTGCGGTTACCTTACATGGCCACCTGGTCGCCGCGGAGCGACCTCGAGACCCTGGCGCACACTTGCTCGTACGTCATCGGGCGCCGCGGGTTGTGAGTCTGCCGTGGAGCGTGAACCCGCCGTCCCCAAGCGTCAGTTCGGGCAACTTCTCCGGCGCGACGGGTCTCCTGCCCGCGGACGCCGGGCGTGTGTCGGCGCTCGCACGATACTCGGCATCCCCGCGCTGGGCCATCAGGCAGACAGCGACGCACAGCGCGACCACGGCCAGCCAGACGATCGGTATCAGAATGAAGAGCATCACGGGTACTTATTTTGCTATTGCGACTACGGATCTCCGCACCCTCCTCGGACGCACCCAGGCTGGCCTTGAGGCCTGTCATGCCGATCGGACGGATGTCCAAGCGTCAGCAGTGCCTGCTCCCACCACCGCCGGATGCTGGTGCGGCGGCTACGCTTCGCGCGTGCGGCGCCTGCGCGCCCTGGTGGCGGCGGGAGGCGCCCGCCGGCTGGAGCCGGAGTGAAACGATCGAGTTGAGCGCCGCATCCGGCGGCAGGTAACGCACCGGACAGCTCGTATTCCGGCCGCCGCACCCGATTTCACGAGGTGGATACGACTGGTTCACAGCTGGGATACAAAACCGGGTCGCCGCACAGCTTAGGGTTTGGCGCCCGCGATCCGAGTCGCGGGCCGTGATCCCATTACCGCGGAGAGCGGCTGTCGTGTGGGGAGCGGCTCGAGCAGAAACCCCAACGAGAGCAATCGGACATGCGTGACGCGCTTGCGGGCATCAAAACGGCGAACGGCAGTCCGGTCCTCGAGACCGATGGCGAGGCTCGGCGGGCTGTCGCCCACGACCTTGCGGTTCTCGGCGAGGCGGCGCGCTCGCCAAAGCCGCGCTTGGCGCATCCCGGGCAGGGCGAGAGCAGCGCCGACCGGGAGACGAAGACCGAGCGCAGCCCAAACGTCCGCTGGCAGGGGTCGCGCCTGACCCGCGCGCACCGCTGGCGCTCGCTGGGGCAAGCCGGCGCGACGGTCTGGTTCACGGGCCTGCCGGGCGCGGGCAAGTCGACCGTCGCCACCGCTGTGGAGGAGCGCCTCGTCGCCGCGGGCCGGCCGGCGTTCCTGCTCGACGGCGACAACCTCCGCCACGGGCTGAACGGCGATCTCGGCTTCGACGAGCTCGCGCGCTGCGAGAACGTGCGCCGCACCGCCCACGTCGCGCGGCTGCTCGCGGAGTCGGGCATGATCGCGCTGGTCAGCCTTATCAGCCCCTACATCGCCGACCGCCAGACCGCCGCTGCGCTGCACGCCGCCGAGGATCTGCGCTTCCTCGAAGTCTTCGTCAGCACTCCGCTGGAGGAGTGCGAGGAGCGCGATCCCAAGGGCCTCTACGCGCGCGCGCGCGCCGGAGAGCTGAAGAACCTCACCGGCGTGGGCGCTCCCTACGAGCCTCCCACCCACCCGGACCTGGTCCTGCACACGTGCTCGGAGAGCGTGCACGACGAGGTCGAGCGTGTGCTGGAGCTGCTCGCCGCGCCGCGCCCGCGCTGAGCGGATCCAGCGCCGGAGGCGCGGGGCCGGACGCCCCGTGCCCGTGCCCGCCGGATCTCACTGACCTGCGCGGATGCGCCCCAACATGTCCGCTCGACTGCTCCCACCTCGCCCTTTCACAAAATCGTCACGCTTGGGCAGACATATACGGCGACCGTATGCTCAGGAGCGCACAGCTTGCGTCTGCGCGTCTCAGTACCGTGCGAGCTCGCACCGCGAGCACCGACCGAAGGCAGCCATCCTGTCCACCGAATCGATCCCCAGCGCACCGCCCGCGGCTCACGTCGCCGAGTCCTGTGCCGCCTGCGGAGCACCGCTGGCCGACGACCAGCGCTACTGCCTGGAGTGCGGCGAGCGTCGCTTTCCGATGAGCAGCGTCCTGCTCGGCGCCTCGCCCTCGACCGGGCTCGCCGCGAGCGCAGCGGGAACGGCTCCCCCCGCGGCGCCTCCCGGGTATGGCTCTACGCCCCCCGACGGTGCCGGACGCGGTAACGCGGTCACCGTGATCGCCGGCGTGGGCGTGCTGCTGCTGGCGATGGGGGTGGGCGTGCTGATCGGCCGCTCGGGCGCCTCCAAGCCGAGCGCCGCTCCGGCGCAGGTGATCAGCGTCACCTCGCCTGGGGCCGCGACGACGGGCGCCGCGAGCACCCCCACGACCACGACGCCTGAAGCCTCTTCTACCTCCAGGAGCGGTTCTTCCTCGTCCAAGAAGGGCACAAAGAAAGGCGCCTCCGGCGGGGGCTCGAACATCAGCAAACCCGCTCCGCCGTCCGTCCTGAATGGCCTGCATTCCACCAAAGGGAAAAGCTACGAGGAAAAGTCCAAAAACCTCCCCAACGTGGTCGAAACGGGCTAGCTGAATGAGCATCCTCGGTGACTCGATAGGCAGGAGTGGGAGGGATGGGACCCCGCCCACCCTCGCGGCGCCCATCGCCGCGGCGGGTCCACCACCCTCATCGCCTGCGTCGGGCGCGCCACCCGCGCCCGAGGACGGCGGAAGCTCCGAGCTGCGCCGCAGGCGCGATGCGCTGGCCGAGCAGGTGACCGAGCTGCATTGGGATCTCGGCGGCCTGGCCTACGAGATGGCGATCCGCGACCACTTTCGCCTCGACGTGCTCGTGCGGCGCGCCGCGGTGCTCCAGGAGCGCGACGCCGAGCTGGCCGAGGTCGAGCGCCTGCTGCGCCTGGAGGGGAGCGCCGGCGCCGGCAGCTGCCCGCCCCGCGGGGCGCCGGGCCTGACCCTCCCATCCTCGAAGGTCTTGGCGGCGCTCGTGCTGATGTTCTTGGGCTTCGGCGTGATCGTCGGGGGTGTGGCCGGCTCTCCCCCCGACTACACGCTCGCCGCATCCGCGGGCCGCGTGAAGCTGATCCTCCCGCCGGCGGCGCCCGCCGCCTCCCCATCCACGCCTGCGGCCTCCTCGTCGGCGACGAACGAACCACCGTCCTCCGCGGCGGAACCGACTCCCTCGCCGGAAACCTCCTCGACCGCAACCTCTCCGCCCAAATCCGCTGCGGGCAAGTCCTCCTCGCCGTCGAGCTCGAGTGGCGGTGAAGGCGGCGGCGGCGGCGAAGGCGGATCCTCGGCGCCCGCGTCGGGCGGAGCGAGCTCGAAGCTCCCGCCCGTCAAGCACGTGTTCGTGATCGTGCTCTCCGATCAGCCCTACGCGTCGGTGTTCGGACCCTCCTCGCCCTCTCCATACCTGTCTCAGACACTCGAGCATCGGGGCGAGCTGCTGGTGCGCTACTACGCCGTGGCCCACCGGGAGCTGGCCAACGGGATCGCGCTGCTCAGCGGTCAGGGGCCCACCGCGGAGACGGCCGCGAACTGCTCCATCTACAGCGACCTCGCCCCCGCCACGGTGGGCGCTTACGCACAGGTCACCGGCCACGGCTGCGTGTATCCGAGCGCAACCCAGACGCTCGCCGGGCAGCTGACCGCCAAGCATCTGACGTGGCGGGCATATATGGGGGGGATGGACGAAGGGGCCGCCGCCGGCGCGGGGAGCGCGGTGGGAGCGTGCGGACACCCGGCGCTCGGCGCCGCCGACCCCACCGCCGCGCAACCCCCTGCCCCCGCAGCCACCGCTGCCCAACCCCCGGCCCCCGCGGGGAAGCCCTACGCGACCTGGCGCAATCCGATCGTCTACTTCCACGCGCTGATCGACTCGCCCGCGTGCGCCGCGAGCGACGTCGGACTGAGCAGGCTGACGCGAGACCTGCACAGCGCCAGGAGCACGCCGAACTTCTCCTACATCGCGCCCGACCTCTGCCATGACGGCGCCCCCACGCCCTGCGCGAGCGGAGCGCCGGCCGGGCTGCCGGCCGCCGAAGGCTTTCTGAAGCGGGTGGTCCCCGAGATCACAGGCTCGAAGGCCTACAGGGAAAACGGCCTGCTCGCGATCACCGTCGACGAGGCGCCGGCGAGCGGCGAATTCGCCGATTCCAGCTCCTGCTGCGGCCAGCCGCGGTTCCCGAATCTGCCGGCGTCCTCCTCGGGCCTGGGCCCCGAAGGCGGAGGGCAGGTCGGCGCGCTGCTGCTCTCACCGTACGTCAAGCCCGGCGTCAGCCAGGAACCGTACGACCACTTCTCGCTGCTGCGCACGATCGAGGATCTGTTCGGGCTCAGGCACCTCGGGTATGCGGGCCTGTCGAAGGTCAGCTCCTTTGAACCGGCGCTGTTCTCGGCCCACCGGTCGGGCTGATCGCACCGGCAGATATTCTGGCGTGGGCCCCTATCCGGCGGACGGGCGCGTCGCGCGTCGCAGGGTCCACACCATCGCGATCGCTCCCAGCAGGACCCCGGGGACGATCGCCAGCAGGGCGGCATCGCCGCCCGGCCAGCTCACGCCCGCGCCCTCGGCTGCCCAGAACATCCCGAACGAGCTGAGCATCACGCCGACCGCGAACTTCATCGTGTTCTCGGGCACCCTCGCCAGCGGGGCGCGCGCGGCGACACCCGCCGCGACGACCAGGAGCACGGCGAGCCCGGCGGTCGCGGCCGCCAGCGGGACGCGGTGCTGGTTGGCGCCGAACGTGAGCACGATGAACACGACCTCCAGGCCCTCCAGCAGCACTCCTTTGAATGAGATCGTGAATGCGTAGCCGTCGAACCCGGGGTGCCTGGCGCCGGCGGCGCGTGCCGCTTCGCTCTCCGTTCGAAAAGTCTCGAGCTCGTCGTGCAGAGCCTTCAGTCCGGCCGCGCGCAGGATCGCCTTGCGCAGCCATTTCAGGCCGAATATGAGGAGCATGCCTCCGATGAGCACCCTCAGCACGTCGATCGGCAGCGAGGTCAGCGCGGGACCGAGCGCCGCCACGATCGCCGCGAGCGCGAGCGTCGCGGCGCCGACTCCGCTCAGCGCCGAGGACCAGCTGCGCGTGGCGCCGACCGCGAGGACGATCGTCAGCGCCTCGACGGCCTCGACGGTGCAGGCGAGGAACACCGACAGGGCCAGCCCGATATCCGCGCCGCTCATGCTTGTGATGCTGTGCGAATGCTCATTGTGGCATCTACGATACGGGTGAGCGGATCGGTGCGTGCGGCGGTTGGGGCGAGCTTGGGGATGCGGCTACGCGGCGCGCGGGATCTCGGCGGCGGCGCGATCGTCCTCGCCCCCGGCGCCGGCCCCGTCGCGCTCCTCTGAGCGGAGCACTCGCGCATACCCTTCGCCGAGCCGCTCCAGCGCCCGCTCCCAGGTGCGCGTGCGCACCGAGGCCAGCCCGGCGACCGACAGCCGCTCTCCCAGCAGCGGCGAGCCGCAGAGCTCCAGCACCGCCTCGGCCAGCGCGTCGGCGTCCGCCGCGCACAGCAGCCCGCTCGAGCGGTGCTCGATCAGCGACAGCGGGCCGCCCTGCGCAACGGCGATCACGGGCAGGCCGGAGGCCTGGGCCTCGAGGATGACCTGGCCGAACGTGTCGGTGGCGCTGGGGAACAGGAACATGTCCGCCGAGGCGTAGGCGCGCGCGAGCTCTGCGCCCGAGAGCCAGCCGAGGAACGTAGTGCGGGCGTCGCCCACACGCTCGCGCAGCCGTTCCTGCTCGGGGCCGCCGCCGGCGAGCACGAGGTGCAGGCGGGGCTCACGCGCATGTGCGCGCAGGAATGCCTCGGCGAGCAACTCGGCGCCCTTCTCGCGGGTGATGCGCCCCGAGTACATGACGTTAATCGCCCCGTACGGGCCGCCGGCGAGCAGATGGGGATCGCGCAGCGAGGGATCGAAGCGCGAGGTGTCCACGCCCCGATCCCAGCGCATGATGCGCTCGGACGGCATCCCAATCCCGGCGAGCGCCTCGTCGGAGGCGGCGCTGGGGGAGAGCACGACGTCGCAGGCGCGGTAGAAGGCGCTGACGGCCATCGCCATCGCGCCCGCGAGCTCGGGCCGGCCGGAACGCTCCTCGGCGTAGGCGGTGAGCTCGGTGTGGTAGCTGCCGATCAGCGGCAGGCCGAGCGCCCGCGCGAGCAGCACGCCGGCCGCGCCCGCGGGGCCGGGGGAGCAGACGTGGATCGCGTCGAAGGCGCCGTCGGCGAGCGTTTGCACGGCGGCGGGCAGGCTGGGCACGCCGATGCGCAGGCCCGGGTAGTAAGGCACGTCGATCTCCGCGACCGCCGGCAGGCGCCGGTCGACCTCGGGGTCGGTGCCGACGACCTCGATCTCGTAGCCGGCGACGCCGCGCGAGCGGATCTCCTCGATCGTGCGGGTGACGCCGTGGGTGGAGCCGATGCCGTCGGCGAGGATCGCCACGCGCGGGGTCTCGCGCTCGCCGCCGAAGGGCAGGCGCGCGAGCTTGGTCTGCTCGCTGGCCAGGAAGGCGGTGGCGGGGGCGTAGGGGATCGCGGCGATGCAGCCCTCGAACACGCCCTCCGCGGCGGCCATCACCGGAGTCTCGGGGTCGCCGGCGGCGCGCAGCGCCAGCTCGACGGCGGCGCGCAGCTTGCGCTCGTGCAGGCGGCACGCGCGCCGGTAGAGGTCCGCGTGGCTGAAGGACTCCTCCTGCATGTACGCGATCAAGCCGGGCGTGTCGAGGTGGTCGAGCTCGACCGCGGCCAGCCAGGCTCGCAGCAGGCAGCGAGCGTCCTCGGGGGAAACCGCGCCTCCCGTGCCGGTGGCGCCCTGGCGCGCATCGCCCTCGCGCAGCAGCCGGCGCACCATCGTCATCACGCGCTGGGGGTCGGGACGGGTCGCTGTTCGATCGCGCTGCGGTGGGGTCGGGGTGGGAGTCGGGTCTGGCGGCGGCGTGGACTCGTCGGGCTCGACCGCCTCGCTCGCGCCGGACTCACTGGACGAACGGGCGGCGTCCTCGCCGCCCTGACGAGCGTCGGGCTGCAGCGAGCGCGCGGCGAGGACGATCGCGGCGTGGGCCCACTTGGCGGCGCTGCCCTGCGCGCCGCGGGCGCGCACGCGCCCGGCGCGCATGTGCGCGAGGAACTCCTGGGGGGTGGCGGCGGGCGGCGCCTGCGTGTAGGTGCGCCCGATGTCGACGCCCGCGTGGTCGTCGGAGCCGCCGATGCCGATGGAGTCGCGGGTGGCGACGTACGTCGCCGCGGGGCGGTTGAGCTCGGGGGCGCGGGCGCCGTTGCGTGTCTCCCAGACGCCAAAGAGCTCGGACAGGCGGCGGCGGTGGCGCGCGGTGAGGGGCACAGCGCCGACGGTGTAGTAGGGGTGGGCGAGCGCGCAGGCGATGTCGCGCTCGTACATGTAGGCCGCGCACAGCTCGACGTCGTGCGCGTGGGCCTGCAGCCAGTCGTGATCGGCGGGGGTGATGTCGAAGCAGAGCACGTGCACTTCCAGCGCGGGCTCGCCGCGGAAGCGGGCGGTGAGCTCCTCGGAGACGAACACGTCGGGGCGGTCGGCGATCTGCATGGCGCCGTCGATCGTGTCGTGGTCGGTGATCGTGACGAAGTCCATGCCGCGGCGCTTGGCCAGGGCGTAGACCTCCTCGGGCGGGGTCGCGCACTCGGGCAGGCCGGCGGCGCGCTGCACGCCGAGCTTGGAGACCTGCGAAGCGGTCGAGTGGCAGTGCATGTCCACTCTGCTGAGACGCTCCTGCGCGTCGTCGGCGATCATGGTGAGGGTCATCGTTGCTCCTCTCATAGCTCTATCTCTGTACGACTACCAGTTTGCCCTGCATATGGCGGCTTTTTTGTGACCAGCCGGGAACTTTTGTGTAAAAGGGCTGTGAACGCCATGACGGTCGTTGGATGGGTGGGTGAGCCGGTAGCCGGTCCCCCGAACGCAGTTGCCGGCGCCGCTCTCCATTGCCGGCTACGCGTCGGCGGCGCCTGCGCACGAGCGATGAGAATGCGCTCATCGGGTGCGCTCCCGAGGGCGCGCGTCCTGACCGGTCCGTAAGCTGTCGCGCCGCGTGCACGATCCGATCTCTTACTTCCAGGCCGTGATCCTCGGGCTGACGCAAGGCGTCGCCGAGCCCTTTCCGATCTCGAGCCTCGGCCACGCGGTCGTCCTGCCGAGCCTGTTCGGCTGGAATATCCACCAGAACGCCAAGTACTTCCTGACGTTTCTCGTGGCGACGCACTTCGCGACGGCGCTCGTGCTGCTGATGTTCTTCCTGCGCGACTGGATTCAGATCGTCAAGGGAATATGGCGTTCGCTGCGGATGCGCGAGGTCCGCGAGGACGACGTGTACGCGCGTCTGGGGTGGCTGCTCGTGGTGGGCACGGTTCCGGCCGGGGTTCTCGGCCTGCTGCTGCAGGAGCCGTTGCGCAAACTGTTCGCCTCGCCCTCGCTGGCGGCCGCCTTCCTGATCGTCAACGGCGTCGCGCTGCTCGTGTTCGAGCGGCTGCGCAGTCGCCCGCCGCGGCCGGGCGACCACCCGGGGGACGCCGACGCGCGCATCGCCAAGCTGCGCTGGCGTCAGGCGATCACGGTCGGGACCTCGCAGGCCGCAGCGCTAGTCCCGGGGATCTCGCGATCGGGCTTCGCGATGGGGGGGAGCCTGATCGCGGGTCTCTCCAACGAGGACGCCGCGCGCTACAGCTTCCTGCTCGCGACCCCGGTGATCCTGGCCGCGGCGGCGTTGAAGCTGCCGGAACTGCTCGGTGCGCAGGGGAACGGGGTGCGCGGCCCGGCGCTCGTGGCGGGCCTGTGCGCGGCGGTCACGACGTTCTTCGCGGTGAAGTTCCTGCTGCGCTACTTCCAGACCAACCGGCTGAGTCCGTTCGGGGTGTACTGCATCGCCTTCGGCGCGGTCTGCACGCTGGTGTTCGCGTTCTGAACGCGACCCGGCGCGGGTCTACGCGCCCGCCGGCGCCGATTTCGGCCCGGTCTGAAACCACGCGAACGCGAAGCACGCGCACGCGACGACCAGCGCGGCGAGGCCGTGCTTGGTGTGATGATGGTTCGCTTCGGCGCTCGTCGCGGAGGCGTGGCCGGGGAAGAACGACGGCAGCGAGTGCTCGGGCGTGATGAAGTAGACGACCGCGATCGCGACCATCACGACGCCGAGGATCACGGCGGGCACGACGAGTTTGCGCAGGTTGCCGTTCATGGCAGCAGAGAAGAGTAGAGAAGAGGGCGGCCGGACGCAGTCCGTGCGCTTTGTCGTAATCATGGAGATGCGCTGATGCCGGTACCGAAGACTCCCCAGAAGATGTTCGAGACCCGCAGCCAGGCGTGGAGCGAGGTGGGGCTGCTGGAGCAGGTCAGCCCGCGCGCGGCCAGGCGCGCGGCCTGGGAGGCGGTGGGGCTGGGCGTGCTGTTCGTCGCGGTCGTGGTCGCCTACGACAACCGCGCGAGCCTGTTCGGGGTGCAAGCGCACGGGAGCTCGCCGGGAGCGAACACGGCGGTGCGCGTCGTCATCGTGATCGTGCTGCTGATCCTGGGCTGGGCGATCGCGCGCAACTTCGGCCGCGCGCTGGGACCGGCGCTGCTGCGGCGCGTGGACCCGGCCACCGCGGGACCGGTCGGCTTCTTGATCCGCCTGGCGATGCTGGCGATCACGCTGCTGGTGGCGTTGAGCGTGGCGGGCGTGGAAGCCCGCACGCTGCTCGTGGGCGGGGCGTTCACGGCCGTGATCCTCGGCCTGGCGGCGCAGCAGACGCTGGGCAACCTGTTCGCGGGCATGGTGCTGCTGAGCGCGCGCCCGTTTCGGGTCGGCGACCGCGTGCGCCTGCAGGGCGGGCCGCTGGCGGGTCAGATCGAGGGGACGGTCAGCTCGCAGGGGCTGCTGTACACGACGTTCGTGACGGGCGAGGACACGGTGATGGTGCCCAACAGCGTGGTGCTGAACGTCGCCGTCAGCGCTCAGCCTCCGTCGCGGAGGCGGTAGCGGCCTCGTACCGCAGGCGGTAGCGCAGGAACAGGCGTGAGTCGTGCTCGAGGACTGAGAGCAGTTCCAGGGCGAGCGGAGGATCGAAGTCACTCCCGGCGAGGATCCGCAGGGGTGGGGGTCGCTCGTCCGCCGTGTCCGCGCCCGCGAGCAGGGGGGCGACGGACAGAAACAGCTCGTCGACCAGCCCGGCGGACAGCAGCGCGCCGTTCAGGTGGGGCCCGCCCTCACACAGCAGCGTGCGCACGTGCAAGCGCTCGTGCAGCTCGCTCAATGCGGCCGAGAGGTCGAGCGAGCCATCGCCGTCGTCGTCGTCGCGGCGCGCGCGCACGTACTCCACACGGGCGGCGGTCGCGGGCAGGCTCCCCTGCGATGGGGTCAGGAACGCGACCTCGGATTCCGGATCGCACAGCAGGGGCAGGTCGGGGGGGAGGCCGAGGCCGGCGGAGACCACGCAGGCGAGCGGCTGCTCGCGCAGGCCACGCTGCCGGCGCAGGCGGCGGGTGTCGGGGTCGCGAACGGTCGGGCCGTAACGCTCGGCGCGCACGGTTCCGGCGCCCGCCATCACGGCGTCCACGACCGCGCGCAGCCCGTGGAACAGGGCGCGGTCGGCGCTGTCTGAGAGCGGGCCCGAGCGCCCGCCGAGCGTGGCGCGGCCGTCGAGGGTCGCGACCATGTTGAGCACCACGTACGGCCGTGTGCGTCCGTCTGATGCGAACGCCTCCGAGCGTCGCTCGTGCAGGCCCAATCCCGTGACGATCTCCTGGACGGTGGCCGGGTCTCCGGGGGGAAGCAGGCGGTTAAGCGCGATCGGCGTAGAGGATGTGACGGTCGAGATATATCAAGTTGTAAACACATGGATGGGACGACCTGCTACGGTCGGAGCGTCTGGCCGGCACAGAAGACCGGCGAAAGTAGTGCAAGCTCGCAGGTCGAGGCTCTAAGCAGCATCCTCCGCGCAGCAGCACGCACATACCGTGGAGGAGTTACCCACATGCCTACCGGCACCGTAAAGTGGTTCAGCGACGACAAGGGGTTCGGTTTCATCACCCCCGATGACGGCGAGAAGGACCTGTTCGTCCATCACACCGGCATCAACGGCGAGGGTTATCGCTCGCTGCAGGAGGGCTCGAAGGTGTCTTACGACGCCGAGCAGGGCGACAAGGGCCCGAAGGCCGTCAACGTCCAGTCGATCTAATCTGACGCATGTCCCCACGAGGGGGCTTGCGCGGATGACATACGTCTAATCTCTGAGGGCTCGCCGCGGCGAGCCCTCATGTATTTCCGCGCCCGTATGGCCCACGCCAGAATATCTGCCGGGATTGAGGCCGCCGTTCCGCGGCGTCAGACGCCACCCACGATGCTCGACGTGCCACCAGCACGCCTGCGCTCGTGTTCGGCGTCTGCCATCCACGGCCCGACCCCCTCAACCCACCATCTATTCTGGCGAGGGCCCTGATGTCGAGCGACGCCGCGACAACACTCCGCCTACGCGACGGCTCGCTCGTCGAGCCCTCGGACGTGGACGCCGGGACGGGCGCCGCGCGCGCGCGCGCGGCGGTCGGAGCGCGCCGGGGGCCGTGGATCGCGGCGGGCGCGCTGATCGTGCTGGTGGCGTGCAGCCTGCTGTTCGTCGTGATCGCCGCCGACCGCCCGAGCCTGTTCGCGGCGACGACGCACACGGGCTTCTTCCCCGGCTGGATGGCCGGCCCGCTGGGGGGACTGTGGCCGGGGCTGACGCGCGATCCGACGACGCTCAGATGGGTGTTCACGGCCACGATGGTGGCGATGTACGTGGGCTACGTGCTCGCGCTCGCCCACGTGCCGAGCACGACCGGGCGTTCGCGCGCGCGCTGGGCGATCGCCACGGTGCTGGCGGTGCACGCGATCCTGTTCCTGGCGCCGCCGCTGGCGCTGACGGACGTGTTCAACTACATCAACTACGGGCGCATGGAGGTCGTGCACAACCTCAACCCCTACACCAGCTATCCGATCCTCGAGCCCCACGGCGATCCCAGCTACGGGCTCTCGAACTGGCATCAGCTGCTGAGCCCGTACGGGCCGCTGTTCACGCTGTTCACGTTCGCGCTGGTGCCGCTGGGCGTGGCGGCGTCGTTCTGGGCGATCAAGACGGTGCTCGTGGCCGCGAGCCTGGGGACGATCCTGCTGGTGTGGCGCTGCGCGCAGTTGCTTGAGCTCGATCCGGTCAGGGCGATCGTGCTGGTCGGGCTGAACCCGATCGTGCTCGTGTGGGGGCTGGGCGGGGATCACAACGACTTCCTGATCGTGTTCGCGATCGTGCTCGGCTTCTACCTGCTGCTGCGCGCGCGCGCCGCCGGGGCGCCGGAGGGCTCCGCCGCGGCAGTCTGCGCGGACGGCGCGATGGCGCCTGTCGAGGCGGACCGCGCGATGGCGAACCTCGGCGCGGACGGCGTGGCGGGAACGGGGGAGAACCACGGGGCGGATGTCGGGCTGGAGCGAGCGGGCGCCGCGCCGGCGCTCTCCCAGCGGATCGGCGGCTGGCTGTGGCCGCTGTCGGCGAGCGAGCTGGGGGCGGGCGCGGCGTTCGTGGCGGCGACCGCGCTGAAGGCGTCGGGCGTGATCCTGATCCCGATCGTGCTGGCGGGGCTGGCCCGCTCGCCGCGACGGCTCACCCAGGTCGTGTTGGGCATGCTCCTCGCGGGCGCGATCGTGGGCGGCGCGAGCCTGCTCGCGTTCGGCCTGCACATCCCCGATCTCAGCACGCAGAGCCGGGTGGTGACGAGCATCAGCGTGCCCAACCTGCTCGGCCTAGCGCTCGGCTACGGCGGCGAGACCGAAACGCTGCACACCCTGCTGAGCGCCGTGCTCGCGCTGGCGCTGCTCGCCTGCTGCGCGCTGGCGTGGCGCCGGCGCGAAGCGATCGCGGCGTCGGGATGGGTGACGGTCGCGCTGCTGCTGACGCTCGGCTGGGTGCTGCCGTGGTACATCCTGTGGCTGCTGCCGCTGGCGGCGCTGTCGCGCTCGCGCCGGCTGCGCAGGAGCGCGCTGGTGCTGGGCGCCTACCTGATCGTCGCCTGGGCGCCCGCCTCGGGCCTGGTGTGGAGCGGGATCGGCTTCTATCCGCAGAAGACGCCGCTCGGGCGCCTGCACCAGCGCTACGTCAAGGAGCTGCTCAATTAGCGCCCCACGCTGCGGGGTGGGCAGGCGTCGTCACGCCGAGTCCGAGGCGGAGAGGTCGTGGATGACTTTGACGCGCTGCTCCTCCCCCTCGGGCACGCGGCCGTCACGGCCGATGTAGCCGCCCTTGCCGCCGGCGATCAGGTAGACGGCGTCGACGTCGCCGGCGTTGCGGACCTTGCGATGCGTGCCCGCGTCCACGCGCGCGAGTCCGCCCTCGCCCAGGCGATGGACGGTACCATCGCCGAACTCGATCTCGAGCGCGCCGCGATGGACGAAGTACAGCTCCTCCTGCTCGTCGTGATAGTGAAAGCCGCTCTCGATGCCGGGCGGCATCACGATCGCGTTGACGCCAAACGCGCCCACGCCGAGGCCCTTGCGGACCTTGCGAAAGCCTGGCCCCTCGCCCAGCGCGTCCAGATCGCCGACGGCATAGCCCTCGCCGACGGTCACGTTCGGGTACTCAGATGATGCCTCCATCGCGATGTGCTCCTCTCGGTCGTCCTGTCAGTGATCGGCAACGTATCCGTCTTGGGGCTCCAGCGGCAGGCCCTCGTCCGCCCAGCGCCTCAGGCCGCCGCGCAGCGAGTACGCCTCATAGCCCGCGGCTCTGAACGCCTGCGCGGCCATGTCCGAGCGCGAGCCCACGCGGCAGTAGAACACGACCGGGCGCTCGCGCGCGATGCTCGCCGCCTGCGCCGTGAGCTCGACCAGCGCGATGTGGCGCGAGCCGGCGATGCGGCCGGCCTCGCGCTCGTAGGGCTCGCGCACGTCGATCAGCTGGGGCGCGGCGCCTTCTTCGGCGAGCCACTTCTGCGCCCGCGCGGGACCGATGTCGATCGCGGAGGTCTGCTCGTGCACGCTCATCTGTGTGAGCGTAGCGGCGCGGGATCAGAAGCCGGCGGGCGGTTCCTCGTAGGGTTCGCGCTCCACCACCCGGTCGCGCACCACGCGACCCCGCCGCGGCGCCCAGGCGAGCATGTACAGGAGCGACAGCACGAGCCCGGCGATGCCGACGATCATCAGGATCAGCCCGACGGTCGCGATGTCGATGCCCGACACGGTGGCCGTCACGGCGTAGCGCAGGATCGCGCCGACCGCGATTAGGAAGATGGATGTGCCGAAGGTCATAACCAATGAGTTACCCGCATCTCAGGGCCGCAAACTTCAGGCGGGCGGGCACGTCCTGTCGTGGTCTGCAGTTCGGTCGGCGCATGCGCCGACCGCGTCCCCGCTGCACGCCCCAACGGGATGGCGCATGCGCCATCCCGGACCACGCCGCATGCGGCGTGGTCTTCACTACGATCAACCCAATGCAGACCCTCGACGACGTCTACACGATCCCCCAGGAGCACCTCGACCTCTGTCAGGCGATCGGCCAGATCGCGCGCGAGCGGATCGCGCCGCGCTCGGCGGAGATCGACGAGCAGGCCGAATATCCGTGGGACGTGCGCAGGCTGCTGGGCGAGCAGGACATCCTCGGGCTGCCGTTTCCGACCGAGTACGGCGGCACCGGCACGGGCACGCTGATGCTGAACATGGCCGTCGAGGAGATCGCCAAGGTCGATGCTGCCTGCGCGCTGATCCTGATGGTGCAGGAGCTCGGCACGCTGCCGATCCAGCTGTATGGCACCGACGAGCTGAAGGAGCGCTTTCTGCCGCGCTGCGCCTCCGGCGAGTGGTCGCCCGCGTTCGCTCTGTCCGAGCCCGAGGCCGGCTCGGACCCCGCGGGGATGAAGACGACCGCCGTGCTCGACGGCGATGAGTGGGTGATCAACGGCGCCAAGAACTGGATCTCCAACCTCGGCGTGGCCGACTTCTACATCACGTTCGCCGTCACCGACCGCGAGCGCCGGCGCATCACCGCGTTCGTGGTCGAGGCCGACCGGCCGGGGTTCAGCGTGGGCAAGCTCGAGCACAAGCTCGGCATCCGCGCCTCGCCGACGGGGCAGCCGATCTTCCAGGACGTGCGCGTTCCCCGGGCCAACGTCATCGGCGAGGTCGGCCGCGGCTTGTCGGTCGCGCTGGGCACGTTGGAGCGCACGCGCCTGGGCGCCGCCGCGCAGGCCGTGGGGATCGCGCAGGGGGCGACCGACTACGCCGTCGCCTACGCGCGCGAGCGCGTGCAGTTCGGCCAGCCGATCATCGAGCTGCAGGCGATCCAGTTCAAGCTCGCCGACATGGAAACACGCACGGCCGCCGCGCGCGAGCTGCTGTACAAGGCCTGCGCGCTGGCCGATCGCGGCGATCCGCAGCGGGGAAAGTACTCCTCGATGGCCAAGGTGTTCTGCTCGGACACGGCGATGGCGGTGACGATCGAGGCGGTGCAGGTGCTGGGCGGCTACGGTTATGTCAAGGAGTATCCGGTGGAGCGCATGATGAGAGACGCCAAGATCACCCAGATCTACGAGGGCACGAACGAGATCCAGCGGCTCGTGATCGCCCGCACGCTCAAGTAGGACGGTGCGGTGCGCCGGTCGTTCTCCCCACGACAGCGCGCCTCCGGTCAACTGCGCCGCGCGGGGCTCGCCGCCCTGATCGCGCTCTCGCTTGGCCTGATCGTGATCGTGGTCGGGCAGGGATTCAGCACGGTCGGCGCCGTCAGGGCGCTCGAGGATGTCGCGATCGGCGTGGTCGTCGTGGCGATCGTCATCGGCGGCGCCGCGTTCGTGGCGGTGCGCCTGGCGGGCTGGCGCGACCCCGAGTCCGAGGTCGAGTTCGACGCGATCGTGCGCCGCTCGGAGGAGCTCGCGCGCGAAGGATCGGCGGTCGATCCCGACGAACTGGAGTTCCTCGAACTGGACCCGCTCAACGACGAGGATTTCGAAGAGCTCGTACGCGACGCGCTCGACGACCTGCCCGACCTGCTGCGCAACGCGCTCGCCCACGTCGCCGTCGTGATCTCCGACGGCGGGCGCCGGCGGGGCGCGTACGGGCTGTATCAGGGCGGGCAGTCTCGCCGCGACGACACCCACGACCGCATCGTCATCTTCAGAGACACATTGCGCCGCGACTTCGGGCACAGCCCCGAGCTGCTGCGCGACCAGGTCGTACGCACAGTCCGGCACGAGCTCGCGCACCATGTGGGATTTGACGAGTTGGGCGTGAGCCGCCTCGACCTGTAAGGGGCGCCGAGCGCCGCATACGTGTGCGCATTGACACACGCTTGGCTGTGTCTGGTCCCATAGGATGCGCATCCACACCGAACTGCAACCCAGGAGAATCGCCAAATGCCAGAGGCAGTGATCGTCGACGCCATACGCACGCCCATCGGACGCGCCGCCAAGGGCTCGCTCAAGACAGTTCGCGCCGACGACCTGGCCGCGATCCCGCTGAAGGCGCTGCTCGAGCGCAACCCCCAGCTGCAGCAGACCTCGATCGGCGACGTGATGATGGGCTGCGGCTACGGCGAGGGCGAGTCCGGCTACAACATCGGGCGCATCGCCTCGCTGCTGGCGGGCATCGACCACCACGTGCCCGCCTGCACCGTCAACCGCTTCTGCGCCTCCTCGCTGCAGACGACGCGCATGGCCTTCCACGCGATCAAGGCGGGCGAGGGCGACACCTACATCGCCGCCGGCGTCGAGGCCGTCTCGCGCACCGGCCGCGGCAGCCAGTTCGAGCTCAACCACGCCGTCGACGGCTCGGAGGGCTCCGCCTACAACGTCTACATCCCGATGGGCATGACCGCCGAGAACGTCGCCGAGCGCTGCAACGTCAGCCGCGAGGCCCAGGACGAATGGGCCGTCGTGTCGCAGAGCCGCGCGGTGGCCGCGGTCGAGTCCGGGCACTTCGACGCCGAGATCGTGCCCGTGACGGTGCCGGCGCACACCGACGTCGACAAGGAGGGCAACGAGATCGACGTGCCCGAGACGGTCGTCAGCCGCGATGACGGCCCGCGACCCGGGACGACGATGGAGCGGCTCGCGGCGCTGAAGCCCGTGTTCAAAGAGGACGGCTCGGTCACGGCCGGCAACGCCTGCCCGCTCAACGACGGCGCCGCGGCGCTCTTGATCATGAGCGAGGAGAGGGCGAGCGAGCTGGGCTGCAAGCCCAAAGCGCGGATCATCGCCTCCACCGTCGCCGCGATCCGCCCCGAGGTCATGGGCCTCGGCCCGATCCCCGCCATCCAGAAACTGCTCGCCAACACCGGCATGGCGATGAGCGACATCGACGTCGTCGAGATCAACGAGGCCTTCGCCGCGCAGATCGTGCCCTGCAAAGCCGAGCTCGAGATCCCCGACGAGAAGCTCAACCCCTTCGGCGGCGCGATCGCCCTCGGCCACCCCTTCGGCATGACCGGCGCGCGCATCATGACCACGCTGCTCAACGACCTGCAGACGCTCGACGCGACGTACGGCATCGAGTCGATGTGCGTCGCCGGCGGCATGGGCATGGCGATGCTCGTGGAGCGGGTGTAGCCAGCCCTCCAGTTCACACGCGTTGCCGGCAGGCTGATCGGCACACCAGTTTGGCTTACGTGTCGATGTCCAGCCCCGGGATCGGCTCGATCGGGAGCTCGCCGTGGACTCCTTCGAGGCCGATCAGATCGTTGCGGTCGCGAGGGCGACCCGCGAGGCGCTTGAAGCCGACGATGCTGGTCAGTCCCGCTACGAGAAATTCAGCCCCGTCGTATTCGGCGGGCATCGCGCGCTGCTCCACGGTCTCGTAGTCCAGCGGCGGCAGCCCGCCGCGCATGATGTCTATGATGCCCGCCTCGGTCCGTGCGCGCAGATGGGTCTTGCCGATCAGGTGCTCGTCGTCAAGCGGCGCGTCATCGCGCAGCCGTACTCCGTCCAGCTTGCGCAGCGCGGCGAGCACCCGGCGATCGTTGTCCTCGTCGTCATCAGGTACGAGGAAGTCGATGTCTTCGGTGGCGCGAATGAAGCGGTTGGCGATGACCGAGAAGCCTCCAACCACCACGAAACGGGCATGCTCGGTCAGCAACCCATGAGCGGCAACGTCGAGCTTAGGATCGAGAGCGGCCATTGGCTCGCTCGACGGCTCTCAGCAGGCCGGCTGCCTGGGCGGAGAGATGCTGGCCGCGTCGCAGCAGCTCACCGATCGGCGTATCGGGCGGCGGCGTCAGCGCACGGCGCTTTTCCTCATTGAGCGCGGCCCACTCGGCCTCATGCCCGGGCTCCAAGAGCGTTTTGTGGGGAGCGGCGCCCATGAAGTCATTCTAGCTCATCGCCCGGCACTTTGCACCGCAATGTCTACAGACGAGCTATCCGCGCTGGCGATGACGGTCTTTCGCTTTGCAGAGCCAAGCACAGCGTACTGTCAGCCTGTTTTGGGCGGCATTGGCAGTTCGCTCTTGACAAGCCGTGCGGCCCCGATGGCGGTCACGGGGACGCTGTCCTCGACGCAGGGGGCGAGCACTCCGGTCGCGAGCCGCTTCCAGGCGACGAACTGCGCGGCGCTGGCGTTTGCTCCTAAATTCTCGGTTTCTACTAGTGGAAAACGTCTAAAGCTGGTGGTGCTTCGTTGACTGCTAGGGCTTTCTTATCCTTCTCCTCCTGCGGAAGCTCAACTTTGACCGAATGGATATTAGCTTCAAGCCCAAGATTAGACTTGAACCCCGAAGCAACGGTGTCGAGGTCGCTGGGCCGCTCTGCCCCGGTTCAGGGCGCGTCGGTTGGCAGCAGCCTGAATGCCTTGCCGCCGGACAGTGGTTTCAGCGCGCGGAAGTGGCGTTCGTCGAGGGTCGCTATGTCGATCGTCTGCAGGCGCGCGGCGAGGATGACGAGCGAGGCGTCGGCGAGGCCGAGTTCCATCGATTCGTGGCGCTTGGCGACGGCGATCGTCTCATGGATCGCTGTGGGCCACCATTCGATCAGGTAAGCGCCGCGGTCCAGGTCTTCGCGCAGGGCGCGCGCGGCGGCTGCTCCACCCTGTCGGAAGGTGAGATGGTCGAGCTCGGCCACGATCAGCGGGGTGCTGCTGAGCTCCTCTTCGATCGTCTCCATCCACTCGCGGACGCGCTCGTGGTCGGCGTCGCGGCGGTCCATGAATGCGAGGACGATGGAGGTGTCGAGGACGATCACGAACCGATTGGCCCAGTATCCAGGGTGGCGAGGAGCAAGCAGATCAAGGACGCACCGAGCGTGGCGTACTCGGTACGCGAGCGAGGGAGGACGCAGAGATGCGCCGCTCATCGTCGTCCTGGCCGAAGCCGGTGCTCGCTAGGTAGTGATCGACGTTTCGAGCGAGATCGCCGGGTCCCTCGAATACCCCGCACGCGCGGGGTTTGGCCCTTTTCGCCGGAGCGGCCGCGGCCGCGAGGGCAGCGCGGATCAGCGCGGCCTTCGTGGTGCCTTCGGCCGTGGCGCGACGGACGAGCGCTCGATCGACCTCAGGGTCCAGGTAGATGCTGGTCTTCTTCATCCTCCACAGCACTATACCACCTACCACCCGTCACGCCCGGGCCTTGCCCAGAATCGCAAATCCGTCCGGTCCGGCGGCCCGACCAACTGAACGCTTACCTAAAACTTGTAGCCCGTAGGCTCCCTGGAAGGGTGGCAGAGCCGTAAATTCGCTTCGCCGACCGGCAGGCCTGAAGGTCCGTCCTGCTGGCTGGACAAGCTGGTTTTCAGTGTGGAGCGTCGTTGTTGGTAACGGGGTATCTCAGCGCGGGGGCATCCGCAGCGCCCCGTCGAGCCGGATCGTCTCGCCGTTGAGCATCCGGTTCTCAACGATGTGACTGGTTAGTCGAGCGTACTCCTCGGGCTGGCCGAGGCGCTGGGGGAAGGGAACCCCCGCTCCAAGTTTCTCCCGGGCCTCCTCGGGCAGCGCGGCCAGCAGCGGTGTGTCGAACAGGCCGGGGGCGATCGTGTTGACCCTGATCCCGTACTGAGACAGGTCGCGCGCGGCTGGCAGCGTCATGCTAACTACGCCCCCCTTTGATGCCGCGTAGGCGATCTGGCCGACCTGGCCGTCGTAGGCGGCGATCGAGGCGGTGCACACGAACACGCCGCGCTCGCCGTCCTCCGAGGGCTCGTTGGCGATCATCGCGGCAGCGGCGTACCGGAGCGCGTTGAACGTGCCGATCAAATTGATCTGGATGACCGTCTCGAACGGCAGCAGCGGGTGCGGCCCCTTGGAGCCCGCCACCTTCTGCGCCCAGCCGACGCCCGCGCAGCACGCGGCGATCCGCAGTCCGCCCTCCTTCTGCGCGGCATGCGCGACGGCGTCCTTGACCTGCTCCTCCTTGCGCACGTCGCAGGCGACGAACTCCACGCCGAGCTCCTTCGCCAGCGCCGCGCCTTTGTCGGCGTTGAGGTCTGCGATCGTCACGGTCGCGCCCTGCGCGTGCAGCCGGCGCACGGTCGCCTCGCCGAGCCCGGAGGCGCCGCCGCCGACGATCGCTGAGCTGCCCTCGATCCGCATGGGGGCGGGAGCCTATCGCGGCTGCGCTGAAGGACGATGCCTGGGTTCGTAGACGCTGGGATAGCGCCCGGGCGTCGCCTCCAGCCTCGGGATCTGCTCGTTTCTACCGCATCGCGAGGTTTGTGTAGCGTACTGTCTGCGGCATCGTCGCTGGCCGGTCTCCAAATCCAATCCTGATACCATTTTCGAGATGAATATTACTTCTGGTATGGGTACGTTTGGTCTGCTGCTGCGGGAGCTGCGGGAGGGCAAGCTGAGTCAGGGGGGCTTGGCAGTGCGCGCTGCGACCAGCCAGTCCTACGTCTCGCGAGTGGAGGCGGGGGAGGTCACGCCGACGCTGGGCCAGGCGGAGCGCCTCGTGAACTGCCTCGGCTACCGGCTGTGGGTGCAGGTGGAGCCGCTGCCCCGGCGCAGTGACCCCGGCGCGCTGGTCGAGCAGCTGGCGATGAGCGCGGAGGAACGGATGCAGAGCGCGGCGGCGCTCCACAACGCGATCGCCGAGATGAAGGCGGGCTTGAGCAGTGGCTGACGGCGCGCTCGACCCGGCTGCGCTGCTGGGGACGCTGGCCGCGTGCGGCGTCGACTTCGTGGTCATCGGCGCTCTGGCTGTCGGTGTGCACTCGGAGGTGCGCGCCACCGGCGACGTCGATGTGATGCTTCCGAGTGGAGACGAGACCAACAAGCGTGCGCTGCTGCATGCGCTGGAGACGCTCAATGCCGTGCGTCTGTCGTCGGAGCAGGGGGGAATGGATCCTGCTGCCGGCGACGCTTATCCGACCGTGATGTTCGGCACGCGCTACGGCAAGCTGGACGTCCTGTACCGCCCCGACGGCAGCGACGCCTATCCGCAGGTCAAGCGGCGCAGCCTCGACACCACGATCGGCGGTCAGCGCGTGCGTGTGGCCGGCAAGAACGACCTCGTCCGCATGAAGCTCGCCGCGGGGCGAGCCGACGACCTCCGCGACGTGGCCAACCTCACCTTCTCCGAGCAGGGAGCCGTGCACGAGGTGTTCGCCTCCATGGCGCTCGCCCCAGGCGTGGACCGGCAGTGGGCGTGCGACCTGGCCGCCGCGCGAGCGGCGTACTTCGATCCATCCTGCCGTGTCCGGATCGCCGATAACGGGAACGTGCAGATCCACGCCCACAGGTCCGGCCTCACCGACGCGCAGATCGAGCAATGGGCGCACGCGCTGGCTGATCGCCTCCGCGCGGCGGGCGTCGTAGCCGACACCGACATCGAGGTGCGGATACAACCCGCCTGAACGACGCCGGCAACCCGGTGTGCCGCTCGTCCGTGGAGCCATGTGAGGGAGGCAAAGACGTGTCCGTGGTCTTTGCCCGCATGATCTTGCTCACCCCGCCCGGTTCGCTCTTGACAAGCGGTGCGGTTGATGTTATGTTCCGTGGTGTTCATGGTTTCTCAATGGTGAGGAGCCGGGCACGATAGATCGGGTTTGGGTCGGTCTTCTGGATCGACGTCAAGCGCTTTTGCAGGGATTGTTAGGGGAGAGGGCCGGATCGCATGAAGAGGGGTAGTGTTCGCATGAGTTCGTTGGGGACAGATGTGATGGGAGTCGCCGTGCGCCCGTTTGGGCCTGTAGGTAGATGCGTCAGCAGCGCTGACACATCTCTCTCTCTCTCTCTCTCTCTCTTGTCGCAATAGCGCCCCTCTTCTAGAGGCTGATCTTCGCCTGACGCGGCGCCCCCTCGCGGGGAGGGTCGCGTGATGCCCGCGGTGGCAGAGCAGCGTCGCCGGGGCGATGCTCGTGTCTCGCGGCGCGGTCAGGGGTCCTCGTCCCGGCGCGAGGGCGCCGCGGGCGTGTCCGAGGTGCAGCGCGCGCGGATGTTGATCTCCGCGGCGCGGGTCGTCTCCGAGCACGGCTATCAGAAGATGAGCGTCGCGCGGGTGACCGGTGGCGCGCGGGTGTCGCGGCGCACGTTCTATGACGTCTTCGAGGATCGCGAGGACTGCTTCTTGGCGATCTTCGAGGACGCGCTTGAGCGCGCCGGTGCGCGCGTGAGCGGCGCGTACGAGCGCGCGGGCGCAGGTCGCAGCGATTGGCGTGAGCGTGTCCGTCGGGCGCTCGGGGAGTTGTTGGTGTTCTTCGACGAGGAGCCCCGCGTCGCGTCGCTGTTGGTGGTCGACGCGCTGGGCGCCGGTCCGCGGGTCCTCGAGCGCCGCGCGCAGGTGTTGAAGGGGTTGGGCGTGAGGCTGCACACGGACGGTTCGCGGGCCGCGGGCGCGAAGGAGATCGCGCCGCTCACCGGCGAGGGCGTGGTCGGAGCGGTGTTCGGCGTGATCCACACTCGCCTCTCTCAGAAGGAGCGGGCGGGGACCCTGGAGTTGCTGAACCCTTTGATGGCGATGATCGTGCTGCCCTATCTCGGGCAGGCGGTGGCGCGCAAGGAGCTGCGCGGGACCCGGACGTTCCCATCTGACCGGAAAGAGCCGGCCGGCCTGAAAGGTCCGACCCGTTTGGCTGAGCCGCCGGAGGATCCGTTGGCGGGTTTGCCGATGCGGATCACGTATCGCACACTGCGTGTCCTCGGTGCGATCGCCGAGAACCCCGGCGCGAGCAATCGCATCGTCGGCGAGGGGGCAGACACTTATGACCAGGGGCAGGTCTCGAAGCTGCTCGCGCGCCTGGAGAGGCTCGGCCTGATCGAGAACACCTCCGGCAACGACCACAGGCCGACCGGTGAGCCCAACGCGTGGCGACTGACGGCGCGTGGTGAGGAGATCGAGCGCGCTCTGCGCGTAGGCGTTGACGAGCTACGCGACGGCGAGAAGCCCAGGAGGACGCGCCGATGAGGCCTCTCCACATGATCCGACGTGAGCGCTCCGCTCAACCGCGGCCGAGCGTCCAGGCAATGCGGTGTGGGTTGCCGGCTGAGCACGCTCGTGCCACAGGCAAGCAGCCCGTCCGTAAGCCGACCTCGGCTGCTGCTTTGGTTCTGCTGTGCGCGCTCGCGGGCGGATTGTGCGCGAGCGCTCCCGCCTTGGCGGCGGAATGCCCGAACGAACAGATTCGCATCGAGCAGGGCTCGACACGGCTACCGGACTGCCGTGCGTATGAGATGGTAAGCCCCGTCTATAAGGGTGGCTATGGGGCGCTCACGATCGTGGGTGTCGCTCCAGGTGGGGAAGGCGCGGCGTTCAGCTCGTTGGGGGCGTTCGCGGGTAGCCCGGCGAGCTATCCGACGAACAGCCACTATCTGGCGCGTCGCGGGGCGGGGGGTTGGCAGACCTCGCCGCTGATCCCGCCGGCGACGGTCGCTCCCAACGGCCTGGGCGCGGAGTTCGTCTCGGCGGATCTGGCCCTCACACTGTTCGAGGGCGAACCGGGCCCGAGCTCTGGTGCAGCCCAGAGTGGGGCGGTTGAGACAGACTTCTTCGTGCATCCCACGGACGCACCGGACACGCCGGAAAACTGGGCCGTGGCGGGCATGGCGTTGCAGCCGCTCGAAAGGGGGGGGGGTCATTAAAGCGAGCGATACCAGTTTCGCTGGCGAGAGCGCCGGTTTCTCTCACATCGTGTTCGAAGAGCTGGCGAGCACCACTCTACTTGCGGTTCCTCTGTTGCCGGCGGCGGTCGGGAGCGTCGAACCGCTTTACGATCTGCGGACGCAGCTTTCGGGTGCTGAACCGTCGTTGCGGCTGGTTGGCGTGATGAACAACTCGCTTCCTGGTGGTGAACCGGAACCGATCGACCCGTACTGTCCCGTGCGGCTGGGCTCGCTCGGCGTCGCGCTTCAGTTCGCCCTCAACCCTACGGCCGCGGGCACCTCAGCGTTCAACGCGGTCGCGGCTGATGGCGGCACGGTGTTCTTCACGACGAACGCCAACCGCTCGGACAAGAACCGCGAAGAATGTGAGGGGACGACGGCCTTCCAGGCGGTTTCTAACAATCCTCCGATCCTGTATGCGCGGCTCGGCGGCGAAAAGACGGTGCAGGTGTCCGCGCCGGTGGCGGCGGACTGCGCCTCCTCGGCGCCGTGTCATTCGGCGGCGCAGGCGCCGGCGGTGTTCCAGGGGGCGTCTGACGATGGTTCGCGGGCGTTCTTCGCGACCACCCAGCCGCTTGTGACGGGGGACACGGACGCGGGCAGCGACCTGTACATGGCGGCCCTCGGCTGCCCTGGTGGTGAAGCGGGCTGTGAACCCGCCCAGCGCGAAGTGACCTCGATGACCCAGGTCTCCCATGACCAGCACGCGGGCGAGGCCGCTGAAGTGCAGGGTGTGGTGGCGGTGTCCCAGGACGGCTCGCACGTGTACTTCGTCGCGCGCGGAGTGCTCAGCGAACGCGGCGCGCAGCCGCTCGGGGGAGGCGTCCAGTCCCAGCCGGTAAAGGGCGCGGACAACCTCTATGTGTACGACGCGGCGAGCCGGAGCACTGCGTTCGTCGCGGACCTCTGCTCGAGCGTGGGGCGCTCCGGCGAAGTCGAAGACCAGCGCTGCCCTCAGCAGTCGCAGTCGCAGGTAACGCCGTTCGACACGGGACTGTGGACAATTAGCCGCAAAGCGCAGCTGAACGCTTGCTCCGGCGGCGAGTCCTCGTGTGAAGCGGGGCGCTTCCTCGTGTTCGACTCCGCGGGGCGGCTGGTGTCCGGTGACACGAACCAGAACCTTGACGTCTACCGCTACGACGCGCAGACGGGGACGCTCGAGCGCGTGTCGATCGGCGAAGAAGGCGCCGATTCCAACGGCAACGGCGGCAACTCTGACGCGCTGATCAGGGCCGCCGAAGTATATGGCCATGCCGCTGAAGCGGCTGGTTTGAAGACGCGTGCAGTCAGCGATGACGGTTCGCGGGTCGTGTTCACAACGCCGAGGCGGCTGTCAGAACGCGCGGGCGCCGCTGTCTCGAGTGCGTATCTGTGGCACCAAGCCGCGGGTGAAGGCGGTGAAGGACGCCTCTCGCTGGTCTCTGGTGCGGGCTTCACCGAAGCGGTTGAAGATGTCGTGATCTCTCCCTCGGGGCGTGATGTGTTCTTCGTGACGGCGCAAGGGTTGGTGGCGCAGGACTCGGATGGCCAGGTCGACGTGTATGACGCGCGGATCGACGGCGGGTTTCCTCCCGCGCCAGCGGAACGAGAGCGGTGCGCGGGTGACGCGTGCCAGGGTCCGTTGACGAACCCCGCGCCGCTGCTGGTCCCGGGAAGTGTCTCGCAGGCCGCCGGCGGCAATCTCGCCGCGCCCCCCACGACCATCCCCGCAGCATCGAAGCCGAAGCCTGTGAAGTGCAGGATGGGTTTTACCAGGAAGCGCAACAGGTGCGTGAGGAAGAAGACCAGGAAGGCCCACAAGGCACGCACGGCGAGCCACGACCGGAGCGCGCACCGATGAGGATTTCCGTCCGCCTCGGCGTGGTCCTCGCCGTGGGCGTGCTGCAGATGGCCTTCGTGCCGGTGGCGGGCGCGACGGAACCGCGGCCGCTTGAAATCACGCATTTCTCGCTGCAGACGACCGGGCCCACGCGCGAAGAAGGCAATTGCACCCACTTCGCGAACCATCAACCGGGGCTGTGTCGCTTTGTAAACCCGCCGGTCGCGTTTACGCAGGCGGGTGGGCACCCGTATGCGTTGACGTTCGATCTTCAGTTCGCGACGGAAGAATTCCAGCCGATAGTGAAGATCTACAAACCATACTTGGCTCCCACGCGTGATCCGCGGGATATTGTGCAGACGTTGCCGGCAGGGTTGCTCGGTAATCCGATGGCGGTGCCGCAGTGCCCCTCGGCGACAGTGTTGAGCAGGGGTGAACTCTGTCCAGCGTCGACGCAGGTTGGCTGGAACCGGCTGCGCCTGCTCAACGGGAACGAACTCGCGGGTCCGATCGTGAATTTGACGCCGGAAGCGGGGCAGTCGGCGGAGTTCGGGCTGGAGAACGAAATGCATCTGACGTTCGTCCTGACGGCTCACCTGGTGCACACCGAGGCTGGTTATAGCGTGGTGGTGGACAGCAATGAGATCCCGATGGTCAGCCTCTCGGAAGCGGAATTGACTTTTTGGGGTGTGCCGGCGGACCCGAGCCACGACGCCCAGCGCGGGCTGCTCTGTAATAACACGAATAACGTCCTCGAGCCGCGGCTGTATCTCGGCTGCGTCACGCGTGGGTTTGAATCGGCCGGCATTGCCCCGGTGCCGTTCCTGTCGTTGGGTTCTGATTGTGCTGGGGGCCCGGAGGTGGCGTCGGTGCGTGCGGACTCGTGGCAGGAACCGGGCGTGGTGCGGGAAGGGAGGTACAGCGAACAGTATCGGGAAGCGTCGGTGTTGATGCCGGCGTTGACGGGTTGTAACCAGCTGGCGTTCAATCCGGAACTCGAAGTGCACCCGGATACGTTGCAGGCGGATGCGCCGGTGGGTTTGGGCGTGGATATCAAGGTGCCGCAGCCGCAGACGCCGGAAGGTACGGCGACGCCGCATTTGCGTGATGCGGTGGTGAGCCTGCCGGAGGGTGTGTCGATCAGCCCGGGGATCGTGGATGGTGTGCAGGCTTGTAACGAGTCGGGTCCCGAAGGGATCAACTTCACGGGGCCGGAATCTGAAGAAGTCGCTTTGAACGGGGAATTGCAGTTGGCGGCGGGGCATTGTCCCGATGCCTCGACGGTGGGTACCGCGAAGGCGTTCACGCCGTTGTTGGGCGAACCGGTGGAAGGTCACGTGTATTTGGCGCGGCCGGGTTGTGGCGGGGCGGGCCAGGCGGCTTGCACGAGCAAAGACGCGTTGGATGGGAACCTGTACAAGCTGTATCTGGAACTCGGTAGTAAGGGGAAGCTGGGGCGGGCTGGGGTGAACATCAAGGTGCCGGGGTTTGTGGAGGCGAACCCGGCGACGGGGCAGTTGACGACGAAGTTCCTACAGAACCCGCAGACGCCGTTCAGCGAACTGCAGGTCAAGCTCAACGGTGGTCCGAGGGCCCCGTTGGATAACCCCATCTCGTGTGGCGCTGCGCTCACGACGGCTGATTTCACGCCGTGGTCGGCGCCCGGTGTCACCCCGGAAGGGTTCTCGGTGGCGGGCACGGGCGACGCGACACCGTCCTCGTCGTTCAACGTCGACCTGGTGGGTGATGGCCTTGCGACCCCGTGCCCTTCGCTGCCGTTCAACCCCGGGTTCCTGGCGGGGATGGTCGTCCCGCAGGCCGGGCAGTTCAGCTCGTTCACGTTGAACCTGTCGCGTCATGATCGTGAACAGTTCGTCAAGGGTTTGCAGATCCATACGCCGCCGGGGTTGTTGGCGATGCTGGCGAGCGTCCCGTTGTGTGCGGATGCGCAGGCGAACGCGGGGACGTGCCCGGCGGCGTCGAAGATCGGCACCACCAGGGTCGCGTCGGGCGCGGGCTCACACCCGTTTGAAATCGAAGGCACGATCTACCTGACGGGCCCGCACGATGGCGCCCCGTTCGGGTTGAGCATCGTGACGCACGCGGTGGCGGGCCCGTTCGACCTCGGGCTGGTGGTGGTGCGGGCGAGGATCGATATCGACCCGGTGGATTCGACGGCGACGATCACGACGGATGAAACGGGTGCGTATGCGATCCCGCAGATCCTGGACGGGGTGCCGTTGCGTTTGCAGCGGATCACGACGACGATCGACCGTCCGGGGTTCATGTTCAACCCGACGGGGTGTGCCGCCAAGCAGGTGAGCGCGAGCGTGTCGGGTAGCGGGCAGGCGGTCGCGAGCGTGTCGAGCGCGTTCGCGGTCGGGGGCTGCAAGAGCCTCGCCTTCGAGCCTGGGTTCGGGGTCTCGACGAGTGGCCGCACGAGCAAACAGAACGGAGCGAGCCTGGACGCGAAGGTCACCTACCCGCCGGGGTCGATCGGTAGCGAGGCGAACATCGCCTATGTGAAAGTCGAACTGCCGAAGCAGCTGCCCTCCAGGTTGACGACTTTGCAGAAGGCGTGTCTCGCCGCGACGTTCGAAGAGAACCCTGCGGCGTGCCCGGCGGGGTCGGTGATCGGGGTCGTCAGAACCTCCACCCCGCTTTTGCCCGTCCCTCTCTCGGGCCCGGTGTATTTCGTCTCCCACGGCGGGGAAGCGTTCCCGTCGCTGGTCGCTGTTTTGCAGGGTGACGGGGTGCGGGTCGACTTGACGGGCTCCACCTTCATCAGCAAAACCGGGGTCACCTCGACGACCTTCAAGACGGTCCCGGACGTGCCGATCTCGAGGTTCGAGCTCTACCTGCCGGAGGGTCCCTACTCGGCGCTCGCCGCGAACGTCAACCTCTGCAGCGCTGCGGGGAAGTTGAAGATGCCAAGCGAATTCGTCGCCCAGAACGGGGCGGTGCTGAAGCGCACCACCACGATCGCGGTGACGGGCTGCGCCAAGCCCAAGAAGCCCAAGAAGCCCAAGAAGGGCAAGAAGGCACGGAGGAGTACCACGGCCACGACAGCCAGCCACGACCGGAGGACAGGCCCATGAGAGCCCAAGTTGCCCGCAGTCTGGCGACCGCCGCCCTTGCGGTCGCGCTGCTGGCCGGTGCCGGCGCGAGTGGCGCGCAGGCCGCGGCGCCGCCGGTGAAGTTGAAGTTGCGGGCGCATTTCGGCCGTGAAGTGGATGTGTCGCAGGCGGGGAAAGGTGTGGCGCTCGAAGACGTGTGCACGGCGGCGTCGAAAGACACGTGCGGGCCGGGTCGGAAAAGCTCGATCGCGGGCGGGTTTGCTTTCCCGAGTGATGTGGCGGTCGCCCCGGGCGGGAACGTGTTCGTGGCGGACCGCTCGAATCGTCGTGTGCAGGAGCTCACCGCGGCGGGTGGGTTCGTGTTGATGTTCGGTGGGGAAGTCAACTTGACGAAGGTTGAAGCGGTCAAAGCGAAAGGCGGCACCCCCACCCAGAGCGAAGTCGAAGAAGAGGACGTGTGCACCGCCGCGTCGGGGGATGTTTGCAAGGAAGGGCAGTTGTATGAACCGGGGAGCGTGGCGGTGGACCCGTCGAGCGGTGATGTGTACGTGCTGGAGGACAACCGGGTGGATGAGTTCACCGGCGAAGGCAGGTTCGTGTGGGCGGCGGGCGGCCAGGTCAACCAGACGAAGGTCAAAGAACTCGAAGCGAAAGGCGGCACGCCGACCCCGGGGGAACTTGAAGAAGAGAACCTCTGCACCGCTACTTCGAAAGACGTTTGCCAAGCGGGCGTGGCCGCCGCTCCGGGTAGCGGTGAGCACCGGGCGTTCAACCCTGCTGGGGGTGGGGATCTCCTCATGGTCGGCCCGGGGGGCGTGTTGTTCGTCGGTGATGAAGGGCGTGTTCAGGAGCTCGACGCGACGGGTACGTGGCTGCGCCAGCTGAATGTTGCGGGGCGGGTGCGGGCGCTCGCGGTCGACGAAGCCGGCAACGTGTATCTCGAGTATGTGGGTGGTGGGAGCGTGCTTGAGCTGAGCCCAGGTGGCCAGCAGCTCACGGAGTTCCTGGTTGCCTCGCCGGTGCCTGGCGCGAGTGTCGAAGTCGCCTCGCTGGCCCTCGACCCCAGCGGCCGGCTGGCTGTTGGTGCGTTGGCGTCGCTGCCCGGCGGTGAAAACAGGTGGTTCGGGTCGTTGTATGAAGCGGCGTCGGGGCACCTGGTCAGCGGTTTCACGGGCTGGGGGTCCCCGGGTATCGCGTTCGGCCCCGCAGGCGAGCTGTACGCCGCCGTAGGACCCAACTCGCTCACGCGGACCGGTCATGAAGTGATCGCGTATGAACCGGTGCCGATCGCCGAACTGCTCGCGAACCCCGCAGCGTGCGTGGCGGGGGCGGAAAGCGAATCGGATGTGACGCTCGCGTGCACGCTGCACGGGGAAGTCAACCCCGAGGGTGTCGAAGCGACCGAAGCGTTCTTCCAGTACGGCACCTCGTGCGGGCAGCTGGGCTCGGAAACCCCCAGGCAGAGCGGGTTCACGGGCAGCGCGCTGCTGCCGGTCAGCGCCCTCGTCGAAGGTCTGCGCCCGAACCAGGCGTTCTGCGACCAGCTCGCGGGTAACGACGCGAACGTCCCCGCCTCCTCGGGGGAAACGCTGACGAGCACCGCGCGGACCTCGTTCACGACCCCCTTGGCGCCGCCGAACGTGATCGGTGAACCGCGGGTGTCGTTCGTGAAGGGCTCCTCGGCGGTGATGTTCGGCGAACTGAACCCCGAGAACTCGAGAGCCGAATACCTGTTCGAATACGGCCCCGGGGAAACCCTCGCCCAGTGCGCCCAGGGCATCCGCCGCGAAGCGTGTCCGGGTGTCGCGGGCACGCCCGCGCAGGAATCCTCCTGCCCGGAATTGAAACCGGGGGAAAGCGCGTGCGTGTACGGCAAGCTCGGCGTGACCTTGGAAGCGACGGGGTTGCAGCCCGGCACGCCCTACCACTACCGGCTGTTCGCCCAAACCGAAAACACCGCCAAGACGGAAACGCGCACCAGTATCGAAGGCCCCCATGCCGGCCCCGAAGGGCAGTTCACGACCGCGCCCGCCCCGCTCCCGCAAGCCTCGACCGGGCCAGCGGGCGCGGTGGGCGCGACCACCGCGCTGATCTCGGGGAGCGTGAACCCGGACGGCCTGCCCGCGACCTACGCGTTCGAACTCGGTGTGTATCAGGGCGGCGAAACGAGCTACGGGATCGTGACCTCCGCCTCCGCAGGCTCGGGCACAATCCCGGTGCAGGAGACCCTCGCTCTCTCCGGCCTTCAGCCCGGCACGAGCTACGCCTATCGCATCACGGTCTCAAGCGGCTACATCCCGAACGCGACGCACACGCTCGACGGGGAACCCGCCGTGTTCACGACCGCGGGGCTGCCCGTGGTCATCTCCCCGCCGCTGGTGCTGGTGCAGGTGCCGGTCCCGCCGATCGCTTTTCCCACGGAAACGGTCGCGAGTACGACGACCAAGAAGGCCGCCCCGAAGTGCAAGAAGCCCCGGAAGCTGAGCCACGGCAAATGCGTGAAGCAAATAGCCAAGCACAAGACCAAGAAGAGCACGGCGCATAAGGCGCGCAAACACAGCTGACCCACGATCGAGAGGAACCACCCCGATGTTCAGAGCAATCCGAGCCCGCCTGACGCCAAGCACCCTGATCGCCACCATGGCGCTCGTCTTCGCGCTGAGCGGCGGCGCCTACGCCGCCGGCAAGTACGTGATCACCAACACCAAGCAGATCAAGCCAAGCGTCCTGAAACAGCTCCAGGGGCGCGCCGGCGCATTCGGCGCGACCGGGCCCGCCGGGCCCGCCGGTCCTGGTGGCCCCCAAGGCCCCGGAGGGCCCCAGGGCCCCGGCGGCACCAACGGCACTAACGGCACCAACGGGACCAACGGCAGCAACGGTGTGAGCGTCACCAGCAGCGTCGAGCCGAAGGGCAAAAACTGCGAAGAAGGCGGCTCCAAGTTTGTCGCCACCGCCACCACCTACGCCTGCAACGGCAAAGAAGGCTCCCCCTGGACCGCCGGCGGCACCCTGCCCTCCGGTAAGACCGAGACCGGCGTCTGGGGCGTCTCCACGCACGATACGGGCTATGTCTTCGGCACGATCTCCTTCAACATCCCCCTCAAAGAACCATGGCAGGCAGGACACCTGTTCTTCATCGAACCTGGGCAGGCCGGTATCGAACACGCCGCGGAATGCCCCAGCATGAACATCGCGGAACCGAAGGCCGCCAAAGGCGACATCTGCGTATACGCCGCGAGCATGGGCCACATCAAATTCGAAGGCGGCCAAGAAGAATCGACCAGCGGCGCGGTCGTACTACTGCAGACCACAGGCGAAGCCAAAGAAATCGAAGGCATAGTCCCCGCCGGTGGTCACGGCACCTGGGCCGTCACCGCCGAATAGAGCTACCAGTGCACGTGTTCGCGACCCTTGGTCGCTCGCAGGAAACCGTTCGCCATGACGCTGAAGCCGCCGATCACGACATATTGGAGTCCGGCGGCGTTGGCGTCGGCGACGATGCCGTCGAGGTCAGGACCAGAAGGCTCGTCTTGGGACATGGCCGCCGCGAATCGTCGAGGCCAGCAGCTTCACGGCCTGCTGAGAGAGCTTTTGACCCCGCGCGATGCGCTCAGACGGGGTCATCGCCCGCGCGGCGCGCTGATGGTATTCGCGCTTCTCACGATTGAGCTCGGCCCACTCGGCCTCGTGGCCGGGCTCCAGCAGCGTCTTGCGGGGTGTGGCGCTCATGATGACCATTCTAGCTCATCTCGACCGGCCATGCATCGTGCTGTCTGCATAGCGCCGTGTGCAGCATCTGCTTCTGCAACGCTTGGTGAGCCATCAGCGCGGCGGTATCCGCAGCGCGCCGTCGAGCCTGATCGTCTCCCCGTTGTAGGTCAAGGCATAGGATTCCGTCATCGCACCGTCCGCACCACCGAGCGACCCCGCCGGCGATTCTCAACCGCGCGTCTGGAGCGTGGTCAAGGCCTCCATCTCCGCGGCCGGCCGCGACCGCGAGGATGAGTTCAACGCCTGGTACAACGAGCAACACGTGCCCGAATGGGTCGCCAAGCCGGGGTTCGTGCGCGGCTGGCGGCTGCGCGCGCTCGATCACCCTGCCCAGACCCTTCCGCACGAGCACGGCTACTACGCGGTCTACGAGCTGGAGTCCGTCGGCGCGTTCAACGACGCGCTCGCGCAGTCGCACGGCGCGCCCTGGGGCGAGTGGCAGGAGTACGTCGGCAGCCACCTGATCGACTGGGAGCGGACGTACTACCGCACGCTCGCGGCGATCGCTCCGGATGAGGTGGACGCGCCGTGCTGGGCGATCGTCAAGACCGACTTTCGGGGCTCGCAGGAGCGCGAGCGCGAGTTCAACCGCTGGTATGACGAGGCGCACTTCCCCGAACTGATCTCCCACGAGGGGTTTCAGGGCGGGTGGCGGCTGCGGGTGCTGTCCGATGCGGGCGATCTCGGTCCCCGCCGCCAGCGCTACTGGGCGGTCTACCGGGTGCGCTCGATCGACGACTTCGCCGCGGCCCGCGCCGCGCGCGCCGAGCGCGGGCTGCCGCCGTGGGACGGGCTGTGGGGCGAGAACCTGATCGATACGCGGATCGACTGCTACGCGATGGTCCACCACGAGGCCCCGCACGCCACCGAGACACGCAGGGCGGATGCCGGTCATGCGTGAGGCTTCTCCGAACCCGGGCAGCGGGGCGCCTGCGCCGGGCGATCGGCCCGCGGGCGGGGGGAGCTCGTCGCCGTCATCCTCACCGCCGTCGTCATCTTGGTGGTGGCAGGAGCGCTGGGAATCCATCCGCCGTGGCGAGACCCCGATCGCGCTCAGCTGGGAGGGCGGCCAGGCCACCGGTGTCCTGTTCGACGTGGGCGCGCCGCGCACGGCCGCCGCGGTGTTCGCGGCGCTGCCGCTGCAGGTGCCGGTCGTGCACGTGGCGTGGAGCGGTGAGATGGTGATGAGCGCGCGGACGTACGAGCTGGGGGTCGAGCGCGAGAACGCCGTGCGCCTGCCCCGTCCCGGCGACCTGACGTGGGACCCGGCCGCCGGCGAGCTGGCGTTCGCCTACGGCACCGCCGAGTGCCGGCTGCCCTCGGGTGAGAACAACGTCGTCGTCTACGGCGCGATCGTCGAAGGGCTCGACGCGTTCGCCGAGTTCTGCCGCCGGCGACGCTTCGAGGGCGTGGGTCAGCTGCGAATCGAGTCGGCCTGATCGGGTCCCGCCGGGCCGCCGCGGATGCTGTAGTCGCCCGCGCGCCGGCGCACGTCAGCGGGCAGCTCGAGCGAGTAGACGTCGGCGACGGTCGTGTAGTGGGACCCGCTCAGCCGCCCGACCGGGCGCAATAGCGTCGGATCAACCTGACCGTCGCGCCAGACGGAGCGCTCGACGTGCACGTGCAGCACGTCGCCGAAGGCCATCGTGCCCTCGCCCATCTCCAAGAGCCGCCGCAGGCGGCACTCGAGCGCGACCTTGGCGCGGGCGACGCGCGGCGGTCTCACGGTCCGGGAGGGGGCGGCCTCCAAGCCCGCGACCTCGAACTCGTCCTCGCCGCCGTGCAGCGCCGCCGAGCTGACGCGCATCGCCGCGGCGAGGTCCTCGCTGACGATGTTGATCACGAACTCGCCCGTCGCCCTGACGTTGGCGATCGAGTCGCGCGAGGTCGTGGAGGTGAAGTGGACGATCGGCGGGGTGGCCGAGCAGGCGTTGAAGTAGCTGTAGGGCGCGAGGTTGCGGGCGCCCTGCGCGTCGAGCGTCGATACCCAGGCGATCGGGCGGGGCACCACGACCGAGGTCAGCAGGAAGTAGCGCTCGCGCTCGCCCAGCGCGGCGGGGTCGAGCTCGAGGGCGTCCGGAGCGTCCATGCTCAAATCATCGGGCATCGGTCGCCCGCCCGTCGCCCGCCGCGATCAGCGCGATCTCGACGTCGCAGCCGGGGTGGAACCCGAGGTCGGCGACGCTCAGCAGCGTGGTGGGGGGCATGGCATCGGCGCCGAAGAACGCGCGCGCCGCATCCGCGACGGCGTCGCGGTCGCGGAGGCGGCGTACGAACACCGTCTGGTGGACTGCGCTCGCGCGACCGGTCCCGTGCTCGGCCAGATTTGCGCCCAAGCGCTCGTAGACCTCGCCCGCCTGCGCTTTCACGGCGGCCGGGCGGTCCCGCTCGGCCGCGTGGTTCGGTTTCGCCGTGCGGGTGGGAACCTCGCCGCACGTGAACACGTAGCCGCCGGCGCTCCGTGCGCTCGCGTAGTAGGGCGCGAGGGGAGAGGGCGTCGGGAGCGCGGCCGCGCGCCACCGCTCGCGCTCGCGAGGATCCTCCGGCGCGAACGCGATCGCTTCGAACGCGAGCAGCGCCGGATCGGGCCATACCCGGCCGACCTGCACGGCCGCGCTGGCCGGGAACAGTCCCTCGGCTATGAGCGCGTCACGCACATCGCCAAGCGGGCCATAGCCGCGCATCGGAAACGTCAACCACCCGCCGACGCTGACGACGTCGCGCAGCTCGGCGTCCTGCTCGCGCAGCAGCGCCTCAATGCGCGCGAACACAGCGCGGGACTCCTCGCCGATGCGCCGAGTCATGGAGTCCGCGAAGTCCGGATGGTCGGAGGGCGGGAATGACGGCGCTCGTGCGGCCATCGCGGTGGTGGCGCCCACGAACACCCACGGCCCGCAGCGCACGCTCCGCGGTTGACTCCCCGACCCGGCGCGAGCCTCGCGATCGCCCCCCTCGGACAGGCGCATGACCCGTCGGTGTTCGCGTGCGCCGGAGGCGGCGACGGCGTCGAGCGTCACCGTCACACCGGGTGTCGAGCCGGTGGGCAACTCGACGACGCTCACCGCCGGCCACTGCGCCGGTCCGAAGGAATCCAGCGCATGTGCGATCGCCGGAAGGTCGTCCAGGTCGCTCACGAACAGCCGCAGCCTGAGCAGATCGTCGAAGCGCAGCTCGCGCTCGGCGATGGTCGCTTCCAGTCTGGCGAGCACGGATCGGGACTGCGCCGTGACGTCCTCTCCGGACGCGCCGTCGCCTGGGGCGATCTGTCCTACGAAGACGAGCTCGGGAGCCGTCACCTTCAGCCGGTCTGCGTACGGTGCGAGCGCGTCAGACGGGTTCCCACCAGCGGGCATCGCCGTCGCGGACGATGGGGCCGTGGCCCGGCTCGGGGAAGTGGCACTGGATCAGCGTCATGCGCTCGCGCTCGATCGTGTCGATCAGCTCCCGCCGCGTGCGCGCCGCGTGCTCGCGGTCGACGTCGAACACGAACGGCCAGTCGGGCTCGTTGACCTGCGCGGGGTGCAGGATCGCGTCGCCGCAGATCATCGCCCGCTCGCCGCCGGACTCGATCTGCAGGGCCATGTGCCCGGGCGTGTGGCCGTACGCCGGCATGGCTGTGATCCCCGCGGCCAGCTCGTGCTCGCCGTCGATCAGGTCGAGCACGCCGTGGCGCTCCAGCGAGAAGACCTGCTCGTCGAGGTAGGAGAAGGGGAAGGCTTTTTCCAGCAGCGGTTCGTGGAAGGCGTGCCAGTCGGTGCGGCTGGCGAGGTAGCGGGCGCGCGGGAACGTCGGCTCGCCCGTGGACGTGACGTTCCAGCCGACGTGGTCGGCGTGTAGGTGGGTGTGAAACACGACGTCGACCTGCTCGGGCGCCACCCCGGCGTCGCGCAACCTGTCGAGCAGGCGGCCTTCGGCCACGCCCCAGTAGGCGTCGGGCGTGGCCCCCAGCCCGGTGTCGACGAGGATCGTCAGATCGCCGGTCCGCACGAGGATGCCGCAGAAGCGCACGAGCCAGTTGTCGCCCACGAAGGTGTCGGGATAGCGCTCGCGGTAGGGCTCCCACTGCGCGAGGGCGACGCCGGGGAAGGCGTATGCGAGCGAGCCGTGCGCGAACGGGGCGATCGCGTCGCGCAGACAGTCCACGCGCACGTCGCCGATCCCGATCTCACCCACGGCGGGCTCCTCCGACTCCCACCGCCGCGACTCGGTCATGCCGCGCCTGCGGCTGCTCGACGCGCGCGCGCCTCATGGCTCGTCAGCCCCCGGTGACAGCTGTCCTATGCGCGCGCGCCTCCAGATGCGCGGCATGGTACAGGCGCGTGCTCGTGGTCGCGCACACCGCGCACACCGGTCGTCCCCCCTCGCTGGGGTCGCGGTCGGTCTCGGCGGCGAGATACAGGTGGCCGCAGGCGCCGCAGCGAATCCGCGCGTTCCAGGGATCGTCGACCTCCGTGCGGGGATCGTGCGGGCGCGCCATCGTCTCCCAGCTGGGGCGGGCGAGCGCGCGCGCGAGCAAAAACAGGACGAGCGCGATGCCGGCGTCGATCGGCAGCGCCCAGGTGTTGGCGAACGCCGTTTCGCCCGCCAGCAGGATCACGCCGACGGTGCCGCCCACGACCCAGGGCACGAAGCCGACGAGGTTGATCTGCGGCAGTCGCCCCGGGCGGAACTCGATCTGGCTCGGGTCTTCGCCCGAGCGGCGCGCGATCACGGTGTGCGCGACGAGGATCACGAGCCAGCCGGTCACGAACGCGCCCTGATAGCGCAGCGCTTCGAGCAGGAAGGAGAAGAGGTTGGCGAGCATCAGCGCGTACACCATCGCGCCCGCGAGCGCCACCCACACGGCGCGCGGAATCTCGAACTTGAGCACGCGCGCGGCAAAGCCCTGCAGGTTGGTCGAGGCGACGTAGAAGTTGGCGGTGTTGATGCGCGTCTGCGTGACCCAGATGAAGGCCACGCCGGCGAGGCCCATCAGCGCGACGAGGGCCAGCACGAGCGTCACCTCGGAGACTACGCCGGGGACCTTGATCGTGTGCACGAGGAAGATCCCGATCAGGCCGTTGACGAAGAAGGTCGCCAGCCAGAAGGGCAGGCCGAAGGTGATGCGCCGGTTGACGGTCACGTCCTCGCGGCGCCCCAAGCGCGCGTACTCCCACGCGAACAGCAGCGTCGGCTGGGCGATGTAGGCGCCCAGCACGAACACCCAGGCGGGGCCGTGGGTGTCGAGCACGTGCGGCGGTTTGAACGTGAACCAGCCGCCGTGATAGCCGTATTCGGCGATCGCCCATACGATCGCGCCGATCAGACCGAGCAGGTACAGCGGCAGCAGCACGCCGTTGAGCCGATCCAGCCACACGCGCACGCCGCCGATCATCAGCGGCACGGCGATCAGCACGACGACCAGGTACCACAGGTTCAGCGACAGCCCGCCGAAGTACTGGTGAAACGCGACCGCGATCACCGAGCCCTCGAACGCGGCGAAGTAGATGCCGGTGGCGGCCAGCACGAGCGTCGCGAAGGCGGCGCCGAAGTAGCCGAACAGCCGGCGCGAGAACACCGACACGGGCAGGCCGGTGGCGGTCGCCCAGGGGATCACGACGTACGCGCCGGCGGCCACCAGCACGGCGGAGGCGGCCAGGCCGATCAGCACCGGGCCGGTGCCGACGGCGAACGACAGCCCGGCGGGCACGACCATCCAGAAGATCGCGGTGGGAAAGCCGAGCCACGCCATCGCCAACGCTCCGCGGCCCGCCCGCCAGGAGTCAGGCGCGACGTGGCCGGCGTAATCCTCCGTGCCGGCCCCGCGCAGGATCTCGGCGTCGTCCTCGTAGGCGACGTCCAGGCTGGGTTGTGTCACCTGCGTCGTTTGCGATGCCATGTATGTAAGCCTCCTCGCAGATCCCTCGAACACAAACGGTCCCGCGAGCGGGAATTGCCCGCCGGCCCCGCCGGACACACTATCCGACTCATACGATCTACGTCAATGCCCGGATACGATGCGATGCGCGATGGTCGGAACTGTCTCGCCTCAGAACGTGTTTTGAAATAGGCGGTGCGGTCGGGGCGTTCATGGACCAAGCTGGGCGACGCGGGACGGCGAAGCGCATGCTGGTGGCACGTGCAAGCCGTCACGTGGCGATCCAGCGCCGTGTCCAGGGACGCATCCGGACGTGCCGATCTTTTCAAAACACGTTCTCAGGGCGGCGGAGGCGGGTGCGTCGGGTCGCCTCGCGCTCGCGGTCCGCGCGTGCGTCGTGAGCGTGGCGAGCGTCGGCCAGCGATACTGCCAGGCGATGTTGACCGAGCTGGCGTACGCGGACGCCACCGAGCTGGTCGAGCTCGTCCACCGCCGCGAGCTCGCGCCGCGGGAGCTGGTGCAGGCGAGCATCGCGCGGATCGAGGCGCTCGACCCGACGCTGAACGCGGTCGTCACGCCGATGTACGAGCGGGCGCTCGCCGCCGCCGAGCACGTGGATCGCAAGACGCCGTTCGCGGGGGTGCCGCTGCTCGTCAAGGATCTCCTCGCGCAGTGCGCCGGCGTGCGCCATACGAACGGCTCGCGCCTGCTCGCGGACAACCTCGCGCGGACCGACAGCGAGCTGGTGGCGCGGCTGCGCCGCGCCGGCCTCGTGCCGGTCGGCCTGACGAACACCTCGGAGCTCGGCGGCGCTCCGATCGCCGAGGGGCGGCTGTTCGGGGCGACGCGCAACCCCTGGGATCCGGAGCTGTCCACGGCCGGGTCCAGCGGTGGCTCGGCGGCGGCGGTGGCGGCGGGGATCGTGGCGATCGCGCACGGCAACGACATGGGCGGCTCGCTGCGCAACCCGGCCTCGTGCTGCGGGGTGTTCGCGCTGAAGCCCAGCCGCGGCAGGATGCCGAACGAGCCCGAGCGCGGCGAGCTGCTCTCGCGCCTGCTGGTCGAGCACGCGTTGACGCGCTCGGTGCGCGACAGCGCCTGCCTGCTCGACCACACCCACGGCTCGCTGCCCGGCGAGCCCTACCCCGCGCCGGCGCCCGCGCCGGGCGCGTTCGAGCGGGCGCTGAGCGCGCCCGTGCGCCGGCTGCGGATCGCGCTCTCCACGCGGACGCTGACGGGCGCCCAGCCGCACCCGGAGTGCGCGGCCGCCGCCGAGGGCGCGGCGCGCCTGTGCGCCGAGCTGGGTCACGAGATCGTGCACGACGCCCCAAGCTTCGACGACGGCCAGGCGCTGGCGGACGCCTGGTTCGGGCTGTGGGCCGAGGTCGTGATGTCGCTCGTGCTCGAAGCCGAGACTCTCGCCGGCCGCCCGGCGGGCGAGGACGATCTGGAGCCGCGGACCCGGCGCTGGTATGAGGCGGGCCGGCGGCGCACCGCCGCCGAGCACCTCCGGGCGCTGCGCACGATTCAGCTCGGAGCGCGCGCGGTCGCCGAGCTGCTGGGCCGCTGCGACGTGTGGCTGACGCCCACGCTCGCGCTGCCCGCGATCCCGCTCGGCGCGTTCGACTCGGGCCCGGCGGAGGCGACCGCCGAGCGGCGCCCTGCCGAACGGTCCATCGGTGGACGGTCCGCCTTGCCCTCCGCCGCCGAGCCCGCAGTCGCCGGGCCCTCCGTCGCCGAGCCCTACATGGCGTTCTCCCCGTACACGCGCGTGGCGAACATGACGGGATGTCCCGCCATGTCAGTGCCGCTGCACTGGAGCGAGGACGGCATGCCGGTGGGAGCGCACTTCATGGGGCGCATGTGGGAGGAGGCCACGCTGCTGGGGCTGGCCGCGCAGCTGGAGCAGGCCGCGCCGTGGCGCGATCGCCGACCGCCCGTGCGGGTCGGCACATAACCTCCCTGACGGTCGGGGGACAAGCGGGGCAAGGACGCAGTGAGCGAAATGTGCTGGCCGATCGGAGATCCCGTCGATCTACGATCGGTAAGGACGCAGCATCCGCGCCGTCACCCGGCCGTCAGGCGGGAGAGCGTCAGCGCGAACAGCTGATCGGGATCGGTGAGCCAGCGCACGAGCTCCAGGCCGGCGGCGGCCAGATCGCCGCGCAAACGCTCGGGGGTGAACTTGGCGCTGATCTCCGTGCGCAGCTCCTCGCCGGCGGCGAAGCGCACGGGCAGGTCCAGCGCGCCGACGTGGGTGGTGTGCTCGCGGCGCGCGCGCAATCGCATCTCGATCCACTCGTGCTCGGGGTCGAAGCGGGCGACGTGGTCGAAGTCGTCGGGGTCGAAGTTCGCGTCGAGCTCGCGGTTGAGCACGCGCAGCACGTTGCGGTTGAACTCGGCCGTCACGCCCTGGGCGTCGTCGTAGGCGGCCTCCAGCACGTCGGGGTCCTTGACCAGGTCGGTGCCCATCAGCAGATGATCCTCAGGGCCGAGCAACCCCGCGATCGCGCGCAGGAAGCGGCGGCGGCTGCCGGGCGGGAAGTTGCCGATCGTGCCGCCCAGGAATGCCACCAGTCGCGGTCCGACGGCCTCCGGGACCTGGTCGAGGTGGCGCTCGAAGTCGCCGATCACGCCGTGCACCTGCAGGCCCGGGTACTCCTCGGTGAGCGTCTGCGCGCAGTCGCGGACCATGCTCTCGGTCACGTCCACCGGCACGTACCGGCGCAGCGTGCCCTCCTCGTGCAGGGCGTCCAGCAGTACCCGCGTCTTGGCCGCCGTGCCCGAGCCCAGCTCGACGAGCTCCGCGGCGCCCGTGAGCGCGGCCAGCTCGGTCGCCGATTCCTGCAGGATCGAGCGCTCCGCGCGCGTGGGGTAGTACTCGGGCAGGTCGCAGATCTGGTCGAACAGCTCCGCGCCGCGCGCGTCGTAGAAGTGCTTGGGAGGCAGCTCCTTGAAGGGGCGGGTCAGCCCGTCGAGCACGTCGTCGGCGAGCGAGCGCTCCTGTTCGCCGTCGAGGTGAGAGTCGATCTGGATCGCCGGGCCGGCCGGCGGGTTGGCGATCGGCTCCATCACGAACGCTCCTCACGCCGGCGGGCCGGGCGGAGGGCGGGTCGCCGCGCCGATCGCCGCGCCGCCTGCCGCGGCGCTCGCCGCACCGGTATGGCGGGCCGCGCGCTCATGATGCGTCCCGCGCCAGGCGCACGCCGGCGAATATCTGCCGGCGCTGGGGCAGGTCCCAGTTGCGGAACGTCACCGTCTGCACGCGCGGGCTGGTCGCCCACGAGCCGCCGCGCAGCACGCGGTGGTCCTCGCCGAAGAACACCTCCGAGTACTCCCGGTAAGGGTGGGCGACGAAGCCCGGGTACCCGCCGAACGCGCTGGCCGTCCACTCCCACACTCGTCCCACCTGTGCGAATACTACAGGGGTGGGGTCTGACGCGGCGGATCCTCCTCGCCCATCCGTCGGCTGGCCCCAGGTCGCCGCCCGCTCCCACTCCGCCTCGCTGGGGAGACGCGCGTCGTGCGCGCGGGCGAAGGCGTCGGCCTCGAACCAGCTGACGTGGCACGCCGGCGCGGCGGCCTCGCCGGTGGCGATGCGCGGATGGTGGGTGATGTCGTACTCCTCTTTCCACGCCCACCCTTCGTCAGACCACCACTCGCGGCGTTCGTAGCCGCCGCCCTCGGCGAAGCGCATCCAGCTCGCGGCGGTGACGGGCCGGCGCGCGATCGCGTACGCCCCCAGCGCGACCGTATGGCGGGGGCGCTCGTTGTCGTAGGCGAATCCCTCCGCGCCGGCGCCCATCGCGAACGACCCCGCGGGAAGCTCCAGCCACTCGTCCTGCTCGGACGGGGCCTCCGCGGCGAGCGGCGGCGGCTCGCCCGCGGGCAGTAGGCCGGCGATCGCCAGCGTCTGGCGCATCGTCTCGGAGTGCTGCAGCTCGTGCCGTATCACCATCTCGCACACGTCATCGCCCCCGTCGCCCACGCCCGCCCGTGCGATCGTCTCGGCGACGCGGTCGCGCACCTCGCGCATGTACGCGCGCGCGTCCGCGGGCCCCAGCGCCTCGACGTCGCCGCGCACCGCGCGGGGCGTCTCGAACGCGTCATACACGCCGACCAGATCGGGCCGCAGCAACTCCAGTCCCGCGAGCCGGTGCGCCAGCCACAGATCCTCATATGCGGCGATGTGGCCGAGATCCCAAGCGAGCGGGCTCATGATCGGCGAGTGCACCGCCGTCAGCTGCTCCTCGCTCAGATGCGACACGAGCGCGAGCGTGCGTGCGCGCGCGTCGCTCAGCGCGGCCAGCACCTGCTCCTCTGGGCTCGGCGTTGCGGCGTGATGGGTCGCGGTGACGGTCGAGGCCATCGGGAAGCTCTCACTGTACGACGCTGGCCGCCGTTTGGGTCACGTGTGTCTCTGTCTTGTGTTGTTCCAGTCGGCGCATGCGCGAGGTGCGGTCGCACGTCTTGACCGCACGCACGAATGGCAATGCCGCATGCTCTTAAAGAAAGCTGATGGGGCGGGCGTCGCCGCATGCGGCGACGCCGGCAGGGTCGCATGCGACCCTGCCTCCGAGCCGCACATGTGCGGCTCGGCCGAGCGGCGCATGCGCCGCTCGGGCCCTCCCCGCATGCGGGGAGGGCAACCCCCTCAGCTCGTGCTCATCCCCAGCGGGGGCGGGGGCGCCGCCGCGTCGTCGACGATCACGCTCAGCCGACCGCGCCGCAGCAGGCTCGCGGGGACGTGGCGGCTCGGCGCTGTGAGCATCGCCGCGACGGCGTCGGCCTTGGCCGCGCCCATGGCCAGCAGCACGCAGCCGCGCGCTGCGCGCAGCACCGCGAGGCTCAGCGTGATCCGCTCGGGCGGGGGCTTGGGCGCATCGTGCACGCCCACACACAGCGTCTGGGGATCGGCGTCGTCGAGCGCGGGCGCGCCCGGGAACAGCGAGGCGACGTGCCCGTCCGGGCCGATGCCCAGCACGACCGCGTCGAGCGCCGGTGTCGCGGGGCCGCTCGCGCCGGCCTCGCCGCCGGCAGGCGGGCTGGTATCGGGGTTATCGTCCTCCGGCGCGATCCGTTCGCGCAGCGCGCGCGCATACCGCTCGGCTCCCTCCTCGGGGCCCAGCTCGCCCTCCATGCGGTGGACCCGCTCATCCGGCACGCCGGCCAAGGCGAGCAGCGTCTCGCGGGCGAGGCGGTAGTTGCTCTGCTCGTCCTCCGGCCCCACGCAGCGCTCGTCGGCGAACCACACCTCGATGCCCTCCCAGTCGGAGCATTCGCGCGCCAGCAGCTCATACGTGCGCGCCGGCGTGCTGCCCCCGCTGAGCGCCAGATGGGCGACCCCGCGCGCGCGCCGCGCGCCCTCCAGGCGCCGCGCGATCTCCAACGCCGCCCGCTTGGCGACCGCCTCGGCATCCGCCAGCGTGGTGAGCCGGGTCACGCCGCCGCCGCCCCGGTCTCGGCTTGCGGCAGCAGCGCCCGGGCCGCGTGCAGCGCCGGCAGGTACGTCGGGTCGCGCAGCAACGCCTGTCGGATGCCCTCGCCGAGGATGCCGCCCTCGCCGCGCGATGCGCCCAGCAGCGTCCACTCGCGCTCTGAGCCGTGGCGGTCACGGCGACGCGCGTGCAGACCCCCCGGTCCGCGATCCAGATCTATCTGCAGGCCCGATCGGCTGCGCAGGCGCATGCCCGCCAACCCGGGCACCCGCAGTTCGGCTGCGGCCCGCAGGCGCAGCTCGACACGATCGCCCTCCCGCGTCCGGGCGCTGCCGGCCAGCGCGCCGTCGGGGCCCGTGCGACGATGCCCCTCCATCTCCGCGGGATCGAGCTCCCAGCCCAGCCGCGAGGCCAGCCAGCCGACGAGCAGCATCGCCGCCACGGTCGAGTCCGGGTGGTGGCGGACCTCCAGCAGCTCGAGCGAGCTCAGCTCGGGGCGCATCCCCGCCGGATCGAACGTCGCCGCGATCCGCTCGCGCCACGGGGTCGAGCGCAGCCATGCGAGGTCGACCACGTACAGGCGCTCGGACAGCGCGCACGCGCGCTCGATCGCGGCGCTCCAGACGGGCTGCTCGATCGAGTCGATCAGTGTCGCCTGCGCCAGTCCCAGCAGCGCGTCGGCCGCCTCCGGGTGCCCATGCGGCGACCACAGCAGCGTCGGCAGGTCGCTTACGACCAGCGGATCGGCGATCGTCGCCAGGTCGTCGAGGTGGCGCTCGCCGATCTCCACGATCGCCGTCTCGCGCAACGGCGCCACCTCATTCGGGCCGGGGTCGCCTTCGGAGGCGATGCTCACGCGCGCGTTCAGGCGCTCGCGGCGGGGCTCGTAGGAGAGCACCACCGTGCGCGAAGGGTGATAGCGCCCCACGCTGTGCAGCCTGTTGGCGATCTCTCCGCTGTACACGCTCTCGACGAACACGATCATGTTCAGCACCCGTGCCGGCACGAACCCGCCGTTCTCAGCGTGCTTTTCGATCAGCAGCTCGCGCAGTGCCGCTTCGGTCGCGTCGGGTGTCGTGCCCTCCTCGCTCCAGACCGCATCGCTGACATTGACCGCTGAGGCCGACATCGTCAGATCGCCCGCCAGGAGTGACCCTCGCGGAGGATGCTCTTGGCCTGCACCGGTCCCTGCGAGCCCGCTTCGTATTGAGGCAGCCCACCTCCCCGCGGCCCTGGGGTCCGCTCCCAGGTGCTGACGATCGGATCGCAGATTAGCCACTGCGCCTCGACCTCGTCGTTGCGCGTGAATAGGGTTGGGTCACCGCGCATCGCGTCCATGATCAGGCGCTCGTAGGCCTCCGGCGATTGTGAGAGGAAGGAGGTTCCGTACAGGAACTCCATGTTCACCGGCCTGATGATCATGCGCGTGCCCGGGATCTTCGCGCCCAGCTGCAGCGTCACGCCCTCATTGGGCTGCACCATCATGATCAGCTGGTTGGGCTGCACTCCCAGCGAGCCGTCCTGGCTGAAGGCTAGGTGTGGGACGGGCTTCAGCGTGACCGCGATCTCGGTGACCTTGCGCGCCAGGCGCTTGCCCGCGCGCAGGTAGAACGGCACGCCCGCCCAGCGCCAGTTGTCGACCTCCAGGCGCAGGGCCGCGTAGGTCTCGGTCCTCGAGTCGCTCGGCACGCCCTCCTCTTCCAGGTATCCGGGCACGTCCTCGCCGCCCGAGTGGCCCGCGGCGTACTGCGCGCGCACCGCCATCTTGGGGACATCCTGCGGCGTGGGCGGCGCGATCGCGTGCAGCACCTTGACCTTCTCGTTGCGCACCTCTTCGGCGGTGAAGGCGCCGGGAGGCTCCATCGCGACGTGGCAGAGCAACTGCAGCATGTGGTTCTGGATCAGGTCGCGCAGCGCCCCCGCCTTGTCGTAGTAGCCGGCCCGGCTGCCGATGCCGATGTCCTCGGCCGCGGTGATCTGCACGTGGTCGATGTAGTTGCGGTTCCACAGCGGCTCGAACATGCCGTTGGCGAAGCGGAACGCCAGCATGTTCTGGACGGTCTCCTTGCCGAGGTAGTGGTCGATGCGGAAGACCTGCGACTCGTCGAACACGCTCAGCACCCGCGCGTTGAGCTCGCGCGCCTGCGCGAGCGAGGCGCCGAACGGCTTCTCGACGATCACCCGCACCTCGGTTGCGGCGCGGCGCGAGAGCCCTGAGCCGCCCAGCTGGCCGATGATCGTGGGAAAGAAGCCCGGCGCCGTCGACAGATAGAACGCGCGGTTCAGCCGCTCGCCTGCGTCCTCGTCGAACCCGTCCAGCACCTCGCCCAGCGTCGCGTAGACGCTGGGATCGTCGAACACGCCAGGCACGTACCTGACGTTCTCCAGCAGTCCCGCCAGCACGTCGTCGTCGGGCCTGCGCCGGGAGAACGCGCGGATCGCCTGCTCGCACTCGGCGCGATAGTCCTCGTGCGCTTTTTCTTTGCGCGAGACCCCGACCAGGTGAAAGCGCGCGGGCAGGGCGCCGTCGTGCGCGAGGTTGTACAGCGCCGGCAGCAGTTTGCGCCGCGCCAGATCGCCCGTCGCGCCAAAGATCACGAGCGCGGTCGGCGCGACCGGCTGGCGCTCGAGGCCGAGCACGAGCGGGTTCTCGGGCTCGCTGGCGATCGCGCTCTGGGTCATGCGCCCACGATCGTAGTGGCGGCGCGGTTGTTATACGTTGCCGCCCAGCCCATGAGCCCCGATCCGACCCATCAGCGCCCCGACCGCAACCTCGCCCTGGAGCTCGTGCGCGTCACCGAGGCCGCCGCGCTCGCCGCCGCGCCGCTGGTGGGGCGCGGCGAGAAGGAGGCCGCCGACCAGGCGGCAGTGGACGGCATGCGCTACATGCTGCACTCGATCCAGATGGACGGCGTGGTCGTGATCGGCGAGGGCGAGAAGGACGAGGCGCCGATGCTCTACAACGGCGAGCAGATCGGCGACGGCTCCCCGCCGCAGGTCGACATCGCCGTCGATCCGCTCGAGGGCACGACGCTGGCCGCGCACGGGATGCCGAGCGCCCTGGCGGTGATCGCGCTGTCCGCGCGCGGCACGATGTTCGATCCCGGCCCGTGCGTGTACATGGAGAAGATGGCCGGCTCCCCGGAGATCGCCGACCTGCTCGATCTCGACCGCCCGCTGGGAGAGACGGTCGAGCTCGTGGCCGAGCGCAAGAGCAGCTCCGTCGGCGACGTGATGGTCGTGGTGCTCGACCGCCCCCGCCACGAGCAGGGCATCGAGGCGATTCGCGAGGCCGGCGCGCGTGTACGGCTGATCGCCCACGGCGACGTCTCCGCCGCGCTGCTGGCCGTCACCGAGCGCTCGACCGTCGATCTGCTGTGGGGCATCGGCGGCACGCCCGAGGGCGTCATCTCCGCCGCCGCCGTCAAGTGCCTCGGCGGCCAGCTGCTCGGACGGCTGTGGCCGCGCGACGATACCGAGCGCCAGGCCGCGCTGCACGCGGGGTATGACCTGCAGCGAGTGCTCACCCGCGACGATCTCGTCGCTGGCGAGGACGTCTTCTTCTCGGCCACCGGCATCACCGACGGCGACGTGCTGCAGGGCGTGCGCTACCCCAGCGCGGGCGGCGCCAGCACCGAGTCGCTGGTGATGCGCACCCGCTCGGGCACCGTGCGGCGGATCAGGGCCACGCACGACCGCGCGAAGCTCGCGGCGCTGCGGGGTTGAGGCGCAGCGCGCTCAGCGCGCGAACCGCCCCACGCGCTGGCCGGGGTCTCCCCGGTCGGCCAGGTCCAGCCGCGCGAGCGAGCGCAGGAAGCCGTGCGTGACGAGCACGTGGATGCGCGCCTGGGTCGCGTTGTAGACGCGCCGGCCCAGCCCCGAGGCGATCGCGGGGTGGAAGTTGGCGACCTCGACCTCGACGTGCAGCCGCGCGCGCCCCGCGTCCTCGTCGGGAAGGCGGCGCACGTCGATCTGCAGGTGGCCCGCGCCGCCATGACCGTGACGGGCGACGAGCACCCCGCGGGCGATGCGCCAGCGCACGATCCCGTGGTCGGGCTCCAGCTCATACTCGGGCGCGGCGAACGTGAGCAGTCGCAGCCGCAGCCCGAGCAGCACGACCGAGCGCTCGCTCCGGGAGTAGCGCACGCGGATGAGACCCAGCGTCACGCGTGTCAAGAAGCGCCAGTAGGTGCGGGCCAGGCGCTCCAGGTACATCGGCGACCACAGCTCGCGCAGCGCAGCCTCCGGCAGGCTCAGGTCGGCGGCCTGGACCGAGCGCATCGCGCCCGTGCGCGCGTCTTCGGTGGTGCGATCCTCGAGGTTGGAGATCGTGGCCGGCCTCACAGCCGTGCAGGCTACGCAGTGGCCGCCCGCGCGCGCCGCCCGCCGCCCGCCGCACGTTGCGAGATCGGCGATCGTGCACGACATCCTCGTCTGCTGATATGCAACGTCCGTGAGCGAGGAGTCGATGAGCCCGCGCAGCGCCGAGCGCCTCGTGCGAGCCGCCCGCGCGGCGCAGGCGCTGAGCGAGACGCTGTGGGAGGCGTTGCACGAGGAGCTGGCCGACCCGGCGCAGCGGCGCGTGGCCGAGCTGTCGCAGCGACTGGCGGACGTATCCGCGACCGTGGCCCTGCTGGCGCAGATGGACGCCGGCTCGCCGGCTGCGCCAGAAGCGCACATGCCGGCGGCGGCGTCTGAGTCGCCGGCTGCGTCAGAAACGCTCGTGCCGGCGGCGGCGTCTGAGTCGCCGGTTGCGCGCGTGACACCCGAGCAGCCGCCTGCGCGGCGGGAGCCGCCCATCGCGCAGGAGTCGTCGTCGATGGCCATGCTCGTCGACGAGCTGGCGCCCCGGGAGGCGCCCGAGATCGAAATCAGAGACGAGCGGGGCGAACATGCTCCGACCGCGTGGATCGCGTCGATCGCTCGCCTGCTCGAGCGCTATGAGCGTGACAGGGCTCCATTTGCGGTGCTGCTCGTGGAGCTCGCCGACATCGAGCGCCTGCGCCACGCGGAGCTGCCCGGGGAGGTCTCGCGCTTGACGGGTCTGGTCGAGGCGGCGCTGTCGGGAGAGCTGCGTCCCGCCGACTCGCTCACGCGCGAGAGCCCCGGCCGCTACTGGCTGCTGGCGCCGGAAACCGACTCGGGCGGCGCGATGGCACTGGCTGAGCGTATGGCGAGCGCGGTACGCGGCGCGGCCAGTCATCGCGGAGCATCGCTCCAGATCGCGGTCGGCATCGCCGTGTGTCCGCTGAACGGCAGCCAGGCGGTGATGCTGGCGGCGCATGCCGACATCGCGCTGTACGCGGCACGGGCCTCAGGCCGGCCGGTCGCCTGAACCCTGTCATCGTGAATCGAGAGACGATGGGGAGCTACCCCGAACGCCCGATAGGCACGGCTCGTGTTGGCAGCTTGGGGATCAGCCCGCGGCCTGGGCGCCGCCGGTGGCGGCTTCCGCGGGCGTGACGGGCGGGGAGCCGAGCAGCGGCGTGTTGGGCGCTACGCCCACCACGCGGGCGCCGATGCGGACCGTTTCGGTGATATTCAGCGCCTGCGCCGCGCCGGCCGTCAGGTCCCAGTCGGCGTGGTTGGCGTAGGGCCCGCGGTCGAGCACGGGCACGACCAGAGCGTGTCCGCGATAGGTGACTCGCACAAGCGTGCCGCAGGGCAGCGTGCGGTTGGCGACGCCGATGACCGCCGGGGTGAGCATCTGCCCGCACGCGGTCTGCTGACCGTAGAAGCCGGGACCGAACCAGGTGGCGATCCCGGTCTTGTGGACCTTGGTCGTGGCCGGAGCGGGGCTCGCGCCGCCCGTCGCGCCGGTCGTGTCGGCGAGCGCGCTCGCGCCGGAGGCCGCGCAGGCCGTGGCGGCGAGCAGCGCGAGCAGGGTCGTCGTGGCGGTACGGGGGGTGCGCATGATCATCGAACGCCTACGGGGTGAGCTGACGGGCTCGCGCGATCTGTGCGACGACGGCGCTACGGCCCTCGATGGGCCGATTCGCCCCAGCGAATCGTGACGATCCGCATTGGGTCCCCCGCCTTCCGCGACCTGGGCCGTGGAAGCTCGGCGTGGCGCGAGTATACAGACTCACCCAGGCGGCAGGCGCGAGAGGACGTCCCTGAGCAGGCGTGCGCCGGTGTGTACGCCGGCTTTCGCCAGCTCCCCCGCAAGCTCGGCGATCGACGCGACCAACTCGGCGCCGCCGGGTGGCTGGATCGGACCGTTCGGCGAATCGCCGTCTGACTCGTAGCCCTGCAGGGGCACGGATGCGCCTGCCGGCTCGCTCCCGCTGCTCGCATGCTCGAGCTGGGCCTTGCGCGGCCTCGCCGTGCGCGCGGCGACCCGTCGCGCGCTGGCCCGCTGCGGGCGGGTGCGGGGCAGGCCGGCGAGGATGCCGGGACCGTCGGCGGAGGCGGGGCCGTGGGGATCGCCGCTGGGAGAGTCGCTCATGCGCGTTAGCATAGGCGCCGGAGTAGTTGAGATGGCATCGTCGTTCGCAGTGCGACGTAACGTCGCGAGCGTGCGGCCGCAGTGGTCCGGCGGAGCGTTCGCGCTCAGCCGGAAGTCAGGACCTCCGGGTGGCCCGGAGGGATCGATTACGGAGAAACGGAACGAGCGTAAACAGGTATGTCAGTAGTCGAATTGCAGGAGCTCGACGAGGTGAAGGGCCTGCTGGCCAAAGGCCAGCAGGTGGGCGTGCTGACGTTCGCGGAGATCTCCACGGCGTTGTCGGAGATCGATCTGGACGAGTCCGACGTCGAGGAGCTGCATGGGTTCCTGGAGAAATCGGAGATCGAGCTCGTCGAGGACATCGACCCGGCTACGGCGGCCGCGCTGGCGGTCGAGCGCGCCCCGGACAAGCGGGGGCGGCGCAACAAAGCAAAAGCAGCGCTGGACCTCAAGCCGGACATGACGACCGACTCGCTGCAGCTGTTCTTGAAGGACATCGGCAAGGTCCGGCTGCTGACCGCCCAGGAGGAGGTCGATCTCGCCAAGCGCATCGAGCGCGGCGACCTCGACGCTAAGCAGAAGATGGTCGAGTCGAACCTCAGGCTGGTCGTGTCGATCGCCAAGAACTACCGCAACCAGGGGCTACCGTTTCTGGACCTGATCCAGGAGGGCACGCTCGGGCTCGTGCGCGCGGCGGAGAAGTTCGACTACCGCAAGGGGTTCAAGTTCTCCACGTACGCGACCTGGTGGATCCGCCAGGCGATCGCGCGCGCGCTGGCGGACAAGGCGCGCACGATCCGCATTCCCGTGCACGTCGTGGAGAAGCTCAACAAGATCGGCCGCGCCGAGCGCAAGCTCGTGACCGAGCTCGGGCGCGAGCCCACGGCCGACGAGATCGCCGACGTGACGGGCATCGATCCCGAGGAGGTCGACTCGATCAAGCGCTCCGCGCAGGCGCCCGTGTCGCTGGAGAAGCCCGTCGGCGACGAGGAGGAGTCGGAGTTCGGGCAGTTCATCGCCGACGAGCGCGCCGAGTCTCCGTATGAGCGCGCCGCGGAGATCCTCACCAAGGAGGCGCTGCGCGAGGCGCTGGAGAACCTCTCATACCGCGAACGGCGCGTGCTCGAGCTGCGCTATGGCCTCGGCGGCGAGCACCCGCGCACGCTCGACGAGGTCGGGCGCACGTTCAACGTCACCCGCGAGCGCATCCGCCAGATCGAGAACCAGTCGCTGAAGAAGCTGCAGTCGCTCGCGGAGGCGCAAAAGCTGAGGGACGTGGCCTGAGCGCAGAACCCCGTCCCGGCCCGGGGTGGTCGGTGGTATGCATGTCTATTTTAAGAGACCGCGTACAACCATCGTGATACGCGGTCTTTTTTAATACACACAACACCTACTCCTCCTCGATCCTGAGCACACCACCCGGGGGCGCGCGCGGACTGGACGCGCCACCCGCGAGATTCGGTCAGCGCTCAAGCCCCACGGCGCAAATGCCGATTCGAGGATATGTTCGATGTCGAAGCGGCCCTGCGCGAGCTGATCGCCAAAAAGGGCTCGGATCTGCACCTGAAGGTGGGCAGCAAGCCACTGTTCAGGGTGGACGGCGAGCTCGCGGCCGAGCAGGACGCGTCGGTGCTGAGCGCCGCAGACACCGAGCACGCGCTCGAGGTGCTGCTGAGCGACGAGGCCAAGCTGAAGGAATTCGCCGACGAGCACGAGGTCGACTTCTCGTTCGAAATCCCCGACGTCGCCCGCTACCGCCTGAACGCGTTCCAGCAGCGCGGCGTCATCTCGATGGCATGCAGGGCGATCCCGCACAAGATCAACACGATCGAAGAGCTGGCGCTGCCGGCGGTGATCAGGGAGCTGGCCGAGGAGGAGCGCGGGATCGTGCTGCTGACGGGGACAACGGGCTCCGGTAAGAGCACGACGCTGGCGGCGATGATCGACCACATGAACGTCACGACGAGCAAGCACATCGTCACGGTCGAGGACCCGATCGAGTTCGTGCACGAAGACAAGCGCTCGGTGATCAACCAGCGCGAGGTCGGCATGGACACGGCCTCGTTCAAGCGCGCGCTGCGGCGCGTGCTGCGCCAGGACCCCGACGTGATTCTGATCGGCGAGATGCGCGACGAGGAGACTGTCCAGGCGGCGCTGTCGGCGGCCGAGACCGGGCACCTCGTGCTGTCGACGATCCACACGGTCGACGCGGCCGAGTCGATCAATCGCATGCTCGACTTCTTTCCGCCCCACCAGCACGGCCAGGCGCGCAGCATGATCGCGGGCACGATCAAGGGCGTGATCTCCCAGCGGCTGGTGCCGGGCGCAAACGGCGGACGCGTGGCGGCGTGCGAGATCCTGAGGATGACGGGCAGGGTGCGCGACATGATCGTCGACCCCTCCCAGACGGGCAAGCTGACAGAGGTCATCGCCACGGGCGCCTACTACGGCATGCAGACGTTCGACCAGGCCCTGTTCGGGCACGTCAAGGCGGGGCTGGTGAGCTTCGACGACGCGATGAAGGTGGCATCGAGCCCGAGCGACTTCAAGCTGCTGATGCAGGCCGACGGCAAACGGGGCACGACGATGGAGGACGTGGCGGCCGCGCAGGCGCGCCGCGAGCCCGACGCCAAGCCGAAGCTCACGGTCGCCTGACGCGGGTTGATTTGGGGCGAGCCCGCGGTGGGCGGCGAGTCCGTCGGCCGTGTCCGTCGCATGACGCGTGCGCCGATATGTCGCGCTTTCAACACCGATCCTGCTGAGCGGAGCCGGCGGGCGGCAACAATAGGTGAGCGTGGCTAGCGCAAAACTTCAGTTGGTAAAGTAAAGGGCATGGCCGTAGATGAGACATGCCCGGTGTGCCGCACCGCCGAGGTGGTGTGCGGCAAGTGGACGCTCCTGCTGGTGCGCGACCTGTCCGAGGGCCGCTCGCGCTTCTGCGAGCTGGAGCGCTCGCTGGCGGGTATCAGCCCGCGCACGCTGTCGCTGCGGTTGCGCGCGCTGGAGGAGGAGGGGATCGTCGAGCGCCACACGTTCGGCGAGGTGCCGCCGCGCGTGGAGTATGCGCTGACGGAGAAGGGCCGGGCGCTGTTGCCGATCATCGACGACATGCGCTCCTACGGCGAACGCTGGCTCGGCGCGGAGTGCGCCGAACGCGACGCCGCCCAGGCGGCCGAACTGCTCGCCGGCGTCGCCGCGGCCGTAGCGTAGGCGCTCGTTTGAGGTGGGCGCTCGCTCGAGGTAGGCGATCGCGGAGTCATCCGCGGGGGTGCACGGATCGTCCCGCGAGCAGGCCGGAGGCTGCAACGTCGGGTGCGCCGAGCAGGAGCCACCGGGGCGAGGGCGAACTGTCCCGACCATGCGCTCCAGCGGATTGTCCCCCCAACTGGAGGCCGCCCTTGGCGAGTACGTCCAGGCGGCGGCCCATCTGCTGCACGCCGACATCGTGGCCGGCGCCGAGGTCGAACTGGAGCTGGGCTCCCAGCGCGGGCGCGCGCTGACACCGTTCTACAGCTGCCGACCGCTGACCGACCGGTTCATAGCCGAGCGCGAGCTCGAGCTGGCGCGGCTGCCCGCGCACGACGCGGCCGTCACGGCGCTCGCGGCGTTCGACGGGCTCGAGCGCTACCTCGCCGGGCGCGCCGGCGAGAGGCGTGGCGGACGAGGAGGCGACGCTCTCAGCAGGCGTGCGCGCGCGGACCGATCGGAGATCGGCCGGCACGTGCGCGCGCGTTTGGCGTTGAGCGTGTTGTTGAGCGACATTTTCGCCGAGCAGACCGAGTTCGAGCTGCGCCCCCAGCGCCTCGCGTCCGCGCTCGCCCGCCTGGAGCGCGCCGAGCTGACGAGCGCGCCCGACACCGTCACGCTCGTGGCGACGCTGCACGGGCTGACGATCGCCTCGCCGGAGATCAAGCTGACGACGGGGCTTCAGATCGCCAGGCCCGAGACGTTGCGCTGGGCGTTGCCTGCCCAGGCGCTCGCCGGCGTCGACGGCGAAACCGATCACCTGCTCGTCGCGCTCACCTGCGAGCAGGCCGCGGACGCACGTGAGGTGTTGACCGACCTGCTGCGCGCGCTGCGCCTGTTCGGCGACGGCCGCGTCACGCTCGGCGCGCTCGCATGGGCGCGCACCGGCGGCGAGGACGCCTGGAGCACGGTCGCGCTGGGCGCGGGCGGGCGTCCGTACGGGATGCTCGTCGTCACCCCCGAGCAGGAGGACGAGCTGCGCGCGTTCTGCTCGCTCGTCTCGCGCCGCGCGCCGCACGGCAACGAGCTCGCGTGGGCGCTGCGCCGGTTCGAGCTGGGCTGCGAGCGCGCCCATCCATATGAGACGCTCAGCGATCATCTGCTCGCGCTGCGCGCGCTGCTGGAGCCCGAGGGCCCTTCCAGCGGCCTGCTCGCCGGGCGGATCGCAGCGCTGTGCGCGACGCCGGAGAATCGCGCCAAGCTGACCGCGCGGATGACCAAGGCGCAGAAGCTCGAGCGCGCCGTGATCGCCGGCACGGCCGCCGAGCCGGCCGATCTCCGATCGGTCGCCGGCGTGGCGCTCGCCCGCGACGTCGCCGACCATCTGCGGGCGCTGCTCCGCGACGTGATCTGCGGCCACCTCACCCCCGACCTGGCGCGGCTGGCGGACGAGCTGCTGGCGGCGCCGTCCAGCGACCCGCAGGTCGAGCACGCCCCGGACGTAGCGCACGACACCGAGCCGGCGCCCGCCCAGCAGGTCCTCGTCGAGGCGTAGCCGTCGGCCACCCGATCGCCGGTCAGCGCACCTGACGAGCGAATCGGGGTGGCTGACCAGAACGCAGGGAGCGTGGCGTACTACGTAGGCGTGACCCAGCCCTTCGGGCTGTGTGCCCCCGATCGGGAGATCCCGGCTGGACGATCGGAGATCGCATCCGATCTCCGATCGGTCGATCGGTAAGGACGCCGTCAGACGCTGGCCGATCTCTGATCGGTAGGCGCCGTCAGGCCAGGAGGTGGCGGGCGATGCGAGCCAGCCCCGCGAGATCGTGGATGTCCTCGTCCACATACGGCACCACCACCGGAGTGGGCCCGTCCAGCTCGCTCGACAATCGCGTGACGGTGGCGGCGTCCCGGCGCGCGAGCACGTCCCACTCGGCGAGGTTCGCCGCCACGCGCGCGGCCAGGCGCTCGCCCAGCTCGCCCTCCAACAGCGCCGCGACCTGCTCGACCGTGTGGCCGTGCAGCCCCTCGCGGTGGACGCGGTTGACGATCAGCCCGCCCCGCGCCATCCCCGCCTCGTCCAGGCGGGCGGCGAGATAGGAGGCCTCGAGCGCCGGCTCGGGCTCGGGCGAGGTCACGATCGCAAACGCCGTCCCCGGCGAGCGCAGCAGCTCGGCCACGCCCCGCGTCTGCTCGCCGAACCCGTCGATCACGCCCGTCAGCGAGCCAAAGAACCGCGACAGCTCGCCCATCATGTCGATGCCCGTCACGCGTGCGAAGATCCCGAACACGATCCCCGTCCCGCGCCCGAACAATTTTGCGGTCAGCCCGCTCGGCGCGAGGAACACCTGCAGCGCGCGCCCTTCCAGGAACCCCAGCAGCCGTGTGGGCGCATTCAGAAAGTCCAGCGCATTGCGTGAGGGCGGTGTGTCGAGCACGATCGTGTCGAACTCGTGCTCCTCATGCAACTCGTACAGCTTCGCGATCGCGCTCAGCTCGTGCGACCCCGCCACCGCCGTCGACAGCTCGCGGTAGACGGGGTTCTCCAAGATCGTGCGCAACCGCTCGGGGTCTGACTCCAGCCGCGTGACGATCTCGTCGAACGTGCGCTTGGCGTCCAGCATCATCGCCCACAGCTCCCCCTTGACCCGCACTTTCTGGCTGCGTATGAGCTCCGGGTCGATCCGCCGCGGCTCGCTCGCGAGCCCATCCAGCCCCAACGCCGCCGCCAGCCGCTTGGCCGGGTCGATCGTCACGACCGCCACCCTCGCGCCCCGCATCGCCAACCCCAGCGCGAGTGCCGCCGACACCGTCGTCTTGCCCACGCCTCCCGAGCCCACGCACACCACCACGCGCTTGCCCTGAAGCCGTTCCCTCAGCTGTTTCGCCGCGCGCGTAGCCATCCGCGACGATGCTATGGGTTCGCCGTCCGGCGCTCCGCTTCCGTTATGCCGGCCACTGTGGTGAGCGGCTTGGACCGCAACCGATGAGACGACCGGCTATGGCTCACCCACCCACAGCCCCGCCGTGCCCACCCGCGCCCGCGGACACATCGCCGCAAACCGAGCGTGAGCATGCAGGAATCGCGCACGCGCATGCGAATACCCACCGGACAGCGGCTTTCCAGCTAACCAGGAGCCTCCCGTGCCCACTGCCAAGGTCATCGCGTTCGCCAACCAGAAGGGCGGCGTCGCCAAGACGACCACCACGCTCAACCTCGCCGCCGCGTTCGCGGAGGAGGGTCACCGCGTGCTCTGCGTCGATATGGACCCGCAGGGCAACCTGACGATGTCCCAGGGGATCGACCCCGACACGATCGAGCAGTCGATGTATGACGTGCTCGTGCACCACGTCTCGATCCGCGAGGTGATCCGCAAGCGCGAGATCGACGTCGCCTGCGCCTCCATCGACCTCGCCGGCGCGGAGATCGCGATGTCCACGATGATCGGCCGCGAGCGCTCGCTGCAGAAGGCCTTCGAGCCGATCATGGAGGACTACGACTTCATCTGCATCGACACTCCTCCGAGCCTTGGCTTGCTGACGATTAATGCCCTCACTGCGGCGAACAAGGTGATCGTCCCCGTGCAATGCGAGTATCTCTCCATGCGTGGACTCATCCAGCTGCAGAACACGCTCGCCATGATCCGCGAGAACTTGAATCCCGACGTCGACATCGAGGGCATCCTGCCCACGCTCGTCGACTCGCGCACGATTCACGCCAAGGAGGCGATCGAGATTCTCGAGGAGAACTTCGGCGACCGTGTGTTCGCCTCGCGCATCCGCAAGACGGTGCGCTTCGCGGAGGCGCCCGTCAAGGGCATGTCGGTGCTCAAGTACGAGCCCGACGGGGTGGCCGCGCAGTCCTACCGGCAACTCGCCCAGGAGGTTCTCGCACATGGCAAGTCCTGATCCTGATCGGCCTCACTCATGAGGTCGCCCTCATGAGCAATCCCAAACGCGCATCGATGCGCGAAGGGCCGCTCGCGGCCCTCTTTCGCAAGACCGAAGGCGAGGAGCCAGCGGGCGCCGATTCGGCGCCCGCGTCCGGCGCCGACGACGGCGCCTTGCAGTCGCAGACCGCGGCCGCGCGCGAGCAGCGCGGCGCTCCCCATCCCGCGCTGGACCGCTCCGCGGCAGAGCCCCCCGCGGGCGAGCGCTCCGCGGGCAGGCGCTCCTCCGGCGCGAGCGTCCCCACGCCCAAGGACCGCCTGAAGCAGGCCTTCTCCGCCGAGATCCCCGCCAGTCTCATGGATCGCGCTCACGACGCGCCCACCGGCGATACGGCGCGCGGCGCGCGGCCGGTCATGGACGACTACGAGCGCGACTCGCCCTCCTCCGCCTACTCCGACGGTCCCGTCGGCCAGCCGCGGATCAGGGTCCTCGGCGTCGGCGGCGCCGGCGTGAACGCCGTCAACCGCATGGTCGAGGCCGAGGTCGAGGGCGTCGAGTTCCTCGCCGTCAACACCGACCAGCAGTCGCTGGCGCAGTCCACCGCCGACATCACCCTGCACATCGGCGCGGAGATCACCCGCGGGCTGGGCTCCGGCTCGGACGCCGCCGTCGGCCGGCAGGCCGCGATGGAGGACTACGACCGCGTCAAGGCGCTCCTCAAGGGCTCTGACATGATCTTCATCACCGCCGGCGCCGGCGGCGGCACCGGCACCGGCGCCGCGCCGATCGTGGCGCGGATCGCGCGCGAAGTCGGCGCGCTCACGGTCGCGATCGTGACCAAGCCCTTCGGCTTCGAGGGCGCGCGCCGTTCCGAGCAGGCCGAGCACGGCATCGCCGCGCTGGCCGAGGAGGTCGACACGCTGATCGTCGTCCCCAACGACCGCCTGCTGACGGTGCTCGACAAGCAGACCGCGATGGTCGAGGCGTTCCGCGTCGCCGACGACGTGCTGCGCCAGGGCGTGCAGGGCATCTCCGACCTCGTCACCCTCCCGGGCCTCATCAACCTCGATTTCGCCGACGTGCGCACGATCATGTCCGACGCCGGCGCCGCGCTGCTCGGCATCGGCATGGGCGTCGGCGGCGAGTCCCGCGCCGTGGACGCCGCGATGCAGGCCGTCGCCTCGCCGCTCTTGGAGACCTCGATGGACGGCGCCCACTCGATCCTGCTGTCGATCACCGGCGGGCGCGACCTGTCGCTGTGGGAGGTCAACGAGGCCGCCAAGGCCGTCTCCGAGGCCGCCCACCCCGACGCCAACATCATCTTCGGCGCGATGGTCGACGACAAGCTCGACGACCAGGTGTGGGTCACGGTCGTCGCCACCGGCTACGGCGACGCTCGCCGCCAGATCGCGCGCGACATCGGCGGCCTGCAGGAGCCCGCGGGCGAGCCGCGCGTGCGCCGCACCAGCGGACCTCCGCGACCGGCGCACGCGCCGCGCCGGGCGACTTTGGCTGTGGACGAGATGGACGTACCGGAGTTCATCCCACGCTGAGCGTTGTGGTATCGCTCTGACATGAGCGATACGGCTGAGCACGGGGTCATCGCCGCCGGGCACCCCTTGACGGCCCAAGCCGGGGCGGAAGTGCTGCGCGCCGGGGGCAATGCGGTCGACGCCGCGGTCGGCGCGATGCTTATGTCGTTCGCGGCCGAGCCGCTGCTCACCGGGCTGGGGGCGGGCGGGCACATGCTCGTCGCGGGCGCCGGCGAGGAGCCGGTGCTGCTGGACTTCTTCGTCCAGGCGCCCGCGCGCCGGCGGGATGGCGGCGCGGCGGAGCTCGACGCGGTGGACGTGTCCTTCGGCGACGCCGTCCAGGTGTTCTACATCGGTCCCGCCTCCTGCGGGGTGTACGGGACGCCCGCGGGCGTGTGCGCCGCCGTGGAGCGCTGGGGGACGATGGGGCTCGAGCGTCTGAGCGCCCCCGCCGCGCGCGCGGCGCGCGAGGGGGTGACGCTGAACGCGGGCCAGGCGTATGTCGCGAAGATCCTCGCCGACCTGCTCACCTCCACGCCCGAGTGCGCCGCGCTGTGGGCGCCCGCGGGACGCGTGCTGCGCGAGGGCGAGCTGCTGCGCAACCCCGACCTCGGCGACGCCCTCGATCGCCTCGGCGCAGACGGCGCGGAGCCGTTCTACCGCGGCGACATCGCCCGCGCGGTATGCGAGTGGCTGTGGGCGCGCGGGGGCTCGCTGAACGCGGCCGAGCTGTCCTGTTACCGGGCGATCGAGCGCGAGCCGGTGCGGGTCGGCTACCGCGACCGCACCGTCCTCACCAACCCGCCGCCCTCGGCCGGCGGCACGCTGCTCGCCTACTCGCTGGCGCTGCTCGACCGCGGCCCGCAGCCGCCGCGCCTGCAGGACGTGCTCGTCGCGATGGAATCGGCGCAGGCCGAGCGACGCACCCCCCAGTTCGTGGAGGGACTCGCCCAGGACGGCTTCTTGGAGCGGTTTCTCGCGGCGAGACTGGGCTCCACGACGCACATCTCAGTGCTCGACTCTCACGGGCGGGCGTGTAGCGTCACGTGCACCAACGGCGAGGGCTCGGGCGTGGTCGTGCCCGGCACGGGCATCCACGTCAACAACGTCATGGGCGAGGAGGATCTCAACCCGCTGGGCTTTCACCGCCATCCGCCGGGCCGGCGGATGCCGAGCATGATGGCGCCGTCGATCGTGCTGCTGGACGATCGGCGATCCCGGCTGGACGATCGACCGATTGGACATCGAATGGGATCTCCAATCGGCCAGCATCTGATCTCCGATCGGTCGATCGGTGGCGCCGTCGAGCTGGTGCTGGGCAGCGCCGGCTCCAACCGCATCCGCTCCGCGATCTTGCAGACGATCGTCGGCGTCGTCGACCACGGCCTCGGCGCACGCGACGCCGTCGACGCCCCGCGAGCGCACTTCGAGGACGGGATCGTCTACCACGAGCCGGGCATCGACATGTCCTCGGTGCACGCGCTGCACCCCGAGCGCGAGGTCGTGCGATTTCACGCGCTGAACCTGTTCTTCGGCGGCGTCCAGGCGGTGCACAGCTCCGAAGGGCGGCTCACCGGCGCCGGCGACCCGCGCCGAGGCGGCGTCGCGGTGAGCGCATGAGCTGCGCTCGCGGCCGGGATGCGCTTCCCGCGGCGCACCGGCGCGGGGGTCGCGCGAGCGCCATACACGTAGCGGCGCTCGGCGCCTGTATGAGTCTGCTCGCGCTCGCGATCGTGCTCGCGGGCTGTGCGGGCGTGAAGCCGCCCGATCTGTTCGTCGTCGAACGCTCCGGTCCCGGCGGGCGGCTGACGCTGCTGATCGACGAACAGGGCGGCCTGCGCTGCAACGGCGCCCGCGAGCCGGCGTTGAGCGACCCTCAGCTCATCCAGGCGCGCGCGCTGCAGGAAGAACTCCGCACGCCCGCGAGCGAACACCTCTCGCTGCCCCCCCGCCCCGGCTCGGTGTTCGCCTACCGCGTGCGCGACGAATCCGGCAGCGCCTCCTTCGCCGACGACTCCTCAGCGCAGCCCAAGGTGCTGCGCAACCTGGCGTTGTTCGTGCTGCAGGTGGCCCAGCAGGATTGCCACCTGCCCGAGCCGGTGGCATAGGGCCCAGGACGCTCAGCCGAACCGGACCTTGCCGTTCGAGCGGGCGCGCGCCTGGGCACGGTCCACCAGCTCCAGCCGCTTGATCGCGGCCCTGAACAGCAGCGTGAGCAGGCGCATGCGCGCATTCTCCGAGCGCAGCTCCAGCAGCTCCTGCTTGCCGTCGGGTCCGAACTCGACCGTGCTCGCCATCGCGTATGCGTCGAGCCCCGCCAGCTCCTCCACGCTCAGACGCTTGTCCGTCGCCTGCTCGACCAGCTCGGCGTACAGCTCGCGCGCCGTCTGCGCGATATCGGGGTCGGGCTCCTCCTCGGAGTCTTGCAGCGGTTCGACGATCCCCGCCGGATGGGGGTAGTCGTCCTGGCGCTCGATCAACCGAAACGGCTGGGTTCCGCGCACGACGATGTCCATGTTTCCGTCCTCGTCGCGCTCGAGCACGCGCTCGATCGCACAGGCGCAGCCAATCGGCTTGAGCTCCTCCTCGGACAGCCACACGATCCCGAACTCGCGCTCGTGCTCCAGGCACTCCTCGATCATGCGCTTGTAGCGATCCTCGAATACGTGCAGCGGCACACTCTCGGTGGGCAGCGCGACGATCCCCAGCGGGAACAGCGGAAACCCCTCGGTGCGGTCGAGCATGCGCGGCAGTGTATTGCCGTCTGCCGACCGATTTCCAATTGGTCGGAAATATTCGGGTCGGTCGGCTGAGGCGTGTTTCTCAGGCCGGCGTGCGCGCGCAGAGCATCAGGTTGTAGAACACCGCCGGCGGCAGCCGCCCCTCCAGCAGGCTGCGGTCCAGACCCTGCAGGAGCAGATATCCGCGGTAGGCGTACTGGCGCCAACCCCACGGTACGTCGCGCGGGTCGGCCGTCGCCTCCAGCGTGCGGTTGGTCCAGCCGAACCAGTTGGCGAGCAGCTCCTCGCCGCGCACGCGCACGTCCACCATGCCCGCGCTCCTGGCGGCGCGGGTGAGCTCGGCCGGGGCGAACGCGTGCACGTCCACGAACACCTCCAGCGCCGCATCCGGCGACGCTCCACCCTCCGCGAGGGGAGCGGGCCGCGCTCCGATCGCACGGCGCCACATCGGCGCCAGGGCAACGGCCGCGCGCTTGGGCACGCCCGCGAGACGATCGCCGTAACGCGAGGGCTCCCCAGCGAACACGATCGTCCCGCCGGGCGCCAGCACACGCGCGAACTCCGCCAGCGCCCGCTCCAGGTCGGGGATGTGGTGCAGCACCGCGTGCCCGAACACGAGGTCGAAGCTCGCGTCCGCAAACGGCAGCCGCTCGGCGTCCGCAGGCTCGGTCTGCACCTCGAGGCCGAGGCGTTTGGCGTTCGCTTGCAGCGTGCTCAGCATGCCCGGCGAGATGTCGCTGCACGTCGCCTGCCCGATCAACCCCGCGCGCAACATGTTCAGCGTGAAGTAACCCGTCCCCGCGCCGATCTCCAGCGCCCTCGGAAAGTGGGTCGGGGCGCCGTCGCCGAGCGCCTTGCGTACCTTCCCCAGCACCTGTTCACCGCCCAGCTCCCCGAAATCGATCCCCCACTTGGCGTCATAGTGATCGGCCGCCACGTCGTGGTAGCGCGTGTTGACGTCGCGGATCTCCTGCGCTGTCAGGGTGGGTGGCACGAGGCGGACCATATACTCGCGCGCCGTGTCCCTGCCGCCCTACGCCCAGCGCGATCAGCCGCACGGCGTCCCCCCGCTGGAGCTGACGGGCGAGCGCACGCTCCCGGACGTGCCCGCCGAGAACTACTGGTTTCGCCGCCATCTCGCCGTGTACGAGTGGATCGCCGCCCGTGTATCCGGGCGGCGCGTGATCGACATGGCCTGCGGCGAGGGCTACGGCTCGGATGTGCTCGCGCACGCCGCCGCCGAGGTCGTCGGCGTAGACGCCAACCCCGAGGTGCACGAGCACGCACGGCTGCGCTATCGCCGCCCCAATCTGCGCTTCGAGCGCGATCTCGTCGAGACGTTCTCCGCGCCCGCCGACGCGGTCGTGTTCCTGCAGACGATCGAGCACCTGCAGGACCCGGTTGCGGTGCTCAAGCGCTTCCGCTCTCTGGTGAGCGCGTCCCAGACCTCCGGAACCGTGTTCGTCTCCACGCCCAACGTTCTCACACTCGCCCCGGCGGGCGCGCCGCGCTCGGATAATCCATGGCACGTCCACGAGTACCGCGCGTCCGAGTTCGAAGAGCTGTGTCGCGCCACGTTCTCCTCCGTCTCGCTGTACGGGCTGTTCCATGCGCGCAAGCTGCGCCTGCACGAGCTCGCGCTGCGCGCCGGCTGGGACTCGATTCACCCGCGCCTGCGCCTGACCCGACCGTTCTATGACCGCTTCACCCCGGCGATCTCCGCGTCGGACTTCGCGCTGCGCCCGTCAGGCGAGGCCGACCTGAATCGGGCGCTGGACTTCGTCGCGGTCTGCTGCTCGTGAGCCGCCGATCGGCGAGCACCGGCTCCCCGACCACGCCATCCAGGCGCGGTGCCCGCCGGCGCGATGGCGGCGCGCTCGCGATCGTGCTGCACACGCACATGCCCTACGTCGAGGGCTTCGGCACGTGGCCGTTCGGCGAGGAGTGGCTGTGGGAGGCGATCGCCTGCTGCTACCTGCCGCTGCTCGACCTGCTCGACTCGCGCGATCCGCCAGTGACGCTCTCGATCACGCCGGTCCTGTGCGATCAGCTGGGCGCGCCCGGTCTCGCCGAGCGCTTCCACGGCTTCATCGACGGCACCCGCCGCTTCACCCACGCCGAGGACGCCTCCGGGCTGCGCGCCGGTGGCCATCCCGACCTTGCCGCCGAGCTGGAACGGGCCTGGAGCGCTGACTACGAGCACGCCGCGCAGCGCATGGCGGCGCGTGGGGGAGACCTGCTGCAGGCATTTGCGCCGCATGCGCGCTGGACGTCCTGCGCCACCCACGCCGTCCTGCCGCTGCTCGCCACCGACGCCGGCGCGCGCCTGCAGGTGCAGACCGGGATCGCCTCGCACCTGGACCGCTTCGGCGGCGGCAGATCACAGCGCGGGGAGGATGGGCACGGGGATGGCGCGGGCCAGAACGACAGGGTCGGCAGGGCCGAGGACTGGAGCGGGGGGTTCTGGCTGCCGGAGTGCGCCCACGCGCCCCACCTGGAGCCGATCCTGGTCGCCGCCGGGGTGCGCGGCGCCTGCGTGGAGCTCACCCGCCGCCACGGTCTCGGCGCGCGCGAGCACCTGCAACCGCTCGTATCCGATTCAGGCATCGCCTTGTTCGGAATCGATCGCGCCACGATCTCGCTCGTGTGGAGCGACGCCGGCTATCCCGCCGACGGCGCCTACCGCGACTACCACCGCCACACCGTCCACCACCACCAACCCTGGCGCAACGACGGCGATTCGTACGACCACGAGCCGGCGCTCGCTCGTGCGCGCGAACACGCGGCGGACTTCGTGACCCGCACCCGCGAGCGCCTGCGCCGCGACGGTCACGGTCTGCCCGGCGGCGGGCTCGCGGTCTGCGCCCTGGACACCGAGCTGCTCGGTCACTGGTGGTATGAGGGCCTGCACTGGCTCCAGGCCGTCGTCGAGGAGTGCGCCACCCAGGGTCTCGAGCTCGTGCGCCTGGACGATGCGCTCGACCGCTTCGCGCCGGCGCCGGTCGGCGACGTGGCGTGGGATGAGGCGAGCAGCTGGGGCGCCGGTGGCGGTCTCTCCACCTGGTCGGGTCCCGCCGTCGCCGACATGGCGTTCGCCACGCGCGCAGCCGAGTTCCAGGCCTTTGCGGCCGTCGTGGACGGGCGTGCCGGCCCCGCCGCGGTGCGCGAGCTGCTCGCGCTGCAGGCCAGCGATTGGGCGTTCATGATCTCCCGAGGTCTCGCCGTCCCCTATGCGCGGGAGCGCTTTGACGGCCACCGCGTCGCGCTCGCACGGGCGCTGGCGGATGGGCCCGGGTCGAGCGCGGAGGGCCTGCGCGAGCTGGCGGTCCATGCCGATCCGTCTGTTCTGCTCGCGCCGTGAACGAACCGCAACTTTCGTCGTTTGCGTCTGTTAGGGTCCGGCATATGGATCTGCGCATGAGAAGCGTCAGGGCTCGCTGGGCGCTTGCAGCGCTGCTGGGTTGCGTCGCGCTGCTCATCCTTGCCCCGACCGTTCTTGCGGCGGGAGGAACCGGCCGAATCTCGGGCACGGTCGAAGCGGGGGGCAAACGCGTTGAAAACGTGAATGTTTTGGTGATCTCCGCCGGTCGGGAATTCGCTGGGTTTGCCACCACCAATGCGAATGGCGAATACGAAGTGACGGGCTTGGCGGCCGCCTCCTACAGGGTGAAGTTTGAACCGGGCCGTGGCAGCATTTACGCTCCGCAGTTCTACAGCGGAAAGTCCTCGTTCTCCGAAGCGACCCCGGTTCCGGTCGAAGAAGCGAAAACCACGACAGGAATCGATGCGGAACTGCACGAAGGCGGCACGATCTCGGGTACGGTGACCGGTGCGGGCGCCGGTGGGTTGGAACACGTTGGCATCTTCGTGTTCACAGCCGGTGAAGGACCAGAATTCTTCGGGAGCTCGACGGTCACCGGAGCCGGTGGGGAATACAAAGTGACAGGGCTGGCGACGGGCTCCTACACGGTTGAATTCTATCCGGAAAATGGTTTCGGTCTTAACTTCGTCCCTCAGTACTACGAAGGTGCTGCTCTCCTCAGCGGAGCAAAGCAAGTTTCGGTCACCGAAGGAAAAACCAAGTCGGGGATCAACGCAACACTCCAGGAAGGCGGCAAGATCTCGGGTACGGTGACGGATGCGGTGACGCACAAACCGCTCGCGAAAGTGTCTGTATCTGCGTATGGGATAGTGGGTGGCGAAGAAGGGTTCGGGGGATTCACCGAAACCAACGCGAATGGCGAATACACGATCCTCGGCTTGGGGAACGGCACCTACAAGGTCGAATTCGAAGGCCCAGGCGGGCCTGCTGACGAATACATAACGCAGTACTACAACAACGAGCCAACCTTCGCGAGCGCCAATCTGGTGACGGCCAACCAGGGGAGCACGACGCCGGTGATCAACGCGGCGTTGGTGCGCAAGGCACCGGTAAACGCCGCGGGGCCGGTCGTGTCGGGAACGCCAGCGGTGGGGCAGACGCTGTCGTGCGCGAATGGGTCGTGGACGGGTGAACCCACACCCACATTCACCCACACGTGGCTGCGCAACGGCGCTGTGATCGCCGGTGCGACCGGGCGCACGTACGTCGTCCAGACGGCCGATGAGGGCACAGGACTGGCCTGCAAGGTCACCGCGACGAACAAACACGGCAGCGCCAGCGCTGTGAGCAACACCCTGACGGTGCCGACCCCGCCGCCACCGCCACCCAGTCCGATCGTTGAACTCCCGAGTACCAAGCTCATCGTGTCCGGAGGCTCGGCGAGGGTGCCGCTCATCTGTGCCGGCTCGACCTGCGCGGGAACGATCGAACTGACCGAGCAGATCGTGGTCAAGCACCGCCATCACGGGAGGACGAGGTCCAGGCGGGAGACGATCGTCCTGGCCAGGGGGTCCTATGCGCTGGCCGCAGGCCAGAGCGCCACGATCTTCGTTCGTCTTACCCATGCCGGCAAGAACGCGCTCGCCAGGGCGAGGCGCCACCAGCTTTCGGCTACCGCCCGCGTGTCGGTGATCGGCGGAGCCACGCAATACGCGTCGGTCGTGCTAAGCGAGCGGGCGCGGAAGCACGGGCATCACGGGCACCGGTAGGCCGCTCCTGCCCCCACGCGGGCGGGTCACTCCCAGCGCAGCGAGCGGGGCGTCTCGCGCATGCGGAGAATTCGCGCGGGGATGCCCCCGACGACGGCGTTCTCCGGGACATCCTTCGTCACCACCGCGCTCGTGCCGAGGATCGCATTGTCGCCGACGGTGACGCCCCGCAGGATGCAGGCGCCGTAGCCGATCCAGACGTTGTGCCCGACGTGGACGTCGCGCTTGTAGATGCCCTGCAGGCGGATCGGGCGCTCGACCTCGACGACGCCGTGGTCGAAGTCGATCAGCATCACGCGGTCGGCGAGAATGCTCTCGCGCCCGATCTCCACGCGCTGGTAGGCGGAGATCGTGCACTCCTGGCCCATCACTGTCTTCGCGCCGATGCTCACTTCGCCCTCATGGACGCGGATCTTGGTGTCGTTGCCGATCCACGCCCAGCGGCCGATTCGCAGCGTCGCGTTCCGCCCGATCTCGAGCTTGACCCCCGGGCACACGAAGCAGACGCCGTCCGTCCGCAGGCGACGGCCGTAACGCAGTTTGAGCAGCACATAGCGCACGAGCAGCCGCGCGTAATGGCGGTTGAGCATGTTGTTCTGGCGCATGAACCGCAGCAGTGTCGATGGTCCGCCGTGCAAGGGCTCAGGCGCGCGGCGCAGGGCGTCGGCGATCTCCTCGAGGGGCGCCTGGATGGCTGGTTCGGTGAGCGGGGGCTCCATCGCGCCGCATCGTAAGGGTTCGTCCCAAGGGTTCGGCGGACCGCGCCCTGCGATGATTGCGCCCGCGATGACCGAGACCAACCTCGCCCAACGCCTGCTCTCAGGCGATCGCCGCGCGCTGGCGCGCGCGATCTCCCTCGTCGAGGACGACCGTCCCGAGGGTTGGGCGCTCGTGCGCGAGGTTTATCCGCACACCGGCGCCGCCGCCGTGGTCGGCTTCACGGGGCCGCCGGGCGTCGGCAAGTCGACGCTGATCGGCGCGCTCACCAAGGCGCGGCGCGAGGCGGGGCGCACCGTGGGAGTGCTTTCGATCGACCCGTCCTCGCCGTTCACGCAGGGCGCGCTGCTGGGCGATCGCATTCGCCTGGGCGAGCACTTTCTCGACCCGGGCGTGTTCATCCGCTCGATGGCCAACCGGGGCGCGCTCGGCGGGCTGTCCGAGGCGGCGCTGCAGGCCGCGCTGCTGCTCGACGCGGCCGGGCGCGAGGACGTGTTCGTGGAGACGGTGGGCGTCGGTCAGGCCGAGATCGACATCATCGATCACGCCGACACGATCGTGCTCGTGCTGATGCCCGGCTCGGGCGACTCGATCCAGGCGTTGAAGGCGGGCGTGATGGAGATCCCGGACATCATTGCCATCAACAAGGCCGACCATCCGCTGACCGACACGATGGTGCGCGAGATTCGATCTGTGCTCTCGCTCGCCAACCTCGATCGCTTGCCCGAGGACCGATCGGAGATCGGCCAGCGCGGCGACTGGCGCGTGCCGATCGTCAAGACCGAGGCCGCCCACGGCACGGGCGTGCCGGAGCTGGTGGAGCGTCTGGACGAGCACCGCGCGCACATCCTCGCCGCCGGTCAGCTCCAGGAGCGCCGCCGGCGCAACCTGCGCGGCGAGGTGCTCGCGATCGCCACTGCCCGCCTGCGCCGGCGCCTGGAGCAGGAGCTGGGCGAGGACGCCGAGTTCCAGCGCCTGCTCGACGAGGTCGTCGCCCGGCGCCTGGATCCCGCGAGCGCCGCGACGGCGCTGCTGGAGCGGGCGGGCGACGCCGAGGCATCGTCGACGCCGTCTCCCTGAGCAGGCTCGGGCAGTGCGCTGCTCGACGAGAGCCGGGCGCACGCGTGTAGGGTTCACCGGATGGACTACCTGAGCTGGGCCGACCGCAACTGGCCGCTGCTGCGGCGGCTGATGGGCGGTCACGCCACGATCTACCGCGCGACCCACGGCATGATCGGGCATCGCTTCCCGGGCGCGCCGCCGACCCTGCTGCTCGACCATGTCGGCGCCAAGAGTGGAACCCGCCGCACGAGTCCGCTCGTCTACGGCGAGGACGGGCAGAACCTGATCCTGGTGGCGTCCAAGGGTGGCTATCCAAAGAATCCGGCGTGGTTTCACAATCTCGTGACACACCCCGACACCACGGTGCAGGTGGGCTCTCACCGCCGGGACGTGCACGCGCGCGTGGCCACCGCCGAGGAGCGCGCGCGACTGTGGGCGCTGATGATCGGCGTGTACGGCGGCTATGACGACTACCAGCGCCGCACCCAGCGCGAGATCCCGCTGGTCGTGCTGGAGCCACGTTAGAACACGGTCGTTCGGCATCGCTGAACGTCAGCGGCCGCGGACGGAACGAGGCTACGCACAGTACGAGCGGGCGAGCTCGACCAGCAGGCGCACGCCATAACCCGAGGCGCCCTTGCCGACGTAGGCGCGGCCGAGATCCCAGGCTGAGCCGGCGATGTCGAGGTGTGCCCAGGGCGTCTCGGAGACGAAGTTCGACAGGAACGCCCCACCCACGATCGTGCCCGCCTTGCGACCTTCGGGCGCGTTGTCGAGATCGCCGTAGGTGCCCTTGATCAGCTCGTCGTACTCCTCGTGCAGCGGCAGCCGCCACACGATCTCTCCCGTCCTCGAGCCCGCTGCGGTGATCCGCTGCACGAGCTCGTCGTCGTTTGAGATCATCCCCGAGTAGGTCGAGCCGAGCGCGACGATCACCGCGCCGGTGAGCGTCGCGAGGTCGACGATCCGCTCCGCTCCGAGGCCGACCGCGTGGCACAGGCAGTCGGCCAGCACGAGCCGCCCCTCGGCGTCGGTGTTGTTGACCTCGATCGTTTTGCCGTTCTGAGCGGTCACGATGTCCCCCGGCTTGACCGAGCGGCCGCTGGGGAGGTTCTCGGTCGCCCCGACGACTGCCAGGAGCTTCACCGGGAGCCCCAGGCGGGCGATCGCGGCGACGGCCTCGATCACGGCGGCGCCGCCGGACATGTCGAACTTCATCTCCGCCATCTTCGCGCCGGGCTTCAGCGAGATGCCGCCGCTGTCGAACGTCACCGCCTTGCCGACGAACCCCAGCGTCGGCGAGCCCTCGACGGCGCCGCCCGGGGGCTCGTAGCGCAGGACGATCAGCGCCGGCTCCTGCTCTGAGCCCTGGGCGACCGCGGCGAACGCGCCCATCCCGCGCGCGGCGATCGCGCCACGTCCCTCCACCTCGACCGACAGCGCCTCGATCTCCCCGGCCAGCCCGACGGCGTACTCGCCAAGAGCGGTCGGCGTCAGATCGTTGGCGGGCCGGTTCTGCAGGTCGCGGGCGGCGTTCGCCGCCTCGGCCACGAGCGCTGCGTCGCGCACGAACGTCTCCAGCTCCGCGCTGCCTCCCCGCCCATCCTCGCCGCTCCCGGCCGCATCCGGGGCGGACATGATCAGTCCCTCCAGTCGCTTGGGGGGCGGCGGGCCCTCGCCGGTATCCGCGTCGGACGTGGCCGACTTGTGCCGCTCGAAGCGGTAGTCCGCCAGGATCGCGCCCTCGACGAGCGCCGCCGTTATCTCGACGCCGGTCCCGGCGGGCGCTTGGGCGCAGAGGACACGCGTGCCGAGCTCGAGCGCGCGCGCGTGCATCGCCGCCGCCACCGTCCGAGCGCGCTCGGACGTGAGCTCCTCGCGCTTGCCCAGCCCCACGACCAGCCAGCGCCTGCCCTGGGCGTGCGTCAGGCCGAGGGACTTCAGCGAGCGTCGCGCCTCGCCGGAGCTCACCAGCTCGGCCAGCTCGGAGGGGGTATCCGCGGGTGGGTCCTCGCCCTCGAACACTCCCACCGCGATCGTGTCGGCGTCGGTGTCTGCCCCCGGTTGTGTAGTGCTCGATACCTCCACGATCTCGGGCAGGATATACGTCCCGCGGGCCATCCGGGACGGCGTGTGAGAGATCGCTCGCGAGCACACGGGGCGCAGCGCCGGGTCGGGCGATCGTGGCCGCCGGCCCTTCGCGCCGTCTCTTCCCCGCTAGCATTCTCGATCTCTCGTCGTTTCCCCCGACCTCAGGAGAGTCCCGTTCCATGCCCAAGACCGTGATCCTCGGCGCCGCGCGCACACCCATCGGCAAGATGGGCGGCGGCCTGTCGACGCTGGACGCGACGGCGCTGGGCGCCGCCGCGATCGAGGCAGCGCTGGAGCGGGCGCAGGTCGCCCCCGAGCAGATCGAGCACGTCGTGATGGGCCAGGTGCTGCAGGCCGGCCAGGGCCAGATTCCCTCGCGCCAGGCTCAGATCAAGGCCGGCATCCCCAAGGAGGTCTCCTCGGAGACGATCAACAAGGTCTGCGCCTCGGGCATGCGCGCGGCGGTGATCCTCGACCAGGCGATTCGCGCGGGCGACGTCCAGGTCGGCGTCGGCGGCGGCATGGAGTCGATGTCGCAGGCCCCCTACCTGCTCCCGGGCGCGCGCTTCGGGTTTCGCATGGGAGATGTGACGGCGCTGGACGCGATGGTCCACGACGGCCTCACCAACCCGTTCAGCGGCAAGCAGATGTTCGTCGAGGCGACGGCGGTCTCGGACGAGCTCGAGATCACTCGCGCCGACCTCGACCGCTGGGCGCTGCGCTCGCACGAGCGCGCGCTGGCCGCGACCGACGAGGGGCGCCTGCCGGAGGAGATCGTGCCGGTGAGCGTGAAGGGCAAGAAGGGGGCGGAGACGGTCGTCGAGGTCGACGAGGCCCCCCGCCGCGACACAACGCTCGAGGTGCTCGCGAAGCTCCCGGGGCTCGTCGGCAGGGAGGGCTCGCACACCGCCGGCAACTCGCCGGGCGTCAACGACGCCGGGGGCGCGCTGGTGCTCGCATCCGAGGAATGGGCCACCGCCAACGGCAGGGAGGCGCTGGCCGAGATCGTCGCCCACGCGCAGTCCGCCGACGACTTCGCCTACCTCGCGAGGACGCCCGCCTCGGCCGCGCTGAAGGCGCTCGACAAAGCCGGCCTGCAGCCTGGGGACATCGACGTGTGGGAGATCAACGAGGCGTTCGCCTCGGTGACGCTCAACTCGATCCGCATGCTCGGCATCGACGAGGACCGCGTCAACGTCAACGGCGGCGCCGTCGCGCTCGGACACCCGATCGGCGCTTCGGGCGCGCGCATCCTCGGCGCGATCGTGTACGAGCTGCGCCGCCGCGGCGGCGGTCTCGGCTGCGCCGCGATCTGCTCCGGCGGGGGGCAGGGCGACGCGGTGATCTTGAAGGTCTGAGCGCTCGGGACGATGAGCGCGCAGGTCGGCGACCCGAGCGTCAATTCGGCCGACGACGGCGGCCGTCCATCCGCCGGCGCGCCGCGCGCGGCGGCGTTCTTCGACCTCGACAAGACGATGATGGCGGGCTCGTCGGGGATCTTCTTTGCCCGCGCCGCGTACGAGTCGGGCATGATCTCGCGCCGGCGGTTGGCGCGCGACGCGTACGAAAACCTGCGCTTTCGCCTGCGCGGCTCGACCGACGACCGCGCCGACGAGGTGCGCAAGCGCGTGGGGGAGATGATCGCGGGCGTGCCCGTGCACGTGCTGGCGCGCATGTCCCCGCGCGTGCTGGCGGGGGTGCTGCCGCGGCTGTATCCACAGATGCTCGAGCGCGCCTGGGCTCACCAGGACGCCGGCCTGCTCGTGTACATCGTGACGGCGGCCTCGCAGGAGATGGCGGACCTGCTCGCGCACGTGCTGTCGTTCGACGGCGGCGTCGGCTCGCGCTCGGAGATCGTCGACGGCCGCTACACCGGCCGGCCCGCCGGGCCCTTCAACTATCGCGACGGCAAGCTGCAGTCGCTGCGCGAGCTGTCCGCGAGCGAGGCAATCGACCTGGACGCCTCCTACGCCTACTCCGACTCCGAGTCGGACCTGCCGATGCTGCGCGCCGTCGGGCATCCGGTCGTCGTCAACCCCGACGCCGACCTGCGCCGGATCGCGCACGAGGAGGGGTGGGAGATCGTGCATCTGGATCGGCTCGGCCGCCGCCTGAAGATTCTCGCCGGGCTCGCCGGCGCCGCCGCGCTGGGCGGGCTCGGCGGTTTCGCCAGGGGGCACGTGGGGACGCGCGTGCAGGCGCGCGAATAGTCTGCCGGAGTCATGAGCGCCGCCGCATCCCCATCCTCGTCCGAGACCCGCCACGGCAAGATTCGCGTCGTCGTGGCCAAGCCCGGCCTGGACGGGCACGACCGCGGCGCGAAGATCATCGCGCGCGCGCTGCGCGACGCGGGCATGGAGGTGATCTACACGGGCCTGCACCAGACGCCCGAGCAGATCGTCGAGACCGTCATCCAGGAGGACGCCGACGCGGTGGGGCTGTCGATCCTGTCGGGCGCGCACATGACGCTCGTGCCGCGCATCGTCGCGCTCCTGCGCGAGCAAGGGGTGGACGACGTCGTGGTCACCGTCGGCGGCACGATTCCGGCTGAGGACATCCCCGAGCTGAAGGAGCTGGGCGTCGCCGAGGTGTTCACGCCGGGCGCCTCGACCCAGTCGATCGTCGACTTCATCCGCGGCGCCGTCCCGGCCGACTGACTGACCAGTCAGTCAACCGCCGGATCGAGTAGGATTCAGCCAACCCAGCCCAAGGAGTAGACCTGGCAATGAAGATATGCGTCCTGGTGAAGGAGGTCCCGGACGCCGCCGTCGAGAAGCGCATCGACCCCTCGACGGGGCGCATGGACCGCAGCGGGGAGAAGAACCTCAACCCGTATGACACGCACGCCATCGAGGCGGCGATGCA